>NZ_QYTU02000020.1 GCF_003605365.2 Siminovitchia fortis
AACAAACTACGTCACGGATTCAGGTATATGATCAGCAAATGATCGAAGAAATTACGCCGAGCTTCATCAGTTTGCTGGAAAAAGGGAACCAATGGATTTATAAACGAATGCGGCGGAATGATTATTCAAATAAAGTGATATTGGAAACAAATGTAGAGACATATGTATTCCCGCCCAAGCTTCTATATTCCCTATCTCCGAGCGCACTTTACGTGTTTTGCGGAAATACGGTGGAGATGCTGAGGAAATTAAAAAGGAAGATTGAACACTTCAATCCTGATTTGAACGTCATTTATATTGTGAACAGCCAGTTGGATCTGCCGTTCAAGCATCAATCAATCGATGTTGTCATTGATGTCTTATCTTTCAATGATTTTTCGTTGTTTAATAATGAGCTGCCGCTGGAAAAATTGGCTCCGTATTTTAAGCGGGATACCGAGATTTTCGGCTATACTGCCTTTTACGATGCGCACGGCCAATCTTATAAAAGGCTGCGGGAGCTTTATCCCAATGGACACCCAGAAAATCTTCAATCAAGCTTTCTCAGAAACAATCTTTCAAGCGGCGGATTTACTTTGATTGAAAATGAAATGATCGGATATACGGAAAATCCGGGGGATTATATCGATTATCATTATGAAAATGAAAAGCTGCGTTGTGTAGCGTATGCAGCTGAAAAAATAATAGGCTGAAGTGCAAATAAGGTGTCGATTATGACCAGGAATGATCAAACATAAGTTTATCCCATTATTGTGTCATTAAAATGTAAAAAGAGAAAAAAGGGTTTTTTCATCAATAGATTGAACTTATTAAAAAAAGTATATGGAACAGGGAGGAGTGATGAAAAATCAATGAATAGCATCATTTATGAAAAAAGAACTTATTCAAATGTCAAAAACACACATAGCCATGATTATTTCCAACTGCTATTGCCGCTCCAAGGTTCTATGCATATTGAAACAGAGAAAATGAAAACTATCTTAAAACCAGATCATCTATTTTTCTTAACACCTTCCAGTACACATACTTTTTACGCAGATGACAGGAATGAAATTTTTGTATTAGACATTCCTAAATCAAGAATCCCTGTAAAATTTCAAGGATATGGCCTGCATGACCAATATTTGCCGATAAATAAAAAGTGGGAGTCCATTCGTTTTTTACTGCTGGATGAAATGAAAGATAATGACAGCAGTGATTATAGAGTAGAGAGATTAATACAATATGCGTCAGATTTTCTATTTCCAAAAAGCCATGAATACGACTCCCTAAATTATATACATCAGTATTACTGCGATAAGATTGAACTAACGGAACTTGCTGAGATTGAAAACTTCCATCCATCTTATTATTCCGAGTGGTTCAAGGATAAGTTTGGCATGCTGCCAAGCAAATATATCCAACAGCTTCGACTTGCGAAGGCAAAGACACTGCTTAAGGAGACAGATTTTTCAATTTTGGAAATCGCAGTGGAAGTGGGTTATAATCATGCAAGCTCGCTTAATAGATTATTTATCAATCACTTTAACATGACTCCAAAGGAATATCGGCAAAAGCATAAAAATGGCTAAAAACACCTTGAAAATAGAAAAGAAGCCTCTTTCATTTGCCTCTATACTTAAAAAGTGTAGAGGTCTTTGCTGTATTTACCGCACAGCGGAAAAAACTTATAAAAGACAAGGAGGAATTTTAATGACTGCACCAAAAGCTGTAACTTTTGACTGCTTCGGAACTTTAATTGATTGGGAGGGTGAAATTCAGAAAGTATTTAAAAGTATTTTATTAAAGAACGGTATAAACAATGCGGATGTAGTTGCCCTCCAGCGGCATTGGGAAAACATTCAATTTGAGTATATTCAGGAAAAATACCGGCCTTATAAAGAGGTTCTTAGAAATACTTTACCAATGGCGTTCAGAGATTATGGGTATCCTTTCAGTACGGAAGATGTAATAAACTTTTCAGAGTCAATGGGGAGCTGGAAACCATTCCCGGATACTGTAGAGGCTTTAAAAGAATTAAAGAAATATACAAAGATTGCACTCATTACAAATACGGATGACGCCATTATCGATGAAACAGTCAAGCATCTGGGTGTTGAATTCGACGCAATCGTTACTGCCGAACAGGCAGGTGCCTATAAACCAAATCATGACGGTTTTCATTTAGCCCTTGAAAAACTGGGTCTTGATAAATCAGAAATCCTGCATGCAGGTTTCGGTTTTAAATATGATGTGATTCCTGCTTCCGAGCTCGGCATTAAATCTTGTTGGATTAATCGGTATGGAGAAGTACGTCCTGCCAATGTGAAAGAAACTTACTTGGTAGGAGATATGGCAACCTTTGCTCTGCTGGTAAAAGGATTGGTCCACTCCTATGCGAATGTATGATTGTAATTTTCCTAAACACTATGTGCCCTTTTAGGGGCGCTTTTTTTTACCCTTGGAGCGGCCCCTCAATCGTCCATATCAACATGGTCGATTTTGCCTCTATATATCTATTCAACTTAGTTTTCAATTCAAATGGCCCCCCCTGCGTGGTTCACTCTGATCGCCGGGGGGATTGTCATATACCGACAGAATCACCCTATTTTTTGCCGCTTTCGCCATGCTGGCCAATCTAGTATTATAGACTAGTAAATGGGTAATTTTATAGAAAAGGGGAGTGGGGAAAATAGGAAAAAGATATTTCAAAATTTCTTTTTTGTTTATCCTTTTTTTGTTGATACAAGGGACATCCGTATACTCTCCCGCGGCATTTGCCGATAAAAAAACCTATAAAATTGCCGGAGAATGGGCGCTTCCTCCTTTTTCCTATATGAAAGAAGACAGGGCATTGGCCGGAATGAGCATTGATATAATGGAAAAAATATCGGAAGAGAATGGGCTGGAGTTTGAATATATCCCGATGAGTATAGAAGATGCAAAAAAAGCCCTGAAGGATGGAAAAATCGATGCAATCGCCGGGATTTCTTATAATGCGGAAAATGAAAGCTGGTTTGATTTTTCTGACCCATATTTTATGATGTCATATTCCCTGATCATTCCAAAAGAGAAGAAAGAAAGCATCAAAAAAATCTCTGATATTCGTGATTCCCATATCGTAATTGAGAATAATTCGCCGGTGCTCGCCACTCTGCAAAACATGCGAAACACAGATCTGACAATTGTGACAAACCAATATGCCGGTCTCCTTACTCTCGTCAATGAAAAAGCAGATGTTTTCATCGGTAATAAATGGACGGCCAGTTTTTATCTGAAGCATATTGAACAGGAAGACGGTTTTGTTATCCTTGATGAAGTTATTGAACCTGCCGACTATTCTATTGCTGTAAAAAAAGGCAATGAAGATCTGCTTCGGCAAATAAATCAGACACTCACGACCTTAAAAGCGAGAGATGAATTGAACCCGTTGGTCGATGGATGGTTAAGGCCGAAATCTGAAGCGGAAATTATCAGGTTAAAGCAATTTGTTTTTTTTCTTTCCATCGTACTATCAGTAGTGGCCCTTGTCCTTCTGATTATCTATATATGGAACCAGAGGCTGAAAAAAGCTGTCAGTAAACAGACCCATGCACTTAGGCTATTAAATGAGAATCTGAAAAAACAGCGGCAAGAAATTGCCGATAGCAATGTTTTTAAAGATCAGATATTAAATAATATTGATACAGGTATTGTTACATTCGGGCTTGATTTTACGATTAAAAGTTGGAACTCTAGGGCTTTGGACATCCTTAGCCAAGCTGATGGTGAATTGAATGATATTCAGCATTCTTCCTCGCTTTTAAACAAACTTCTCCGGGTATATGATGTAAAAGATACGCTGCAGGAAGAGACAGCTGAAACGATTGAAGTTGAAACAGGAAGAAACGGCCAAAAGAAGGTCATTTACTACCGCATACTGCGGATGTATGATTCCCAAATGAAACTGACTGGTTATATTCTCGCAATGAATGATGAAACGGAGAAAATGAAGCTTCAGCAAAAGCTGATTACACAAGAAAAGCTGCATGCCCTTGGACAGTTGGTTGCCGGTGTGGCCCATGAAATCCGAAATCCGCTCACATCCATAAAAACGTTTATAGATATGCTGCCAAAGAAATATGATCGGCCGGAATTCAGGGATTTGATTGTTGAGCATCTTCCGGCGGAAGTGAACAGGCTCAATACGATTGTAACCGATCTGGTCGAATATGCACGTCCGCGACCCTCTAATAAACAGCGTTATACAGCACCCGAACTGGCCTCATTGATAAAGTTTCTTCAGGTCACAGTGGATAAAAAGGGGATTATTCTTGAAAAGTCGATTGACGAAAAACTTGTATTTTATATTGACCCTCAACAAATTCGCCAGGTGATACTCAACCTGATATTAAATGCAATCGATGCGGTAGAGGAGTCTACTGAAAAAAGGATCGTCATTGGGATGGAAATGGAAGATGCGAATTACGGGAAGATCACTATCAGTGATACAGGAAAAGGAATCAATGAGGAAGATTTGACGCGGATTTTCGAGCCTTTCTATACAAGCAAGGAAAAAGGAGTAGGCTTGGGACTCACCTTATCCTATAACCTTATAAAAGAGAATAATGGAGATATTCATGTAGAAAGCCAGCCTTCTCAGGGAACGGTGTTTACGATCTTATTACCATTGTACGAAACCGGAGGAGATAAAAGTTGAAACCGCATGTTTTGGTTATTGATGATGAGCAGGCGATTTGCGCGTCCTTAACCTTTGCACTCGAGGATGATTATCGCATTACAACGACTACGGATCCCGAAAAAGGCCTTCAAATCGTTAAGAAGGAGCCAATAGATATCGTCTTGCTCGATATGCGCATTGGAAGTGTAAATGGGTTGGACGTTTTATTGAACATAAAAAAAGAAGCTCCTTCGCTTACAGTCATCATGATGACTGCGTATGCCTCGATAGAATCTTCCATTGAGGCAATCAAGAGGGGGGCGTATTACTATATTGAAAAGCCGATCAATATGGATGAGCTTTATCTTCTATTGATGAGAGCGGTTGAATTTACAAAAATGTCTTCCAAGCTGGAGACGCTTCATAAAGAATTGGAACAGAGAATCGGCTTTGAGAATTTTATTGGCAAGAGCAAAGCGATGAGTCATGTCTTCTCCATGATTAAACGCATAAAAAATATAGATTCAAATGTTCTTATTTTAGGTGAAAGCGGAACAGGAAAAGAGTTAGTGGCCAGAAGTATCCATAATTCCGGAAAAAGGAAAAATGGCCCGCTGCAAATTGTAAACTGTGCAGCAATACCGGAAACGTTACTGGAGTCGGAGCTGTTCGGATACGAAAAAGGAGCTTTTACGGGGGCAACAGAGAGAAAGGAAGGAAAATGGGTAGCAGCTAATGGCGGGACACTGTTTTTGGATGAAGTGAGTGAAATGCCGCTATCCCTCCAGGCGAAATTGCTGCGCGTTTTACAGGAGCGCGAGGTTACCCCGCTGGGATCGAATACAAAAATATCACTCGATGTGCGTATTGTTTGTGCTACAAATAAAAAATTGGAACAGATGGTGAAGGAAGGGAAGTTCAGGGAAGATTTGTACTTCAGGCTGAATGTCATACCTATTGTCATGCCGGCATTAAGGGACAGGAAAGAAGATTTGCCGCTTTTGATCAACCATTTTATCGAAAAATACTGTCAGGAAATGAGCCTGGAAAAGAAATCGTTATCTGCATCTGCCCGCCGCATCCTTCAAGAGTACAGCTACCCTGGAAATGTGCGTGAACTTGAAAACATTATTGAGTATGCAGTTGCGTTATCTTCCGGAGACGTGATTAATGATACGGATTTACCAAGGAACGTACAGGAACAGCAGCCAATCCTATCTTCATCTGAAATGGATGGCAACGGAAATTTTCTGAAAGTACCTGTAGGCGTTCCAATGTCGGAAGTGGAAAAGAAAGTCATTGCAGCAACACTCGATCATTTTGGATGGCATCGCCAAAAAACAGCTCAGGCTCTAAAGATTTCTGAGAGAAGTCTGAGGGATAAAATAAAATCATTCGGTATAGAAAAAGATAAAGTGGAAGTATGAAAATTTTTTATAGAATGAAAAGACTAATGAATCGACCTTTTAATGGACAAAATCTCCGAAAAGGCTTTAAAAAACAACAAAGCGGCAAAAATAGCCGGTCTACCGGCGAATTTTGCCGCTTTATTTATCGAAAAAAATAAAAATATGCTGTAAGTGCTTACATTTAGCTGTTGGCATACAAATTGCATTAATTTTTTGCAAGGAAGGAGACTTACAATGGAAAAACGACTACTCTTCACAGGATTCCTGTTTATATTCTTGATATTAGCAGGATGCACAGCTGTGGAAGAGAAGCAGGAAATTCCTTCTCCTGCTCTGGTCCATCCGCTCTCGGAATATCCATCCAACCAAGGTAAGGATGTTCTGGTCATAGCTACAGGAGATATGTCAGGAGTCTACTATTCGCTTGGGCAGGCAATCGCCGCTATTTATGAAAAACACGATGGGGTGGCTACGGCCGCACAGGTGACAAATGCTTCTTTCCAAAATATAGAGCTGATTAGTAAGAAAGAGGCTGATCTTGGTTTTGCTACTGTGGATGTACTCAGTGAAATGGAAGAAGATGATTCTATTCAAAACCTAAAGGTGCTAACTGAACTTTATTCTAATTATATCCATATCGTTACCCTGAAGCACAGTGGTATCACTTCATTTAAAGATCTCGAAGGCAAGCGGATCAGTGTAGGTCCGGATGGAAGCGGAACAAAACTCACTGCAGAGCGGACCCTTTCCATTTTTGGGTTGGACGGCAATAAAGTGGAAAAACAATTTCTCACGTTTACGCAATCGGCAGACGCACTAAGGAATGGGACAATTGATGCTGCATTCTTTTCTTCAGGCTTACCCAATCCGGAGATTACCACGCTTGCTTCGCAGATGCCGATATCGCTTATTCCGATTCCTGAGGCCATGGTGTCCAACCTAAATAAGGAGTTTGGCATTTATACAATCAAAGAGATACCATTGGGCACGTATGAAGGCATGGACGAAAGTATACAAACGATTTCTGTCAAAAATGTTCTTTTGACACATAAAGATTTGTCGGAGAAACAGGCCTATCAACTTGTAAGCAGTCTGGATACTCATTTGCCTGAATTGCAAAAAACTCACTCGGCTGCTCAAGACATCCCAGTGGCAGAGGCGAAAGTGGAATTTCCGGTTGATTATCATCCTGGCGCCAAAAAGTATTTTCAGAAAAAAGAAACTACTGAAAGTGAAAGTAAACAAGGAGGCCAATAAAAAATGAGAAAGCTATTTACTGTATTTATTGTATTGATGTTAGTCGCACTTGCAGGCTGCGCTTCCGCACCTACTCCACAAAAACCGGGAGAAGGGGCGAAGTCGAAGGGCAAAGGTGGAGCTAAAGAATTAACAGTTGCGGGAAATGGGGGCGTAATTGAACGAACTGTACGTGATGTCATTGCCCCTAAATATGAAAAAGAAACTGGCATTAAAATTAATTATGTTGCAGGACTTTCTGGTGAGATTTTGTCAAAAGTAGAATTACAGAAAGATGCTCCCCAAATTGACATAGCCATCTATGTGCCGGTCGATGTTCAGCGGGCATTGGATAAAGGACTGTCAGAGACTATTGATGAGTCAAATGTACCTAATATGAAAAATATTAATCCCGATTTCATTGCAGTGGATAAAGCAGCAGCTCCTGTCTTTGGACTTGTAATTACTCCGGCTTATAATACCGAGACTTTTGAAAAAAACGGGCTGGAACCGATTGAATCATGGAACGATCTAATTCGTCCTGAGTATAAAGGGAAAACTGCATTTTCTGATATCAATAATGACTGGGGATTCAATACTCTTAACGCGTTGGCCATGGCAAATGGAGGCAGTACGGACAATATGGAACCAGGATTGGAAAAAGCCAAAGAACTTGCGGGCTATTCCAGCACATTCTATAAAAACTCCACTCAAATGATGCCGGCAATCCAGCAGGGGGCGGCTGATGTAACGGTTATGGGAAGTTATGCTGTGGGAGAACTGGCCCTATCCGGTGTTCCGATTAAAATAGCAGTGCCGAAAGAAGGAGTGCCGCTTCAAGCCTTTAGTGCCTCTTTAGTAAAAAACACTCCTCGTGAGAAGGAGGCAATTGATTTTATCAATTATTTAATTAGTGAGGAATCACAAGAATTAATTTCCGACAAAGGATTCTATCCGGTAGTCAATGGCATGAAACTTCCTGAAAAATATGAGGAATCCATAGGCCTTAAAGAAACAGATAAAACGTTCAAGCCTGATTTTGCGAAATTTGCCGAAATTCGCGCTGAATGGACGGATAGATGGTCAAAAGAAGTAACTCCTGAACTTGGAAAACTTCTTAAATAAACATCGTAAGAAGGGAGTCTCAGCTGATGCAAACTAAAAATGACGTAGAGATTAAAGGTGCTGTTAAGAGATTTGGTTCTAATACTGTACTGGATAATATTAATCTTGAAGTGAAAAAAGGGGAATTGCTCACACTGCTTGGGCCTTCCGGCTGCGGAAAGTCAACCACCTTAAATCTTATCGCCGGCTTTCTGGATGCAGATGAAGGCGATGTCTATATAAAAGGTAAAAAAGTCACAAATGTACCGCCATACAAGCGTGATTTGGGCATGGTGTTCCAAACCTATTCATTGTTTCCTCATATGACAGTCTATGACAATCTTGATTTCGGTCTAAAACTGCGCAAAGTTGAAAAATCAAAAAAGAAAGAGAAAATTTCGCAAGCCCTTGAACTTGTAAAAATGTCTGGCCTCGAAGACCGTTACCCCCGGGAATTATCCGGGGGGCAGCGCCAGCGCGTTGCCATTGCCCGCGCACTTGTAGTAGAGCCCGAACTTCTCTTGCTGGATGAGCCCCTTTCCAACTTGGATGCAAAATTGCGCCATGAACTGCGTGCCGAGATCAAACGCTTGCAAAATGAAATCGGAGTTACGACTATTTTCGTAACACATGATCAGGAAGAAGCTCTTTCAATGTCAGACAGAGTGGTAGTCATGAATGCAGGGAAAATTGAACAAATCAGTTCACCGACATCCATCTATAATCATCCGAAAACGGAATTTGTCTTCCGGTTCATTGGGAAATCCAATAGTTTTGATGGAAAGGTAGTTTCGATAGACAATCAAAAAATCACAGTAAAAATGGGAGAACAAATAACAAAGGTTGATGTCGATAATATCATGGGCGATGACAAGACTTGCAAGCCTGGCGATGAGGTAAGGCTCTATATCCGGCCGGAAAAAATCCAAGTCGGGTCGTCACAAGATTCTTTTGATCCTTCCCTTAATGTCCATAAAGCGGAAATAACCCAAATAAACTATCTGGGTACAACATGGGAATTAGATGTATCGCTAATGGGCAAGCCATTGCAAATTAATACGGCTGCCTTTGATTCTGCTTGGCAGGCAGGAAGTGAGGTGTTTGTCGGATGGAGCCCAGCAAACTTGATGTTAATCAAGAAATAGAACAGCGCCCTTCTGGTCAGTCGAAACAGCAAAAAGAGCCCAAAAGAAAAAAAAGAAAAAGTTGGACACCGGGAGTTCTCCTCCTTTTGCCAATCCTTTTGTTTATTTTTGGTTTTTTTGTCGTACCTATGCTGTATATTCTTTATTTGAGCTTTATCACCACAGACAGTATAGGAGGAGAAGGTGCCGCCTTCAGTCTGCAGAACTATATACAATTCTTTACGGACAGTTACTATATGTCATCTCTTTGGCTGACGGTAAAAGTAAGCCTGTATACTGTTATAGTATCCTTGCTTTTGGGATATCCGGTTGCATTGATGATGGCGAAAAGCTCGCCGAAAGTCCGCGGGTTCATCGCTTTGCTCGTTGTCTCGCCGCTATTGGTCAGTATAGTGGTCCGGAACTTTGGCTGGTATCTCCTATTATTGCCCAACGGTACAATCAATGAAATGCTGATGACTTTAGGAATTATTAAAGCACCGCTTAAACTCCTGTTTTCAGAACTGGGAGTTGTGATAGGGCTTTCTAATGCCTACTTGCCCTTTATGATTTTATCGATTGCGACAAGCCTTTATAATATTGATCCTTCATTGGAAAAAGCAGGCTCTATCCTGGGAGCAAGTCCGCTTCGCAGCTTTTTTTCCATCACTTTGCCGCTGAGTCTTCCGGGGATTGTGTCCGGATGCGTACTTGTATTCAGTCTATCCATGAGCGCATATGTAACGCCGGCTTTGATGGGCGGCGCGAATGTACCTGTAATGCCGGTGGTGGCGTATGACCAGATCAATAATTTGCTTCGCTGGACGTTTGGTTCCGCCATATCTTATGTTCTTTTGGCAACGACCCTAATTACAGTTACGTTATTTTCACGTGGTTTTGAAGTCAGCAAGTTCAGGGAGGTGTTCCGGTAATGAATATGATCGGAAAACTTCGCACGGGAGTGGCAATATTGGCGATTATCTATATACTGATCCCGTTAATTGTTGTGATACCCGCTTCCTTTACGAGCGCCAGTTATCCAAGCTTTCCGCCGGAGGGATTTTCTTTCCAGTGGTATACAAAGATTTGGGAAAGGCCTGAGTTTATTGAAGCGATGGCAAACAGTTTTCAGTTTGCCCTGTTGGCTGCCTTTTTTTCAGTCCTGTTCGGTACGCTCGGCGCACTTGCCATTGCCAAGTACGAGATACCCGGAAAGGCTTTTATCACAGCACTTCTGACTGCGCCATTAAGTGTGCCTCAGCTTGTACTCGGGATTGCACTGCTTATTTATTTTACTCCGATGATGCTGGCGGGGACACCGACAGGGTTTTTGATATCCCATATCATCATTTGTATCCCTTATGTCATCAGGCTTGTGCTGACGGGGCTAAGTGGATTCGAATACAATCTCGAGCGGGCTGCGGCCATTTTGGGGGCAAATCCCTTTACTGTTTTCTGGAAAATCACCTTGCCGCTTATCCGCCCTGCGATTATTTCAGGAGGATTATTTGCATTCCTGACATCTTTTGATAACGTAACCGTATCTTTATTTATGGTTTCACCAGACATGCGAACTTTGCCAATCGAGATTTTTTCACACATGCAGGATGCATACAATCCAATCGTAGCGTCTGTTTCCAGTGTAGTTATTTTCATCTCAGTGATTCTGATATTGATCATTGAAAAAATACATGGAGTTGGAAAAGTTTTCGGCGGCACTCATTCATAAGGTGAAGAGAGACTTAGGTTCTTCCTTTCAACGGAAGAACCGTTCTTTATATAAACGTGAAAGGAGTTTTCTTCAATGGACCTCGGATTAAAGGGAAAGGTCGCGTTAATAACGGGAGGAAGCAAAGGCATAGGATTGGAAACAGCATTGCAGTTAGCATACGAAGGGGTGAAGGTTTCCATTTGTGCAAGAAATGAGAAACATTTGGAAGCATCTGCAAATTTTATCAGAAAGGAAACGGGGACCGAAGTGCTGCCTATCCAAGCGGATGTTACAAAACAAGAAGATTGTAAGCGGATAGTGAAACAAACAGTCAAACATTTTGGTAAGTTGGATATTTTGGTGAATAATGCCGGTACTTCCTCTGCTGCACCGTTCGAACACGTGGAGCCTAAGAGTTGGCAGCAGGATCTTGATTTAAAGCTGTTTGGCGCAATCCACTGTTCACGGCAAGCCGTCCCTTATATGAAAAAAAGCGGAGGGTCCATCATTAATGTGACGGCAGCCATTGGAAAAACGCCGCCTGAATCTTCTTTGCCAACCAGCGTGAGCCGGGCTGCAGGCCTGGCACTTACGAAAGCTATGAGCAAAGACCTTGGAGAAGATAACATACGGGTAAACACGGTATGTATTGGATTGATCAGAAGTCATCAAATTGAGAAAAGGTGGAAAAGGGAAGCACCGGAACTTAACTGGGAACAATATGAAAAAGACCCGCGTCACCAAATCCCACTCGGAAGAATAGGGAAAGCGGAGGAAGCTGCAAAGGTCATAACATTTTTAGTTTCAGAAGCGGCTTCTTATGTAACGGGAACGGCTGTTAATATCGATGGCGGAAAATCGGGCGTTTTATAGGAAAGATGATTAGGTTAAGTACTAATTCTATATTCAAAAGGGGGCTGTCCGAAAAGTGGAAATCCCCTAATACTTTAAAAATGCTGATATATCAAGGTTTTAGAACATGAAAGGGGGTGTCCAAAAGTCAAAAAAATGACTTTCTGGACAGCCCCTTCAGACCGTTCTTATACTTTTTTATAAAACGAACCGTCCGATTAACCCTGCAATAACTCCTACTACAGCAACGCTGGCAGCAAGAAAAGCAATAACACGCCAAGTTAAGCTGCGTCCGACCATCAGCATGGAAGGAAGGCTGATCACAGGCAGAGTTATCAGTAGCGCGGCTGCCGGGCCGCCGCCAAGACCAAAAGACATCATGGTTTGAATAATCGGTATTTCCGCCGCTGTGGGGATGACAAATAATGTTCCAACTATTGCAAAGCCGATAATCACCAATAGGCTGTTGCCCCACTGGTCGCCAATGGCGGGAAACAACCAGGCCCGAAAAGCGCCAAGAGTCAAAACGGTTAAAATGTATGCAGGGATCAAGCTAACAGACATTGTTCCCAGGCTTTTCACCCAACGTGTCCATAAGCTACCTTCCTGAACGGGAAGTGGTTCCACGACATTTTTGTCGAATGCCGCCGCATTTGCATTTTCCTTGACAAAACGATTGGCTAGATAGCTAACGCCAAACACCAAAATAATTCCGAACAATAGACGCAAGACGGTAAACTTCCACCCCAGAACAAAAAACATAAAAATCAGTACGGCAGGATTTAATGCTGTATTACCGAACCAAAACGCGACAGCAGCACCGACCGAACTAGACTGGTTGCGAAGTCCAACTACCACTGGAGCGGCACAACATGTACACATCATGCCTGGAAGGGAGGATAAGCCCGCTATTAGTGTACTGCCGTAAGAAGTTTTGCCCAATACACGCCGAATCCAGTCGCGGGGCACCAAAACTTGTACCAGCGAAGCCAAAATAATGCCTACGATGAAGGCTTTCCAAATCGCTTTAAAATAAACGAGGCAATATTCCCATGCAGTATGCCATGAAGGGGCGGCTGCTGTTGCCGCTTCCCCGGAAATAATCGAGGCACCGATACTGTGCTCGTTTGCGGCGGTAAATGCCTTGTGATAATAAGGGTTCCATTTGGACCAGTACAAACCAATCGCCGCTACAACGAAAAAAACAACAACGCCCCATAACAACCGGGAATGGTTGACTGTGGCTGATTTGTTTAACATCGTCTGTCCTTCCACAGGAATCGCCTCTTTTCTACAAATGATATTACATATTCTTATCAATTGTATAACCAATTCTAATAATTTGCAACATGTTAATTGGCCGTATTGTAACTATTAACAAATTAATGAGACCCCCCAAAACTTTCTAAGTCGCTTGCGCTTTTCTTAAATTTAAAGTTTAATAACTAAAGTAAAATTTCTGAATATTTTATTGAAGTGTGAATATACTTTTGATATACTATATTCTAATAAAACTTTCTATAACTCAAGATAGTTAACATTCAAACTATAAAAGTACATAAATTATCTTTTTTATGAATAACTTGAAAGCGGTATCAATTGATTGGAAATATATAAAGTTGTTTGAAGGGGGAATATGGATGTTTATACGAAAAAAGTTTGCCTTCATGGCGGTCTTATTTTTGTTCGCTTCTGTGCTCGCGGCATGCAGCGGCGGAACAAGCGGAGATGGCGGCGGTGGCAGTGGAGGAAAGAAAAAAATAGCAATCGGCCCGCCGGCGAGTGAAACGAATTCAGTTTCAAAGCTGATCTTGGATGCTTACGGTATTGAAGAAGGGGATTATGAGGACTATCAGGAAGGTTTTGGAGATGCCGCTGACGGTGTCCAAGATGGGAATATTGAAGTTTCTATAGGGGTACTTGGCTTGCCGGCCGGAAGCATTGAGAGCTTACAGGCTTCTGCGGGCGATGTGAAAATGCTAGGGCTTTCAGATGAAGCTATTAAGCATATCGAAGAAAACAGTGGATATAAACGCTATACGATCCCGCAAGATACGTATGATTTTCTTGATTCCGACGTCGAGACAGTCACCGCGTACGCTGTTTTGATGGGGAACACGGATACAATCGATGAAGAACTTGGATATGAACTTGCCAAGATCATGATTGAAAATGCGAGCGAAAACACGCATGACCAAGCAAAACAAATGACACTTGAAAATGCATTGAATGGAGCGGAAGGGCTTCCTATCCATCCAGGTGCTAAAAAATATTATGAAGAGCAGGGCCTTACTGTCGATAATCCCGTAGCAGAACTTAAGGCTGATAAGAAAGATCGAAAAAGTGAGTTGATCCTTGGTACGGGAAGCCAGGGCGGAACTTATTATCCGCTTGGGGGAGAAATGGCCAATATTTGGAATAAGCATATTGACGGCGTTAACGTAACGAACACAGAAACCGGGGCTTCCATTGAAAACCTTGCAAGTATCCGGGATGGCAACATGGACCTCGGAATGTCCGTTCACGTGCCGGCGCTTGCTGCTCTTAATGGCGAAGGGGATTTTGAAGGTGCTGAAGTAAAGAATGCGGCATTTATCGGTCACATATACCCGGAAGTAATCCAAATCGTTACGCGTGAAAAAACAGGAATCAAGAGTTTGGATGACCTGAAATAAAAATGATGGAGAAAGGGATGATTGTACAGGCCGTCATCCCTTTCTCCTCTTTAAACGGAAGACTCGAAGAGAGGTGTCTATATGAAGGAGAAAGAACATCTGGATGCACAGGAAATACTTGAGAAGTATGACAGAGAGAATCAGTTCAGGACTTCAATCGGAAAATGGGCATGGGTCGTTACGCTTTTAGGAGTCTCCTTGACGGTATTCCATTTATATACGGGTTATTTTGGAACATTGCCCTCTCAAAAGCAGGGGGCGATCCATCTCGGCACAGCTTTAGGAATTATTTTTTTGCTTTTTCCGGCGAAAAAAGGATGGTATAAAATCCAAAAGAAAGTTCCCTGGTATGATGTCGTACTGGCCTTCACCGCGATGTACGTAACCTACCATAAAATTTTCTTCTTTGACTCGATCCTTAAAAGCAGGATCACTGGATATAGCACGATTGATATCATCATATCCATCGTAGGGATCCTGCTCGTTTTAGAAGCGACCCGCAGAACAGTAGGGGTTCCGATTGTTGTTGTGGCGAGCATCACGATCGTATACGCCATTTTTGGAAAGCATATCCCAACGACTATCTTGTCGCATCCCGGTTTTTCTGTTGACAGGATCGCTCCGAACCTCTGGTATCAGGAAAGTGGCGTCTTCGGCACGCCAGTCCAGATTTCCGCTAAATTTATATTTCTGTTCCTGTTTTTTGGTGTCATGCTTGTTCACACGAAAATTGGACAGTTTTTCAATGACTTGGCCTTTTCACTCACTGGGCGTTTTACTGGAGGTACGGCAAAGACGGCAGTTGTTGCGAGCGCGTTGCAAGGCATGGTTTCGGGAAGTTCCGTAGGAAATACGGTCGCTTCAGGGTCGTTCACCATTCCGATGATGAAAAAGTCCGGATTCAGGCCGGAATTTGCGGGAGCCACAGAAGCCTCCGCTTCAACAGGTGGCCAAATTATGCCGCCGATCATGGGAGCAGCCGCTTTTATTATGATGGAATATTTAGGGGTGCCATACTCTACTATCATGTTGGCTGCCGCTATCCCTGCTGTTTTATATTTTACGGGAATCTTTATCGGCACCCATTATGAAGCAAAAAGGCTGGGAATTTTCGGCCTGCCCAAAGCCCAGCTTCCTGTTTTCAAGGACCTGATGCTGAAGAACGGCTTCATGCTTCTTCCTGTCGTCATAATGATTGGTACAATCCTTTCAGGGTTCACTCCACAGCGTGCTGCGCTATTGGGGATTGTTTCGGTATTTATTGTAAGCCTGGTCAGAAAGGACACCCGTTTGTCCTTTAGGCAACTTATCGATGTGTTGGAGCAAGGGGCAAGAGTGGCACTTCCTGTTATCGCCGCGGTAGCCACTGCCGGGATCATCGCCGGGGTTGTCAGTATTACAGGGCTGGGGGCGAAGTTTGCTTCCGGGATTATCGCTTTGTCCGGCGGCTACCTGATATTGGCACTTATTTTTACAATGATCGCCTGTCTCATCCTTGGAATGGGTCTGCCGACTACGGCGAACTATGTGGTAACAGCAACAGTTGCAGCCCCTGCGCTTATCAATGAGTTTGGCCTGGCGCCGATTGCAGTTCATATGTTTGTTTTCTATTTTGGAATTGTAGCGGATATCACTCCGCCTGTTTGCTTGGCAGCTTATGCGGGGGCGGGAATTGCCCGGGCCAATCCGTTCAAGACAGGTGTTATCGCAGTAAAACTTGCCATAGCGGCTTTCATCGTTCCGTACATTTTTATTTACAATCCAATTTTGGTTCTGGTGGATGTAACGCCTTTGGCTCTTATTTTTGCGATCGTAACCTCCCTGATCGGCATGGCAGGTGTCAGCAGTGCAGTCGTTGGGTTTTACGCCCGAAATTCATTCATGTGGGAGCGGATTGCCCTTTTTGCCGGCGGGCTCATGATGATTTTCCCCGAAACGATAAGCGACTTTGTCGGCGCGGCTATCCTGGTTGGCATTTGGTTTATCCAAAAACAGCGTAAAGAAGACAGCGGCCATATGAATACACAAGTAACGATGTGATCGTTCCAACTTGATTGAAATCCTCCTCCAACTATTATTGGTGGAGGATTTTTCAATTAAAGTGTATTGGGCAACTGCCTGCTATTGGAAGGTAACACCTTGAATTATATCGGGGCTTCATACATTCTGGTCAAGAGTTATATGGACACCTCTTAGTTAAGTCTTTACAATCAAATTTAGAAGGTGATGTGTCCGATGGGAGATAAAATAATCCATTTAATCGTATCCATAATTGCATTTGGTGTGTTGTCCTCATGCACGGCGTCAATCGTAGATGATTATCGGGACAGCTATAGTGTATTTGATGCGAACAAAGCCAAGGGAATCATTGTTTCAAAACGTGCTGAGAAAGGACTTTATTCATCCCCTGCATATTTTGCAGAAGTGCTCATGTATGAAGGAAAATCGAATCCAGAAGCGACAACGACTGAGGCGCGTGTAACGAACAGGCAGATGAAAAAGATTGATCTTGGTGAGGAAATTTCCGGATATACAGTTAATGGAAGACAATTCCATACTGTCCTCGATATGCTCCACGATGGCTTCTTTTATCTATTATTTACAGTACTCGGCATATTTTTTATGGTTGGTATTATTTTATGGTGGCTCTGTCATATAAAATCTTTACGAACATTTATTTCGATGTTAATTGATAAATTTTTTGAACTGCCTATTTTTAAACATGAAGCAATTAGTTTCAGTAAACTTATTATTATAACCCTGGGACTGGCATACCTAGTTTTCGCATCCTCTTATACGCTGAATTTATATCATAAGGTAAAACCATTTGGGAAAGTGGCAACTGAAGCTGAGATCACGGATCAGTCAGTTGATTATCGCATTTCGCATGATTATCTTGATGATTCACGATATTACCTGACACTGGCCTATTTTGATGAAAATAAGGAGTATATTGAAGTTACAAAGGAAGTGTCGCTTCGAACATTCAACAAATATAAGTATGACGATCCCATCTCTGTTTCATATTTAAAACAAAATCCATATCAAGTATTTATCCAACGACTGTCATTTCTTGAAATAATCAGCAGCGCCACAACAATTCGGTCAATTTTTTATGGATTTCCAATCCTCATTATTGTTTTTATTCTTTATTTGGAATGGAGGAAAAGGCGAAAAAATAAAATGAAAGCAAACGGCTCTGTTTTGTAATAATACAATACCAGGTAATATTTCAATCCAAACCCTAGTGTGGCAAGGGGTTAACGTATTCTTTTATATCGAAACTTGAGTAAATAAGTAAGACTCTCCTAAAACAACGACATTATCATGTTTTAGGGGAGTCCTTTGTTATTTTTTCCATGGAATATGGTATGTTATTATATCCGCCAAATAGAGGGCAGGGTAATCCCGTCAACTTTCCGGCATTTTACGCGGGCATTATCACTCACGAACCAAATAATGAAAAGCATCCATTATTCAAAAGAATAAACCATGAAACTAGTCCTGTACGTTATCAGCCTGCAATTAAGATGATGACAAAACAGATGACCATAAAAATCAATCCGATCGGAAAAGCGAACCGTGCATATTCCAAGCTGGTAATTTTTAGTTTGCCAGCTGCGATGATATTCGGAATATTACCCGGAATCAGCATTCCTCCGCTTATCAGCAAACCAAGCAGTAAGTCGCGAATCGTTTCCTCTTGCATGAGCGGACTTACTTCCGCGGCGGCCAGTGTTGCGTTATCTAGAACGGCAGAGAGCATATTGATCCAATATAGTATAAGTGGATTCAGGTCAAGCAAGAATCTCTCGATGAAAGGCTGGAACCCGGCACCAAGGAATGTCAATGCCATTACGAACAGGTAGATTTTAAAACTGCGGAAAATGATTTCTCCATACGATTCCGTTTCCGCGACCTTGAAAGGTTGATCATTTTCTCCATTGCCATTGTCAGCTGTTACGGCGGAAAAATCATCATGTTTTTTCGGTTTGATTGCCAAAGCAGACAGAATGCCAAATATGATGACTCCCGGGATCACATATATGCCCAACAGACGCAGTAAGTAGAAAAAGTCTTCATTCAGCTTGCTGACAACAATCGTCGACAGCGGTTCGCCAATCGGAGTCAAAGCCGCCCCAAGACCAATTGCATAGCTTGCCAATACAACCAGGCGGATTTCCGATTTGCGGTCCATCTGCAGCACACTGATCACAGCCACAAGAATGATGGCAGCGATGATAGCCGTAATCACACTGGAAACGAGACCAAGAATGATGACAAATAATGCAATGAACAACTGATATGGCATAGCTTTGCTGATACCGAGGATTACTTTTTCCAACGGAGCTTGAAGCCAGCGGAATAATAAACCTGCAAACAAGACAGCCAATGTAATGTTTATCGGATGCACCAGTGCTTCTTTTAATAAATCCGCACTCCATACCTGGCTGACAAACACTGCCAGCAGTCCCATGATGAACAGAAATATTTCCAGGTTCTTTTCCACCGGTTTAGTAAACGGTAAAAATAAAACAAGCAGTAAAATGATCGTTAAACCTATAATCATAGACATTTCCTCCTTATTTTCATTTTTTCAATTGCCAATTTTCCGTGAGATGAAAATGCGAACAAGCTTCATTCCCACAAATGCCCAGCCCAGTGCAAACGAAAAAGGAGCCTGTTACCTCAGGACACACTTGTCCCTTGGTGACAGACTCCTCCAATAGCAAATTGATTATTCGATTTTCATCATCAGCATTACTATAGCATGGGCGATTGGATATTTGCAATGTTTTTTTGATTTCAGTAATCAATAACATAAAGCCATCCAATTTTAATAGGGTTAGAGTTTTTTGCAATGGAGATATAGTTTTCCATGACTTTCTATCATATGGGATCACTTTTTCAATCTCGGGCCTTTTTTATAGCTTACGACATGTCCGTGACACTCAATGCCGGCTCATCCATGGAAAAGAGCTTCAATATGTACAGCGCATTTTCCAGGGATGTTCTTTTTTGTTCACCTGACATGACACTCACCTTTTAAATCCTGCTCCCTATTTATTTTTATGTCTTAATTTTCGTATCCACCTTTATTGCATCGTTGTATTAAAACAAAACAAAACAAAACAAATTCCCGCAAAAACGAATGATGAGCAAAGTGATTTCCTGAAGTATTCCTTATCGCATTAACTTTATGTTAGTTGCCAATATGCGGATTCTTATTTTTGCACATTTGAAAAGTTATTTGCAATCATGCAAAATAGAAAGGACACAAATTATATTTGAAAATATGAAAACGTTGTCTTTTTGTGGGGAAATGATGATTTATGGGATTGGCATGCATCTTGCAATATTGAAAAGATATAAAGCATGCCGTCAGAATTGAAAGAATGCGAGAATCGGAGGAACACACATGCACTGGGATTGGAAAGGTGTACTGCAACCTATCAGGCTTTTCGTTAATTCTGATATGACGGTGAAAGAGGTTTTTGCACTTCTGAAAGAAAAGGAGGCAGAAATAGGTTTTGTTCAGGAAGACGAAGGGATTGTCGGCTATGTTACCGCTTCATCCCTTTTGGATCAATTAATGGGTGAAGGAGGCGCTCCAAACAGCGAGATTGTTGTGGAAAGGGACTTTTTGTTCGTCCACGAGGAAGATGTTGCCAAGTATATTCATAACTGTGCAGTGGTTATCGGAGCGGATTCATCAAACAGGCCGACAGGCTACATGTTTATGGAGAGGTTGAACCGGTATTTGAGCGAGGTTCAATTAAAAAGCTTTAATGACGCTCTTAACAATGCTGAAATGGGCATCGTCGCGATGGACCCGTCCTTTCATGTCATCTTCATGAATGAAAAGGCGGAGCAGATTTTAGGGATGAAAAAGTCGATCATCCAGGGGCGGGATTATCGGAAGTTGATCCGGATCGAGGCGTCGCTCGATGAAGTGCTCAGGGGCCAAAAATGGTTCGGGATAGAAAACACTTTCAATTTCAAAGTCATATCCGGACAATTTTCCCCCATTTATGAAAACGGCAAAATAACCGGTATCATCCATAACTTTTATTTGAAGGATCAACTGGAAGAGGCTGTGCATGAAATAGATTTCGTACGGGAGATGAATGAGGATCTCCAAGCGATTTATTCATTGTCCAATGAGCAGATTTTAGTTGCGGATTCAAATGGGACGATCACCAGGATTGCAGGGGCATTCTTCAGCAATTTTTGGGGCGGTATCGAACGCGAGGAGCTGATTGGGAGAAATGCAGCCGAACTGGAAAGAAGCGGCATTTTCACTCCAAACATCATTTCAGCCTGCATAGAGAAGAACGGCAGGGTCATGCTGTCCCAAGAGGGTAGAAATGGAACAGTGCTTTCCACGGCAACCCCTGTCATGGAAGAAGGAAAGATTAAAAGAATCATCGTATTGTCCAAGGATGTGTCAACAGAAAAAAAATCTTTCATCACATCTGAAGCCGCTGAAGTTCATAATGAAGCGGTCATTTACAGGTCTTCCGAAATGGCCGCCCTCATGGAAGAGGTGGAATCGGTTGCACCGCTTGATTCAACCGTTTTAATCACAGGCGAATCTGGTGTGGGAAAAGAAGTGATTGCCCGCAGGATCCATCAATT
This sequence comes from Siminovitchia fortis, assembly GCF_003605365.2. GTDB lineage: Bacteria > Bacillota > Bacilli > Bacillales > Bacillaceae_C > Siminovitchia > Siminovitchia fortis. The sequence continues at coordinate 21,390 of NZ_QYTU02000020.1, forward strand.
GAGCAATCGTGCTTCCGGCTCATTTGTAGCCATCAATTGTGGAGCCATTCCGGAACATTTGATTGAAAGCGAATTGTTCGGACATGAAAAAGGAGCATTTACAGGGGCAGATTCGAAAAGGGTCGGGCTTTTTGAGCAGGGGCATGATGGAACAGTCTTTCTGGATGAAGTGTCCGAACTTCCCTATGCACTGCAGGTAAAGCTTCTCCGCGTCCTTCAGGAGAGAGAAGTCATCCGCGTCGGGTCCACCGTGCCGGTAAAAATCAATGTAAGAGTCATTGCGGCAACAAATAAAAACTTGCGGCAAATGGTTCAGCGAAAAGAATTCCGTGAAGATTTGTATTACCGCCTTCATGTCGTGCCGATCCAAATTCCGGCTCTGCGCAACAGAAAAGATGACATTTCACCATTAGCAGTAAACTTCCTGGAAGAACTGAATGAGCGTAACGGTTATGAGAAAAAAATTTCGACCAATGCGCTGAATCTGCTTGAAAGCTATCAGTGGCCGGGCAATATAAGAGAATTGAAAAATGTCATTGAAAGATTGATAGTCGTTTCCAGGGGAGAGGAAATTTCGGAAAAGGATGTCTACCGGGTGTTATGGGAGACCGATTCAATGGAACAGGGCTTTTTGACGATCAAAGGGATCATTCCATTGAAGAAGGCGGTCGAAGAGACGGAAAAGCAGCTGATCGAGCTGGCCGTGGAAAAATACGGCACTGCAACGGAGGCTGCAAAAGCGCTCGAAGTCAGTATTTCAACCGTCAGCAGACGGATGAAAAGATTCAATGATGGCCTTGGTTCGGGAGGTGCTGCTCATGATCTTCTTTTCTGAGACAAAGTTCGATTTTTGTGGAGATGAGTATATTTTTGGCGAAATTTCCCGGGAAATGAAGATTGAAAGCACGTTAAAAGCCTTATCGATCACAAAAGAATTAAGCAGAAGAAACATTCCGGGTATCATCGAGATTTATCCGAACAATACATCTTATCTAGTGAGATATGACCCGAACGTAATATCGCCCCATCATTTATTGGATTATTTACGTAATGTCGACAGGATGAAAAACGAGGAAGAAAGCTTGAATGTGGACGCGAAAATTATCGAAATCCCTGTCCTTTACGATGATGAGGAAACAAGGAAAATTTCTTTGCAATACTCCAAACATCATGGGGGAAGCAAGGAATCCAATTTTGACTACGTCATGAAGCTTGGCGGGTTTAAAAGCAGGGAAGAAGTCATCCGGCGCCATTCCGATCCTCTGTATTTGGTGACAGCTATTGGATTTAAGCCAGGGACAGCCTGGTGTTTTCCGTTGACTGGTTCGGAGGCCGACATGATTGAAGTGCCAAAATATAAGAGTCCCAGGCCGTTCACACCTGAAAGGGCGGTCAGTCTCGGAGGCGTCTTTACCGTCGTATATCCGTCAGACTCTCCCGGAAGCTACCAGCTGATAGGGATGTCTGCGGTTCCTGTGTATGATGTCTATCAAAGGTTCGCTCCATTCAAAGAGAGCTACGTCCTTGCCAAGCCGGGAGATCTCTGGAAATATAAGCCCGTTTCAAAAGCGGAATATCAAAACATCCGCGAACAGGTCATCAACGGGACGTACGAATACAAAGTGAAGCCTGTATCCTTTTCGGCCGCGGAATATGACGAGCAGGGAGCAGGGTATATAAAGAAACTGAAAGAGGAGTTCGACCGATGATTGAGCTTATAGAACCAGGCATCCGCACAACGATTCAGGATATGGGAAGGACGGGCTATTACCATCAGGGAGTTCCGCCGGCTGGGGCAGCGGATAAATTCTCTTTCATGTTCGGGAATCTCCTTCTCGGGAATCCGCGTCATGCAGCTGCACTCGAAATGATGGTAAAGGGTGCAAAAATTGAATTTCATAAAAAAACGACTGCCGTCATCACTGGAGCACCTGTACAGTTTTTTTTAAATGGCAAGCAGCAGCCGATGTGGACGGTGTTTGAAGTTCAAAAAGGCGACCTGTTGGAAATCGATTACATTAAAAAGGGGCTGTTCAGCTACTTGTGTGTGTCCGGCGGCCTCGATGTTCCGGAAGTGTTGGGAAGCAAATCGACATGCCTTGCCAGTGTCTTCCCTGGAATAACCGGAAGAATTCTGCTGGCGGGCGATAGAATTCCTCTTTCTGAGCCGCTTCCCGGAGCCGCTCAGCACATTGGAAAGGAACTGATCCGGGAAGCAATCCCTGAATTTGGAAAAACTGAAACAGCACATGTTGTACTGGGAATCACATGTGATTTGATCAGGGATGAAGGGCTTGTGTCTTTCTTGAACAGCCATTGGATCATTGAGCCCCAATCGAATCGGACGGCGTGCAGGATGAAAGGCGGCCATATCGGTTATGCAGATATTGAACCGACATTCGGATCGGGAGGAACCCCCGGAAATATCGTCGATATTCCGTACCCTATCGGTGCAGTCATTGTTCCAAATGAGGAAGAAGTGATCATTTTGCTGAACGACGGCACAGGGGGCGGAGGTTTCGTAACAATAGGAACCATCATATGGTCAGATATCAGCAAGCTGTCGCAAATGAGGCCGCTGTCAAAGGTCAGATTTCAGGCGATTACAGTGGACCAGGCTATTTCGATCAGACGTGAGAAAGAGAGATTGATAGAAAAAGTGGCAGCGAGTATATGAAACTTCATGGCTTAAAGGTGGTGATGCCCTCACAAGGGATAAAGCAGCCATTGGAAAATGAAATAATTTAAACCGATTAAAACGGAGGCGAAAATATGAGCAAGATGACGAAAACAGGCTACCATGTTGCAGTTGACGTTGGCGGAACTTTTACCGATGTGTTTGTTTATGACGAAAATACAGGAGAGATGTTGGTAACGAAAACCTCTTCCACACCGTCTAATCCTGAAAAAGGGATTTTGAACGGTATTCTAAAAGCTGAATTGACAGGCGATAAAATCAAAATGTTCTCACATGGAACAACCGTGGGAACGAACGCATTGATTGAACGCAAACTTCCAAAAGCAGCCCTTGTGACCACAAAAGGTTTCCGTGATGTACCGGAAATCCGCCGCGGAACAAAGCTTGATTTATGGGATGCATACAATGATGTGGCAGAGCCGTATATCAAACGGAGAGACCGCTTTGAACTTGATGAACGTGTAGGGTTTGACGGAACCATGTTGAAAGAGGTCAGTGAAGATGAAATCCGCGAGCTTGCGAGAATTTTAAAACGCCGTGAAGTGGAAGCAATTGCCATCTGTTTCATGAATGCCTATGTAAACGCCGAAAATGAAAGAATCACAAAGGAAATTTTACAGGAAGAGCTGCCTGAGGCATACATATGCACGTCTTCTGATACACTTCCTGAAATCTTTGAACATGAGCGTATGAGTACAACAATTGTAAACGCTGTACTTGGACCGACAGTAAGCAAGTATATCAATACACTGGAAGGGAATATGAAGGAATTGGGATATGATGGCGATATTATCGTCCTTCATTCCGGAGGCGGAGTCATGACATCGCAAACGGTCCCGAAATATGCAGCAAGACTTGCAAGCTCAGGGATTGCCGCAGGAGCGATTGCCAGCAAGCACATTGCCAATCTTTGCGGATTTAAAAATGCGATAGGTCTTGATATGGGTGGTACAAGTACGGATATTTCGTTAATGTATGACAACGAACTTCGGATTACGAAAGACTGGTATATCGAATACGGTTATCCGATTGGGTTTCCAAGCATTGAAATTTTGACGATCGGAGCCGGAGGAGGAAGTATCTCCTGGATTGATGATGGTGGCTCTTTGCGTAACGGGCCTCAAAGTGCAGGGGCAGATCCGGGGCCGGCGTGCTATGGACAAGGCGGAGCGGAGCCGACAAACACGGACGCCAACCTGGTTCTTGGCCGTTTGAACACTAAGCTGATTGACGGGCAAATGGAATTGGACAAGGACCTGTCAGTAAAAGCGATTGAAGAACGTGTGGGCAAACCATTGGGATACGATATCCATGGTGCTGCGAACGCGATGATACAAGTGGCAAACGCAAACATGTGCGATGCGCTTAACCTGATTTCCGTCCGCCGCGGTTATGACCCGCGTGACTTTGCCCTGGTTGCGTTCGGCGGGGCAGGAGCACTTCATGGAGCAGATCTTGCGAGGGAAATGGAAATCCCGACAGTCATCGTTCCGGCACATCCTGGCGTTGCGGCTGCAATGGGCTGCCTGCTTGTTGACGTGAGGCACGATATTTCCAAGACCTATTTTGCGAATGCCGCGGAAGTGACAAAAGAAGAGCTGGAAGCTGAATTTATAGAAATGGAAAAAGAAGCGACAGAACTATTGGCTGAAGAAGGTATTGAAGAGAAGCGGATGCACCTCATCCGTTACATTGATATGCGTTATGTCGGGCAATGGAGAACACTTTCCGTCACAATCGACCGCCCGATCATGTCATTGGATGAAGCGATTGAAAGGTTCCACCTTGAGCACGAGCGTGAATATGCCTTTGCCGACAGGGAAAAAGGAATTGAAATTTACGGAATGCGTGTAGAAGCGATCGGTGCTGTCAATAAGCCGGTCTTTGCCAAAGAAGAACCGAAAGGGAATCTTGAAGATGCGGTCAAAGAAACTCGTGATGTGTATTTTGAAGAAGCCGGCGGAATGGTCGAGTCGAGGATTTACGACCGTACGAAAATCCCTGTGCTGTCAGAATTCAGCGGTCCGGCTGTTATCGAACAGCTTGATTCAACCATCGTTGTACCGCCTGACTATTCAGTCAAAATTGATGAATACCGCAATATCATCATGAGCCGCAAATAAGAAAGCAAACGAATAGTTTTAACAAAGCTGCGAAAAGGGGAGATATGATGTTTAATGTCGATACGAAACTCGATCCGGTTACATTTGAAGTATTGAAGAACGGATTTGTGAATCTGGTTGACCAAATGTCGGAGCAAGTATTGCGTACATGTTATTCATTCGTTATTTATAACCGTGACTTCAGTTCGGCGCTATGTGATGCTGAAGGGAACACGATCATGCAAGGAACTCAAGATATTTCCGTTCATGTCGGGACGCTTCATTTGACGGCGAAGGCGGTCATTGAAGATTTTGGCGACGATATCCATCCTGGAGACGTCTTTATCGTTAACGACCCGTACCGCGGAGGAACTCACTTTAATGATACGCGGATCATCCGGCCTGTATTTTACGATGGAAAATTGATATCCTTTATGCAGGTGAACGGGCACTGGGCGGATATGGGAGGCTCCACTCCGGGTTCGTTTGATGTAAACGCCAAGACTCACTATGGGGAAGGAGTAAGGATTCCTCCGCTCCGCATTTGGAGCAAAGGGGAATATCTGGAAGATGTGGCCACCCTCCTTGTTTCTAACATGCGTGTTCCTGAAGAGCGGCTAGGGGACCTCCGTTCACAGGCAGAGGCAACAAAAACTGGTGAGCGGCAACTGATCACGTTCATTGAAAAATATGGGCTTGATACGGTGCTGACCGCTTTTGAGGAAGTGCAAAACTATGTTGAACGCCTTACCCGCGCGAGGGTAAAAGAGCTCCCGGACGGTGTATGGGAAACGACCGACTACATCGATATGGATCCGGAAGTGGGCGACGGACTGATCCCGATCAAAGTAAAGATGACCATCAAAGATGATGAGATTTCCTATGATCTGTCCGGATCCCACGAATATATCGGCTGTTTCTTGAATTCCGCTTTCGGTTCATCTTTGTCTGCTGCTTATGCCGGAACAAAAACGTTCTTCCCGGATATTCCGTTAAACTCCGGATTCTACCGGGTTGTCCACGTGGATCTTCCGGACGACTCGGTCGTAAATGCTCCATGCCCGGTAGCTGTGACAGGTTTCTGTTCAGGGGCCTATGAAAAAATCATGAATGCCTGCTTTGAGCTCTGGTCCGGCATCATGCCGGAACGCGCTTTGGCCTGCTCTTTCAACCTTGAGTACCTTCTCATCGGAGGAGATGACAAGCGCGAAGGCTACAATAGCTACTTCATGTGGTACGATTGGATGGCGGGCGGTCATGGGGGCCGCAGTATAAAAGACGGAGCAAACGCAACTTCACCTGTATTTGGAGTCGGGCTGAGCATCCAGCCTTGTGAAGGACAGGAGCGGCTATCGCCTGTTGTTACGACGAAGCATGAAATAGTCACTGATTCGGGCGGTCCTGGACAATTCCGTGGAGGCTGCGGTGTTGAAAAAGGCGGAATCCTTACGGAAGCGCATAATGCGGTCATGTCATATTGCTGTGACAGATCCCGTTCGGTCACATGGGGTATTTTTGGAGGGCTGCCTTCCACTCCGCATGGTGTTAAATTGCAAAGAAAAGGAGAGGAAACAGAATTCCTCGGAACGATCTTCTCCAATGTGAAAGTGGGAAAGGACGATTACTTCACACGACCATCTGCCGGTGGAGGCGGACTGGGAGATCCGCTTGAAAGGGATCCGAAAGCTGTTCTGGAAGACGTCATTGATGAGTACGTATCCATTGAACGTGCCGAAAAGGACTACGGTGTCGTCATCAAAGAGATAGATCGTGAGATCGACCTTTTTGAAATTGACGAGGAAGCAACAAAGAATGCCCGTGAATGGATCCGTCTGAATCGCGAAAAATGGATTGAGGAAGATCCGGAAGCTGTCATGGAAAGATTCCGGAACGGGGAAGTGGACCTTCTTGACCTGATTCGGAGATATGGAATCATCATTGACCAGCAAACAGGGGAATACCTCCCGAAAACAACGGCGCAAAACCGTGAGGCAATGAGAAAGCGTTCATTGGCTTACTGGAAATAATGAAATAATAATGAAAGGGGCTGTCCTGAGGACAGCCCCTTTAAGTTTTCAATTAAAGTGATTTTTGAACTTCCAAGACAGCTTCTTTCAAGATGCTTGCAAATTCGTTTACATCCTCTTCAGTCATGCAAAGTGGTGGAGAGTAAACAATTGTGTCTTTCTCCCAGTAAACGACGTTACGAAGGATCAAGCCGCGCTCTCTTGCAGCAGCCACAATTTTTGGAGTGACTTTTTCTGCGAAACGCTCTCCAGTTTCCTGGTTTTTGACGATTTCAACTGCACCAAGCAAACCGAGGTGGCGAACTTCACCAACAATATCAGTTTCTTTTTGAAGCTCAGTCAATTTTTCAGCGAGAAGGTCTCCCATTACTCTGGAGTTCTCAACCATGTTTTCATTTTCCATGATTTCAATGTTTTTCAAACCGACCGCACATGCAGTTGGATGTCCGCTGTAAGTGAATCCATGCATCAATACGCCAGGAGAAAGTTCAATCAGCTCTTTGTGGAGTTTTTCGCGCAATACGACTGCTCCCAATTGAACGTATCCGCTGGAGATACCTTTTGCAAGAAGCAATACATCAGGAACGATATCATAGTGTTCGCAAGCGAACATTTTTCCTGTACGGCCGAATCCGTTGATAACTTCATCAGCGATGAAAAGAATGTCATTTTCATCACAGATTTTGCGGATTTCTTGGAGGTAGCCTTCCTTAGGCAAGTTGACTCCGCCCGCACCTTGGATAGGCTCAGTCAAGAATGCAGCAATTGTGTCTGCGCCTTCTTCTTCGATCAACTTTCTGAAAGCTTCAGGAGAATCCGGATCAACATGGACGAATCCTGGTGCTAAAGAAGTTGTGAAGTCATGGAAAGATTCGATTCCTGTAGCACTTGTGGAACCGGAAGCGACTCCATGGTAAGCTCTTTTACGAGCAACGATTTTTGTTTTTTCAGGCTTGCCTTTCACTTTCCAATAGTGACGGACAAGTTTGTATGCGGAATCATTGGATTCAGATCCGCCGGAAGTGAAGAAAACACCGTTCAAGTCGCCAGGTGTCATTTCAGCAACTTTAGCAGCAAGGCGGATTGCAGGTTCGTTAGAGAATCCTGTAAAGCTGGAAACGTATCCACATTTTTCAAGTTGCTCTTTTGCAACTTCAGCAAGTTCTTTTCTTCCATATCCGATGTTTACGTTCCAAAGGGAAGCCATACCTTCAAGGTATTTCTTGCCGTTCAGATCCCAAACGTGCACTCCCTCGGCTTTGTCAAATATGATAGCAGGACCGTTTGCTTGCTGGTCTTGCAGAGAAGATGTTGGATGGATAAAATATTTTTTGTCCAATTCAACCAATTCTTGTCTTAATGCTTCATTGCTCACTAGAATCGCTCCTTTTCAAAGTTGTGAAAATATTGCTATGAAATTGCTCTGCACAGTTATATATTATATCCCTTTGTTTTTGTAAAAGAAAGGGGAGAGCACACTTTTTTTGGAGAATTTCAGTAAATTCCCTAAAAACTTCTTAAAAACTGATGTTTTTCTTTACTCACAAGTAAAATAATCCCGATACAGGCCGAAAACTCCTGTTTTCGTAAAATTTCAATCTCCTATTCAGCCGTTTCCAATTTCAGCTCAGGCGGACGCTGTTTAAAACCTTTCGTCAAGAAGAACAGATAGACGAGGCCGAGCGAGAACCAAATGCTTCCCAATACTTTTGAATGTATGTCCAAGTTAAGGAGCAGCCAAAAATCGAGTACTGCGCCGATGCCGGGCAGGATCAAATATAGGATGGTCCCTTTCACCGAACGCTCTTTCTTGCGGACGAAATAGTAAACAATGACTCCCACGTTGACGCTTATAAAGGCAATAAACGCTCCGAAATTAATAAATGAAGCAACGAGTGTCAGGCTCAAAACGAGTGAAAGAAGAGACACCGCACTGATTAAAAGAATATTGTTTATCGGTGTTTGGTATTTATGATGGAGCTTTCCGAAGAATTTCGGAAGCTGGCCATCGCGGCCCATCGCAAACAAAACACGGGATGCGCTAGCTTGGGATGACATTGCGGATCCGAAACAAGTGCAAAAATAAACTGCCAGGAAAATGGAGGCCAATGTTTTTCCGCCAACAAAAGTGATGATTTCATGGGCAGCTGAATCCGGATCAGTGAAAGTAGTAAAGTCCGGCCAAATATTATGCGCGAAATATGAGACAGACATGAAAATGACTCCACCTACAAGGGTAATGATAATGACGGCTTTAGGAATCGTCTTTTTCGGGTTGATCGTTTCCTCCGCAAAAGCAGTGGCGGAATCAAAACCAAGAAAAGAGAAGCACAGTAGGGCCGCTCCGGCAACAATATAAGAGAAAGACTGTTCAGGATTATAAAAAGGCTCAAAATTAAAAATGGTTCCGGTTCCTGCTCCACCCATTATATCTTTGGCAGATAATCCGATAAAAATGAGTATGAACAATATAGAGGCTATACTGATAAAGGCGTTTGCCATTGTCGCCAGCCTGATCCCTTTTACATTGACAAATGTTACAAGCGCAAGCAATCCTAAAATCCAAACATAACTTGGGACGGCTGGGAAGGCTGCTGAGAAAAAGATGCCGAACAGCAGGTAGTTGACCATCGGAATAAAGAGATAGTCCATGAGAATGGCCCATCCGACCATGAAGCCGACGTGCGGACTGATCGATTTTTGTGTATAAGCGTAAGCCGAACCTGCAGACGGCACAGCTTTCGCCATTTGTCCGTAGCTGTATGCAGTAAAGAGCATAACGATTAATGCCAATAAATAAGATCCGGTTACCATTCCATGTGAGATTTGCGCTGCAACACCATACGTGCTGAACACGGTTGCAAGCGCCATGAAGGAAAAGCCAAAAAGGACAACCGGGAGAAGGGTGAGTGATCGATTCATTTTTTGTTCCATAAAAATACTCCTTTTATTATGAAAGTTTGGAGCCCCGCTTTCGCGAAGGCTTCCGCTTAGATGATTATAGAGCTGCTGCTTGTGCTGGTTTTTCGTAAACGACTTTACCATCAACAATCGTCAGCTCAGCTTTGGTGTCTAAAATTTCTTTTTCAGGTACGTCGAACAAGTTTCTATCAAGAATGACGATGTCTGCAAGTTTTCCTTCTTCGAGCGTTCCGATTTCACTTTCACGGAAAACACTATAGGCAGAGCCATATGTGTAAGCTTTGAGTGCCTGCGAAAGGGAGATTTTCTCCTGTTCATTCCAAGTGTCTTCCAGTGTATAATCTTTTCGGGTAACGGCATGGTAAAGGCCGAGCATCGGATTCAACGGTATGATTGGATAGTCGCTGCTGTAAGGCATGACATTACCTTCGTTGAAGAAGGTGGCGTTCGGATAAAGGTATGGGAACTTTTCCTCATCCACCCGCTCTGTATGGCTTTCCCTCGGCATTAATGCCATATGGTACGGCTGAACCGACGGCATGACACCCAACTCTTTGAATCTTGGGATATCCTGGGGAGAAACGATCTCAATATGCTCCAGCGTATGGCGGGAATCACGTTTTCCATTGGCCTTTTGGGCATTTTTATATAGGTCCAGCCCAAGCCTTACCGCTCCGTCTCCAATCGTATGGAACTTGATTTGGTAGCCTTCCTTATCCGCAGCGGTCACCCATTCCTGAAGCTGTTCTTCAGGGAATCCGATTTCCCCGCGTGTTTCCGGTTTGTCTTTATAAGGATCGAGCATATAAGCCGTATATCCTGTTACTACTCCGTCGATGAATTGCTTAAGGCCGGCCATTTTCAGTTTCGGGGAAGTAAATGTCTCTTTGAATTCTTTCGCTTTTTCCAAGTCCCCGTTCAATGGAGGATACAGATGAATTCTGACATTCAGTTCGTCTTTTTCATCAAATTCCTTGAACACTGAATACCCTTCCAATTGTTCATGTGCACGGCTTAAATAAAGGTCATTCACGGAAGTTACGCCAAGGCTCGCCGCATGATCAAGAAACAGCTGGACCATGTCCCTTCTTTGTTCCTCGGAAAAATCATAGGCGTATTTTCCGACAAGGGACATGGCGGACTCAATCAGGATACCTGTCGGCTCTCCGTTTTCATCCTTATAGACGATTCCGTAGTCCGGGTTTTCGGTATCTTTCGTAATCCCTGCTGTTTCGATGGCTTTTGAATTGACCCATCCATAATGGCCTTCCGCCTGAATCAGGAATACAGGGCGATCCGGTACAAACCGGTCAAGCACGTACCTGTCCGGGAAATCTTTGTCCCCCCAGGCGGTGTGGTCCCAGCCGACGCCGACGATCCAAGGGGCATCCGGATGCTCATTCGCATACGCTTTCACCTTTTCGCCGGCATCTTCCGCGGAAACCGCTTCACTTAAAGGAACTGCATAAAAGTTAAACAGGCTGCCGGCCATGATATGGATATGGGAATCAAAGAAGCCTGGCATGACCAGTTTGTCTCCGGCATCTATTATGCGTGTGCCGTCTCCGGCATGCTTTTTCATTGTTTCCGGTGTGTCAATATTAATGATCTTGTTTTCTTTAATCGCTATGGCCAATCGTTCCGGCTGATCTTTCAATCCGGTAAAGACCGCATCGCTTTGGATAATGATATCCGCTTTCACTTTTGCCCCCTCCTGAAATGTAAACGCTTTGTAATAATACTACACTAGCAAAATCTGTGCCAACTTTTTTTGCTGGAAAATGAACACAAGGTATGAAAACCCCCTTTTCAGGTAGTTATTTTTGCATAAGCTTAATCAAAATTGGAAGAGGGAATTCAAAACCGGTTCGATTTACGTGCGATTGATTCGAAAGAGACTCAATCTTTTCTTTGACTTTTTACTTTTGATTCGAAAACGAATCAATATAACGTTCCTTCTGCCTGGATGGGGAGAAATTACCGTGAAGAGCGTTGATATGACCGTATTTAATTTAATCAAGTTCTTCGAAATAAAGTAAAGGTGGGAGGGCTAGCTTTTGTATTGCCTTCTACCTAATGTGTTTTCATAAAAAAAGAAAGGGTATATTACCCCTTCCTTTTTCAAGTTGAATCTTTTTTTGCAGCATAGTATCTTAAAGCGCAGCTTTTTCCAGCTGACCTTTTGCATTTTTGGATTGTGTCATCAGTGAAATGGCAACTGTCAAAATGATGGAGATAGGCAGTCCCAAGAATACCGGGTGAATACCGAAAGGATGTCCTGTTAGTTGCCAGCCTACGGCAACGAATAACCCAACCCACATTCCTACAGTACCGCCAATTTTTGTCGTACCTTTCCAAAATAGGCCGAAAGTGACCGGTGCAACCAAAGCTGAAACGAGCATCGCTGTTCCTGTTACCCACAAATCAACAAGATTCGGGATATAAAGAGCCAGTACCAAAGCTAAAAGCGAAACAAGAATTACGGACAACCTGCTGTATTTTAAAAGCTTTCGGTCATCTTGTACTTCCATGCGCGGTCTGATGACATCGTTTACAATCGATGAAGCTCCTGCCATGAAGAATGAGTCAGCTGTAGAGATGACTGTAGCCAATAACGCAATAATCATGACGATAACCATTGGGAAATTGAATACATGTTCTGAAATAGCATAATATGCGAGTGTTGGATTGATTTCTCCCATGTCTAAGCCATATTTTCCTGCAACGCCAATCATAATGACGAAAATTCCAGTTACTAGTGCAAGAATAATGGAAATCCAATAACCGATTGAAGCTGTTTTCACATCTTTTGCTGCCCAGAATCTTTGCCATAGGTCTTGTCTGACAAATTGATATCCTCCAATCGTCAGCAAATAGACCAATACTTCTGTCGTAGAGATGCTAAAAACGCTTAAATTGGCTCCTTCACCTAATGCTGCTGCATTTTCGGAGATTTGACTCCAGCCGCCCGATGCAATAATGACAACAATAAATAAAATGAAAATACCGACTGTTTGAATGGTTCCATGAAAAGCATCTTGCCAGATAACGGATTTCATACCGCCATAGTATGTTTTAATTGATAACATGATCCAGCTTACAATAATACCGGCCGTTATACTAATACCAACAGTCAAGTTTAAAATAGTGGCAATCGCAATGAATTGCATACCAGTAATGGCACAATAGGCAATTAAAATACTGATGACTGTAGGGAAGCGGGCGCCTTCGCCAAACCGCAATGTAGTATAGTCAGCGATTGTAACCATATCGTACTTTTCCCCGTATGCACGAATCTTCTTGAGGAAGAAGAACATCATGAAGACACCTGTAATAAAGATACTGAAATTCAGCCAGTGCTGCCCCATACCGAAGTTATATCCGTTTGTCATAAACCCAAGGAGCGTAGAACCGCCGATTGCCGTTCCAAGGAAAGTCAGTATTAATGGAAACATGGATACGGATCTGCCTGCTACGTTATAGTCATCATACGTTTTAATACTCTTTTTGTTGATATAAAAAGAAATAGCGAAGAGAAATAGGAAGTAAAAGATGACGATTCCACCTAGAATCGATTGTTCTTGCGAGCTAAACATGGTGTTTCCCCCTTATTGTATCATTTTTTTAATTAAGCTTTATTAAGCACAGGCTCAACTTCAAACACTATATCTCCTTCGACCACCGTCTGAATGACCTTCAAATCCTTGATGGTATCCGGGTCTGATTGGAACGGATCTTGGTCCAAAACGATGAAATCAGCATACTTTCCAATAGACAGCGAACCGATTTTGTCTTCGTCGAAGCCGGAATAGGCTGCGTCAAAAGTGTACGCCTTGACGGCATCTTCTATGGAAATCGATTCAGCGGTGCCAATCTGCTGCCCGCCAATTGTTTTGCGTGTAACAGCCGAATAAATACCGTATAGCGGATTTCCATCACATACTGGCAAATCGGAATTTCCAGGAGCAATAATTCCATATTTTTTAAAAGAGGCATGCGGGAAGACATGTTCTGCCCGTTCCGGTCCCAAGTTCGCCAAATAGCTATCTCCAATTGAATATATAAAACCGATAGAAGAGGCTGCGATTATGCCATAGTCTGCAATTTTCTTTAATTGCTCGTCGGTAGGCAGCGCACAATGTTCAATCCTATTACGCATTTTTTTATTTTCTTCCGGGGTTGCCGCTTGTGTCATTGCCTCGAGTGCCATATCTATCGCCCGTTCTCCGATACCGTGTATGGAGACTCGCAAATTATTTTTTACAGCCTGTAATACCAGCTCATTTAAGTGATCTTGTTTCATATATAAAATGCCGCGGGTATTTTCGTTGCCTTCAAAAGGTTCATATAGAGCAGCCGTTTTTCCGCCAACACTTCCGTCCAGCATGTATTTTAATCCTTGTATGTTCAGCCGGTCATTTCCAAACCCGCTTTCTATACCGAGGGAAAGAACTTCTTCTTGAACGCCGGTCCATCCCATCAAATCAATAGCCCATAACCACAAACGTGTTTTCAAGCGGAAGTTTTCCTCTTTTTGAAGCTGTTGGTACACGGTCATTTCTTTTGGCGTCACGGCCATGTCGTGGATAGTGGTAATCCCCCAGCGAAAAAATTGCTCCTGCGCCTGCATCATCGCATCCATCATCTGTTTTGTGGTAAATGGAGGGACTGCAAACTCTTGCATTGCGTTTTCCTGAATCAATCCGCTGGGCTTTCCAGTATCTGGATTGATGTGGAAGTGTCCCCCTTGGGGGTCTTCTGGAATTTCCGGGAGACCGCTTACATCGAAGGCCTTTCGATTGACGACCGCATTGTGCACACAGGTTCTTTTTAAAAATACGGGATGGTCGGGTGCCGCTTCGCTTAATTCTTCTATAGTAGGGAAGCGTTTTTCTTTCATCTTGCTGTCATCCCACCCCATGCCTAAGATCCATTCACCTTTGGGAGTCACTTTTGCCTTCTCTCTTACCGCATGAAGTATGCTTTCGATATCTGGCGTGATTTCTGCCCTCAAGTCAAGTTGAAGCAGGTTTGCCGCGTAATGAAGCGGATGTGCATGACTCTCTATGAATCCCGGTAAAACCGTTTTATTATGCAAGTTTACCAGTTTAGTTGAAGGGCCTTTCAATTGTTGGGCCTGTTGATCAAAAGCGATGACTTTTCCGTCCTTCACAGCCAGTCTTTCAGCCTTAGGATATCGTTCATCCATTGTATAAATATCGGCATTTGTAATGATTAAATCTGCGAACATATTAAAACTCCTCTTCTTGTTGCTTTTTTATTGCTCTTAGTTGGATGCTCCGGCCAATTTGCAAATGGTATGCAGTAATACATTTGCGCCTTTGTCTATTGCAGCTGTGCTCGTAAATTCCTCCTGGCAATGGCTTTTGCCGTCGGCACTTGGAACAAATATCATGGCTGTAGGAGTGATCTCGTTCATATATTTGGAATCATGACCTGCACCACTAATCATCCTTTGGTTACTGTATCCAAGTTCTTCGGCAGTTTCGGAAATAATGTCAATCAGCTCAGCGGAAAAATGACTGGCAGAGGTTTCCCAAATTTTCTTTGTTTCTATCATGACTTGTTCGGCGGCTGCTAAAATACTTAGTTTTTCGATAATCAATTGGGTTAAAAGCTCTTTAACTGCGTTGTCCGAATGTCTGATATCTACTGAAAAGATAACTTCCCCAGGTACGCAATTGATTGAATTCGGTTTAATGGCCATTCTCCCTACAGTTGCTGTTGCCTCGCTGTTTTGGCTTGTAATGGTATCTCTGATAATCTGGATAAGTTTAGCAGCGACATAAAGTGCATCCTTTCTCATGCTCATTGGAGTTGGTCCTGCGTGATCAGATTGTCCAGTAATTTTAACTTCCAGCCAATCCATTCCCTGGATACCTGTCACTGCTCCAATGTCTATTCCTTTATGCTCCAATACGGGTCCCTGCTCAATGTGAAGTTCAATATAACTGTGGCTGTTTTGAACCCGATTGCTCTCCTCTCCCAAATATCCGATTCTTTTAAGTTCTTCTAAAAAGGTTTTTCCATCCCTGTCTTTACGGCTATAAATAAACTCTTTATCAAAATGTCCCGAAACACCGCCTGCGCCTAAAATCGGAGGTTCAAATCTAGATCCTTCTTCGTTAGTGAAATTGACAATCTCAATGGGCTTTTCTGTTTGAACATTGAATTCGTTCAATGTACAGATAACCTCAAGGCCCGCCAGTACTCCCAATATACCGTCAAAGCGTCCGCCTTCCGGCTGTGTATCCAAGTGGGATCCAATCAATACCGGGGAAGCTTCCGGGTTTTGTCCTTCTCTTCGCCCGTAAATGTTTCCAAAATCGTCTACTCTCACCTTGAGTCCACTATTCTTCAACCATTGAATAAAGGTGTCCCTCATTTTTTTATCTTCGTCAGTGAGTGCAAGACGGCATATTCCGCCACCGGAAAGTCTTCCTATACCGGCGCTTTCTTCGATGGTCTTCATAAGACGATTGATATTAATCCGTAATTTTTGTTGAATCATTCGCCAAATCCTCCTTGGTTTTGTATTCCAGTGACTTGTCTATATAATTGCAATTTATATGCCAAACATTTTGAGGGTAAGACGTTCCATTTGTTGAATTTTGTCATCTTTTTGGATCCGTTTACATGATTGTGTTACAAAAACGATTCAAGATTTAGATGGTTTGAGTTGAAATTAACTCAAAATATGCCATTAAAATATTGTAAGGCCTTTTTTTGAATCAATTTTAACTCAAAAGTAATGATATAATATAAACATCGATAATTAGAAAGGAAGAAAAAATTGAAAAAAGTCCAAGAAATTTTGGAACATCCTGTTTTTATAAAGATACTGAATGCTTTATCTGATGGGGTACTGGTTGCTGACGGCAAAGGAATAGTCTTATGGCTTAACCAAGCTTGTGCAAATTTCACAGGAAACCCTATATCTTTTTTTATAGGGAAAGACGTATATTTGCTGGAAGAAATGGGAGTTTTCAATCCATCTGTAACGAAAATGGTCATTGAAAAGCAAGCGGCTGTAAGCACAGTGCAAACAACGACGGGTAAAGACAGCAGGTTCATTGTTTCGGGATATCCTATTAAGAATGAAGCTGGAGAAATAGACTGTATTATCGCCCAAACGAAGGATATTACTGAAATAGTGAAGACAACAAATGAGCTGGAAGAAACACAGTCATTGTTGAAACGTTACAGTGAACAAATTATGCGTATGAACTATGAAAAACAAATAGGTTCATATTATTTTTCCGGACAAAGCCCAGCTTATCTTTCCCTATTGCAAACAATTGATAAAATTGCTCTGGCAGAGTCAACCGTTTTACTGACAGGGGAAACAGGTGTCGGTAAAAATGTTATTGCCCAACGTATACATGATTTAAGTGAAAGAAACCATGGTTCGTTTGTGGAGATCAACTGCGGAGCCATACCAGAGTCCTTAATCGAATCCGAATTATTCGGTTATGCGAAAGGAGCTTTTACTGGTGCCAATAAAACAGGCAAAGCCGGATTGATAAAAACGGCGGACGGCGGTACTTTATTTCTTGATGAGATAGGAGAACTGCCTGTTCACCTGCAAGCCAAGCTCCTACAATTCTTACAGCAAAAGATGTTCCTGCCTGTAGGCTCCACAGAGTATCAAACAGCAAATGTCAGGGTTATTGCAGCAACAAATCTGGACTTGCAGGAGGAAGTAAAAAAGGGCAATTTTCGTTCGGATTTATTTTACAGGCTGAACGTATTGCCGGTTCATGTTCCTTCACTTCGAGAAAGAAAGGAAGATATTGTTGGCTTGGTGTATTTTAACTTGGAAAAATATAATAACAAGCACCAAAGGCAATGTCGGATTTCAGCAGATGCCGTGGAACGTCTTCAAGAGTATGACTGGCCGGGAAATATTAGGGAACTGGAAAATTTAATCGAGCGGCTCGTCATCATTGCCCCTGAAAATGAGATACAGGTTAAAGATCTTCCGTTAAATATGAGGGATCCAGAAGACCCGGTTTTAAATATTGCAGATATTAATGAAGGGGAATCACTAACAGAAATTTTGGAATCAGTTGAAAAGAATATTATCGCCAAGGCATATGCCCGATACAAAACAACAAGGAAAGCGGCGGAGGAGTTGGGTATCACCCAATCATTATTGATGAGACGGTTGAAGAAATACAATTTGACTAGATAAATACAAAGAGAGGGTCTAGGAGGATCAGAATGGACCTTTCTTTTATCCCGCATTAACGGGCAGTAATACTCCCACCTCGAGCCTTTAGATGAATCGGAGTAGTTTAGGCGGGAGATCAACTGCCCGTAAAAGCCTGATTCGTTCAACTAACAATCAGTGGGGGATGAAGAAAACCCCCACTGATTGAAGCTTCACATTATCCCAATATCCGGGCATGATTGTATTTAATTCATAGCCGAAACTCCATGAGGTGAAACTTATTTTCGTAAAAATTTGGAGAAGCGACCTTCCTATATTTCGATCTGAACTTGGATTTCCGCTAGAAATTCATCATTGTTATTGGAAATGAATCGGTCAATGATGGTCCGGATCATGAAATCGCCCTTGACTTTGTAATTGTTCTTTTTGATAAAATCGTTCAGGATTTTAAAATAGGGCGGTGCATCACCGTGACCTCCTCTGAAGAAAATAGACGCGTATGTTCCTTCGTCAAGAGTGGTGAAATCCATTCCTTCTATTAATTTACTTTTTTCCACTTCTTCCAAAATAAGAAAGATGGAGCTGTATTCCAGAAAGCTGTCACGCTGAAAATGGTTTTTGGAGATGGTGAGGCCCACTTTTCCTATGAAGATTGATGCCAAGTGCTGGTATTGCTGTTTCAATTTGCGCAATGAGAGCTCAAGTTCAAAAATGGAGGAAATGGTTTCCTTCAGCTGAATGATTTTTCTTTCAGGAATAGTTTTGACAAATGGAACGGCAATGTCTTTGATCTTCTTTGCTTCTTCAAACTCATGTATCCGAGTATCGATCTTCTTCTTGGCTATTTCAAGTTCCTCAATTTTTTGCTCGGTAATTGTCTTGTGTTCCTGCAGCGTATCGATCAGCCCGTTGATATCCCGGTTGGAAATCTGCTTCTTTATTTCTGCGAGGGGGACTCCAAGCATTTTCAAATAATGGATGATGTCCAGCAACTTGAACTGCTCGATGGAATAATAGCGATAGCCGTTTTCGGGATTCACTTCGATCGGCTTGAACAAGCCGATTTCATCATAGTATCTTAACGTTTTAACCGGAATATTGTGAAGCTTGGACATCTGACCGATTGAAAATTTGTTTCTCATCTATTCCACCACCGATTATCCCGCATTAACGGGCAGTAAGGCTCCCACCTCAAACCTTTAGATGAATCGGAGTAGTTTAGGTGGGAAACTGCCCGTAAAAGCCCGATTCGTTCAACTAACAATCAGTGGGGGATGAAGAAAACCCCCACTGATTGAAGTTTCACTTTATATTTTATCATAAAAAAATGGCGCATCAGCCCGGGCTGATGCGTTCGAAGTCATATTAGACATGTTCTTTTTTCCTGAACGGGACAATCGGAAGAAGTTCGCCTGTATGGATGTCCTCAACGGGAACAGCTTCTTCGACCCAGCTTTTTGGCGGCATGGCGCCCCAGAATGTTGCGCGCTGAGGGTCGGCGAGATCCCATTTGATCGGCTCCCAGTCCGGATCGTTGGTGAAATAATCTCCGGTGTACAGTTCCATGCGGTTTCCGTCCGGATCCCTTACATAAACGAAGAACGCATTGGATGTCCCGTGTCTTCCGGGGGAACGTTCAATATTTGCATAGTAGCCAAGGGAAGCAAGGTGATCGCAGGCATCGAGGATCGATTTGGCGTCATCCATCCAGAAACCTGTGTGGTGGAAACGAGGGCCTGTCTCGCTGATGAGGGCCAAATCATGCACACTCGGCTTTCTGTGCATCCAGGCAGCCCATATATTTTCCTCATTGTTTTCCTTGTCGACTTTTACTGTGTATTCCGAAGTTCTAAAACCAAGATTTTCGCTGTACCACGCATACAAATCATCGATATTTGTGATGAGGCAGTTGGCGTGGTCAATCCTTTTGATTTTTACATTTCCTTGCAAATGATACTTCTGAAGCATCCTGTCGGCTTTTTCCATTTCATAGAAAAACTCAACGGGGATTCCGCCCGGATCCTGGATTCTTAATGCCCGGCCCTGGCCTTTTTCCTCACCGGCTTCAACCCAGCGCTTTTTTACACCCAGTTCAGTGAACAATTCATCCAGCGCATCAAGATCGCTGTCAGCGCTTACACGATAGGCAATATGCTTCAAACTGGCCTGCTTTCCCTTAGTCAAAACGAGGCAATGGTGATTGGCGTCTTCCAAAGCCCTTAAATAAATTTGATTTTCATCTGACTCGGTTTCAATGAGCCCAAGTCCGTCACAGTAAAAATGGCGGGCGCGATCCAGATCCGTAACCGTTATCTCTGCATGGTGCAGGCGTACAATATCAAACTTTCCATTTGACATTACCATCATCCTCCCGGACATTGTTTGATTTAAGTCTAAAGTCTCCAGTTACAGGAGAGTCAATAGTTATTTTAAATTTACTTAAAAAATATTTTTATCCCGCATTAACGGGCAGTAAGACTCCCACCTCAAAACTTTAGATGAATCGTAGTAGTTCAGGTGGGAGATCAACTGCCCGTAAAAGCCCGATTCGTTCAACTAACAATCAGTGGGGGATGAAGAAAACCCCCGCTGATTGAAGTTTCACTTTATCAGAAAGGAAAACGCTTATAAGAAAAGCGCAAGGCGCGCAGCCTTAGGCGACAAGCACAAGGCGAATTGCGAGGAGGCGGCTCTACAGCCACCACAGCAATTTGACTTGATCCTTTCGCCGATGGCGCCTGGCAGACTTAAAGCGCCACGTCCTATGGCGCCGTCTGCACTAGGACGTCCTGTCCGTCGGAGCTAGACAAGACGCTTATTTTTCAAAAGAAAATTTTAGTCAAATTATATACTTTTCTATATCATAAATAAAAAATACTGTTGACAGCTTCCTGGTAAGTCAGTACTATTGATTATAAGGCGTACAAAATTTACTTTCCGGATTAATGACCTTTTTTCGGTTCAGGTAAAATAGTGCGCAATCCTTTAACAACGTTAATAAGAAGACTGCCGAATCTGTCAGCCAGCGGGTTTAACCGCGGGACAAACGCAGAATAGACCAGTCGCGCATCCAGCTTTTTTCCTTATGGAAGGGGGCCGGTGCGCGGCTGGTTTTTTAACGCCGGTTTTCTGATTCAACGGACAAATGATTCTTAGGAGGAAAAGAAACATGTGTCTCGCTAAATCAGGCTGTAAATTATGCGGCAACTGCAAAGGCTCCAAAGCGGCAAAAAACGAAAAGAAGAAGTAAGAAACAAGGAAAGAGAGCAGGGGAAATGTCCTGCTCTCTTTCCTTATGGGGTCAGACCTCGTTATTTTTTAAGGTTTCTGCCTTTTTCTTATCCTGCTCTATGGCAGCGATCGCAAGCTTATGGATCGTCATGTCGTCCATTGGCGGGTTATGGAGGCCGGCCCGCACGTCACGGTAATAACGCTGCAACGGATTGGAACGCTGGAGGCTTTTTGCCCCCGCGACCCGCATCGTCTTGTCAACAATGGAAATGGCCGAATTGGTAACCGTATGCTTAACGGCTCCGAGCTCGTTTGCGATCAGCGGCCGCCGCTCTTCGTCATCATAAGCTTCGGCTACGCTGTAAATGAAATGTCTTGCTCTCATGAGCTCAAGTTCAATCTCACCCAATAGCCGCTGCACATTCGGCAGTTCGCTGATCGGCCCTTTGATGCTGTTGGGCGAATGTTCGTTGGCAAATCGGATCGCGTAATCTCTCGCAGCTTGTGCGATCCCCAAGTAACAAGCCGGAATGTGCAAAACCCAGCCGTTGATTTTATTCCCTCGCGGCCCTTCGTTGATTTCAACAAGCATGGAATCATCGACCTTGACATTATCCAAGACCAAATCGTGGCTTTCTGTGCCTCTCATCGAAATAACATCCCACGTTTCTTCTATTGAAAGGCCCTCCGTGTCCTTATGCAGAAGGAAAAATCCGATTGCCTGTTTTTCTTCAATCCAAGCGGAAGTAAGGAAGTAGGTCAACGCCGGGGACATCGTTGTAAAATTTTTTCTTCCATTAATGACCCAACGGCCATCTTTCTTCACTGCTGCAGTTCCTGGACGGCCTCCCCTTGTAGGGCTCCCTGTTTGGGCTTCGCTCACAGCGCGGTTGACGAGCGCACCGTCAAGCACCTCTTTGGCGAAAAAATTCAACCGGTCATCGGACCACAGTTTTTTCTCATACAGTTCACCGATGGTGCCAATGTGCCAGCCGATTGAAAGCCCAGTTGCTCCATCAAAGCTGGCGATGGTCTCCTGGAAAAGCACCATATCATATACCCTTAATCCTTCTCCGCCGTATTCCTTTGGCAAAGTCAAAGCGGTGTACCCCATCCGGACAAGCTCCAGGATATTTTCTTTTGGAAATTTTGCCAGCTCATCCGTTTCCTGAGACCCGCTTTTAAAATCTGTTTCTTTCTTATATAACTTATCCAGCCATAGCTTTTGGATATCGTTTTTAATAAATAAGTCTTTCATTTCTTCACCCCTGATATTGTATATGCATACGATGCTTAAAAGTAATAATTCCTATTAGTTTTGTTGGTTTTAATATATCGGAGTTGATTTCAAGCGTCAAGTAATAATTCTTATTATACCTTAGCAGAGAAAAAACTAAATTCCAACTTTACAACTATGAATAGTTATGTTAATCTTTGGTTTAATTACAAGAACAATAAAAAGCAGGGATCAATGTGATTAAGTTAAAGAACATCAATAAAAAGTTTAATAAAAACCATGTGTTAAAAGGGATTGATCTCGATGTGGAAAAGGGGGATGTTTTAGTCATTGTCGGTCCGAGCGGATCGGGAAAAACAACATTGCTCAGGTGCATCAACTATTTGGAGCGCCCTGACGAAGGCTCCATTTCGATCGAAGGCTTTACTGTGGAGGGAAAGTACCCATCAAAACGGGATGTCCTTGAATTAAGAAGAAAGACGGCAATGGTTTTCCAGAACTATAATCTTTTTAAAAATAAGACGGTTTTGGAAAACGTGATGGAAGGCCTCATCGTGGCTAAGAAAATGCCCAAAAAAGAGGCGAGGGAAATAAGCGCTTCTTTACTGGAGAAAGTCGGCCTGGCTGAAAAGGTGGATGAGTTTCCTTCGCAGCTTTCGGGAGGACAGCAGCAGCGGGTAGGAATAGCACGGGCACTGGCCCTGAATCCGTCCGTCATATTATTTGATGAACCGACTTCGGCATTGGATCCGGAAATGGTCGGCGAGGTGCTTGCCATCATTAAACAGATTGCCAACGAAGGAATTACGATGGTTGTCGTCACTCATGAGATCGACTTTGCGCGTGAAGTGGCCAATCGTGTCGTGTTCATGGATGGAGGACATATCATTGAGCAGGGTACACCGGAAGAAGTGTTGATTCATCCGAAACATGAACGGACGCAAAGATTTTTAAAAAGACTGGTCAAAGAACCGGATTATGCGATTTAGGGAGGAACATTGGAATGAAAAAGTTTTGGGCAGGAGCAGCGGCATTATTTGGTCTTATTTTTATTATTTCCGGCTGCTCGCAAGGTGCCGGCAATGAAGCGGACGATGGAAAAAAGGTTATTAAAGTAGCAATCAGCGATGAGGTCAACCCTCCATTTTTATATGCAGATGAAAATAATGAGCCGATCGGGTACGACATGGATTATATGAAGGAAATTGAAAAAAAGCTGCCGGATTACAAGTTTGAATATATTTGGGGAGAGGAAGAATCCAACCTGGTCGGGGTCGATACGGGAAAATATGATTTCGCCATCAACTGGTTTTTCAAAAACCCGGAAAGGCAAGAGAAGTTCCTTTATCCGGAACATGAATTTGGATATTCCCTTACATCATTGGTAACAAAAAAAGACAGGGATGACATTAAAACTTTGGATGACATGGTTGGGAAAAAGTTTCCGCCGGTTTCGCCAAGCGGGGGATTGCGTGCCATTTTAAATGCATACAATGATCAGCATCCGGATAATCCTTTGACATTGGAAAGTATGGATTCCCCGTCCAATGCGGAAAACTTGAAAATGGTAGACAAAGGGAAAGCGGACGCTATGTTCATTAATGTAACGACGTTCAACGAAATCCAAAAGGAATTGGACTTGGATTTGAAGGTTGCTGGAATCATATCAAAAGAACCGATTTATGCAGTATACAGCAAGGAAAATAAAGAGCTTGCACAAAAAATCGATCAGGCCACTGTTGAATTGACAGAAGACGGCACGTTATCAAAGCTTGCAGAAAAGTGGTTTGGAGTGGACTTCTTCCAAGATCTTGATTACATCAATGAGAAAGGATTTAATTTTGAGGAATAGTCCAACTTTCCGTATTGGGTTCCCGGTGTCCCAATACGGATTTTAATTAGGTGGTGAATGAATGATGGCTTCCGGACTTGCCGGCTGGGCGGATCTGTTCATAAAGGTGTTGGATAAACTTCCGCTGACGCTTTTAATGCTGGGTCTTTCTTTATTTTTTTCTATTATACTTGGTGTCTTTGTTGCAATTGTCCGGATTCAGAAGCAGCCCGTTCTTTATCAACTGGCGACTTTTTACCTGTCGTTTACTCGCTGTACGCCGCTGCTGGTGCAGCTTTTCCTTGTTTATTTCGGCCTGCCGCAGCTGCTCTTGGCTTTTAATATAGACATAAACAGCTGGGACCGGCTCGTATTCCTGGTCATTGCCTTTTCTTTCCATACGGCGGCCTACTTATCGGAAGTGTTCAGGTCGGCATACTTGGCTGTCGGCCGGGACCAGCTGGAAGCTGCCTATAGTGTCGGCATGAGTTATCCTCAGGCATTGTTCCGGATCATATTGCCGCAGGCTTTTGTCATTTCTCTGCCGAATCTGGGCAATAACATCATTGAACTATTAAAAGATACATCGCTGGCTTTTACGATTGGAATCATCGATATTATGGGGCAGGTCAGAATCATTCTCGGCAACAACCACGGGATGGGAATGTTCCAGATTTATGTTGTCATATCATTGGTTTACTGGGGGACCTGCATATTGATAGAAAGCGCCATCGGCTTTTTGGAAAATATCTTTAAAAAAGGCCGGGTCAGCATATCCAGGCAGTAGAGGGGAGGGGCGACATTGCTTTTGTCAATCATCAATCTGGAATTTGCGCTGGAACAATTTCCGGAAGTATTGAAAGGTGTGCCTGCAACGCTGGCCATTGCAGTTGTGGCGATGATATTCGGATTGATTTTCGGGATTTTGATCTCGCTTTGCAGAATCTATAAAATTCCAGTTCTGAACCGGTTTTTTATCGTTTATATTTCATTTATCAGGGGCACGCCATTGCTCGTTCAATTATATGTATTTTTCTATGGTGTGCCTGTACTTCTTGATTTTCTGAATGAGCAAATTGGAACAAACTTTGATGCAGCACAAATCTCTCCCTTGATCTATGCCTTTATCGCCTATACGCTGAATACTTCAGCATATCAGGCGGAGATTTTCCGTTCGTCCATCAATGCCGTCAGCGCCGGGCAGATGGAGGCGGCACAATCGGTGGGCATGACCACTGCGCAGGGTCTGAGGCGGATCATTTTGCCGCAGGCATTCGTTGTGGCATTGCCGAACTTGGGAAATACATTCATCGGCCTGATTAAAGCCACTTCCCTCGCATTTGCGGTGAAAGTGGTCGAAATAATGGCGATAGCCAAAATCATTGCGAATGACGGCTACAGGTTCCTGGAAATGTATTTGGTCGCTTCCCTCATTTACTGGGTCATTTCATGGGTGTTTGAACTGTTCTTTGCCTGGGCAGAAAATAAATTGGGGCGGCATGAAGAGCGGATTGAAGGAAACGCGGCATGATTGTTAGAAAAGCGGAAGGCGCCCGTTTAGCGACGTATAAACTGGAGCCCTCCGCAATGAGATAAAGGATAAGGAAGTGCGAGAGTGCCTGCTTATCGGCGACAAGCATAAGACGAGCGCTGAAGAAGGCGTAGTTTGCCTTCAGCAGCGATTGGCTTATGACCTCGAGCCGATGGCACTCGCAGCCAGACAACACGGCGAGGTACGCCGCCTCAGATCGCCACATCCTGTGGCTTCGGTGGCACTAGGACGTCCTGTCCGTCGGAGCCGATGTTGACTTATCGTAGTGGAGGAGGGCGAAGTTTGCTAGTCGCTGGGCGCTGAAGGCAGGCTCAGGTAGCGACGTCCTGTCGCTTCGTCTGCACTAGCACATCCTGTGCGTCGCTGGACAAAGAAAGGATTCATTCGAAGAAAATTTTCGTATCACGTTTTACTTTCTTTACTTGTGAAAAAAAAACAAAGGCAAGCGAAAAAAATTCGTTTGCCTTTGTCTTTTTTAGGGAGGGCAATCAAAAACAGGTGACCGGGCAGCCCCTTTGCCGGTATTCCCCCCAAAGCAAGGCGCAGCCCGCTGAAACGGTCGGGCAACGGCGCCTTCCCCTCCCGAAGCAGCTGTCATCCCGTTGAAACGGTCAGGCAATGGCACTTTCCCTTCCCGAAGCAAGAGTCACCCCGCTGAAACGGTCAGTCAACGGCACTTTCCCTTCCCGAAGCAAGAGTCACCCCGCTGAAACGGTCAGTCAACGGCGCCTTTCCCTCCCGAAGCAGCACAGTCCCCGTTCAAACGGTAAGGCACCCAGCTGTCCTCCGGCTGCTACGCCCTTTCATATCAAGTCGTATATTCCCCGTTTATCTTCACGTAATCGTAGGATAAATCGCAGCCCCAGCCGGTTGCTTTTCCGCTTCCTTTTCCAAGGGAGATGGAAATGACAATCTCATCGCCTTCCAGGTAATTTGTCAGTTCCTCCAGGCTTGATTCCGCAGGTTCCCCATTTTTGAATACAGGAAGGTCGCCGAACGCCACCGAAACCTCTTCGGGGTTGATGGGGTATTCCGCATTTCCGATTGTGGAAATAATTCTTCCCCAGTTGGGGTCCGCACCGAAGATCGCTGTTTTTACCAAAGGTGAATTGATGATCGATTTCATCATCAATTTGGCTTCACGATTGTCTTTGGCACCGTCCACACGGACTTCGACAAGCTTGGTTGCCCCCTCCCCGTCTCTTGCGAGGTCCTTGGCGAGACTGATCAACATGTCAGTAAGCACCGTTTCGAATTTCCCCAGGTCAACAGGGCCGGCGAGCCCGTTCGCCATGGCAGCGACGGTGTCGCTTGTGCTCGTGTCCCCGTCTACTGATACCATATTGAAGGATGCGTTCACCGCTCGTTCCAAGATAGCTTTCAGGTTGTCCGGATCAATCTTGGCGTCTGTCATAATATAGCTCAGCATCGTTGCCATGTCAGGCTCGATCATCCCTGATCCTTTGGCGATGGCGCACAATGTAACGCCGTTTATTTTTTCCGAGCGGTATTTTGCAAATGTATCTGTAGTCATGATGGCTTCTGCAGAATCTTTCAATCCATCTTTCTTCAACTCGCTTTTGATACCAGGAATGCCGTTGACAATTTTTTGTACCGGTAACGGAACGCCGATCACCCCGGTTGAAGAGGGGAGGATGTCCTTCGGCTTGACGTTCAATTCTTCAGCAACAGCTTCAATGATTGTGTGCACATCCTGGATTCCTTGTTTTCCTGTCGCCACGTTCGCGTTTTTGCTGTTCACAACGAAGGCCTGCAGAAAGCCGTCTTTAATATGTTCCTTCCCGACTGTAACAGGTGCACCGCAAAATTGGTTTTTCGTAAACATGGCTGCTGCGGCTGCTGGAGTATCGGAAAAAATGACTGTAAAGTCAGGTGTATGATCCTTTATGCCGAGGTTTTTGGCACAAGAGTAAAAGCCCTTCGGAAGCAATATTTGTTCCATTCGAAAAATTCTCCCATCTCAATAGATTATTCATTAATGAATATTATACAGCGGTCTTTGTAAAAAGAAAGGGATATTTGAATAAATATTAGATAAAATGAATAATTATTTAAAAATATATTGACTTTCCACCCCCAATCGGTATGATTAACAATATAATTTGAACTCAAAGGTGATAAAAATGATCCAAGTCCGTAAGGCAGTCCTTAAGGATATTGATAAGGTGTACGAGTTGGTCAACCAATATGCCGACGAGGAGCTGCTGCTTCCAAGAACTCGTGAATCCCTGATCATTAATATACAATCCATATTCGTTGCGGAAGAAAACGAAGAAGTGCTCGGAGTTGCCTGCCTGGCGGTTCTTGGGCAAGATATGGCGGAAATTCGTTCTCTTGCGGTTGACGAAAATGCACAGGGACGCGGGATTGGAAAAATATTAGTATCGAAAATTGTCGAAGAAACAAAAATATTAGGTATTTCCAAGCTGATATCACTAACCTACCAAGTTGCGTTTTTTAAGAAATGCGGGTTTGAGATTATACAAAAAGAAGAGATGCCCCAAAAGGTTTGGACAGATTGCATTCATTGCCCAAAATTTCCTGCATGTGATGAAGTTGCAATGGCAATCACCTTTTAACAGCTTGATAAAAAATTTGTCGAATTCCTGAAAAATTAGATTGACAGTCTCTTGGCGTTGTTGCTATAGTTATATCGTCATAGATAATTCATGACTGCATAATGATTATAAGCAAGACTGTCAAATCTAACCAGACTTTGTTGAGGAAGCAAAGCATAACGTAGATTTAGAGCCAGTTCTACTCGATAAATGACCGTTCTGTACAGCACCACCGTCAAAGGTACATTTATAGTGAAACTGGCTTTTTCTATTGTTCAGGAAAGCGCAAACAATGGTTGCAAAAAGTGCCTTCCGAATGCTTTGCATTTTTTCCATCGAAAAAGGAGGAGGTTTGTGTGGGGGAGGTTTATTCATCAGGCACTAGGGCAACTGAACTGCAAGCGCGGCGCGAAAAAGCTGTCGCGAGAGGTTTGAACAATGTAACGGGCATTTATGCCGATTCTGCAAGCGGTTCAATTGTAAAAGACGTGGATGGAAACGAGTATATTGACTTCGCGGGAGGTATCGGGATCCAAAATACCGGTCATAACCACCCGAAGGTAGTCAAGGCCATTCAGGAACAGCTTTCAAAACTCATACACCCTTGTTTTCACGTAACGCCGTATGAGGTATATATCAAGCTGGCCGAACGGTTGAACGAGCTTACACCCGGGGATTTTTCAAAAAAGACTATGCTTGCAAACAGCGGTGCGGAAGCGAATGAAAACGCAATAAAAATGGCCCGCAAATATACAGGTAAGCCCGGAATCATTGTTTTTGACCGTGCATTTCATGGGCGGACGCTGCTGACCATGTCCTTAACTGGAAAAGTCATGCCTTATAAAAAGGGATTCGGGCCTTTTCCCGGTGACATCTACCGGCTGCCGTACCCTTACTACTACAGAAGCGATGACGGATTGTCCAGGGATGAAGTAGATGAACTGATGTTAAACAGCCTGCACAACTTCTTTCAGTTTGAAGCCGACAAAGACAATATTGCGGCGCTCCTTATCGAGCCGGTTCAAGGCGAAGGGGGATTTGTCGCTCCGACGGCGACATTCATGAAGGGATTGAAAAAATTCTGCACTGATAATGGAATTGTTTTTATCGCAGACGAAATCCAGACCGGATTTTGCCGTACGGGAAAAATGTTCGCCATGGAGCATTTTGGTGTGGAGCCTGACCTTGTGACCATGTCCAAATCAATAGCGGGCGGCATGCCGCTGAGTGCAGTGACGGGCAGAGCCGGGATTGTCGATGCGCCCGAAGCCGGGCAGCTTGGCGGAACGCTGGGCGGAAGTCCGGTCGCATGTGCTGCAGGGCTTGCTGTATTGGATGTTATTGAGGAAGAACACATTCTGGACAGGAGTGTCCGGCTGGGTGAAAAGATCCAAGGCGCCTTTAAGCGGTGGCAAACCCAATATGAGGCGGTCGGCGACGTACGGGGCCTCGGTCCGATGTGCGCCATAGAACTGGTCAAGGATAAAAAAACAAAAGAACCTGCTAAAGAGCTTACTGCCAATATTGTGAAACGGTCATGGCAGCAGGGCCTTATCGTTTTAAGCTCCGGCCTTTATTCAAATGTCTTGAGGTTCCTTCCGCCTTTGACGATGGATGAGAAAACAATTGACAAAGGATTAACTATTCTAGAAAAAGTCATAAAAGAAGAATCGAAGAAAATAATGGAGTTCCAGGGAGAGTGAATATTGTGGCTAATTATTTGAACTTTATCGGAGGAGAATGGGTCAGTGCTTCTTCTGGAGAAAAACATGAGCATTTCAATCCGGCCAAGCCTTCCGAAAGCATTGGATTCACTGAAGTTTCTACAGCAGAAGACGTGGAAAAAGCGGTCGAAGCGGCAAAAGCCGCTGCGGCAGGATGGAAGGCGACGTCTTCTGTCAATCGCGGCGAAATCCTTCGCAAAGCGGCAGATATCTTGGAAGAACGGGCCGACGATATTGCGAAAGCAGCAACCCGGGAAATGGGCAAAAGATTCATCGAAACAAAAGGGGAAGCACTTAGAGGCGCGTCCATATTAAGATACTATGCTCAAGAAGGCTACCGCCAAAAAGGCGAAGTCCTTCCTTCGGCGTCGGACAGGACCACTTTGCTGGCGGTCCGTGTGCCTGTTGGAGTTGTCGCAGCCATTACACCTTGGAACTTCCCGATTGCCATCCCTATATGGAAAATAGCTCCTGCTCTTGTATTTGGAAATCCGGTCGTTTGGAAACCGGGGCAAGAGACAGGCATTACAGCCGCAAAAGTGGCAAAAGTATTTGAAGATGCAGGGCTGCCATCCGGAGTTCTTAACCTTGTATTGGGCAGAGGTTCCGTAATCGGTGATGTCCTTACAACCCATAAAGATGTAGCGGCGGTCACTTTCACTGGATCCAACGCAGTCGGCCAAAACATTGCAAAACTGGCCACTGAACACGGAAAGAAATTCCAGCTTGAACTTGGCGGTAAAAACCCTGCTGTTGTACTTGAGGATGCAAACCTCGATCTGGCTGCGCGTCTTGTAGTGGAAGGGGCCATGAAACAAACCGGCCAGCGCTGTACTGCAACAAGCCGTGCTTATGTCGAAGCTGGCATTTATGACGAGTTTGTGGAAAAAGCGATCGGGTATGCAAAGCAATGGACAGTAGGCAACGGTCTTGAGGATGGAGTCACAATGGGTCCTGTTGCTTCCAAAAAGCAATTTGACACGGTCACCGGCTATATCCAAAAGGGTAAAGATGAAGGAGCCGAGCTTCTATACGGAGGAAACACATTGGATATCGACGGCGGTTATTACATTGAACCAACCATTTTTGGAAATGCTACACATGACATGACAATCGTGAAGGAAGAGATTTTTGGTCCTGTCGTGGCAATCATGAAAGTGGCCGACTATGATGAAGCGTTGGAAAAGGCCAACGACACCATTTACGGATTAAGTGCTGCCGTCTTCACAGACAGTCTTGAAAAGGCGTTCCATTTCATGGAAAACAGTGAAGTGGGAATGGTGCAAATCAACGGTGAAACCGGCGGTGCCGAACCACAGGCTCCTTTCGGAGGAACGAAAGCTTCCGGCCAAGGCCCGAAAGAGCAAGGCCAGGCTGCTGCCGAGTTCTTTACAACAAATAAAACCGTAACGATCAATCCATTTGCAAAATGATATTTTTCATACATCTGCCTGCCGAAAGTGACAGTCTTTCGGCAGGATCCTTCAAAAGATAGCGCGGGCACCTGTCAATCGATAAAGGCTGGATTAACATTATACAGGGGTAACGGAAATCGGATACAAAAGCTGCCGTTATCAAAGAAGTAATCTGGCAGTTCGAGTGACGCAGTAATTTTTGCAAGAAAGAGCGTAAGCGTATTTCATATTAGTCAACAGTCAAAGCGCTTGTTTGGCCGGCAAGTCCGCTTTGGAGAGAAAGCGCTTTTCATAAGAAGGAAGAATATAACAAAGGAGTAAGATAATGGACAACAATAAGCAAGAGGTTCAAAAGGTATTATCCCGTTGGGACGTCCTGTTTTTGGCTTTCGGAGCCATGATTGGATGGGGATGGGTTGTCATGTCCGGAGAGTGGATTCTCGGGGCTGGTACAATCGGTGCAATGATCGCATTCGTTTTAGGTGGAATACTTGTCATTTTTGTTGGTTTGACATACGCTGAGCTTGCCTCTTCCATGCCTACTACAGGTGGAGCACTTATTTATATTTTTAGGGGTGTCGGGCCCAAATCAGCTTTTATAGCGGCATGGATGCTCGCGCTTGGCTATATCTCGGTAGTGGCATTTGAAGCCGTAGCGCTTCCGACAGTAATCGAGTATATTTTCCCGAATTATAAAGTCGGATACATGTATACAGTCAATGATTATGAAGTATATGCCTCATGGGTATTAGTTGGTGTTGGAGCTTCTATTTTTGTTACCATTGTAAACTATCTCGGTGTGAAGTCTGCTGCCTTCCTGCAAATGGTTTTAACCATTGTGATTGGTATTATCGGTTTATTACTTATTTTTGGCGGCGTATTCAACGGAGAAGCAGCCAATGCAGATCCATTGTTTGTCGGCGGTATTGGCGGTATCATGGTTGTTGCAATTATGACTCCATTCATGTTCGTTGGATTTGATGTTATTCCGCAAACTGCTGAAGAAATGAATGTTCCGGCTAAAGCGATTGGAAAAATCCTGATTTTGTCGGTTGTTTTGGCTATTATTTGGTATGTGGCGGTCATTCTGGCTGTTGCTTTGGGATTGGATAAAGATTATATGGCGGTTTCAACACTTCCGACTGCAGATGCTATGGTTGCTCTTTTTGGAAGTGACATTTGGGGAATTGTCTTGATTCTTGGCGGTATCGCCGGTATCCTTACAAGCTGGAACGCCTTTATTATTGGAGGAAGCCGGATTTTATTTGCGATGGCTGATAAAAAGATGATTCCTGCCTGGTTCGGTAAAATTGATGCAAAACACGGTACGCCTACTAATTCCGTATTATTCATCGGTGTACTGGCAACTGTAGCTCCATTGCTTGGACGGCCTATGCTTGTTTGGCTCGTAGATGCGGGCGGACTTGCCATTGTTATCGGGTATCTCCTTGCAGCTGTTGCTTTCGTACAGCTTCGTAAAAACGAGCCTAATATGGTTCGTCCATTTCAAGCGGGGAAATCCAGCATTGTCGGTTGGATTGCGATCATCTTGAGTATTTTCTTTGTTATCCTTTACATGCCAGGTATGCCAGCGGCTTTAGTATGGCCATATGAGTGGGGTATTTTCGCAGGATGGACCATTCTTGGTATTATTCTCATGATTGCAATGGGTGATAAATTCCCTAAGGGAAAACTGAAATATATCGATAAAGAATAAAAAAAAATCAACTAAATTGAATCCAATCTTTTGAAGATTGGATTCAATTTTTTTATTTTTTTCTATTGAAAGCTATTATTTCGTGTGATAAACTTTAAATTGTATCCAAAGTGAATCGAGGTGGATGTTTTGCCAGATAAATTGGCTCAGCCTAAGGCGACAGTTGTTAAAAATGTCACGAAGCGCCTGAGAGAAGTCATTTTGGACGGGACTTTGAAAAAGGGAGACCGGTTGATTCAGGAAGAATGGGCAGAGAAGCTGGAAGTAAGCAGAATGCCGATTCGAGAAGCACTCACACAACTGCAGATGGAAGGGCTCGTTGAAATCGTCCCTCACAAAGGCGCAGTTGTCACCCCGATTACAAAGGAAAATATAGAGGAAATCTACTATATACGGTCCATGCTCGAAGGCCTGGCAGTGGAAAAGTCACTTCCTTTTCTGACAGAAAGAGACAAAGAGCACTTGCATGAAATTCTGATCCAGATGGAATCGCTGGATCTGACAGGTGAAACGAATGATGAATACATCCGGTTGAATTCGGAATTTCATCAGACGCTCATGAGTGGCTGTCCTTGGCCAAGGCTCCGCAAAATGGTTGAAACTCTTGGAATTTCTCCAATAGCACCGAATCTGCTGATTGATTATTATCAGGAGACACAGCGGGAACACAGGCTCATCTATGAGGCTGCCTTAAGAGGAGATCCCGAAGAACTGAGGGCTGCAGTGGAGTATCATATTTTAAGAACAAAAAATAATTTAATAGATTGTATGGAGAAAATTAAAAAACACGCTTAAACAAATGGAGGCATAAATTATGTATGATTTCGCAATTGTAGGCGGCGGTATTGTCGGTTTATCAACAGGAATGGCCATTTACGACAGATTTCCAAATGCAAAAGTTGTCATTATTGAAAAAGAAGGATCCGTGGCCGAGCATCAAACCGGCCACAACAGTGGTGTCATCCACTCTGGAATCTACTATCAGCCCGGCAGTTTCAAAGCCCGTTTTGCTAGACAAGGCAGCCAGTCGATGAGAGAGTTCGCTGAAAAGAATGGCATTGAGCATGACATTTGCGGTAAAGTCATCGTTGCGACAAAGCAGGAAGAACTCCCGCTTCTGGACAATCTTTATGAAAGAGGTTTGCAAAACGAGCTCGCCATTACTAAAATCAGCAAAGAAGAACTGAACGAAATTGAGCCTCATGTTGCTGGGCTTGCAGCAATCCGTGTTCCGATGGCCGGAATTATCAACTATAAGCAAGTGAGTGAAAGATTCGCCGAGATCATTCAGGAACATGGAGGAGACATCCTTTTAAACACGAAGGTTGAAAAAATCAACGAAGGCTCCGATTCAGTTGTCATCGAAACTACTAATGGAACAGTCAAAGCCGGCTTGGTCATCAACTGTGCAGGTCTTCACAGTGACCGCGTTGCTGCAGCTGCAGGATATAAAACAGATATGAAAATTCTGCCTTTCCGCGGGGAATACTATAAGTTGAAGCCGGAAAAACGCTATCTTGTAAAACATTTGATTTACCCTGTTCCTAATCCTAAGTTCCCGTTCCTTGGCGTTCATTTTACACGCATGATCAGCGGGGAAGTTGATGCAGGTCCAAACGCTGTGTTGGCTTTTAAACGTGAGGGTTACAGAAAGCTCGACTTCAGTGCGAAGGATTTAGCGGAAAGCCTCGCATTTAAAGGATTATGGAAAATGGCTGGCAAGTTCGCAAAAGAAGGAATGGAGGAATATATCCGTTCATTCAGCAAAGCTCAATTTACAAAGAGCCTTCAGGCTTTGATCCCTGAAATCCAGGAGGACGATTTGATTCCTGCTCCTGCAGGTGTCCGCGCCCAAGCACTTAAAGATGACGGTTCCATGGTCGATGATTTCAACATCATCATGGGCGACAGATCCATCCATGTATGCAATGCGCCATCACCAGCTGCCACTGCATCCATAGAAATAGGAAAAGAAGTGGTTAGACGAATTCCTAAACAAGCACATCTTAAAGAAGCAGCTGTAACATTATAATTCTTGAAAGAGGAGATTTAATCAATGGAGTTCAATGCCAAAACAATGTTTATAGCTGGCCATGCACGCCTGCCGCAGGGAATGGCTGCCAAAAGTGTGTATGAAACCTTGACGATTACAGCTGAAGTAGATGTTAAGTACGGAGTTATTTTAAAAGCTTCCGCTACACTTGCAACTGAACATGGCAGTGATTTTATCGGGCGCCTTTTAAGGGGGACTAGTCTGAAGGATGGGATCGACGAACAGATTGAAGCCATCCAGACGTATTACCGCGGAAAAGCGACCAATGCACTCATCGCAGCAATGAAGGACCTTGATCTCCATTATAAGCAAATCAAGGCGGCTGAAAAATAATATTTGTTTGGTCATGATAGAACGGAAAGGGACACTTCGCCATTGGAAGTGTCCCTTTTAGTCAGATTTGTAATCAAAAAAATGAATGTGGAAAATACAAGAAAAAAATATGTCAATATTGTTGACAGATCTTAAACAGGGTGGTATTCTTAAATCAAGCATTAATAAAAACATATTCACCTTTTGAAAAATGCCTTTTCAAAATCCGTGAATAGTATAGATTTTTGGAGACCGGAAAATAAAATATGCAGACTGCAATATTCACTGTGACTCTACAGCCATAGAGCGGTGAAGTGAATATAAGCCAGTTGCCGATATGAAACCTTTTCGAAACGGGATGGGTATATCGACAGCTGGCTTTTTATGTTTTCTGTTTCTCCACGATTAAAATTATACTTTTCATTAAACAGGAGGAATCTGTAATGGGCGTTACAAAGGAAAAAAAGTTTCTGAAAACAGGAAAAGCATATGAAGTGAAGTCTCATCCGCAATCCGACCGTTTATATCACATTGAAATCGACAAAGAAGCCATTGCCAAATTCCTGGCAGCTGTCGAAGAAAAAAATATCAGCGTTCAAGTCCTTGAATACACACCATACCAACGTCAAATCGTTGCTTCACTTCTTCAAGATTTTGTCGGTGAAGATCTTGGTGAGATACTAAGAGGCATTATTCATGACCGTGAGTCCGGCGGTTTCACATTAGGTTTGGAAGGTGTAACAGAAGATACTGATGAGTTTGTGATCTTCGGAACTGCTATCTCTCATTTGGTAGGTATGCCAAACTTTGATGCGATGACTGGAAAATACTATGCACGTTTTACAGTAAAACACACAGACAACAGTGACTCTTTCCTTCGCCAGGCGTACCGTTTATTCACATTACACACAGACGGAACATTCGTTGACGAGCCAACAGACTGGCTGCTAATGATGAAAATGGTTGAAGAAAATGCTGTTGGCGGTGAGTCAAGGCTACTTCACTTGGATGACTGGAAAGAACTTGACAAATTTGTCAACAACCCGCTTGGAAAGCATAAATTCACATACATTGCACCACCAAGCAAAAACGTAACGCAAACAGTAGACCGGGCTACATTCTTCAACGTGAATGACAAGCCATGCATCTGCTTCATCGACCAGTTCGTATATCCTGAATCAATCGAACAGGCAAAATATTTGGAAGACCTATCTGCGTCATTGGAATCTGACGAAAGTGTCATTGAACTGGAACTTCCAGTCGGCGACCTTGTCGTACTCAACAACCTGTTCTGGATGCACGGACGTGCAGCGTTCGAAGTGAACCCTGACTTGAACCGTGAATTGATGCGGCAGCGCGGACGCTTCGTTGAATAATTTTAACTAAGTCATTTGTTACTCAATTGTTAATAACCTCTACCTTCATTTTTGCGCACCCGGCAACGGGTGCGGTTTTTTTATGTCTCATAGTGGAAAAGGAATGGAAAAGACTGACTATGAAGGGAGTCTGACATCTATGGCCTGGAAATGGGACAACGAATTAAATGAAGAATTATTTGAGATTCGAAAACATCTCCATCAATATCCGGAACTTTCATTTGAGGAACATCAAACCAGCCTCTATATTCAAGAAAGGCTGAAAAAATGGGGTATACCATATAAAGTTGTTTGTGACACGGGGATTGTTGTGGATATTACCGGAGAGGCCGGGGACGGTCCCAATATTTCTTTGAGGGCAGATATCGATGCCTTGCCGATAACAGAACAGAGCGGCCTTGAATTTGCTTCAAAAAACAAAGGGGTCATGCACGCATGTGGACATGACGGTCATACGGCCATTCTGCTTGGAGCCGTCTATCATATTTGGAAATTTAGGGCATTATTAAAAGGAATGGTCAGGTGTATTTTTCAGCCGGGTGAAGAGGCATTGGGCGCAGCTGAGAAAATGATCGAAGCCGGAGTGCTTTCCCAGCCTGAAATCAACAATATGGCCGCGCTGCATTTATGGCCGAAGATTCCATTGGGCTCAATCGGGATTAAAATAGGACCGGTTACTGCAGCTTCCGATGATTTTAAAATTGAAGTGATAGGAAAGAGCGGGCATGCCGCAAGGCCGCATGAAGGGACGGATGCCATTTCTATCGCTTCCGAAATTGTTGATTTCCTCGACTATTTTACAACTGAATGGAAAGATCCCGTAGATCCTCTTGTCATTCATGTCGGCAAAATGCATGGCGGTACAGCAAAAAACGTGATAGCAGATCAGGTGATTTTAGAAGGGACAATCCGCTCAATCTCAAAGAATACGAGAGAAAAGCTTGAAAAAAAATTTCCGTTATTTGTTAAAAATATAGCGAGAGACTTTGGGGGAGAAGCGTTAGTTGATTATAGGCGGGGACTGCCTGCAATCGTAAATGATTCGTCGACTACTGAAAAGGTGAACGAAGCAGCTAAAGCGGTCATCGGAGAGGAACATGTTACAGAGTTAAGCAATATCTCAATGGGATCCGACGACTTTGGCTTCTTTGCGGAAAAAGTACCGAGCTGCTATTTCCGTTTGGGGATCCGCGAAGAAAATGAAGAAACCTACGATTTGCATCATCCCAAATTCCGCTTTAATGAACAAGTCATTCCAATCGGAGCAAAAATACTGACGCAATATGTGTTTGACAGATAACAAGTGACCGAAGCAAGCTTAAATTCGTCCGATTCCTTCCCGAACCAACCATGCAAAATGGAAACACGGTAGGTATAGGAGGTGAATGCCTCCCGAAGAACCGTTCAAATGGAAAAGACGGTAGGCATACGTGGGAAATGCTGCTTCTGTCACTTGTATCATCGCACCGCCATGTCACTAATCTATCTTTGTACGTAACGTAACACAGGCGCGTCTTCTGTGATAATATATAATCAGGAGCAAATCATGAAAGGGGAAGAAAATGGCCTGGACATATGTGCTTTGTGCGGCAATCGTAGAAGTGTTCTGGGTAATCGGTTTGCGGTACTCCGAGACATTGTGGGAGTGGCTTGGAACCATCGTTGCAATCATAATAAGTTTCTTTTGTATTATCAAGGCGTGTGAAAAATTGCCTTCAGGCACAGTGTATGCCGTATTTACAGGCTCCGGTGCGGCCGTGATCGTCCTGATAGATTTTTTATTTTTCGGGGCTGATTTTTCTTTAACCAAAGTGTTTTTTATTGCTCTTATCATCGTGGGTGTAGTTGGAATCAAATTAACAACGGACAGTCAGGCTGAAAAGGCGGAGGGCGGATAAAATGGCTTGGTTATTCCTTGTGATTGCCAGTTTCGGAGAAATTTTTGGCGTTATGACAATTAATATCTACAATGAAAGAAAGTCGTTATTCTGGCTTCTTGCCATGATCATGACCTTCGGGCTGGGTTTTTATTTTTTATCATTGGCCATGAGAGAGATACAGCTTGGGACGGCATACGCCATTTGGACGGGGCTCGGGGCCGCGGGAGCTGTTTTGATGGGCATTTTGTTTTTTAAAGAATCAGCCGGTTGGAAGCGCATGCTCTTTCTATCATTCATTATTGCAGGTGCCGTTGGACTGAAAATTATGGATTAATGGGAGGTATTAGCTTTATGAAAAAAGCCTTGCTGAATGTTGATTATACATATGATTTTGTAGCGGAAGACGGAAAGCTCACCTGCGGGAAGCCTGGGCAGGATATTGAGCAGGCGATTGTCAGATTGACGAAACAATTTTTGGAAGATGGCGGCTTTGTCGTGTTTGCTGTAGACAAGCACATCGAGGGCGACAAGCTCCATCCGGAAACAAAGCTCTTTCCCCCGCATAACATAGAGGGGACATCGGGGCGCGATTTTTATGGGTCCCTGAAAGATTTATATGAGCGTCATAAAGATGATGCGAATGTACATTATATGGATAAAACGAGGTACAGCGCTTTTGCAGGGACGGATCTGGAAATCAAATTGCGTGAACGGGGAATAGAAGAGGTGCATATATGCGGCGTCTGCACAGATATCTGTGTGCTGCACACTGCGGTGGATGCCTATAATAAGGGCTTTAAAATCGTGATTCATAGAGATGCGGTGGCAAGCTTTAATGAAGCGGGCCA
Organism: Siminovitchia fortis; assembly: GCF_003605365.2. GTDB lineage: Bacteria > Bacillota > Bacilli > Bacillales > Bacillaceae_C > Siminovitchia > Siminovitchia fortis. Next base: position 61,088 of record NZ_QYTU02000020.1, read on the forward strand.
TGAATGGGCATTATCCCATTTTGCAGACACGCTTGGTGCAGAGGTCGTTTAGTGGAGGAGTGGACAACAAATGAAATATCATCATCCGGATGACAGCTTGATGCTTCATACCGATTTATATCAAATCAACATGGCCAAAACATATTGGCAGGACGGAATACATGACCGAAAAACGGTGTTCGACTTGTATTTCAGGAAGCTTCCGTTCAAAAACGGTTATGCTATATTTGCAGGGCTTGAAAAGGCCATCCATTATTTAAGCGGCTTCCGGTTCACGGACAGTGACCTTACATATTTGCGTGAGGAACTGGAATATGACAACGGATTTATAGACTACTTGGCAAATATGCGATTTACCGGAACGGTCCGGTCGATGCGTGAAGGGGAAATTGTTTTCGGCAATGAGCCGATTATGCAGATAGAAGCCCCGCTTGCCGAATCCCAGCTTATAGAAACAGCGCTATTGAACATAGTCAATTACCAGACTTTGATAGCGACGAAAGCATCCCGCATCAGGGAGGTTGTCGGAGACGGAGCTGCACTTGAATTCGGTACAAGGCGGGCGCAGGAAATGGACGCTGCTTTATGGGGAACGCGCGCTGCCTATATCGGGGGCTTTGATGCAACGAGCAATGTCAGGGCGGGAAAACTGTTCGGAATGCCGGTTGCCGGGACACATGCCCATTCACTTGTGCAGGCTTATAAAGATGATTACACGGCATTCAAGAAATATGCGGAAAGCCATTATAATTGCGTTTTTCTTGTCGATACATACGACACGCTCAGGTCCGGCGTGCCGGCTGCCATTAAGGTGGCGAAAGAGATGGGTGACCGGATCAATTTTGCAGGCATCAGGCTTGACAGCGGGGATATGGCTTTTTTATCCAAAGAGGCAAGAAAGATGCTGGATGAAGCAGGTTTCCATGACACGAAAATCGTGGCATCAAGCGATCTGGACGAGTACACCATTTTTCACCTGAAGGCACAGGGGGCAAAGATTGACTCCTGGGGTGTCGGAACAAAGCTGATTACAGCCTATGACCAGCCGGCCCTTGGAGCTGTATATAAAATTGTCGCCATTCAGGACGAACACGGCGAATGGCAGGATACGATCAAGATTTCCGGAAATGCAGAAAAAGTTACAACGCCGGGCCGTAAAAAGGTTTACAGGATCATTAATAGGTTAAATCATAAATCAGAGGGTGACTATATAACACTATGGGATGAAAACCCGGAGGAAGAAAAAAGACTGAAAATGTTTCACCCTGTCCATACATTCATCAGCAAGTTTGTTACGAATTTCGAAGCGAAAAATCTTCTTCATGACATATTTGTGGACGGCGAATTGGTTTATAAGCTTCCCGAGCTCGAACAGATAAAAGCTTATACGTCTGAAAGCCTCAATGTTTTATGGGACGAATACCGGCGTATGCTTAATCCGGAAGAATATCCGGTCGACCTCAGCCAGAAGTGCTGGGATAATAAAATGAAAAATATAGAGGCGGTCAAAGAAAAGACCGATCAGTTGAAAAAGTAGATATAGGCTCATGAAGGAGGAAATCCCATCATGGATATGCAGCAGAAAATCATTGGCGCACTAAAAGTGAAGCCAATGATCGATCCGAAGGAGGAAATCCGCATAAGCGTGGACTTTCTTAAGGAATATATGGAAGCGCACGATTTTTTTAACGGCTATGTGCTCGGCATCTCGGGCGGGCAGGACTCCACGCTTGTAGGCAGGCTTGCTCAAATGGCCGTCGATGAATTGAACGAGACACGCGGTACGAACAAATATAAGTTCATCGCAGTCAGACTTCCGTACGGGATGCAAAGCGATGCGAAAGATGTGGATGATGCACTGGAATTCATCAAGCCTTCTGTCACTTATGAAGTGAATATCAAGCCGGCTGTTGATGCCAGTGTGGCTTCCCTTGAAAAAGCGGGAGTCAAAATCTCTGATTTTACAAAAGGAAACGAAAAAGCCCGCGAACGGATGAAAGCACAGTACAGCATTGCCGCCACGAACGGGTGCGTTGTATTGGGGACGGACCAGGCTGCTGAAGCCCTGACCGGTTTTTTCACCAAATACGGTGACGGTGCTTCCGATGCAGTGCCGATTTTCAGGCTAAACAAGAGACAGGGAAGAATGCTTCTGCAAGAACTTGGATGTCCGGAACATTTATATACAAAAGTTCCGACGGCAGACCTGGAGGAAGACCGCCCGATGCTCCCGGACGAAGTGGCTCTGGGTGTCACTTATGACGATATAGACGACTATCTGGAAGGAAAGCAGGTTTCGGAAACAGCAAAGAATATAATCGAAGCTTTATACCGGAAATCGGAGCACAAGCGGCACTTGCCGGTAAACGTGTTCGACGATTTTTGGAAATGAAATTGAAAGTGAACAGGGATGGATGATTCTTGTTCACTTTCTCTTGGCTATCTTGAATTGAAAAACAATTTCGATAGTTTCAGAGATTGAATGAGAAAATATGAGCGGCAGGTGAACAATATGACGGTCGAGATCACTCAGCAGCAGATCAAAAAAATTATCCAAAATATCGAAAAGGTCATGGTCGGAAAGAACGAAGTGTCCAGGCTTTGCCTAGTCGCCTTTTTGGCGGAAGGGCATGTGCTTCTTGAAGATGTCCCGGGCGTGGGGAAGACGATGATGGTCAAAGCCTTGTCCAGGTCTGTAAATGCCGAATTCAAGCGGATTCAATTCACTCCGGATCTTTTGCCATCGGATGTTGTCGGCGTCTCCATCTATAACCCTAAAGAAATGGAATTCACTTTCCGTCCCGGCCCTATTATGGGAAATATCATATTAGCCGATGAAATTAACAGGACTTCTCCAAAGACCCAGTCTGCCCTGTTGGAGGCGATGGAAGAGCACAGCGTAACGATTGACGGAGTCACATTGTACATGGAGAAGCCTTTTTTTGTAATGGCTACCCAAAATCCGATTGAGTACGAAGGGACGTATCCGCTTCCTGAAGCTCAGCTGGACCGTTTTTTGTTAAAACTTGAAATGGGTTATCCAAGTGAGAATGAAGAAGTCGAAATGTTGACGCGGAGCCAAAAGACATCTCCGATTGATGAACTGCAGCCGGTTATTTCCCTGGATGATTTAAGAAGCCTTCAGGACCACGTGAAAGATGTTTTCGTCGAAGAGGCAATGAAGCAGTACATTGTCGAGCTGGCGAATAAAACACGGTTGCATCCGCATGTGCAGCTTGGCGTAAGTCCGCGGGCATCCATCGCCTTGCTCAAAGCATCCCAGGCATTGGCGTTCATATCAGGCCGCGACTTCGTTCTTCCGGACGACGTACAATACTTGGCTCCTTTTGTTTTTTGCCATCGGCTTATTTTAAAATCGGAAGCGAAATATAACGGAATCACAGCAGGTGAAATAATGGAGAATTTGCTTTCAAGTGTACATGTACCAGTGAAAAGGGCAGTGAAATAAAATGCCGGCGGCAATGTCCAAGCTGATGAAAGTATCCGCTGTTTTCATTTTGCCTGCCTTGGCTTTCGCCTACGCTATGTTTCAAGGCGGGTTCGTCAGCTGGTTTTTATTTTACAGCTTTTTGCCTTTTGCATTGTATTCCATTCTCCTCTTCTTTTATCCGGTAAACTTCCAGGCGGAACGAACCGTTTTCCCGCAAACGTATAATGCCGGCGATGATATTGAAGTGAATTTGACTTTGAAAAGAAAGCTTCCGTTTCCGCTTCTATTTCTTTTGATTGAAGATGTCATGCCGGACTCGCTGAATCATGAAAAAATGAAGCGGGTGTTTTTCCCGGGATTTAAAAGGAATTTGAAAATGGCCTATACAATCAGGAATGCTTCCCGCGGCGAGCATCACCTTCATTGCATCAGGCTTAAAACGGGTGATGCACTCGGACTTCTCGAAAAAGAAAAGCGAATACTTTGCAAACAAGCCATCCTTGTCTACCCTCCATATGAAGATATTTTCTACAAATCATTTCGCAGTATGCTTGATCAGGGAGGAGTCTTATCGCTTTCCTCATCGCGCAATGATACTTCCCTGGTTGCGGGGATTCGGGAATATGAACCGGGAGACCGCTTTTCTTGGATAGACTGGAAAGCTTCCGCAAAATCGAATCAAATGATGACAAAGGAATTTGAAACGAGGGAGTCCAATGATTTTTTGATCATACTGGATACGGCGCCAGCAAATAACTTCGAGACACTGGTGAAGTTTGCTGCATCGGCTTCAAGGACTGTCATCAGGAACGGCGGGAAAGCCGGAATGTTGATAGGTGGCAAAGAAAAGGTGCTGCTTCCGCCCCGGAGCGGTGCAGGCCAGGAGGCAGCGATATTTTACCAGCTGGCAAAAGTGTCCGAAGATGGCTCGCATGAACTGGAACATGACCTTGGAGATCAGGCATTGGCCGGACAATCTGCTGTTTTCGTTATTATTACATCCAGGCTCTCGAAACAGATGGTTGACGGAGCAGGGAAACTGCCCGGTAAGAATAGAAGAGTATTCATTTTCCTTATGAAGGGCAATGAAGAGATATCGACTGCGGAGGAAACGGCATTGAAAGCCATGGCGGCCGGAAAAGGACTGAATGTCCATACGGTTGTCGGACATAATTTCCGAATGGCTTTTGCGGGGGTGGAACAAACACGGTGAACAGTGGCAAAATATTTACATTCGTCCTTTATGCTCTCGGTTTCATGCTGCTCTGGGAATGGCTTTTGCCGCTTGAACAAATTACAAAGACGAGTGAAGTCCATTATTTTATCATCTTTGTTATCTTTTCTTTGCTCCTTAATTTCTTTCATTTCCCTTGGTATATTACATGGCCTGTAAAGGGAGCTTTTATCCTTTATTCCCTTTATGCTATATTTTCCAACGACCTTGGATTTCTTCCATGGATTTTCGAAATGCTTGCGGCAATCAAGGCCGATATTGCCCTTGTTCTGTCAAGGGACTGGCTCAATCTCTCTTCATTCTTTAGAAGCCTGCTCTTTTTTCTCCTTCTTTGGCAAATCACCTATTTGCTCAGGTATTGGCTGACGGTAAAAAGGAAAATATTTGCGTTTTACTTCATGACCGTATTTTATATTGCATCGCTGGATACTTTTACGGAATATCATGGGGACCGGGCCATTGTCCGCATTGTCATTATCGGCTTCATCCTTTTGAGCTTGCTGTTTTTCAAAAGAATGCTTGAAAAAGAGAAAATGGAAGGGCAGCAATTGCTGCTGGGACGTTGGATGATCCCGCTGATTTTCATGATTTGCTTTGGAGTGGCGATCGGTTATCTGTCGCCTAAAGCCGCACCGATTTGGCCCGATCCCGTCCCTTTCATTGAGTCGAAGGCGGAAAATATGAGGGGAGCCGGGGTTTCAAAAATCGGATACGGAATGGACGATACCCAATTGGGCGGGCCTTTCATCAATGATGACCGGGTTGTTTTTACCGTGGCGACTCCGACAAGGCAATATTGGAAGATCGAGACGAAAGATGTATATACAGGAAAAGGTTGGATTGCTTCGGATCAGGCAAGCGAAGGGATGATGGAAATTCAATATGGCGAGGAACATCGGATCGATGCCATTTCATTAAGCGACAACCCGGTGCGGGAAGCAACATTCGATTTTGATATCGTTTATCCGCATGTAGTCAGGCCTTATGGATTTTTATCCATGGAAGGCGAAGACGCAGGCTTCCTTCGTTATGATCCGCGTTTGGATAAGCTCATCCCTTACTCCGAAGGTTTGAAAGAAGTGCGTTTACCTAAGTATACAATCAAATACACGCCTGCATCTTATAGCTTGATGGAATTGCGGGGAACAAAAGGCATCCAGGGAGGAGCCGGCCTTTCCGCACTGCGAAAACAGTATACCCAATTGCCGGAGACTCTTCCGGAGCGTGTCCGCAATTTGGCTGTTGAGCTGACTGCCGAGCATGATAACTGGTATGATAAGGCTTTGGCAATTGAAAAGCATTTTCAGACAGGAGAATTTTCGTACGATCAAACCCGGGTGGCGGTTCCGGCAGAAGATGAGGATTATGTTGATCAATTCCTTTTTGATACAAAAAGAGGGTACTGTGATAATTTTTCCACATCAATGGTTGTCATGCTGCGGTCATTGGATATCCCGGCAAGATGGGCGAAAGGGTATGCTCCCGGCCAGTACAAAGGGACCGCTGACGATGATAATCGAATTTATGAAATAACAAACAACGAGGCGCACTCATGGGTCGAAGTATTTTTTCCCTCATTGGGATGGGTTCCGTTTGAACCGACAAAAGGGTTTAACAACCCTGTCAACATCCTGAATGATGAAAAAAATGATTCATCCGCAACACCGGTTGCCAATCAGGATTCCGGGGAAGCTTCCGAAAATCAGCCTCAAAAGAAGGAAAAGAAAAAAGAATCTTCCGCCAACACGAGGGATAAAGAAACAAAGTCGGGCAAACTTTTCAACAAATATTGGGTCACAATTGGTCTTGGGGTCATTATTATCGGTATTGCTGCTGCTGGATTGCTGCTAAGCAGAAACCGCTGGATCCCACGCCTTCTAATATGGAAATACAAAAATAAACAAGAAGATGAGATATTTGCCTCAGCATACGCAGCATTACTTAAACGGCTGGAAAGGGCAGGGTTAAGAAGAGAACCTGGACAGACGCTTCGCAGTTATGCGGCTTATGTTGACAGTCATTTTGACACAGCGGACATGAGCCATTTGACGGAGCGGTATGAGAAGCTTGTCTATGGCGGAGATGGGGACGCCGCAAATTGGGAATATACCAAAGAGGTATGGGAAAGTTTAATGAAGAGGACAATGGATTGACTGTAAAAGTAGATAAGAGGCTTTATCGAAGTAAAAGAAAGCATTCCTGTATTTAAGCAAA
>NZ_QYTU02000021.1 GCF_003605365.2 Siminovitchia fortis
CCCCATTTTAATGGGGAGAGGTTTCAGCCAGCACTGTGTGTAGGCCATAGTAGATAGGTTCCATCTCAAATATCTGGGTGGTATAGCCGTTTTTGATATAGTCATCGATCAATGGAAAAGCTTTTTTGGACAAGTGATGGGCTATCTCCTCAATCACCATGGCCTTGCCGTCCATATCCAAATGCTGATAGCTTGAAAATAGTGCTTCTTCCGCCTGTTTGGTTTTTGTGTTTGCCAGAACGCTGCTGGCAAAGATTGAGGTTTTATCTCTCATCGCGTAGGGTGCCACCGCGACTGCCACTTGATCCGATTGGTACATCGACAAAGCAGCGGTTGCTTCCTCCAGCAGAATATCGTCGTCCTTTTCCAATAGTCCAGCTAAAACAGGAATATACTTTTCAACTTTTAATATACCGGCTGCACGGACGGTCAGAAGGCCCCGGTATGAAAACCATGGCTCGTTTAGTTCATTATCCAAAATATTATCGATGTGTTCTACGTCATACCATTGGTTTAGTAGCAGTTTGTCCTGAATCTGCTTTGCCTGGAAATACAGTTGATGATCATAAAACTCCTTTGACTCCAGTAATGAAAGCACAGCGTCATATTCATTCCGAAGTTTATTTTCATCAGCATGAATCAAAAATTGATTAAAGGCGAAAACATCCTTGCCGAAAACGGATGATAGCTCCTGTTCATGTTCCATAATGATTTCCGGCTTCAAGTGTCTAAAATACTCGATAATCAAGTGCCGTCTTTGCTTCTCCGTTAACTTTAACAGGTTCAACAAAAGGGGAATGGAGTTTTCGTTTACAGCACTTGATTGCACCCGAGCAATAGGTCTATACGCCTTTCTTCCGAATGAAGTGCCATTTCCAGAACTCTGTTGGTCCATTCTGCCGGTGTCAAAGGATATTCTTTTAACGCTTGGAGAACAAATTCCTGGACAATTTTTTGATCACTGAGCAAAAAAGGTTCGATTTTTTCTAAAAATGGATTTGACATGGAGCAGCCTCCCGATTTGGTATCAATATCTTGTAAATAGGATAAGGCAAAAGCTTGTATTTTGAAAGGGATAGATGGTCACTTGTCAAAAAGAAGGATTTAGGAAGGATTTGTTGAATAATTAAAATAAATACTCATGGAAAGGTGTTGGTGTGATTGAAGGTTGAAAACCCTGACTACGATTATCTGTGGAAAGATGTGATCACTGAACTGTTTGAAGAGTTTCTTCTATTTTTCTCCCCTGATTTGTTTGAACTTGTAGATTTTTCCGTCCCGCCTGAATTTCTGGAGCAAGAGCTACAAACCATTTTATCTGAATCTGATAGCAATCAGCGTGTCGCCTACAAATTAGTTAAGCTCCAGTTGAAGAACGGCAGCGAACAATGGGTGTATGTCCATATTGAAGTACAAGGCGACCACAAAAAGATGTTCCCGAAAAGGATGTTTCAATCCTTTTACCGGATTATGGATCTGTATGATCAAAAGATTTATGCACTTGCCCTTTTCACTGGGGAGCGAGCCAAGTACAATTCCGATCAATTCCGTTATGAATTTCTTGGCACAGAGCTGACCTACAACTATAACACCTACCGAATTGCCTCACAATCAGAATCCGCCCTGCTCAAATCACAAAACCCCTTTGCCTTGGCTGTTCTAGCCGGACTATATTTGATTAAAAGTAAAAAGAACGTTGATCTTCAATACGAGTACAAGCGGAAATTGATGAGAATGCTTTTACAGGATAAAATGATAAGTAAAGAGATGAAAAGGGAATATATTCAAAAACTGTTTGTGTTCATTGACCATATTATTCGCCTGCCGGAGGAGGCAGGCCTGCAGCTGATTAGAGATCTGGACCCCATTATGAAAAAGGAGGCGGCACAAATGGGACTTTCCATGAAAGATACGTCATTTGCAAAATATTATTTGAAAGAAGGGAAGAGAGAAGGGATCAAGGAAGGGAAAATTGAAATTGCCGTCAGGCTTTTGAAAAAAGAACACTCCGTAGAAGATGTTGCGGAAATCACGGGTCTGCCGTTACAAGAGGTGCGGGAACTCAAAGAAAAGGAATAATGCAGGTAGGCGCATGGCAACCCGTGCGCCTTTCTATAATAAGAGGTTCAAATTGTAAGTTAAGTAAACCCATTCAAAGTGAGGTGTGACAATTGGCCAAAGTAAATAAGGAAGATGTCTTTGAAGAATTAGAAAAACTTATTGATTCCCTATCCAAAGAAAAGAGGGATTTTCAAGCGGAAAAACTCCGGGAAATAAAGGAGAATCTTAAGCATTTGCTTTATCAGGATGATAAACATTATTATGATATTGTAAGTGAGTCCCTTCAAGAGGACTGGGAAAATGATAAGGATGATGGATATAATGATGTTTGAAAAGCGGGATATTGTTTTGGTGCCTTTCCCATTTTCGGACAAAGATGCTTCCAAAAGGAGGCCCGCGGTCATCCTTAGTCATAATGAACATTATAGACGTTATGGAAAGTATGTATGCGCCGCCATAACGAGCCAAGCCAATAGTAAATTACGAAATCGTTATGAGTATAAATTAATGGACACGCTTTCCGTAGGTCTTATTTATGCTGACCAATGGGTGCTGCCCAATAAAATCTTTACGATAGAAGACCGTTTAATTATAAAGAAGTTAGGTGCAATGAGTGAGTATGACTTTAACCAGGTAATCTCCATGTTTTATGAAATCTTCTTTTAGCTTTATGATATCCTTATACCTGGTGCCTGCAACGGTCGACTACTGCAAAAATGGAGTAAACGTGCACATATCAAATCACCCGACTGGTCAGAACAATTTCCGATCTGGCGCGGGATGAACCCATTACGAAAAAAGGTTGGAAAGCATTGGTCCTGAAAAGATCAAGGCCAACAAAAAAGCCGCCTGAAGGTGGGTGGCTCTGATAAGCTCGTCAACAAGAGGATCTGGATTCCCCCAACGCTTCAAGTCGTTTCCCAAACGCAAAATGTTTGATCTAAAGCGGTATGATCATTCTTCCCAAAACTTTGGCATACATCCATCATTTCTTCTCAAACGCCAGCAAAAAAGGCGGATTGTTTTTCTGGTTGATAAAACCATATTGAAGGACATTCACCTTTGTTTGATCCAGATTTTTAGCATGCTCAAGCACCCGATCCCGCTCATAGGCCCCTTCTTCATGCCCGGGATAAATGACAAGCGCCAGAATGCCGCCTTTGGCCAGCATCTCGATCAACTGGTCGATCGCTGCGATGGTTGTGTCCGGCTTTGTCACGACCGATTTGTCACCGCCGGGCAAATATCCCAGGTTGAACATGGCCCCGTGGATTTTTCCGTGAAATGCTGCAGGCACGGATTCCCCAAGCGTCTCATGTCCCTTCTGAAACAGCGTAACCCTATCAGCAACGTTATTTTTTTCTAAAAGCTCCTTAGTCTGTAAAATGGCTTGCTTCTGGATGTCAAAACCAAAAACATGTCCATTTTCACCGACGAGCTTAGCAAGAAATAAGGTATCATGCCCATTTCCGACAGTCCCGTCGATTGCCGCGTCTCCTGGCCTGATCACTCTTTGCATAAGGGAACGGGCATATGAAAGAACACCCTCAATGTTCATCCCGAAAATACCTCCTCTTCATCATACGAAAAATTGTATCATAACAGCCTTGGATTGAGTACAAACTATGATTGGCAGGCTATAAAGCCAAGCCACTGGAAAAGGGGAGGATTACGTGACAACTCGGCAATCCATTGACAACTTCATTAACCGCTGTGAATCCGCGATTCTTTTTGCTGAGGAACAGTACGAGGAAGGCAGCCGGCAGGAGCATTATCATGATGTGGAATACAGCGAAGCGATGAATGAGTTGGAAGCTATGCTCCAGCAGCTCCAGAAAATGACTGAAAGCGCCAATCCCCAGCAGCGGGAGCAGCTCCACCGGGTCCGCCTGAAGATACAGCAGCTTCAAAATAAGATGATTCTTCTGAATCACGACCGCCCGCTATACAGCACATGGCATTGATAAAGAGACAGGGTTCGCCTGTCTCTTTTAATTGTGAAAGCATAAAATTTGGATGGAACATCTATATGGTATGATGATGTGATATGTCCAGCTTCAGGCGCCTTGCGCTTTTCTAATCCACCGCTGATATTCAAGGCTTTCCGCTTCAATATAGGCTTGAAAACATGTCTAAAATTGTCTACAATGGGGAATAAAGGACTTAATATATAAAACGGTTAAAAAGGACCAGTAATGGTGCCATCCTGTTTCAGAGAGCCGGCGGAAGGTGGAAGCCGGCCAGGACCATCATGAACTCCCCTTTCATTTCTGCAGGTGTGAAGGAAGAAATCCGAAACGGACTATTCTTGTAATGCTTGCCGTATTCTGCGTTAAAGAATAAAGAAGTGAGTGGCCTATGCACTAAATTGGGTGGTACCGCGGGAGAAAACAACCTTCCGTCCCAGGAGTTTTCTCGGGATGGAAGGTTTTTTAATTGAATAAGTCAGGAGGCATCTTCATGGGATACAGCCATAAGGAAGTAGAACAAAAGTGGCAGCAATATTGGGAAAAGAACAAAACATTTACAACTAAAATGGATGAAACGAAAGAAAAATTTTATGCGCTTGACATGTTTCCATATCCTTCAGGGGCAGGGCTCCATGTCGGCCATCCAAAGGGCTACACGGCGTCCGATATACTTGCAAGAATGAAAAGGATGCAGGGATATAATGTGCTTCATCCGATGGGATGGGATGCGTTCGGGCTTCCTGCAGAGCAATATGCAATTGATACGGGGAATGACCCGGCAGAGTTTACTCAGCATAATATCGATACTTTCCGCCGGCAGATCAAATCCCTTGGTTTCTCTTATGACTGGGACCGGGAGATCAATACGACGAATCCCGACTATTACAAATGGACTCAATGGATTTTTGTAAAACTGTTTGAACACGGCCTTGCTTATGTGGATGAAGTGCCGGTAAACTGGTGTCCGGCTTTGGGAACGGTCCTGGCCAATGAGGAAGTCATCGATGGAAAAAGTGAACGCGGCGGGCATCCTGTTGAACGCCGTCCGATGAAACAATGGATTTTAAGGATCACAAAGTATGCTGATCGCCTGCTCGAAGACTTGGAGGAGCTTGATTGGCCCGAAAGCATCAAAGATATGCAAAGGAACTGGATCGGCCGTTCCGAAGGGGCGGAAGTCACTTTCGCCATAGACGGACATCCGGAAACTTTTACTGTTTTTACAACGCGGCCGGATACGCTTTACGGAGCGACTTATGCAGTCCTTGCCCCTGAGCATCCATTCGTGGCGAAAATCACAACGCCCGAGCAGCAGGCTGATGTGAATGCGTATATAGACCAAGTAAAGTCAAAAAGCGATCTGGAAAGAACGGATCTTGCCAAAGATAAAACCGGTGTTTTTACAGGGGCGTATGCCATTAACCCCGTTAACGGCGAGAAAATCCCGATTTGGATTGCCGATTACGTCTTAATGAGCTACGGAACGGGAGCCATCATGGCCGTACCGGCACACGACGAGCGCGACTACGAATTTGCGAAAAAATTCGGCCTGGAGATCAAGGAAGTGGTGGCCGGCGGAAATATCGCCGAAGAGGCATATGTTGGCGACGGCCCGCACGTAAACTCCGGATTTTTGGATGGGATGGATAAAGAAGAGGCCATTTCTGCGATGATCGACTGGCTGGAAAAAGAAGGCCGCGGTACGAAGAAGATCACATACCGTTTGCGTGACTGGCTGTTCAGCCGCCAGCGTTATTGGGGAGAGCCGATTCCGATCATCCATTGGGAAGACGGAACAATGACAGCAGTGCCGGAGGATCAGCTCCCGCTGATTTTACCTGAAACAGACGAAGTGAAACCTTCAGGCACCGGCGAATCGCCGCTTGCCAATATTACTGACTGGCTTCATGTGGAAGACCCTGAAACAGGCAAGAAAGGGCGCCGTGAAACAAATACAATGCCGCAATGGGCAGGAAGCTGCTGGTATTTCCTAAGATTCATCGATCCTCATAATTCCAAAGAGCTTGCGGATAAAAAACTGTTGAAAGAATGGCTGCCGGTCGATATTTATATCGGCGGCGCCGAGCATGCGGTCCTTCATTTGCTTTACGCGCGCTTCTGGCATAAGTTTTTATATGATATCGGTGTTGTACCGACAAAAGAGCCGTTCCAGAAGCTCTTTAACCAAGGGATGATTCTCGGAGAAAATCACGAAAAAATGAGTAAGTCCAAAGGAAACGTAGTCAATCCGGATGATATCATTGAAAGCCATGGGGCGGATACACTTCGTCTCTATGAAATGTTCATGGGTCCGCCTGAAGCTTCAGCAGCCTGGTCAACAACCGGGTTGGACGGCGCACGCCGTTTCTTGGACCGGATCTGGCGCTTGATTGTGGCGGACGATGGCAGCCTGAGTGACAAAATACAAGATGTCACTGGCGGAGAACTTGAAAAAGTGTACCATCAGACTGTCAAAAAGGTAACTGAAGACTGTGAAGCGATGCATTTTAATACGGCTATTTCACAGCTGATGGTTTTCATCAATGAAGCTTATAAAGCGGAAGTCCTTCCGAAGAAATATATGGAGGGATTTGTAAAAATGCTTTCCCCGATTGCTCCGCACATTGCCGAGGAGCTGTGGGAAAAACTTGGCCATGAAGGAACGGTCTCTTATGAAGCCTGGCCTCAATATGACGAAACAAAGCTCGTTTCGGAAGAGGTGGAGATCGTCGTCCAGGTCAACGGCAAAGTACGTACGAAGCTGATGGTTTCCCGTGAAGCAGGCAAGGGAGAGCTTGAAGAGATTGCATTGAATGATGATAAAATCAAATCAGCAATAGAAGGCAAAACAATCAGGAAGATCATTGCAGTGCCCGGGAAATTGGTGAATGTTGTAGCCAATTAACAGAATATCGAAAATGGAAAAACTCGGTCATCATAAACCCATATGGCGACCGAGTTTTTAATATACACGCCTGTTCGGTAGGCAAAAGCATTGAATGCCTCCCGAATAAGCAGTTGGCCTGCTTTATCGGTAGGCATAGGGCCTCAATGTCTATCGCTTATGGAAAAATTCCCCTTTCGGGGCTTTTTCTGTTGCCGAGGAATAACCTTTGCTATAATGTAAATGGTTAATTCCAACGAAAGGTGATAGTCATGGAAATTAAAACAATCACACCTGATGAGGTTAAAACCAAGCTGGAGAATGGCGAAACTTTATTCCTGGTAGATGTACGGGACGATGAAGAAGTCGCCGAAGGGATGATTCCGGAGGCGGTGCATATCCGGATGGGCGAGATTCCGGAACACCTGGATTACTTTGACAAAGAAAATGACTATATTTTGATATGCAGATCCGGCGGCCGCAGCCAAAGAGTCTGCGAATATCTTGCAGCCAGCGGTTTTCCGAATGTCGTGAATATGACTGGTGGCATGCTTGCTTGGACAGGCGAACTAAAGCCAAAACAATGAAATTTTGAAATTGTATAAAAATAATATGCATGGGTCATACTGGTATTAAAAACGGAGAGGTGTGGCCCATGTTGCAGGTCAAGTTGTTCGACTGCGACCATGAACAAGACCTGGAGGAGGAAATCAACCGGTTTTTAAGCGATCTGGAACGTAACCAGGTGGTTGACATTAAATATAACATTGCGGCGCTAAGGGAAGCGGAAGATGAACAAATATATTGTTTCAGTGCCATGGTCATGTATTTAAAATAAGAGGGAGCCCCAGTGATGAAAAGCCCCTCTTATTTTTGTTTGCTGTATTCGGCGCTGTTCCCGCCGGCCAGCCGTCCGGTGACAAGGGCGGCGGTAATGTTATATCCGCCGGTATAGCCGTAAATATCCAGCACCTCCCCGCAGAAGTAAAGCCCGGGCATTTTTTTGGAGGCCATCGTTTTGGGCTCGATTTCTTTCACAGAAACGCCCCCGCCTGTTACAAATGCTTTATCAAGCGGCAGGGTCCCGTTAACAGTAAACCGGAATTGTTTGCATTGCTTGGAAAAATTCCGCAGCTTTTCAGTGGAAACAGTGGAACAAGGGGAGGCCGGGTCAATATCACTCTGTTCAAGCAAGAAAAGCAAGTAGCGTTCCGGAAGCAGTCCTTTCAGCGAATTTTTGATCGCTTTTTTGGGCTCTTCCTTCATGGCCTTCTGTATTTTTTGAAAAAGTTCCTCCTGTCCTGTTTCCGGCAGGGCATCAAGATTTATGACAACTTCTTTAAGCCCCCATTTTTTCATTGCTTTTACAACAAATTGGCTACATCGCAAAACTGCGGGTCCCGAAACGCCTAAATGGGTAAAAATCATATCCATCTGATGGGTGATGATCGGTTTTCCTTTTGGATTAAGGACGCTTAGTGCAACATCCCTCAACGATAGCCCCTGGAGAGTTTTTTCTTTTATAAAAGATTCGGCAGAAGTGAGCGGCACTTCGGTCGGAAACAGCTCTGTGATCGTATGCCCCGCTTTTTCGGCCCATGGAAAGCCGTCACCTGTGGAGCCAGTCTGCGGAACCGACTTTCCACCGACTGCAACGACGATGGCACGGCCCGCTATTGTTTCTCCATTTTCCAGCAAGACCCCGGAAGCTCTCCCTTGATCAAACAGAATGTCCTGAACGGGGCTGTTTGTCCGGACTTTGACGCCAAGGTCGGCCATATGGGACAAAAGGACATCGACAACGGATTGTGCCCGGTTTGAAACGGGAAACATCCGCCCGTGATCTTCTTCCTTGAGCTCAATTCCGAGATTTTCAAAGAAACGGATGATATCCTCATTATTAAATACAGAAAACGCACCATATAAAAATCGTCCATTTCCCGGAATATGACGGATGATCTCATCAATGGGAAGGCGGTTCGTCACATTGCATCTGCCGCCTCCGGAGATGGCAAGCTTTCTTCCCAGCTTATTCCCTTTATCGATCAGCAGGACATTCGCTTTTTTCTCGGCCGCTGCAATAGCGGCCATTAGTCCAGAAGGGCCTCCGCCGATGACGATTACATCATAGATCATTTCATTCAACACCTTAACTTTCCATATCAATCATTTCATTTTAAAATGCCCATAGACTAAAAGCAAATATCCAAGGACGTCTCATTGTCAAAAGCAGTCGATAACTGTAAACTAGTACAGGGGAGATTTATCGATGTTTTTCCGAATGCATACGGAATCGGATATTCCTTTAAAAATAAATAACGGAGAGTCAGAGATTGAATGTCATCTAAACTAATTCGAGGAACCTTCATATTAACGCTGGGCACCATATTATCCAAAGTTCTGGGACTTCTTTATGTCATTCCTTTTTATAGAATCATCGGCGGTGCAAAACAGGCTGCTTTGTATCAGTTCGGCTATGTGCCGTATACGATTTTTATCAGCATAGCGACAGCGGGCATCCCGCTTGCAGTTTCCAAATATATCGCCAAATATAATACGCTGGAAGAGTACGCAGTAGGCAGAAAGCTGTTCCGTTCCGGCATCTACGTTATGCTTGCCACGGGCGTCGTGTCTTTTCTTGCCATGTACGGGCTTGCTCCATGGCTGGCGGAGCTTGTATTAAAAGGCGTGGACACAAAACACAGTTATACTGCTGCTGATGTTGCGACCGTCATCAGGGCGGTCAGCTTTGCCCTGTTGATCATCCCTGTCATGAGTTTGATCAGAGGTTTTTTCCAAGGCCATCAATCAATGGGGCCATCGGCTGTCTCAACTGTTTTAGAGCAGTTAGCGAGGATTGTCTTTCTCTTGGCCGGTGCCTTTATTGTGCTGTATGTATTGAAAGGGGATATTGTCACTGCGATCTCTGTTGCGACTTTTGCAGCGTTCATCGGAGGTCTGGCAAGCCTGCTTGTTTTATTGTGGTATTGGTATAAACGGAAGCCGGGGCTTGACGAGCTGCTTGAAAAAGATAAGGGCACAATGGATGTGTCATTGCCTGATATGTACAAGGAAATCGTTGTATATGCTTTTCCTTTCGTCATGGTCGGCATTGCCAACCCGCTGTTTCAGTTCATTGACCAAATCACTTTTACAAGGGCGATGGCGGAGGCCGGAAAGGCCGCCGGAGCACTGGATGCACTTGGAGTATTGAATATGACGACGCACAAGCTCGTCATTATTCCGGTATCACTTGCAACTGCTTTTGCTCTTACGATCGTACCCCTTGTAACGGAGTCTTATGTAAAAAATGACAAAAAATTGATGTTCCGGCAGTTGGACCAGACGTTTCAAGTGTTGTTGTTCATTACGATGCCGGCGGCGATCGGACTTGCCCTTTTGGCGGATCCGATGTACACCATGTTTTATGAATTCGATGAATTTGGAGCGCAGGTGCTCCGCACTTACGCTCCTGTGGCTATCCTGTTTGCGTTATATTCAGTCACTGCAGCGGTCCTGCAGGGGATCAATGAACAGCGGTTTACAGTCTTGAGCCTGTTAACCGGACTGCTCGTCAAATTGACGTTTAACATTCCCCTGATCAAGCTTTTTGCCACGGAGGGGGCTGTTTATGCAACAGCGTTGGGATACGGGGTTGCGATCGTCATCAACTTGATTGTCATTAAACAATTCGCCTATTATCCTTTCAAGCTTGTCTATAGAAGAACGCTTCTCATCGTTATTTTTAATGTAATGATGGCAATCCCTGTATATGTGATCTATAAAGGGCTGTTATTGTTCATGACGCCGGAATCCACATTCCAATCCATTATCATCATTATGATTTGTGCAGGAGCCGGCGGAATCATATACGCTTTTCTCGGTTTAAAATCCGGGCTGGCCGACAGATTGTTTGGCTCGAAGCTTCAAAGGGTAAAGCAAAAGCTGCGAATCTCTTAACGGATAAAAGAAAGAGGCTGCAGGACAGCGCGCCTCTTTTTTCTTATTTTAGCCAAAGTACGCGGAGTGATCGGGAAGATCATAATAATCCGGCCGGCTGTATCCCAATTGTCTTTCAATCCTTGACACGCGGCGGTCTAATCTTTCAACCTGTCTGTTGAGCCGCTCCATTTGCCGTTCAAGCTGATTCAGTCTTCGTTCTGTTCCAGCGCCGCCCCCGCCTCCGGGAAAACCGGGAAAAAACTGCTGGGGAACTCCGCCTTGTTGTTCGGTCAGCTGCGGTTGAAATTCCATCGGCTGCTGCAGGGTTCCCATTGGCATTTGCTGCATTCCCATCGGAGGCTGCTGTCGGTAATCAAAAAACATCTTTTTCACTCCAATCTTTTCATACCTGCATCAATAGCCTATGTAAAATATGACAAAAGCGTATAGACGAAAGCCTATTTTGTATTTTTATAATAAAAATGCCGGGTGGAGATAAAAATGAGAATTGATAAATTATTGTCCAATATGGGCTACGGAAGCCGTAAGGATGTAAAAAAATTTCTAAAGAGCGGGAAAGTCGCTGTAAACGGTGAATCTGTAAAAGATGGAAAATATCATGTAAACCCTGAGGAAGATACTGTCGAAATTTTCGGCGAAGAGGTCCATTACAAGGAATTTGTTTATCTTATGATGAACAAACCGCCGGGAGTCATTTCTGCCACGGAAGACCTGCAAGATCAGACAGTCATAGATTTGCTCAATGGGGAGGATACCGTTCTCGAGCCTTTTCCTGTTGGCCGTTTGGACAAGGATACGGAGGGGCTACTGCTTTTGACAAATGACGGCCAATTGGCCCATCAGTTGTTGTCGCCTAAAAAGGATGTCCCAAAAACGTATTTTGCTGTCATTGATTCTGCCGTAACTTTTGAAGATGTGGAAGTATTTGAAAATGGGGTGACATTGGACGACGGTTATAAGACGAAGCCCGGAAAGCTTAAAATTATCAAATCCGGAACGCATTCAGATATCGAACTGACAATCACGGAAGGAAAATTCCATCAGGTGAAGCGGATGTTTGCAGCGGTAGGGAAAAAAGTCATTTATTTAAAACGGCTGTCCATGGGGCCGCTTGGGCTGGACGAAAATCTGGAAATTGGGGAATACCGGGAATTGACGGATGAGGAAGTCGGCAGATTAAAAGAATTCGTGAGCAAGAATAAGCATTAGAACAAAAGAGCTTCCTGTTTCCGAGGCTGGAAACGAAGAAGCTCTATTTATTATGCGGCAAGTATCCGTTTAACTGGTTATTTTGACTTTTTTCTCTGTTGTTGTCCACTTCCCGCGGCGCGGGCTGCTGATCAGGTCATTGTATTCTAACACATTCAAATCCCTTTGAATGGTGCGAGGTGTACTTCCGAATGCATCCGCCAGTTCCCTTGTCGAAACTGTACCGTTCTCTTTGATGTATAAGTATACATCTTTGATCCTGGTAAGCATTCTGTTTGTCGACGGCTTCAAAAAACCACTCCCTCATCTTAAATTTCCTTGGCAGAAGGTGCGGACAGCTTTATGCCTTTATATTATTAGGCTGTTGTTTGCGTAATTCCAAAGGACAACTCCTTTTCAACCAGCTTTTAATTTCTCTGCATTTCGGGACTGAAATGTCAGACACTTCTATTTTAACTCATTAGTTTGTTTTTTGAAAGCATAATATCTAACTTGGCAGAAAAAGGATGAATTATGTCGAATACACAAGCCTAAACGCCTTACTATGTTTCCCTTTCATGCCAAATTTGAAACTATTAGGCATCCAAATCGTATGTGAACATAGTAAAAAAGAAAGGGATGAAGCTGTATTGTCATTGTTGACAGTGGATATTGATGAAGCAGGCTATAAACTGCAGGAGGCGGTGATTTCTCACGTCGCGTTCAAGTTGGAGCGTTCCTCCCTTACAGGGATGATTGGAGCGAACGGAGCCGGAAAAAGCACGACCATCAAAGCGATTCTGCAGGAGCTGCCTTTCGTTGAAGGCCATGTCGTGCGAGAAGAGGGGACCTCCTATTCCTACATACCTGAAAGGCCTATCTATTACGATGAACTGACGCTTTGGGAGCATTTTGAATTTGTCGCTGCAGTTGAACAATTGGGAGAAGGGCATTTATTATATGCCAAATCTTTATTGAAAAAATTTCGGCTTGCAGACAGGATCCATGAGTTTCCCGCCACTTTCTCAAAGGGGATGCAGCAAAAAGGGATGATAGCACTTGCCCTGTTTACAAAGCCCGACCTTCTGATTATTGATGAACCGTTCATGGGGCTAGATCCGGGCTCAACCAAAATGCTGCTTGACATGCTGGATGAAGAAAAAGAGAAAGGAACAGGGATCCTCATGTGCACTCATATTCTGGATACAGCCCAGCGGGTATGCGATTCTTTTATCGTCATTGAACAAGGGACCGTCAAGGCTTGCGGCAGGCTGAACGAGGTTCTTGCAAAGTGCGGAGCAGAAGACGGCAGCCTGTATTCCTGCATAGATACAGTGGATGATGGCGATGAGTAGCATACGGCTGCTTTTTCATAGAATCAGGGAAAATTGGAATTATAAATATAAAATCATCAAAACTGTCATGGATTGGACGGTTCTCGTCTACCTTGTTATTCCGGCGGCTGTCGTCACCGTTTTTATATACCGGTCCTGGTGGATTGAACCTCCTGCATGGATAGCATCCGTCCCTTTCCCGCTTTTATTTGCAATCTATTTCTTTTTATTGTGGGGTGGCTATTTTAAAACGTTTGTCAGAGAGGCAGACATTATATTTTTAAGAAAAAATGAGAAGCTGATGCTTGGAATGAAGCAAGGCGGCATCATTGTTTCATATCTCGCGGAGGTTCTTTCGGCAGCCTTGCTGGCTGTACTTATTTCCCCTCTTTGGATGATCCATTATGGACTAAGTATGCAGCACCTTATTTTATTTTTCGGGCTGTGGGTCTCCTTGAAATGGCTCATTATGGCTGTGAATGGAAAGCTGAATGTGCATGTGAAGGGATGGCGGAGTCTTGCCAGAAGCATTCCGGTCCTGATCGGTGCCGGAATCATATGGCGGGTCAGCTATAACGCGCTTCAATCCGGCAGCCTGCTTCCGGTTTTCATTATCATCATATTTAATGCAGCCGCGTCTATGCTGCTTTTGAAAAAACGTTTCACCTCCATACACACCTTTGAGCAGGATCTTTCCATCGATGAGAAAGATAAAAACAAATATACAGAAATGATTTTCGGCATGTCCATGGATGTTGAAAAATTGCCGAAGCCGAAACCGGTCCGCAAAACTCCAAGGCTTTATTCAAAGTCAAACAGGATATTTAAGAACCGAACCCCCAAGAACGGTTTTTTGGAGCTGTTCATCAAAGCCGCAACACGTGATACAGAATACATTCGGGGATATTTGCAGATTCTCGGTGTCACTGCGGCTGCGATCGTATTTGCGCCTCCCATATGGCTGAAAATCACCATTGCGGCAGCCGGCTTTTTCTTCCTGATCGTTTGGATTGGCAGCGTTTGGCATAAATTAATCGGAAGCCATCCGTTCACAAAGAAATACTCCGGGGAGGAAGGGTATATAAAAGGAAAGAACCTCGTTACGACGGTCCTGTCGATTCCTTTTGTCATCATGTGTTTATGCAATGTATGGATTCTCCTGTGGATTCGCAGTCTCTTTCCCTTTTTCTGATCTGACAAAAAGTTGTACAATGAAAGAAGAATAGACTAAAGGAGTTATGTGCATGGCAAACATTGACTGGAAGGGCGAAGTGGATAAGAGAAAAAATGATCTGCTCCGGGATTTGCAAGGGCTGCTCCGGATAAAAAGTGTTTTGAATGAATCCGGAAGCAGCGAAGATGCCCCATTGGGCATGGAAGTAAAGCAAGCTTTGGAATATATGCTTGAGCTTGGAGAAAGAGACGGATTTTCATCGAAAAATGTAGGAAACCTTGCAGGTCATCTGGAAATGGGCGCAGGAGACGGACTCATTGCAGCCTTGTGCCATGTAGATGTTGTTCCTGAAGGGGACGGTTGGTCTGTAGATCCGTTTGGCGGCGAAGTGAAGGATGGGAAGATCTTTGCCCGGGGCGCCATTGATGACAAAGGGCCGACAATGGCCGCGTATTATGGAATGAAAATTGTCAACGAGCTGGGCCTGCCCATTGATAAACGGATCCGCCTCATTATCGGAACGGATGAGGAAAGCAATTGGCGCTGTGTCAACCATTACTTCGAACATGAAGAAATGCCGGATATGGGATTTGCGCCGGATGCCGATTTTCCGATTATCAATGCGGAAAAGGGCATTGCAGATTTTGATTTGAAACAAAAACGGAATTCACCAAAAGAGCATGGGGCAAAAATGACGCTCATTTCGTTTTTTTCCGGAAGACGTTACAATATGGTCCCGGATCATGCACGGGCTGTTCTTGACATACAATGTGATCAAACTGAGCTTCTGCAGTTATTTAATGATTTCAAATACAGCCAGGATCTGAATGGAAGCTATTATGTGGAGAGCGGATATGTCGTATTGGAGCTGGAAGGCATCTCAGCCCACGGAATGGAGCCTGATAACGGGAAAAACGCCGGATTGCTTTTGGCAAATTTTCTTTCCACAATAACACTTGATAGAAAAGGGATGGACTTTGTCAATGCGGCTGTCCGTTTCTTCTTCGGGGATTCGCGCGGCAGGGCGCTTGGGGTGCAGCATAAGGATGAAAAGATGGGCGATTTGACGATAAATGTCGGCAAAATGACCTTCAATGATGAAGATGGCGGGCGCTTCGGCTTGAATATGCGGTATCCGGCTTCCTTCTCACTGGAAGAAGGAATGCGGGTAATCATGGAAAAGGCTGAAGAGGCCAATTTTGAAGTGGCCAATGTATCCAACTTGAAGCCTCATCATGTTCCAGCAGATGATATTTTAATCCAAAAGCTCATAAAAGTTTATGAGGAACAGACAAATGAAAAGGCAGAGCTGCTTTCCATCAGCGGCGGGACGTATGCCCGTTCATTGAAAACAGGGGTTGCCTTTGGCGCTTTGTTCCCGGGAAGGCCCGATGTTGCACACCAGAAGGATGAATATATGGAAATCGAAGATCTTTTGAGAGCGACGGCTCTATACGCACAGGCGTTTTATGAGCTTGCACAAGATTAAGGAACATGGGGAGGAAGAAACAATGGGAAAAATCATTCTTGGCGATCAAATTCTTGACCGGCCGGATGTACATATCGATTTGGAAGACCGCGGCTACCAGTTTGGCGATGGGGTATATGAAGTCATCCGTGTTTACGGCGGAAAGCTTTTCACAATGAAAGAGCATATTGACCGTTTGTTCGCAAGTGCAAAAAAAATCAAATTAGATATCTCCATGGCCCCTGAACAAATGCAGAAGCTTGTTGAGGATCTTGTAAAAGAAAATAAAGTGGACTTCGGATCCGTCTATATGCAGGTGACAAGGGGGGCAGCACCGAGAACCCATATGTTTCCTAAGCCTGCAAGCAACACTAAGGCTGTTTTTACAGCATATACAAATGTGGTGCCAAGGCCTGCCAGCCAGCTTGAAAACGGGGTGGAAGCCATTACGGCAGAGGATATCCGCTGGCTACGCTGTGATATTAAAAGCCTGAACCTGCTTCCGAATGTCCTTGCGAAACAGGAGGCGGCCGATGCAGGCTGTTTCGAGGCAATCCTGCACCGCAGCGGCATCGTCACCGAAGGGTCATCTTCGAACGCCTACATTGTAAAAAATGGCGAAGTGATCACCCATCCCGCCGATCATTTAATCCTTAACGGAATTACGAGGCAGGTGCTGGTGAAACTATGCAAGGAAAATGGGATTCCTTTTGTTGAAAAAGAATTTGAATTGAAAGACCTTCAGAATGCGGATGAAGTGTTTATCACAAGTACGACATCGGAGGTCATGCCTGTGATCAAAGTAGACGGAAAAACGGTGGGTGACGGCACACCCGGAAAAATCACACGCAAATTGCAGGAACTTTTTGAAGCGAAAATCAACCGGGAAATAATGGTAAATTTTTAAAAAAGGAGTATACACCCATGCGTTCAACCCACTATTTCTTTGCATTGGCATTGCCTGATGAGGTAAAAGCATATCTATCCGAAATCAGTGAGCGGCTGAAAGCTGACTTCGCTTTTAAAAACTGGGTTCATCCAAAGGATTACCATATTACACTGGCTTTTCTGGGAAATGCCGATCAACAGAGGCTTACTGAAAGTGTTTTTCATGTAAGGGAAGCATTGAAAGATTGGCAGTCATTTCAGGTGAGGTTCAATCAGATCGGGACGTTTGGGCGCCCTGATCTGCCAAGAATATTGTGGGTCAATACGACAGAAAGCCCTTCATTAGCAGAAGTGAGGGATAAAGTCTATGCCTCATGCATTCATGCGGGCTTTGAACTTGAGACAAGGCCATTCAAACCTCATATCACGCTTGCAAGAAAGTGGGTGGGGCAGGGGAACTTCCATATGCCGGCAGCAGAAAAAAGCATCGCCTCCCTGCTTCCGGGCCCAGCTTTTTCAATGGAAGAGGCGGTGCTGTACCGAACACATCTTGACAGAACGCCGAAATACGAAAAAGTCGAGTCTTTTAAGTTGATATAGCTTATAGAAGAGGGGAAGCATGCAGTTAAAATGGCTCAGCTTATAAAATTAAACGATTATGTATCCCGTTATGAATCCGATTTATCCAGGTATACTTCCTTATTTGTCCGCTTGAAAGCAAGAAGATGGAAGTCAATGCTTGAAGAGGAAACCAATAAGCAGGGCAGCGTGCCTCTTCAGGAAAAAAAAGTGGAGGAATTGAAGCAGATTTTCCTTGATCAGCTGTTTATATCTCAAATCAAATGGGCAAGTTCAACAATCAAGGAAAAATCAAATCCTCACTCTTTATTGTATTCCGATTCCCGGCTGCGCAGCCTTGTTCAGCGTTTCCCCGATACATTTTTATTGATGTACAATCCCGTATTTCAGTTGAAAAAAGCGAAGGTGCAGCTGGAAGTGCTGATGCTCACTCCATCCAAATTAATATGCATGGCTTTTTTGGATGGCGGACAAGACGTACTTTATATTGGTTCGAACGGCCATTTTTGGCAGAAAAAAATGAAAGACGGGGAAAAGAAAGTTTTGAATCCGGTCATATCTGTTAGGCGGATGGATCATGTGGCCCGGCAAATTTTTCAGACATCGGAAACGGAATTGCCGATCGAAAAAGTGGTTGTTGCCGAAAAGGGATATATCACCCATCAAAGTCCGCCTGATGATGTTCTGTTCATCGATGGGCAAAACTATGAATCTTGGTTAAATGAACTGAAATCCTTCACTTCACCAATGAAAATGATGCAGTTCCGCGCGGCCAAGGCATTGCTTGGCCGGTGTGCGAAAATAAAAGCAAGGCGTACAGGCGGAGGTGCCTCCACATCGAATTGACGCAGCCTGGCCAAATGCAGGCAGCATCGGGAGAAAACCTTGTGAAAATAATGGAACCGATTGATTGGGTCTTGACGAAAAAAGTCGGTTCGCGTTAAACTTTAAGGAAGGATGGCTATTGTTGTATTTTCATATATCCAATAGCCGTCTTTTTTCTTTCTGGTAAGATGAACGGAGTGTCGCCTCCGGTATTTTAATTGAAGGTGAATGACGGTGAAACACTTATTAGAGCATGACTGGGAAATCATTCCTGCCGGCGGAGCGACAGGAAAGGCTTTTTTTGCGTCTAAAAATAACGAAAAGCTTTTTTTAAAACGGAATTCCTCTCCTTTTTTGGCTGTTTTGTCAGCGGAGGGCATTGTTCCAAAATTGATTTGGACAAAAAGGATGGAAAACGGTGACGTGATCACCGCACAGGAATGTTTGAACGGCCGGGAATTCAAGCCGGAAGAAATGACCCGTGATGGCGTGGCGAAGCTTTTAAAAAAAATACATGAGTCCACCCCGCTTTTATCTATGCTTGGGCGTCTCGGAAAAACACCGTGCAAACCGGAGATGATGCTGAAAGAGGTGATGGCGGTGCTGGATGAGGAGCTGATGTCTCATCAGCCAGTCGTTCAATCGCTTCAGATTCTCCAAACTGAGCTGGCAAATGTCAGTTGTGAGACGTTCACTGTCTGCCACGGCGATGTCAATCATAATAACTGGCTTCTTTCGGACAACGATGAAATTTTTCTGATTGACTGGGACGGAGCCACGATCGCCGATCCCGCCATGGATATCGGGCCTCTTTTATACTGGTATATTCCAAGGGATGAATGGAACCATTGGCTTGGCCTGTACGGCCTGGAATATACGGAACATCTTCAGCTGCGGATGAAATGGTATGTCATCGCACAAACGATGCTTGCGATCGGCTGGCATAAGACCCGACAACGGTACCAGGAGATGGATTTCTGGATGGACTATTTGCAAACGATCCTTTAGAGGATGCTCATAACCCCCCATTTCTTACCAGACAGCACAAATATGAAAAGTCCAACCTGATATCACCCTTTCGCCAAGTAGAATTTTATTGTATGTAAAAGTTATTATTCTATCCTTCATAATCAAAAATATATGATACAATGATTCGAAAAACAGGGGAGATGAAAATATTGGAGACGATGCAGCTTGGAAGTTTGACGTTGACATGGTTGAATGGGGGAGTGACCCATCTTGACGGCGGCGCCATGTTTGGTGTTGTGCCCAAGGCACTTTGGTCCAGGAAATACCCTGTTGATGAGAAGAACCTTGTTGAATTGCGGTCCGACCCTATTTTTCTACGGAAAAATGGCAAAAATATTTTAATAGAATCAGGGCTTGGCAGCGGGAAATTGTCAGAGAAACAAATCCGTAATTTTGGTGTAACGGAAGAATCCAAAATCGAACAATCACTTGCCGAATTAGGGCTTTCGCCTGCGGATATTGATATCATCTGCATGACCCACATGCATTTCGACCATGCCAGCGGGCTGACCAAGCGAGACGGAGATGGGTATGCATCAGTTTTTCCAAACGCGGTCATTTACACCTCGAAAATTGAGTGGGATGAAATGCGGGAGCCGAATATCCGGTCAAGAAATACATATTGGAAGGAAAATTGGGAACCAATAGCCGATCAGGTGAAAACGTTTGCAAAAGAACTGATTGTGGAAGACGGGATCAAAATGTTCCATACCGGCGGACACAGTGCGGGCCACAGCATCATTACGATTGAAAGCGACGGCGAAAAGGCTGTCCACATGGCGGATATTATGCCGACGCACGCTCACCCGAACGTTTTATGGGTATTGGCGTATGATGACTACCCGATGGACTCGATCCGCGCGAAACAAAAGTGGATCCCTGCGGAAATTGAAGCGGGGAGCTGGTTCATTTTTTATCATGATGCCATTTATAGGGCTTTAAAATGGGACGGAGAAGGAAATATCATTGAGGCAGTTAAAAGAGAACAAAAAAACAGGTGAACTTAAAATATCACCTGTTTTTTCGTTGTTTAGCGTACTATAAAATGCTCAGGTTGTGAGTAACTTATTTTTCACTTAGTGCTGCGTCCGGCTCCGACGGACAGGAGGTCCTAGTGCCGCCGGCGCCACAGGACGTGGCGCTTTAAGGCGGCCAGCGCCCATCGACTAGCAGACTTCACGCTTCTTCCTACGATAAGTCAACATCGCTCCGCTCCGCTGCGCGTGTTTCCTTTATCTCGTCAGAAGCGCTCCAGTCTGTACGTCGATAAACAGGCGCCTGCGCCTTTGTTCTATGTACTGGATGTTTCTTACGCGTAGGTCACTGGATACACATCAATGATCGTACCGGTGTTGGCATCGGCAAGGAATTCATATTGTTTTGTTTCCCCGTCTTCCTTTGTCGTAATGCCGCCTCTGTACACTTGTGTTTTAATAGCGTATTTCTCATATTCTTCAGGCCTGAATTTAATCCACGAGCCTTCAATGCTGCCGGAATCCTTGAATGCTTCTTTAACGGTTTGAAGTACTTTTTCACCAGATGCCAAAGAATTTTTCTTTAAAGCTTCGCTCGCATAATAGCCAGCAATGACACCGGCACCTGCGCCTAGTAAAAAGTTTTTCCAATTCACAACGAGCACCTCCTAAGTCAAATCATCCCTTTTAGTATACCGTAATTTAAGAGGCAGTTCGAATAATAAATGATAATAAATTATGAAAGATAAAATATTGGTAAAATATATGAAAGCCAAATAAAATGAAAGCAATATAGGAAAAGGGGTAGTTTCATTGGATAAAAATACGATGGATTTGTTTCAAACTCTGACAGAACTTCCTGGAGCACCAGGTTTTGAACACCAAGTACGCAGATTTATGAAAGGTGAACTGGAAAAATATTCCGATGAAATTGTACAGGATCGTTTAGGAAGCATTTTTGGCGTTAAGCACGGACAAGGTCCGAAAGTAATGGTGGCTGGTCATATGGATGAAGTAGGTTTTATGGTAACACAGATTACGGAAAACGGTATGCTTCGGTTTCAAACTTTGGGCGGATGGTGGAATCAGGTACTTCTCTCCCAGCGGGTGCAGGTCATCACAGAGAATGGTCCGATCATAGGGGTAATTGCTTCAATTCCTCCCCATCTTCTTAGTCCTGAGCAACGGAAGAAACCGATGGAAATAAAAAACATGATGATTGATATAGGGGCTGATGACAGGGAAGATGCCAAGAAAATTGGAATCAAGCCCGGGCAGCAGATTATCCCGATCTGTCCATTCACCCCGCTTGCCAATCCAAAAAAGATTATGGCCAAAGCATGGGATAATCGTTACGGCTGCGGCCTCGCAATTGAATTGATGAAGGAACTGCAGCATGAAAAGCTTCCAAATATACTTTATTCAGGAGCGACTGTGCAGGAGGAAGTGGGATTAAGAGGTGCTGCTTCCGCTGCCAATATGATTCAACCTGATATCTTTTATGCGCTGGATGCCAGTCCTGCAAATGACATGTCAGGGGATCAAAAGGAGTTCGGCCATCTTGGAAAAGGCGTCCTTTTAAGAATTTTAGACCGTTCCATGGTTACGCTAAAAGGGATGAGAGAATTTGTGCTCGATACTGCAGAATCCCATGACATCCCCTATCAATATTTTGTTTCAATGGGAGGAACCGATGCCGGCCGAGTACATATTTCCAATGAAGGAGTACCGAGTGCAGTGATCGGAATTTGCTCCCGGTATATCCATACACATGCGTCCATTGTGCATGTTGATGATTATGCCGCCGCAAAAGAGTTGCTTGTAAATCTAGTAAAAGCGACTGACAAGGCAACGGTTGATTCGATTCGAAACCAATAGACAGACAAGGAGTTTTAGATATGATCATCGCTATCGGATCAAAAAATAAAGCGAAAATAAAGGCTGTTGAAAATACATTCAGGGAATTAAATATGGAAGTTTCCGTCCTTTCGCTGGAGTCACCATCGGGAGTTAGCCCGCAACCATTTTCCGATGAAGAAACAATGAAAGGTGCTGCCAATAGAGCGGAGTTCTGCTTACACCAAATGGAAGAGGCAGATATTGCAATTGGTCTTGAAGGGGGGGTGACAGAAACACCTTTCGGGCTTTTCCTATGCAACTGGGGGGCTTTGGCTGAAAGTGGAAAGGAAACTTTATTTGCCGGCGGAGCGAGAATAAAACTGCCGGGTGACATAGCAGAGCGTCTGAGGGCCGGAGAAGAGCTTGGGCCTGTCATGGATGCTTACAGTAAAATGCAGGGGATCCGTCACAAGGAAGGCGCGATTGGAGTTTTTACACATGGTCTAGTTGACCGAGCGGCCATGTTCAGCCATATTACGAAACTTTTGATCGGACAGTACGAAAAGCTTAAGGGCAGTTCCAATTAAGGAGCTGCCCCTTATGTATTTTATTATTCGAAAATGTACGCCAATGCCTTCATTGCCTGGTTGACCGTTTCTACTGTGGCATTCGCTTTGTTTGAGAGTTCTTTCAACGGGTGGTGAAGTTCCTTGGGGCGAATCAAAATAAGCGGTTTTCCAAGAGTAAGGGCTGTGCTGGCATCCATTGCTGTATTCCATTGTCTGTATTTTTCGCCAAACAATGCGATGACCAAGTCAGCTTTTTGCATTAAAACTTGGGTCCTAAGATTGTTAAAACTGGAAGCGGCTTCATCTCTGAAAACAGCATCAGGCTGTTCTCCTAAAATCTCTTCCCCGATGGCATCCGAGCGGGCGTGATTCTCCATCGGGCCTACAAAATCGACCGGAAGCTGAAGTGTTTGGGCTTTCTCCTTAATTTCCTCTCGCCAGCTGCTGTGAATCTCTCCGGCGAGATAGATAGTTAACCTCATTAAAACCCCTCCTAAAATGGTTTATCACCATCCATCTTACCATTAAAAGTCAGAATAATCCCGTAAATTATCTATAAATAAAAGAATTATCCAATCAATTGAATAAATATAATAAATTTGATTTTAATTGTTTAATAGGTTATAAGTAAGAAGTAAGAAGTAAGCAAAATTAAATACCATTCGAGAAACACTAGGGGTGCCAAAAGCTGAGAGAGGATGGATCCTCAACCCTCGAACCTGATCTGGATAATGCCAGCGCAGGGAAGTGGTTGTTTGCAATTAAATGAAATTGCATACGTATGTCTATGATGTAGAGCCACTTCTATGAAGAAGTGGCTCTTTTTTAATGAAGACTAAGGGCAAACCTGGTATCTCGTCTGGAAAGGAGATGAAAGATGGCAGACAGCCTTGTGTTTGAAGACGTCACTTTTTCATACAAAAGAAGTGACGGAAAAAATGCACAGATATTAAAAGAATTGAGCTTTACGATCAAGGCCGGTGAATTTGTCAGTGTGATCGGTCCGAGCGGATCTGGAAAGAGTACATTGTTCCGCCTCATTTCGGGCCTGGAAACGCAGGATGAAGGCAATATTTTCATGAATGGGGAGGCAATGAAGAACCGGCTTGGGCATATCGGTTACATGGCCCAAAAAGATGGATTGCTTCCGTGGCTCACTGTATTGGATAATGCAGCATTGCCGCTGAAACTAAAAGGGCTATATGGGAAGGAAGCCCAAAAAGACGTAATGGGACAACTGGAAAGGTTTGGATTAAAAGGCTTTGAAGAAAATTTCCCACATGAGCTTTCAGGAGGCATGCGCCAGCGGGTGTCTTTTTTAAGGGCACTTTTAAGCGGATCGGAATTGTTGCTGCTGGATGAACCGTTCAGCGCATTGGATGCGGTTACGAAAATGGTTATGCAGGAATGGCTGCTTGAACAGTGGACAGAAATGGAAAAAACGATCCTTTTTATTACACATG
The DNA here is from genome assembly GCF_003605365.2 of Siminovitchia fortis. GTDB lineage: Bacteria > Bacillota > Bacilli > Bacillales > Bacillaceae_C > Siminovitchia > Siminovitchia fortis. The sequence goes on from NZ_QYTU02000021.1 coordinate 24,209, forward strand.
ATGTAGAAGAAGCGCTGTTTCTGTCGGACCGTATCCTTATTTTCAGCGAAACCCCTGTTGAACGACTGGATGAAATTACGGTCCCACTTGGCCGTCCTCGGACTGTTTCGGATTTGAAAAATCCTGCATTTACCATGTTAAAAGAGAAGCTTCTGATGGATTTGAAGAAAATGGTGACAATATGAACTTTTTAAGAAGATATGGATTGTCGATTGGATTGGTGTTTTTTTTATTGATTGTATGGGAAACAGGAGCCCGTTTGTATGGGAAACCATTTATTTTGCCATCACCTGTAGATATATTGGTGAGATTATGGGAATTGAGAGATATATTATTTATTAACCACTTGCCGGCGACATTAGCCGTAATTTTAATGGGCCTTTTTTTGTCGCTCGTATTCGGAGCCGGCCTTTCTATATGGATGCATGAAAGTGGGATTGTAAGGAAGGCATTCTTTCCGCTTGTCATTGCTTCGCAAACGATACCGGTAATTGCGCTTGCACCGATATTTGTCCTATGGTTCGGATATTCCATCTGGAGTAAAGTGGTTGTTACTGTATTGATCACATTTTTTCCGATTACCGTCAATACGTTTGACGGACTGAGATCTGCTGATCCTCACTTAAAGGAAATGCTGCAGACAATGGGGGCATCTAAACGGCAAATTTTTCTAAAGGTTGAGTTGCCGTCCGCATTGCCGCACTTTTTTTCGGGATTAAAAGTGGCCGTCACTTTAAGTGTGATTGGCGCGGCGATTGGAGAGTGGCTTGGGGCCGATTCGGGTCTTGGATATTTCAGCCGGAGAATGATGACGCAGTTTGACGGAGCCGGTGTTTTTGCACCTATTGTCCTTCTGTCATTATTAGGTATTGCTCTATTTTTACTTGTACGAATTCTGGAAAAAATAATGATGAAATGGAGAAATGTAAATTGAAGAAAAAGCTGATAGTGACCACAGTCATACTTTTATCTTTGTTTCTCGCAGCTTGTGGAGAAAACAAGGAGGAAGTCGTAGCAAATGAATCGGATCAAGAGCTTCAAGAGTTTGATATTATGCTCGACTGGTATCCAAATGCTGTACATAGCTATTTATATACTGCTGTGGAAAAAGGTTATTTTGAAGAAGAAGGCTTGAAAGTCAATATCCGTTTTCCGGCAAATACGACTGACCCGATCAATCTGGCAGCGACTGGTGACATAGATTTGGGCATTAGCTATCAGCCGGATGTTATTGCTGCAAGAGCCGAAGGTGTTCCTGTAAAGTCAGTCGCAGCCATTGTAAGAAACCCGTTGAACCATATTGTTTTCCTGAAAGACAGTGGGATTAAACGGCCAAAAGATCTTGAAGGCAAAACGGTGGGCTGGCCGGGAATACCGGTGAATGAACCGCTTGTCCTGACGATTGTGGAATCAGATGGTGGGGATATGGGCAAGGTGAAAATGACCGATATCGGCTTTGAACTTAACGCTGCGCTTGCAACGAAGCGTGTAGATGCAGTGAGCGGAGCCTTTATCAACCACGAGGTGCCGGTCCTTGCTGCTGAAGGAATTGAAACGAATCATTTTAATCCAGTAGATTATGGAGTTCCTAGTTATTATGAGTTGCTCTTTGTCACCAATGACGACACGTGGGAGACTAAGCAAGATGAAATTCGCTCTTTCTGGCGTGCAGCAACAAAGGGCTATGAATTCATGAGGGAAAAACCAGATCAGGCTCTTGATATTTTGCTTAAAAACCAAGACGAAGAAAACTTCCCTTTAAACGAGGAAGTGGAAAAGGAAAGTTTGGCTGAGCTGCTGCCGCGTATGGAAGCGGAAGGTGAGATGTTCGGAAGCCAATCGGAAGATTTATGGGAAGAGGTGGTTCAGTGGCTGGCCGATACCGAATATATCAAAGAAGTACCTGATATAGAAGGATTGTTCATCAATATCGCTGAATAAGCTTCCTTTCCTATCCATATCAATGGGTAATTCCTTTTTGCCTGTATTTTTTAACTTTGTATCACCCAATATATAAAAAAGAGATAGACAAAACATACAGTTGTCTTTACACTAGTTAAGGATATGGAAAATATATTGGGGGATATGGAATGAAAAAGTTTTTAGAGCGCAAAGGGGTTCATTTTACTGCCAAAGCATATTTTATAGATGCTTTAAGCTATATGGCACTTGGATTATTTTCATCATTGATTATTGGGTTGATCATAAAAACAGCGGGACAGCAGCTAAATTGGCCATTCTTTGCAGAGATGGGCGAAATGGCAATGGGGCTGATGGGCCCCGCGATAGGTGCAGCGATTGCTTTTGGGCTTGGCGCGCCTCCTCTCGTTATCTTTGCAGCCGTGGCAACAGGGGCGGCTGGAGCAGCTTTTGGCGGTCCTGCCGGAAGCTATGTGGCAGCTTTGGTTTCTACTGAAATAGGGAAAATGGTCAGCAAAGAAACGAAAGTCGATATTATTGTGACTCCATTTGTGACCATATTTATAGGTTTTGCTGTGGCCAAGTTTGTTGGCGCACCCATATCGAAATTCATGACGGTATTTGGAAGCTGGATCATGTGGGCGACCGATCAACGCCCGATCGTCATGGGAATTGTCGTGGCAACATTGATGGGGCTTGCATTGACGGCCCCCATTTCAAGTGCGGCTATTGCCATGATGCTTGATTTGAATGGACTTGCTGCAGGTGTTGCCACCATCGGCTGCAGCGCGCAGATGATCGGTTTTGCTGTTGCTAGCTACAGGGAAAACAAGGTCGGTGGTTTGCTTGCCATAGGACTTGGAACTTCGATGTTGCAAGTCCCCAATATTATCCGTTACCCGCTCATACTGATACCTCCCACTGTTGCAGGAATGATACTGGCTCCTTTTGGTGCAACTATATGGAGAATGTCCAGTAACGCAGCGGGCGCCGGTATGGGAACCAGCGGATTTGTGGGGCAAATCATGACCTTTACAACGATGGGTTTTTCGGCCAGTGTGCTGATCCAAGTCATTGTACTCCATTTTATCGGGCCTGCTGTGATAAGCTTAATCATATCGGAATATATGAGAATGCGCGGCTGGATCAAGCCGGGCCAAATGCTCATCAATACTGGAGGTAAATGATATGGAGAAATTACAATCAAAAGAACAGTTTGAACAAATGAAGAATGAAGAACGGACGATCTTTATGTTTTCTGCGGACTGGTGCCCGGATTGCAAGGTGCTTGAACCCGTTTTGCCACGGTTAGAAGCGGATTATCCGGAATATAATTTCATTCACGTGGACCGGGATGAATTTCTGGAGTTATGCCAGGAGCTTGATATTTTCGGCATTCCGAGCTTTGTCGCATACCACGACGGCGAAGAAGTTGGAAGATTTGTCAGCAAAGACCGCAAAACGCTTGAGGAAATTGAAGACTTTATCAATGGATTATAGGGCTGGCAGAAAGAATGGAGTAATAGTCCTGAAACTGAAAGAGCGTATAAAATAATAAAAGTTCTGGGAGGCTGTCCTTTTTTTAAAATGACAAGCCTCTTCCTTTTGGCAATTGTTGTTTTCGTGTATGATGGGATGTAGCCCATATTGCCAAGGAGGGTTAAGCATGAAGATGAATGAACGGAAGATGAGCAAAGAGCTGGAAAACCGTCTTCAAAAGGAAGGCCGGACCTTTACATATGACCGAGAAAAAGAAAGCCTGCGCATAGAAAACGAACATACAGGAAAGGGCATTGACATTGCATTGTCAGGTATTGTTGCCAAGTGGCACGAACAAAAGGAAAAAGCCATCGACGAAGTCGTTTATTATGTGGAACAGGCATTGGATGTTATGGGCAAGGAGCAGACCGTTGCAGGAAGCGAGAAAAAAATTTATCCTGTGATCCGCTCCACTTCATTCCCTGTGGAGTCTGAAGATGGAAATAAATTTTTGACGGATGACCATACAGCGGAAACTAGGATCTTTTATGCGCTTGATCTCGGAAATACGTATCGTTTGATCGACGAGCACCTCATTGAAAAGGAAGGTCTCGATCCGAAAGAGATTCGAGAAATCGCGCGTTTTAATGTACGCTCTCTTTCCACTGCAATGAAAAAAGATACCGTTGCGGACAACGATTTTTATTTTTTAAATACAAATGACGGATATGATGCAAGCCGGATTTTAAATGAAAAGTTTCTTGAGGAAAAAGCCGGACAGATCAAGGGAGATATGGTTGTAGCCGTTCCTCACCAGGACGTATTGATTATCGCGGATATCCGCAACAAAACCGGCTATGATATATTGGCACAGATGACGATGAGCTTTTTTACAAAAGGCCTTGTGCCGATTACGGCCCTTTCTTTTATTTATGAAGACGGCAAGCTTGAACCAATTTTTATTTTAGGAAAAAATCAACGAGTGGATGACGGTAAGGAGTGATCTTCAATGAATATTTTTTATAATCGTGATGGAATAGGTGACGTGTTAATTATTTCACTGGATGAATTTGATGAAACAAATCGCACGTTTGAAAGAAAAGGCGATGCGGTTCGAATTTTTGATAAAAAAACAAATGTAACTGGGGGCTTCAACCTTTTCAATGCTTCAAGCTATGTTGATATAGCAGCGAAGGGACAGGTAGAACTGAGTGAAGAATTGGTTGAAAAAATAAATGATGCCCTTGTTAAAAACGGTTTCGACGAACGAATTGAAGCCGATCTGTCACCGAAGTTTGTGGTAGGCTATGTAAAAGAAAAGGAAAAGCATCCGAACGCTGACAAGCTAAGCATTTGCAAGGTGGATGTAGGAACTGAAGAACTGCAAATCGTCTGCGGCGCACCGAATGTGGAGGCCGGGCAAAAAGTGGTTGTGGCAAAAGTGGGAGCCGTCATGCCGAGCGGCATGCTGATCAAGGATGCGGAATTAAGAGGCGTACCATCAAGCGGAATGATTTGCTCGGCGAAAGAGCTTGGCCTGCCGAATGCCCCGGAGAAAAAAGGAATCCTTGTTTTGGAAGATCAAAAATATGAAACAGGGCAAGCTTTTCCTTTATAAGGCAATAAAGACTCATCTGATAGGGTGAGTTTTTATTATGGCTGTAAATTTTTACAGATTATGTTATTATGTGTAACGTCAAAGAAAATATATAAAGTTAGCAGATTAGGGGAAGGCAATTTAGGGGGATTTTTAACAAAAAGGCAGGGAATGAAATGTACAAGCGATTGTTAGTAGCAGCCGACGGATCAAAAAACTCAATCCGTGCAGCGGAAGAGGCGGCGAAAATTGCCCGATTAGCGGAAGGTACGGTTGTCGAGATCATTTATGCAATGGATTATTCAAAGTCGAAAGGCGAGGTTTTACAAAGTCAGGATGGAGAAGTGCTGGAAGCTGAAAGAAGGAAAAAATTGGTTCCGGTTGAGGATGTATTCGTTAAAGGGGAAATTCCTTATAAACTAACAATCCTTCAGGGGGATCCGGGGCCTGCTATTGTGGAATACGCCAATAAAAGTACCTGCGACATGGTGATCATTGGAAGCAGAGGCTTAAATACGCTCCAGGAAATGGTCCTTGGGAGCGTGAGCCATAAAGTGGCTAAAAGGGTTGAAAGCCCGGTTTTAATTGTTAAATAGAGTAGTATGAAAAACTGATTTTCCATTGGGCGAAAATCAGTTTTTTCTTAATAACCGATAGAAAGTCTATATACTTTACGGATCCGGATGGCCATAAATTTGAATTCCATACGGGCACCCTGCAAGACAGGCTTGATTATTATAAAGACGAAAAGACCCACATGGAATTTTTTGAATGAAGCGGGACAATCAGTTTTTGAAAGAGGTAAAACCTTTCAGGCTTAATGGGATGCAGGGTTCCTTTCCGTATCTTCATGAAAAAATGGAAAATGTGTCCCGCTAATCATCTGTTGCTTTTCTCTTTCTGTCTTCTTGTTTTTCCTTTTCCTTCATTTCTTCATATCGGCTGTATTGCCTGTAACTGTATGTGCTTTTCCGGACTCTTTCAGGATTTTCAAGTCCAGCGCCGATAGCTCCGGCGAAGGTGGCAACAGATGTGACGAGCCAGGCGAGTTTTAAATAGTTAAGCGGCCCTATATCTGTACCAGCTTCCGCCTGGTAAAGATCCGGGGGCACAAATACAGAGACGGCGATCAGGAAAAGCAAATATAATACGATATAATACATAACGACCGACGTTCCTAAAGTAAGGATAGTCGTTGAATTATACATCCATCTCAGCCGGTTTTTGTTCTCCAGGTTCTTTTTCTCCCATAAATCATGGGAAAATATGATCCAAACAACCATCCCGAGAACGGCAGTTGCCGTGAGACCGATGAAGCGGTATATTTCATAAGAAACGCTGAGTTTCCATAACGTCGGAAAAATAAGCCCGTAGGCTCCGGTAGCAAAAGCGATGGCCACGACATTTTTTAAAGAGGGCAGGATGGTCCATGGACGATTTGCGATGGTCATGCCAAATAAAATTCTGGCCAAACCATTGATTTTTGGAACGATTATGAAGCGGACGGCGGTTTCCTCCGCTTGATTTGACGATTCGATTCGGCGTACTGCGGAGAAACGGAAAGGTTTTTCCAGCTTATTAAGAAAGCCGCTCTGCTCTTTGGGACCTATCCCTTTTTGTGCCAGGTCATCGGCTTTGAAGTCTGTCGTATGCCGGAAATATAATTCCTTGATCATATGGAGCATGATGATTTTTACCCGATTCGGCGTCGGCAGCCAACCGAAAGCAGGCAAAGATATTTGAGCTGTGCATGTATCTACATTCGCATCGGCAAGTACGATGCACCTTCCGTTATATACCGGCAGATCTGTAAGGGAGATGGCATAGTCCCAGCCGTTTCTTATTTTGATCCGTTCAGTTTCCTCCAGCACTTCTGCAACCTTTTCGGTTGCCCCCGCAAGCAGGTCAACCTCCATTTCCACATGCCATTGAAATCTGCCATCTGCAATATACCTGGAAAGGTCTTTTTTCAATTGCTTTTTGATGGCGTTGGCAATCGTGGATGGCAGCTCTGGTGAAGAGACAATTCCAACCGTTTTTTCCTCCATAAAAACCTCCTGAGAAGTTTTTCTCCATGATACTTACCCTCTAAAATTTAAGGCAAACAAAAAGGACTGGGTAAAAAATGTTGAAATTAAAATGAACGATTTGTTCAAAACTTACGTCTTACTATTGAAGGCAAAGGAAAGGAGGCTTGGCGCTGGTTGGAAAGGGACCTTATCGAGGAAGCGAAAAAGGGAAAGGACGAAGCATTTTCAAAACTTTTCCAAGAAAATTATCTGCTTTTATATAAATATTTAATCAAGCTGAGCCTTCGTCCGGATGTCACCGAAGATCTCATTCAAGAAACAATGATCAAGGCATATACTCATTTGCACAGTTTTAAAGGGGAATCAAAGTTTTCGACCTGGCTGATTTCGATAGCTTCAAGGCTGTATATGGACCAACAGCGAAAAGAAATGAGACATAGGCGAATTTTTGAAAAGGCAAGAAATGAAGCGGTTCGAAAGATGAAGTGGCAGCTCTCTTTGAAGGGGGAGGATTGGACAGAAGATATGGAACTGTTCGCAGGTCTTGATCCGGAATTGAAAGCTCCGATCCTGCTCAGGCATTATTATGGATATTCATATCCGGAGATTGCCAGGATGCTCAATATTAAAGAAGGGACTGTAAAGTCACGTGTGCATAACGGGCTGAACAAAATACGAAAGGAGTGGTCAGATTGAAAGAAGGCAATGAAAAGGAATGGGTTGAGCAGTTAATGAGCGATATGAAAAGGCTGGAAGATGCTCATCAAGCCAAAGTCCCCCAGCAATATGAGCTGATGAATGCTTTGTCTGAATTCAAAAGCCGGCGTAAAAAAGCGTGGAAACGAGAGTTGGCAATTTTTATTTTTACAGCGCTGACGATCTTGGCCGCCTATTTCGTTGTCTCGTTAAGGATGCCGACAGTCTTCTTGTGGGGGCAAATACTGGCTATTATTATGATTCCGTTTATTTATGCTGCTGAAAAGAAACGCCGCAGAAGCTCGAATGAGGTGTTGGACGATGGAGTCTGAGAAACTGCTTGCACTGGTTTTGGTATCGCCGATTATGTTGACACAAAGTATCCTTCTTTTTATAGATGCCAAGAAAAAAGGGGCATACGCCTGGTTTTGGGGGTTATTGGGATTGATCCAGTTCCCGTTTCCGTCCATATTTTATTACTTCATCGTCATCAGGCCTTATAGGAAAAAAATGAAACTTTAGGTTGGGGGGATGGTTATGGATTTTCCATGGGAATTAATTGCTCCTATCGTCATTTTAGATCTTATATTAAAGATTACGGCGCTTGTCAGCTGTATAAAGGAAGAGAATACAAACGGACCCAAATGGATGTGGATCCTTCTTATTCTATTGATTAATCTGATTGGACCAGTACTTTATTTTGTCATCGGCCGGCAAAAACAGGGATAGGAGAAGACGTTACATGTTATTGACAGCAGAAAAGTTAACGAAAAAGTTCGGGGATCATACAGCGGTCGCCCAACTCGATTTGAATATAAAAGAAAATGAATGTGTCGCGTTATTGGGTCCGAACGGAGCGGGGAAAACAACAACATTGCAGATGCTCGCAGGGTTATTGACACCGACTTCGGGGAGCATCCGATTTTCGGGCACGAAAAATATCAATCGTCGGTTAATTGGATATTTGCCGCAATATCCTGCTTTTTTTCCCTGGATGAGTGCAAAAGAGTACTTGCAGTTTGCCGGCAGGCTTTCGGAAGTCCCAAAAAAAGAATTGCAGGGAAAAATTGAAGAAATGCTTTCTTTTGCAGGATTGGAAAAAGCTAAAAACAAAAGAATCGGGGGTTTTTCAGGAGGGATGAAGCAACGCCTCGGCTTGGCCCAGGCAATGATCCATGAGCCGAAGCTATTGATACTGGACGAACCGGTTTCAGCTTTGGATCCTTCAGGGAGAAGGGATGTACTGGAAATGATGAATGAGCTGAAAAAGAAGATGGCGATATTATTTTCAACTCATGTGCTGCATGATGCCGAGCAGGTTTGTGATGAGATTGTCATGTTAAAAGGCGGAAAAATGAAATGGTGCGGGAATCTTATTGACTTAAGAAAGAGGCAGGGAGAAGATCATGTGTTGTTAGAGACAAAGGAAGAAATCGGAAATTGGCTGCGAACTGAAAACTATGTTGCTGAATGTTCTTTTTCATCACCGAGGGCAGTTGAATTCACACTGCGGAACCCGGAAAGCCGGAATCGTTTGCTGAGTGACTGCATAGATAAAGGACTGACAATCACTCACTTTTCCGAAAAGGGACGTACATTGGAAGATGCTTATTTGGAGTTGATGGAACAATGAGCACATTTTTTACTCTTTTTAAAAAAGAATGGCTGGAAGCGTGGCGTGATAGGAAACTTATTTGGCTTCCCGTCGTTTTGTGCCTATTAACAGTTTCTCAGCCAATCAGTACGTATTTCATGCCGGAGATTTTAGACATGGCAGGCAATCTTCCTGAAGGGACCATCATTGATATTCCTGTTCCATCAGGCGAAGAAGTCCTGGCGGGAACGCTATCGCAATTCGGTATGATCGGTACAGCAATTTTTGTATTAAGCGTAATGGGGGTCGTATCAAATGAGCGGAACAGCGGTTCACTTTCGCTGCTGATGGCGCGGCCTGTTGAACCTTTTGAATATATTGCCAGCAAATGGGCGGCACAGGCTTTGATTTTCCTGCTGTCATTTGCGCTCAGCTACGGACTTGCCTATTATTATACGAACCTCTTATTCAATCAGGTGGATTTTTATCGATTTATTACAAGTCTGGGAGTGTACAGCCTTTGGATTTTATTTACTCTGTCCATTACTCTTCTTCTTGGGACAATCATGAAGAAAAACGGTGGAATCGCTGGGATGAGCATCATAGCTGTTGCCGGGCTTTCCATTATCAGCTCACTTTTTCCAAAATTTATGGGCTGGAGTCCGTCCAATGCCCAAAGTCAGGCAGGCAGCATGCTAATGACCGGTAAATGGGAAGACTCTTTTGGCTTGATGATGTCTGTAAGCATAGCCTTAATAATTGGATTGGTCATATTGGCGTCCTTTGCTTTTAAAAAATACGAAATCTATTGAGCGGTGGGAGCGGCCGGATGCTTAGGGCATACCGGCCGCTCCCACTCACGTATAAAAGCTCCACTTTCGTAAATACCAGTGATCGTACCAAAAAGGAGATTTATGGCAAGTGGTCGAAATAATACGGTAAGATGATAAAAAGGCAGATGGAAAGGAGCAGAAAATTTTGAAAGAAAAAATATACATAACGCGCAAGCTTCCCGCTGGTATCGTAAAGAAACTGGAGGGTGAATTTAATATTGACATGTGGGATCAGGAAGAGGAGGCAATTCCAAGGGAGGTATTGCTTGAAAAAGTAAAGGATGTACAAGGACTGCTTTGCATGCTGACCGAAACGATTGATGAAGAGGTGATGGATGCTGCTCCCGGCTTGAAAGTCATCAGCAACATGGCGGTTGGCTATAATAATATCGATGTGGATGCTGCGACCAATAGGGAAATTGTTGTGACGAATACGCCGGGGGTATTGACGGAAACAACGGCAGATTTGACATTTGCCTTGATGATGGCAACAGCCAGAAGACTGGTTGAAGCATCGGATTATCTGCGCAATGGAAAATGGGAAACATGGTCACCGATGCAATTGACAGGAATGGATATTCATGGAGCAACACTTGGGATCATCGGTTTCGGACGAATCGGGCAGGCGGTGGCAAAACGGGCGGCAGGATTCGGGATGAACATTCTTTATTACAATCGCTCGCAAAAGCCTGATGCTGAAAGGGAAACCGGTGCCCGGTTTGCGGAGCTTAACGATGTTTTAAGGGAATCCGATTTTATCAGCATTTTGTTGCCATACAGTGAGGAAGTCCACCATCTGATCTCTGCCAAGGAACTGTCCCTTATGAAAAAGACTGCTGTACTGATCAATACAGCACGCGGAGGGATTGTAGATGAAGACGCATTGTATGATGCATTGAAAAATGAAACGATATGGGCTGCAGGGTTGGATGTATTTGAAAAAGAACCTATAGATCCAAGCCATCCCTTGTTGACGCTTCCGAACGTCGTGACGTTGCCGCATATCGGGAGCGCCAGCATAGCAACAAGAATGAAAATGGCAGAATTGGCTGCTGATAACTTACATAATTCCCTTGTTGGGAGCGGTGAGGTGAAAAGTGTGAACTATATAAGTTGAAAAAAATAAATCACATTGTGATAACGGAGATTCTTTCGCAAACTAGCGGTATCCGGTAAATCTGTGTTCAGATCCGAGATTCCCTCCCGAAGAAGCAGAAAATCTGTGAACCAGGTAAGGAATCTGGTTGATTCCCTCCCGAAGAAGCGAAAGATCCATGAACTCGGGCAGGAATCCGGTTGATTCCCTCCCGAAGAAGCGATAAATCCGTAAACTCGGGCAGGAATCCCGTTAGCGTGATATAATACGTCAAGAAAAGTAAAGTTGGAGGGAAAAGAATGAAATATTTCGCCGTTTTCTTACCAATGAAAGATGAAGAAAAAACCCAGCAACACCGCCCGGCTCACTTGGAATTTTTAGCAAGAATGAAAAAAGAAAAGAAAGTGGCCATGTTTGGCCGTTTCACAGATGGAGCAGGCGGCCTTGTCATTTATCAGGGAGAAAACCTTGAACAAGTTGAATCATGGGTAAAGCAAGATCCTTATGTTGTAAACGATGCAAGAACTTATGAAATACACGAGTGGGATATGGTGTCCGACGCATAATTATCAACAAATGAAAAAAGCCGAAATTTCACATGGAAATTTCGGCTTTTTAAAGCTTTGTCCAGCTCCAGCGCCTGCCCCGCAAGGATCAAGCCGCTTCCCTGTTCGAACTGCCTCCTCGGGAATCGTCTTGTTTGCCTGCGCTGAGCAAGGCGCTTTAGCTTTTCTTACTGAGTAAGAAAGTATAAGATGTTTTAGCTATAAAATTTTGAACAAAGCCTTTTGTTGTCTAGCTCCAGCGCCTATCGACTAGCAGACTTCGCACCTCTGGTGCTCCTGCGCCATAGCTTATCAAGGAAGCCTTGTTCAGCTCGTCGCAAAGCTCAGGAAGCCTCTCGAAGAAGAAGCTTTCCTACGATAAGTCAACATCGGCTCGTTCCTCGCCGTGTTTCCTTTATCTCGTCGGAGGCACTCCAGTCTGTACGTCGATGAGCAAGGCGCTTTAGCTTTTCTTATTTACCTTGCGTTAGGAAATACGCGCTGTACGGTATCGGTAAATTCATCAAAGAAACCGCTGATCGGACGGCCGTTGCGGATGTCGTTTCCATATCCTCTCATCCGGTCGTAGAAGTCCGGGTTTTCAGATATATACACATTATCAAAGTCATGGTTAGTGTCTCTGACCTTCCGGGCAATTTTCTTCTGTACATCTTTAGTCATCTCTCTGTCTCCCTGGTCACTGAGCTTTACTGCAACGTAGGCGTTGCGGTTCGTTACCAGGACACTTGCATCATCAACCTCTTTCAAGTCTGTCACTTTTTCGGCAACGTCATCTGCAAGGTCAATGTTTTGGTTATCATCGTTCACCGTATTGTCATTGTTTCGGTTGTCGGTATTGGTGCCGAATCCATCATTCCTGTTATCATTTACACCGATGCCGTCGTTCATGTTATTAACCCCGTCACGGTTATCGTCAGGGTTATAACGGACTCCAAGAGGACGGTTGTCATCGCTTGTAAATCGGTCGTTATTGTTTGCGGTGCCGCAGCCTGCCAATACCACAGATATCAAACCTGCATAAATGAACGGTTTTATAAATTTCATTTAGGTAACCTCCTTTTTTTAAAATCGTTTTTAATGTTCCAAACCCATCAATTATTATTCGTTTTTTTGTTATAATGAATGGATGACAGTTATTACCTTTAATGAAAGAAAGAGTGATTGAATATGCACTGGTGGAAAAAATTTCTTTCAAATTTTTTATCAGATAAAACAATGGATGAACCAACTGAATTACATATAGAAGATCACCATAAAAATGAACTGCATGAGATGAAAACCCGGATGATTTACCAATATCCAAAAGGAGAATTCCGTTTTCCATTAATCAAGGACCAGCCAGGAAAACCGGTCCAAGGCAGTCAGAAGAGGCCTGTCCAAAGGGAGCAGAAAGACGAAAAAAGAATCCCTGAAAAGAGACAGAATAGCCAAAGCATCGGGGAGAAAACGGAACAAAAGAGAAGGAAGATTGAGCCGAAAAACAGCCAGCCCTTTGAGCCGACGCACATTCCTTCACCCATTTACGGATTTAACCGGCCGATAGAAAGAAAAGAAAACCCGAAACCGAAAATACCTGAATTTGAATTGACTGACTTTAAGCAGAAAACAAGGTTTGAGAAGGAAGACCACAAGCCGGATTTAGAGATGGTGACTGAGGAAGAAGTTTTTGCAGAACAGCCTGTGGAGCCAAAGACAAACGGATCCTTATTGGACTTGGACGAAAAAAATGATCCTGAATCGCAAAATGGTGCAATCGAAATAAAAACATGGACACATAACCAAGGGATAGGAGAATCACTTGAGGAATCTGAGGAAGAAATACCGGAGTTAACAAATACAGATTCTAAAGAAAATGATGAAGCTTCCAATGGGGAAAAATGGATGGATCAAGGACAGGCCGAAATGGCAATATCCGAAGAAATCGGGGAAAAGGAAGAGCAGGTTTTTGCTGAAGAAGTCGATGAAACGGAAAAGCTGACCTCCATCGAAAAAGGATCGGGGGAAGAGATGTCTTTTCCAAAGCAGTCTGAATTTGAAGCAGAGCCGGCCCCAGGCGAAAAAATTGACGACCCGGGTGAAGAGACACTTGCTTCAAGCCAGCTTAAATTTGAACCAGAGCAAGCCTTTCCTGAAGAAATCGATGAAATAGACGAACTGACCGAAGAAGTAGAAATGCCGGAGGAAAAAATACCGGTTTCCAGCCAGCCTGATGTTGAACCAGGACCGGCCTTCGATGAAGCGCCAATGGATGGAGAGAGCAGAAAGACCGATGAGGACGCTTTTGAAGAGACAGCGGCTGCAGTTGAAATGACCTTGGGTCAAGAAACCGAAGCAACGGAGCCGAAATTGGAAGAACCACTAAATGCTGAAGAACCAGCCAAGGAAAGTACAAACAGCAAGCCGAGATCGCAATTGCCATTTAATGTGCTGATGCTTTCGCAGGACAGGGCTAGATGGCAAAGGCAAAGAGAAAGGGAGAAAAGCAAGAGTGAAGCCGTTTCGAAGCCGGTAAAAGAAACGAAAATCCCGGAAACGATGCATTATGAATTTCCGGCCCTGTCGCTTCTTAAGCCGCCTGTTTTTAAAGAAGAAAATACAGAGTGGTTAAATGAACAAACGATCCTTCTTGATGAAACGATGGAAAACTTCAATGTGAAGGCACATGTTGTCAAAGCCAGTCAGGGGCCTTCTGTCACGAGGTTTGAAGTACAGCCGGATAAAGGGGTCAAGGTCAATAAGATCACAAATTTGAGCAATGATATCAAGCTGAGCATGGCAGCACGCGATATCCGGATGGAAGCCCCGATCCCCGGGACGCGGTCAATTGGAATTGAGCTGCCAAACAAAGAGAGCCGGCCGGTCCAAATAAGTGAAATTATCGGTAAAACAGCCTTTTTACAAGGAGAATCCCCTTTGACCGCCGCGCTGGGACTTGACATTTCAGGAGATCCGGTTGTAACGGATTTGCGGAAAATGCCCCATGGTTTGATTGCGGGAGCTACGGGATCAGGGAAAAGTGTCTGCATCAACTCTATTCTTGTCAGCCTGCTGTATAAAGCAAGGCCTGATGAACTGAAATTAATGCTCATTGATCCCAAAATGGTAGAGCTTGCGCCATACAATCATATTCCGCACCTGGTCAGCCCGGTCATCACCGATGTAAAAGCGGCAACGGCAGCTTTAAAATGGGCGGTGGATGAAATGGAGAGGCGCTATGAACTGTTTGTCCATGCCGGGGTCCGCGACATTGGCCGGTTCAACGAACTGGCAGAAACAAAAGGTCAAAAAAGCGAACATCTCCCATATATTGTGATTATCATCGATGAACTCGCTGACTTGATGATGGTGGCACCTGCCGAAGTAGAAGAGTCCATTTGCCGGATTGCGCAAAAGGCACGGGCATGCGGGATCCATTTGCTCATTGCTACGCAAAGGCCTTCAGTTGACGTCATCACCGGTCTGATCAAAGCGAACGTGCCGACAAGAATCGCCTTTGCGGTTTCCTCACAAGTGGACTCAAGGACAGTCATTGACGTGAGTGGTGCTGAAAAGCTGCTCGGACGCGGGGATATGCTGTTTTTAAATAACGGATCAGTCAAGCCTGTACGGCTTCAGGGAACATTCGTGTCAGATGAGGAGATTGACCGGGTCATTGAACATGTTCGCAAGCAAGGCAAGCCGAATTATATCTTTCAACAGGAGGAACTGTTGAAGAAAGCTGAAATCCAGGAAAATGAAGATGAACTTTTATTGGATGCATGCCAATTTGTGGTAAAACAAGGAAATGCCTCTACTTCATTATTACAGAGACAGTTTAGAATTGGATATAACCGTGCTGCAAGATTGATGGAGATGATGGAGGAACAAGGAGTCATTTCCGGGGCAAAGGGAAGCAAGCCTCGGGACGTACTCATAAAAGAGGCGGATCTCGATTCGTTGAAAGATTCACTAGTACATTAGAGGATAAAATGTTATTCTATTTGATGATGGGGAACAAAGGCTTCCCCTTTTTTAATGGTGATTAAAGCAGCACAAGGAGTATCTGACATGAAGGAAATCGAACTGAAGCTTCAGGGCAAAATAAAAAGATTGACCAATAAAACATTTAAATTTGATGAGCGTGTGAAAGATGGCTGGTTTTCTGCGGTATATTTTTTAAAAACAAGAGAAATCGCAGAGCGCTATAAAAAAGACAACATCGTGACCATGCAATTTTTTCAAAGAAAAGACGCCGTTCTATGCGGTACGGACGAGGCTATCGCCCTCTTGAAAAATTTCGCGAAGGATCCTGAAAACCTGGAAATCCATTCTCTGAAAGACGGGGATAAGATAACCCCTTTTGAAACGGTCCTTACTGTAACGGGTCCCTACCAGGACTTCGGGTACCTTGAGGGAATCATTGACGGCATCCTTTCCAGGCGTACATCTGTGGCAACAAATGTCTATAACGTTTCAAAAGCGGCAGCCATATCCGGCAGGCAGAAGCCGGTGATTTTTATGGGAGACCGTGATGATCACTTCACACAACAGGCCGGGGACGGATATGCGGCATATATCGGAGGTTCGACGGCACAGGCAACGCCTGCAATGAATGAATGGTGGGGAAAAAAGGGCATGGGCACGATGCCTCATGCGATGATTCAGCTTTTCAATGGTGATATTGTCGAAGCTACAAAAGCATACCATGAAACTTTTCCCGACGACGAACTATTATCTCTCGTTGATTATAACAATGATGTCATCACCGATTCTTTGAAGCTGGCCCGCGAATTCGGCCCGGCATTGAAAGGGGTCCGGGTAGACACATCGAGAACCATGATCGATAAATACTTTCTTAGAAATCAACATTTGCTTGGTACCTTTGATCCCCGCGGAGTAAATGCAACGCTCATCTTTGCCTTAAGGGAAGCTTTGGATCGCGAAGGTTTTCAACATGTCAAAATTGTTGTTTCAGGCGGTTTCAATGTGGAGAGAATTACCGAGTTTGAAAATATGGGAGTCCCGGTTGATATGTATGGGATCGGCAGCAGCTTGCTGAAAATCAACATCGGCTTTACTGGGGACTGTGTATTGTTAAACGGGGAGCATTCCGCCAAGGCGGGAAGACGCTACCGCCCCAATCCGCGTCTTGAAAAAGTTGATTGATTTCCCGTGAGATTGAGAATGAATAGTAACTGTTTCGGATCAATGATATAATGGCATAATAAAAAAACTATCTGTAATGCTTACATACGAGTACAGCCGGCAGTTTATAATAAGGAAACCAAGGCTTTGAATAGCATTTGAGCAAATCTCAATGTTTTTCATATAATACATACAGATAGACGATCGCTGGAGGTTCTGCTATGACTGTATACCATTTCGTCGGTATCAAGGGCACCGGAATGAGCGCTCTCGCACAAATTCTTCACAATTCTGGATATAAAGTGCAGGGGTCCGACGTGGAAAAATATTTCTTCACCCAAGAAGCGCTTGATGATTTGAAAATTAAAATTTTACCTTTTAATCGTGAAAATATAAAACCCGGAATGACCGTAATTGCAGGAAATGCTTTTTCAGATGCACACGAAGAAATCGATGAGGCATTGAAACAGGGAATTGAGGTCATCCGCTATCACACATTTTTGGGCGAGTACATGAAAAAATTTACAAGCATCGGGGTTACTGGGTCACATGGAAAAACTTCAACGACCGGTCTCCTTGCCCATGTGATGAAAGGGGCAAAGCCCACCTCATTCCTGATTGGCGATGGTACGGGAAAAGGGGAAAAGGATGCGGCTTATTTTGTATTTGAAGCATGCGAATACCGCAGGCACTTTTTATCATACCACCCGGATTACGCTATTATGACAAATATTGACTTTGACCATCCTGATTACTTTGCCAATGTGGACGATGTATTCCAGGCTTTTCAAGAGATGGCCCTGCAGGTCAATAAGGCGATCATTGCTTTCGGTGATGATGAGCAGCTGCAAAAGATCCAGGCAGGCGTCCCCGTCCTGTTCTATGGCTTTGGCGAAGGAAACGATTTCCAGGCACGCAATATCGAGAAATCAACAGCCGGGACAAAATTTGATGTTTTTGTCCGCAATCATTTTTATGCATCTTTTGAAATTCCCGCATACGGGGATCATAATATTTTAAATGCGCTCGCTGTCATTGCACTTTGTCACTATGAAGAGCTGGACACAAAAATTTTGCAGCAGCAATTATTGACATTCAATGGAGTGAAGCGGCGGTTTACCGAGAAGCGTCTTGGCAGCCAAATCCTCATTGATGATTACGCCCATCATCCTGCCGAGATCAAAGCGACGATTAGTGCAGCAAAGCAGAAATATCCGGATCGTCCGATTGTTGCTGTGTTCCAGCCGCATACTTTTACAAGAACCCGGACATTTTTGCAGGAGTTTGGTGAAAGTTTAGGCGAAGCAAATCAGGTATACTTATGTGACATCTTCGGTTCGGCCCGCGAAAATCACGGTGAACTGACCATAGACGATTTGAAAGCAAGAATCGAAGGGGCCGAAATCCTTCAAGAAGAGGACACATCCCCTCTTTTGATGCTTGATGATTCGGTACTTATTTTCATGGGAGCGGGAGATATACAGAAATTCCAGGTCGCTTACGAAAACCTGCTGCAACAGCAGCTGAAAAAAGCTCAATAGGCAGCCCGGAGCCTGTCGAAAGAAGATGCGTTTCCCGCATCTTCTTTTTTAAAAGATAAAAAGGTATAACTTGTCATGGAAAATTTTATCTGAGATTCTTGGTAAGGGAGATAAACCGCAATTTCGGTCAATTGAATGATTCCTTCCGGCGGCCAAAACCAAATTATTTCCCTTTGATATTAATGGCGATAAATTATCCCAATTTTAAATAGAAAAAATGAAGATTTTGTGTTTTTTTAAGAAAAATAAAGGGAAAATTGTGTTTAGCAAAGAAGATGTATAACTGTCTGTTTATTTTATAATAAACAGGGGTAGAGTTGATGTATACAGGAGGTGTGGAAGTGATGATCATTATTCTTTACTTAAGTGTTGCTTTAATAGCGATTGCATTTCTGATTCTCGTAATCAGCTTGACAAAAACATTAACAGCAGTAAAAGTGACATTGGAAAGTGTGTCTGAAACATTGGATGGCCTTGAAAACCAATTAAAAGGGGTTACGGGTGAAACAACGATGCTTCTACATAAAACGAACGCCCTGGCTGAAGATATTCAGCAAAAAACGGAGAAGCTCGAAACGGTGGTTGATGGCATACAAGGTGTCGGACATGCTGTTCAAGGCGTAGGAAATACGGTTTCGGATCTGAATTCTTCATTGCAAAAGGTAACGAGATCCGTATCTTCCGCTGTAGTAAGAAACGAAGATAAAATCATCCAGATTGTTCAATGGGGCACAGCTTTGAAAGAACTGAAAGACAAATGGACAGACAAGAAAAAAACAAGAGACAAAAAGAAGGATAGCCAATCGGAGGTTGTAATCCATACTCAAAAGTTGGAAGGCGGAAGAGGTTAAGGTAAATAATCTTTTAAGGAGGATGAAAAAGAATGAACAATCAAGAAAAAGGTACTGGGAATTTTCTGACAGGAATATTAGTGGGAAGCATTGTAGGAGCAGCTACTGCTTTATTGGTCGCTCCGAAATCCGGCAAGGAACTGCGCGGTGATTTAAGCGAACAGGTGGATAATCTGAAAGAAAAATCCGGTGAATGGAAAGAGACGGTCATGGAAAAAAGTTCAGATCTGACATCCACCGCAATGGAAAAAACGAACCAAATTCGCCAGACGGCAATGGATAAGGGTGCAAACCTCGCTGAAACAGTGAAAGATAAAGCGGACCAATTCCGCAATACGGCTAAAACAGCGGTCGACGAAGTAGCGGAAAATGCAAAAAAAGGTGCGGACGATTTACAGGATACCGTGCATAAAACAGTTGACTTGACCGCAGACAATACAAAAAAAGCTGTTGACCAGGCCCAATCAGCAGCTTCGCAAGCAGATGATGAAGTAACCCAAAAGGCGGAGCAATTGGCGGACCAAGTGAATAACTCCATGAATCCATAAAGAAAAGCGCAAGCGCCCGTTTAGCGACGTACAAACTGGAGCACTACGTAATGAGATAAAGGATAAGGAAAGGCGGAGAGTGCCTGCTTATCGGCGACAAGCATAAGACGAGCGCTGAAGAAGGCGTAGTTTGCCTTCAGCAGCGATTGGCTTATGACCTCGAGCCGATGGCACTCGCAGCCGGACAACACGGCGACGAAGGCAGGCTCAAGCAGCGACGTCCTGTCGCTTCGCCTGCACTAGCACATCCTGTGCGTCGGAGCCGATGTTGACTTATCGTAGTGCTCTGAGCAACTTCCTTGAATAAACATCCACGCAGAAAAAGCAAAGCTTTTTCGAGGAAAGGAGTGCGAAGTTTGCTAGTCGCTGGGCGCCTGGAGCTGGACATAAAATAAGGGCGGCTATCCTTCAAGCCGCCCTTATTTTTGTGAAATTTTCATGACGGGAAGCATAAAGGTTTGCAAGCTTATGATACTCTGGCGTATGATTATGACAGAATAGAAAATTATATATAATAAGTGAAACTAAAATAACCATGTCGGCGTAGTTGTATACAGGAGAGTGATGAGGATGAATATTACGATATATGATGTGGCCCGCGAAGCTAATGTCTCAATGGCCACTGTATCGAGAGTGGTGAACGGAAATCCCAACGTAAAACCGGCCACCCGGAAAAAAGTACTTGAAGTGATTGAAAGGCTGGAGTACAGGCCAAATGCGGTTGCCCGCGGCCTTGCCAGCAAGAAAACGACCACTGTAGGGGTAATCATTCCGGATATTGCCAATATTTTTTACGCGGAGCTCGCCCGCGGGATCGAAGATATTGCTACGATGTATAAGTATAATATTATTTTGAGCAACTCCGACCAAAACGTAAATAAAGAACTCCATCTGTTGAATACGATGCTTGGCAAACAAGTGGACGGCCTGATCGTCATGAGCCAGAATATTACAGATGATTTTGTACAGGAATTGAAACGGTCACCTGTTCCTATTGTCCTTGCGGGTTCAATTGAGGAATCCAAGACGATACCATCCGTAAATATTGACTATCGCCAGGCAATATTTGATGCAACAACTTATTTCATCGAAAAAGGCCATAAAAAAATAGCTTTTGCGATGGGACCGATGCGCGATCTGATCAACCATGGAGAAAAGTTTGTCGGCTATAAACAGGCCTTGGAAGAAGCAGGCTTGGAATTCCAGGATAAATATGTCATTGAAGGCGAGTATACGTATGAATCAGGCCTGGAAGGATGGAAAAAGCTGAAAGATCTTGATGACAAGCCGACAGCCATCGTCTCAGGCGATGATGAAATGGCGCTTGGTGTCATGCATGGGGCACAGGATGATGGTTTGTCCGTTCCGGAAGACATCGAAGTCATCACATCGGACAACACTAAGCTGACGCTTATGGTGCGCCCTCAGCTGAGCTCGGTTGTTCAGCCGCTGTATGATATTGGAGCCGTTTCAATGAGGCTGCTGACCAAATATATGAACAAGGAGAAGGTTCAGGAAAATATTGTCGTTCTCCCGCATAGGATTGAGTTGAGAGGCTCTACAAAAAAATAATAATTATCATAAATAAAGTCCGGACAGAATCGTTTATCTGTCCGGATTTTTGTTCTTCTGTTTTACCTGCTCTCGAAGATAAAGTAAAGACCGGTCAACAGTTTGCTGATTTTTTTCCGTGATTTCCTGCTTTCTCGGAATTGGCTTATACATGTCCGGGGGATCGTCCCAGTGATCAGGCAGGGGCAGCCCGGCATGGGGCTGCCATTTTTTGATCCAGCTTTGCGGAAGGCGGCCGGAAACATGTTGGCCGGTCATTTCCAGCCAAATAAGGGACCATGCCCGCGGGACTACCCGCCAAATGTCATAACCGCCGCCTCCGACAGCAATCCATCTTCCCTCGCAATATTGGTGGGCTAGTTCATGTGCAAGCCTGGGAATCTCGCGGTATGTTTTCGTGGTCACGGATAAATGGGTGAGCGGGTCATAGTAGTGCGCATCAGCCCCGTTTTGCGTCAGGATGACATCTGGCCTGAAATATTCCGCAATTTCCCTGAAAGCCTCTGTATAGGCAGCGATGAATGACTCGTCCTCTGTGAAAGCATCCAATGGGACATTGAATGAAAATCCGTAGCCTTTTCCCTGGCCCCATTCATTGCTTTGTCCTGTTCCGGGGAATAAATATCTTCCGGTTTCATGGATGGAGAACGTACAGACAGTGTCATCATCATAAAAAGACCACTGCACACCATCGCCGTGATGGGCATCCGTATCGACATAAAGCACCCTTGCCTTATATTTTTTTTGGATATATTTAATGGCCACGGCGCAGTCGTTATAAACGCAGAAGCCGGATGCTTTTCCCCTGAAACCATGATGCAGGCCTCCGCCTACATTCAAGGCATGGCTGGCCCGCCCTTCCATCACATAGTCGACGGCCGTCAGAGTTCCGCCGACAATCAATGAGCTTGCTTCATGCATCCCCGGAAAAATCGGGGTGTCCTCGGTGCCGAGCCCGAATCCCTCTGCCCGATCAACTGACAGGTTTCCATTTCCGGCCTGCTTTACTGCATGGATAAAAGACGGGTCATGAATCAGCATCAATTCTTCATCGGATGCCCGCCTTGGCTGCACAATATCGTTTTCGGATATGGCCCCAATCGCTTCCAACAATTCGAGGGTAAGCTTCAAACGAATTTGATTGAACGGATGATGTTCTGAAAATCGGTATTCCAATAATTTATCGGAATAAATAAAGACGGGCCCGTTTTTCATGATGATGACATCCCTGGCATGTTTGGCCACAGCACATGAAGGTCCTCTTTCTTTAAAGCATCGATGACGGGAATGGGATTTATGGTGGCAATCCGGAAGACAAGGATTTGATAATCCTCATCATCCGGGTCGGGATAAATAAGTACGCTATGAACATTGACAAGGTGCTTATGGAATACGGCAGTTACTTCGTACAGGGCACCCGGACGGTTTTTCACCCGGACCTCAAGCTGTGAACCGGGTTTGTTGGCTCCTGTGAGCTCAACCATTGTATGCAGAAGGTCGGTGCTCGTTATGATTCCCACGAGTTTTCGGTTATTTACAATGGGAAGGCAGCCGATTTTATGGTCATAAAACAGAGCAGCAATTTCTTCAACAAAATCCAGGGGATGCCCCGTGATCACATTGCAGTTCATAATTGTTGATAAAGGGGCATGAAGATGTTCTTCAAGTGCTTCCCCTTTTAAAAAAGAAGGCAAGGTGCTTTTTATATCACGTTCTGTTACAAGGCCGACCACTTCCTCATTTTCATTGCTGAGAGGCAAATGGCGGATTTTGTGTTGTCTCATAAGGGTGAGCGCAGATTTCACCGTGGATTCAGGAGACAGGGTATGCACATTTTTTGTCATGATTTGCTCTACAATCATGGTTCTTCAACTCCTTTTCGAAAGTCCCGAAAATGTCCAACTGCATGGGATGCGGTGGTCAACGTCTTTTAATACATAAACCGGTTTTTAAACCTTAGACGGTCAAACTGCTGAATGGATTCCTGGCCGACTCTTTTTCCTATCCGCACCATCAGGCAGTTCGCGGGGTGCGAACAAATCTCCGGGTCGTCCGTGGCATACCACTCCAAGCCTCCCGCGTGCATCATTTTTTCCATCACTTTTCGATAATCCCATACAGACAGCCCGGTTCCTTTTAAGTCCCAGTGCCAATAATACTCTGTTGTTATGATGATATAATCTTCCATTGCGTCGTCCATCATCGATACTTTAAGGAGTGCTTTTCCTACACCCTGCCCACGGAACTTTGGTATGATTTCAATTGCGCCAAGCTCGAGCAAATCAGCCATATTGCCTTCGGACCAACGCTCAAGCGGATCCGGATATAAGAAGGTAACGTATCCGATGACAACATTATCTTCCCTTGCAATAATGATCCTGCCCTCAGGCAGTCCGGCAATTTCAACCAATGCTTTCTTCTGCTGGGGTGCCGGTCTGAATGAAACCAGATCCTTGTGGAACTCGAGTTGCGCCAGCTGCTCCGCGGAAATGGGGCCTTCTATAAGAAGGGTGCTGTCCTTCGTCCTTAACTCCATGGCATTGTACGTTTTGCGATGCTCCATTCGGCCACCTCCATGAATTCTCATCAAAAGGCTGACTTTCATTATACACGATTAAATGAACGCTTTCATTTGCCGGAAATGGGTAAAGTATAGGCAAACGTAATTTTTTCAAAAGATGGACTAATTGTGGAATTATGTCGATTATATTATAATGGAAAAATAATTCTAATGAAGGAGGATTCGCCCGATGAAAGTGGAAACGTTACCAGTCACACAAGGCAGCTATAATCTAAAGGATTATGAAGAAGCATACAAAAGTTTTGATTGGAAAGATGCCGAGAAAGTTTTTTCTTGGGCTGAAACAGGGAAGGTCAATATGGCGTATGAAGCGATTGACCGTCATGCTGAGTCCTTTCGGAAGAATAAAGTGGCTTTGTTTTACCGGGATGAAAAGAGAAATGAAAAATATACGTTTTATGAGATGAAAAAATGGAGCAATAGAGCGGGAAACGTATTAAAAGAGTACGGAAATGTAGAAAAAGGGGACAGAGTATTCATATTTATGCCCCGTTCGCCGGAACTTTATTTTTCCGTTCTTGGAGCGATCAAACTGGGAGCCATCGTCGGGCCGCTTTTTGAAGCGTTTATGGAGGGTGCTGTAAAAGACAGGCTGGAAGACAGTGAAGCAAAGGTATTGATAACAACCCCTGATTTGATTGGGCGTGTACCGGTGGACGAGCTGCCGCATTTAAAAACAATTTTTATCGTAGGCAGCGATGTTGAGGAAGCAGGCCCTTTTGTTGACTTTAATAAGAAAATGGCCGAAGCGGACAATGATCTTGATATTGAATGGGTGGACAGGGAGGACGGCATGATCCTTCATTACACTTCCGGATCGACCGGGCGCCCAAAAGGGGTGCTTCATGTCCATAATGCCATGATCCAGCATTATCACACAGCACGCTGGGTTCTCGATTTGCAGGAAACAGATATATACTGGTGTACGGCGGATCCGGGCTGGGTGACCGGAACATCCTACGGAATATTTGGACCATGGTTGACCGGGACGTCAAACGTCATTACGGGAGGCCGTTTCAAGCCGGAAAACTGGTATCAGACGATTGAGGATTTTGGTATAACCGTCTGGTACAGTGCCCCGACAGCATTCAGGATGCTGATGAGCGCGGGTGATGAACTCGTGAAAAAATTTGATCTATCCTCGCTCCGCCATATTCTCAGTGTAGGTGAACCGCTTAATCCTGAAGTGATCCGCTGGGGAATGAAAGTATTTAACAAACGGATTCATGATACATGGTGGATGACGGAAACGGGAGCGCATGTCATTGCCAACTATCCTTGCATGGAAATCAAGCCGGGATCCATGGGGAAACCTTTTCCGGGAATTGAAGTTGCCATCGTCGACGATCAGGGGAACGTCCTGCCCCCAAACAGGATGGGGAACCTGGCGATCAAAAAAGGCTGGCCTTCGATGATGCGCCAAATATGGAACAATCCGGAGAAATATGAATCATATTTTCTCCCTGGCGGCTGGTATATTTCCGGGGATTCGGCCTACATGGACGAAGATGGATATATTTGGTTCCAGGGCAGGGTGGATGATGTGATCATGACATCAGGAGAAAGGGTGGGGCCTTTTGAAGTGGAAAGCAAACTACTTGAGCACCCAGCCATTGCCGAAGCCGGCGTCATTGGAAAACCGGACCCTGTCCGCGGTGAAATCATCAAGGCATTTGTGGCCTTAAACGAAGGATATGAGCCATCGGAAGAATTGAAAGAAGAAATCCGCCAGTTTGTCAAAACGGGGCTTGCGGCCCATGCGGCACCAAGGGAAATTGAATTCAAAGACAAGCTGCCTAAGACCCGAAGCGGCAAAATCATGCGCCGCGTGCTAAAAGCATGGGAGCTGGACCTGCCGGCGGGTGATCTCTCAACGATGGAAGACTGAATAATATTGAAAGAAGAACAAGAGGTTATCGTTACGGATAAGCCTCTTGTTCTTCTTTTTAGTTCAGATTAAATAAAACTCAAAAAAATGTTTGATTCTAACGTTGCGTTAAGATGTAAGCTAAGAGTAGTAAATGGAACGGAGGTAATCACGTTGAAAAAATATTATTCTATTGGCGAATTTTCCAAGTTAACCGGTGTCACGCAAAGGGCTCTCAGATATTACGATGAAAAAAATTTATTAAAACCAAGCAAGATTTCCGAATCGGGGAGACGGTATTATCAAGACAAAGATATGGCGCCTCTTCAACAAATCGTATCTTTAAAATATTTAGGGTTTACTCTTGAGGACATTGAACCTTTATTAAAGGATCAAAAAGCAAATTTACAGGATTCATTAAAGTTCCAAAAGAAGCTTATGATTCAAAAACAAGAACATTTGAACCAGGTGATCAAAGCATTGGAGCATGCGATTGAAATCATACAGGAAGGAGAAATGGATTCACGGGTCCTGCATTTCCTTATTCACAGTATTTTGAATGAAAAAGAGCAATTTGACTGGATGAGGGAATATTTTCCTGAGCAGACGGTCAATCATGTGATGGAAATGTTTGAAGCACAAGGATTTGAAGTAAACAAACGGTCCACGCTTATCATTCAAAAGATAAAAGATTTAATTCATACTTGCGAACCGGATGATACTGAACTGCAAGCGAATATCCATGAACTGGTTACCATTGTATTTGATTTACTCGGTAATGATTTTGATCTTGATCAATTGGAGACTATTTCTGTCGAAGATACCCCATCTCTCTTTGTATCACCATTTACCGAACAAGAAGAAATATTCCTTCAGCAGGCAATGGAGATATATTTAAAGCAAAGGGATGAATTAAATGGAAACGACAAATAAAAACTCTGGATCTAGTTTTCTTCAACTCATAAAAATTGGCAAACCCGCTGTCTGGGTACTTGTCTTTGCAGTTATATTAAGCCTGCTTGAAACGGGGGCCAGTCTCATTGTTCCGCTATTCACCAAAAATTTAGTAGACCAGGTTGCCAAGTCCGGTATAGAAATGAGTTTGATTTTCCTCTTATCGGGCGCATTTATTATTCAAACCATTTCCGGGGGCGTTTCTTTTTATTTAATGTCATATATTGGTGAGCAGTTTGTCTCCAATATAAGGAAAAAGCTTTGGGACCATATACTTGAATTGCCAATTCCATACTTTGATAAACACCAATCGGGCGAAACGATGAGCCGTGTGACGCAGGATACGAACACAGTCAAAATGCTCATTACCAATCACCTTGTTTCATCCGTGTCAGGAATCGTCTCTATTATTGGCGCCTTAATCATTCTAATTATGATTGATTGGAAAATGACCTTGATCATGCTTTGCTCGATTCCTGTATCCATGATTGTTTTGTTTCCTTTAGGTAGAAAGGTTTACTCGATATCCAAACAAACCCAGGATGAACTGGCTTCATTCAGCGCACATCTTGGGCGTGTCCTCAGTGACATTAGATTAGTAAAATCTTATAACGGACAAATACTGGAAAGAAAAAAAGGGCATAAAGGAATTCATGAATTATTCCGTTTCGGTTTAAAGGAAGCGAAAATTCAAGCGATCGTTTCACCTTTCATGACCACTATCCTAATGATTGTACTTGTAATCTTGATAGGTTATGGAGGGGCACGAGTGGCGTCAGGAGATCTTACAGCGGGCTCTCTTGTAGCGATCATCATTTACATGTTTCAGATCGTTATTCCTTTTAGCCAGCTTGCCACATTTTTTACAAACTATCAAAAAGCCATGGGGGCAACTGAGCGAATCCAAAATCTTTTAGATTTACCCGTTGAAAGAAACGATAGTCATGGGAAAACAAATCACGAAGAAACGATAATCTTCGACCGTGTCAGCTTCGGGTATGAAAGTGGAAAAACAGTAATAAAGGATTTGAGCTTTCATATCGAGCCTGGGCAAACTGTCGCTTTCGTGGGACCGAGCGGTTCAGGGAAGACAACCATTTTCTCTTTGATTGAGCGGTTCTATGAACCCCAACAGGGAAGTATTAGAATAGGGAATAGTAATATACAAAATCTCCAGCTTACAAGCTGGCGTGGAAAAATTGGCTATGTATCACAAGAAAGTCCGATTATGTCAGGAACGATAAAAGATAATATTTGCTATGGCCTCCAAAGGTCCGTTGATGAAGCGGAAATTCGACATGCGGCTGAGCTTGCCAATGCTGCAGGATTTATAGAAAATCTTCCGAACCAATATGATACGGAAGTTGGAGAACGCGGAATCAAGTTATCCGGGGGGCAGCGGCAAAGAATTGCGATTGCCCGTGCCTTGCTGCGTGATCCGAAAATTCTGTTGCTGGATGAAGCAACCTCCAATTTGGATAGTGAATCAGAAGGACTTGTGCAGAGCGCTTTACAACATTTAATGGCTGGCCGAACAACACTTATTATTGCTCACCGTCTATCCACGGTAGTTGAGGCGGATCAAATCATTGTTATTGAAGAAGGGGCCGTCTCCGGGATTGGGACACATAGACAATTAATGGAGTCTCACCCTTTGTACCAAAAACTTGTCCAGCAACAAATGAAAACCGAACCAGCAATATAGAAATTTACTCTCTAACTCATCTTTTTTCTTTAACTTTATCTGAAAAAGCATTGAATCAAAGCAAAAGTGGAAACCGACTGGTTCTGTCCAAAACAAAAAGCGCCGACGACTTTAACTAAAAGTCCCCAGCGCTTTTTCTAAAAAGAAAGAGGGGGATGGCAGTTAATTCCCCTCATTTTCTTTGTTTTGATTCTCCTGCTCCGTATTCTTCTGTTCTTCCTGTTTCTTCTTTTCCTCTTCCTGCTTTTTCTTTTGCTCTTCCTGCCGTTTCTTTTCTTCCTCTTGTTTTTTCTTCTGTTCTTCCTGCTTCTTTTTCTCTGCTGCAGCTTTATCTTTCTCAGCTTTTTCCTTTTCAGCCTGTTCTTTCTTTTCTTTTTGATCTGCAGCAGCGGATGTTTCAGTAACTTCTTTCTCTTTTTTCTCTTCTTCTTTTGCACCAACATTATTGGAAGGAGCGGATTCACGGCCGGCAATGTCTACAGCGACGACGTAGTACGATCCATTTCCGACTTTTCTAGAGAGTGTTCCATCTGACATGACGGAAGCAACCTTCTTTCCAGATTCCGAATACACCCGGTAGCCGACTACGTCGTGGCTTCCAGAAGGACTCCATGAAATCGTGCCGCCAGAAACGGAGGCTTTAACGCCTGCCGGTGCTTTTCCGTCATCCTTGAGAACGGCGCCTGCAGCGAGCAAGTTTTTCCAGCGTTCATCATTCGGCGGAATCAGATAGGAAGGATCAATCGATCTTCCGAGGGAGATCCGCTTGATGAATTCAGGATTGAGCATTCCGCCAGGCTTGGTGAATTCTTCGGGTGTTTGCGGAAGAGCTAGATAATTTCTTCCTCCTGCTGTCACGTAGCGCCCGTTGCCAAGGCTGTCATCCACTTTTGTCGGTACATATTTCGCGTTGTATATATCAGACTTCACAAGACCGAGACTTGAACATGCTTTTGATGGAAGCATTCCGGATATCGCGCAGTATGAACGGCTGACAATGCCTCCCGGCATTTTGAACCTTTCATCCGTCTTAATCAGATCTGGAGCCACATCATAAGCGCCGTTGATCAGCCTTGCCCAAATTCCGTAATTCCGCATACTCTCGCTTCCGTCACTGGAAAGAGGTGCCGGCTCATCATATCCAATCCAAGTGCCGAAAGTGACATTCGGATTCGAGCCGATCAGCCAGGAATCGTTCGGTCCGTTGGTCGTACCTGTTTTTCCAGCCCAGTCGGCAGAGAATTTCAGCATCCCTGGAACGGCGGACGCTGTTCCGTATCTGAACACGTCCCTCATCATATCTGTCATCAAATAAGCTGTCTGAGGGCTGAAGACGTCCACTGGCTTCACTTTATGTTCGTATACGACCTTTCCATCGGCATCCGTAATCTTGTCGATCATGTAGGCATCGATAAATTTCCCGCCATTGGCGAATGTCGTAAAAGCGTTTGTGTTTTCTTCGACGGTGATACCGTCTTGAACTCCTCCCAGTGCAGCGGCATAAGTGGTTTTATCGGTTTCCGTCAAAGTGGTAATTCCCATTTTTTCTAAATACTTATAAGGTTCTTTATCGATTGTTTTCAAATACGTATAGATCGCGGAAGCGTTGTGCGACTTGGCCAGGGCTTCCCGGGAAGAAACGAGTCCATAATATCGGCCGCTATAGTTTTTGAACGCTTTCCCGCCGACGGAAATCGGAATATCCGCCACGACAGCACCGGGTGCACTCAACCCCATTTCCATCGCCGGTGCATAGACAAGCAGCGGTTTCATCGTTGATCCGTTTTGGCGCTTAGCCTGGGTGGCATGGTTTTGTGCTTCCAATTTATAATCCCGGCCGCCCACGAAACTTAAAATCTTTCCGGTTTTGTTTTCAATAAGAATGGCGCCGATTTGAACAGGTTCAATTTTCTCTTCCATTTTTCCTGTTTCTTTATTCTTTACCTGGCTGACCTTCGTATAGCCGTAATTTTGATACTCATCTTTAATTTTTTGAAACTTATCGTATATCTCTTTATTGATGGTAGAGTGGATTTGATATCCGTTTTGTCTGATATCTCGTTTGGCAAGTTTGGTATACTTTTCCATCAGCCTTCCGCCGTTTTTCTCAAGATCTTTTTTGCTGTAGCCGTCCTTTTGGGCAAGAATTTTAGTCAGAATCTCGACGCCCCTTCGTTCAATTTCTTCCGTAAGGTATGGGTACTTCTCGAACGGCCTTGGCTGCGGTTTGATAAAATCGGCGACAATATCATATTTTAATGCTTTGTCATATTCATCTTTCGTAATATAATTTTCGCTGTACATCCTATTCAGGACGGTTTTCATCCGGTTCAGCCCCGGTTCAAGCTGGCTTTTTTCTTTGAGTCCGCCTCCCTGGGCAAATGGGGTATACATAAATGGATTCTGCGGCAAGCCGGCTATAAAAGCGGCCTGCGGAAGATTCAGATCTTTAGCATCGACGCCAAAAATTCCTGTTGCGGCCGCCTGTACTCCCCCAACGTTTTGGCCCGTTGAGTTCCGGCCGAACGTCGTTACATTTAGATACGCTTCCAAAATTTCATCTTTTTCAAGAAACTTTTCAAGCCTTAATGCAAGTAAAATTTCTTTAGCTTTACGGTCAAATGAAACCTCATTCGTTAAAATCTGGTTCTTGATCAATTGCTGTGTCAGCGTGCTCCCGCCTGATTGGACTGCCGAGTTTGTCAATTCCTGATAAACGGCCCTCATCAAAGCTTTGGGGACAACGCCGTCATGCTCGTAAAAATACTCATCCTCTGTGGCAATCACAGCCTTTTTCACATAATCGGATACATCCTTGATCTTAACTTCTTCCCTGTCGATGTCAGACTGGAGTTTTCCAAGGAAGACGTTATCGGCAAAATAAAGCTTCGATGTTTCCTCATATTCAAAAATATCCTCTTTCATGCTGGCTGCAGGACGGACTTTTTCTTCTTTCACAAGAGAGGCGAAATAACCTGCTCCAACGCCTCCTGCAAAAACGCCCCCAAGGAATAAGAGAATCACTGTCAAAAGAATAATATTCCATGCGACTCCATAGGTGATCCTGGCTTTTTTACTTATATCCTTGTTATCCAATCCGTCAGAAAATTGCCTGGCACGCTCACGCAATTTATTGAAAAAATTATGCATAATAAAAAATACCTCCTGAAATCATCACTATTATAGCATAAGGAAGCTCCTTTTTTCGGAGGAATTTGACAAACCTGATTAAAATGGTTACAATACTTTTCAATCAAATATATAAGCAAGGAACGGACTAAGTAGTCAGGCTGTCCCTGTCAGCAAGAGAGCCGGTGGTTGGTGCAAACCGGTACAAACAGCATTCGGCGAATTACTTCCGGGAGCTTTTGCCGTGAAATATAAGTAGCGGCAAACGGTGTTGAGCCGTTATTTTTTCAGAGCGGGGAAATATTTTTTCCCAAGTTGGGTGGTAACGCGATATACAAGTCGTCCCTTCGTTTTTGACGAAGGGGCGTTTTTTATTTTAAAAAAGAAAGCAGGGAATTGAGTTGGAAACTTTACTTCAAGAATTGGAATGGCGTGGAGTCATCTACCAGCAGACAGATGAAGCGGGAATCAAAGATGTGTTGGAAAAAGAGAAGATATCTTTATATTGCGGAGTGGATCCGACAGCGGACAGCATGCATATCGGGCATCTGCTGCCATTTTTGACATTGCGCCGCTTTCAAAAGCATGGGCATCGCCCGATTGTTTTGGTCGGTGGAGCGACCGGGCTGATCGGGGATCCGAGCGGAAAGAAAGAAGAGAGAAGGCTGCAGACACTTGAGCAGGTCGACAAAAATGTTCAAGGGATCAAAACTCAGTTAATGAAGATTTTTGATTTCGAAGGCGAGAATGCCGCGGTGATGACAAATAATTTCGAATGGCAAGGCAAAATGGATTTGATCACATTTTTGCGCGACTATGGCAAGCATATCGGCGTCAATTATATGCTGGCAAAAGAAACAGTCGCCACCCGCCTGGAGAGCGGAATTTCTTTTACCGAGTTTACGTACACACTTTTACAGGCAATCGACTTTCTTCACCTGTATGAAAACCTTGATTGCAAAATGCAGATTGGCGGAAGCGATCAATGGGGAAATATTACAACAGGACTTGAATTTATCCGGAAAATGGCAGGAGAGGATGCAAAAGCTTACGGCCTGACAATTCCGCTCGTGACAAAAGCGGATGGAACGAAATTCGGAAAAACCGAAGGCGGAGCCATTTGGCTTGATCCTGAAAAAACAACTCCGTATGAGTTTTACCAATTCTGGATCAATACAGCAGATGCAGATACTGTGAAATATCTCAAGTATTTTACATTCCTTTCAAAAGAGGAGATTGAAGAGCTAGAAAAGTCATTACAGGAAGAACCCCATCTGCGAAAAGCACAAAAAGCACTCGCTGAAGAAATGACCCGTTTGATCCATGGGGAAGATGCCCTGCAGCAGGCAATCCGGATCACGGAAGCTCTTTTCAGCGGAAATATTAAAGAATTGTCCGTTGAGGAAGTGGAGCAGGGCTTTAAAGATGTTCCAACGCATGTACTTGCAGGGGAAGACATGGGTCTTGTCAATGTGCTTGTGGAAGCCAAGATTTCTCCTTCGCGCCGTCAGGCTCGCGAAGATATCCAAAACGGAGCTGTTTCGATCAATGGAGAGCGTGTCACAGATATTGAATATGAATTGGGTGAAAAAGATAAACTGGGCGGCACATTCACCATCATCCGCCGCGGCAAGAAAAAATATTACATGATCAGATATAACTAGGAAGAAGCCGGTTTCGTTCGTACGAGGCCGGCTTTCGTATTTTTTCTATCGTCTGTAGCCCCGGCAAAATGTAGAAGCTTTGATCCGCATAAAAATATACATGATGGTCGCAATTCGCCCTTTTTGAGTGTTCGGATCACGCTTTGCAAGCAGACATTGAATGAACCTGTTATCACAAATGCAGGGATGAATTCCCCGTTTAAGACATATATCGTGCCTCATGCAGCATGCATCCACATCATTGATGGGGCCTTGCGGTCCGCTGCACCCCGGACCGCACCAGTTATAGCCGGGAAACAGACAAAGCCCGCGTCTTCTTTGATATATCCGAGCCAAAACAAACACCCCCCTTACTATAAAATATGAAGAGGGTTGTTCGTTTGAAAAGGCAGAGGCCTTAAAAAACTTAGTTTCTTGATTTGCCCAAAGATAATAGTGCAATCGTGGCAATGATGCAAAGTGTGCCCGACCATTCGGGCACGCCGAAACTGACATTAAGCCAGATGACGGATGTAAATGCCGCTGATAAAGGCTCGACCGAAGCCAGGATACTTGTTTCCGGAGCACTGAGGTATTTCAGGCTTTCCAAGTAGCAGTAAAAGGCGATCAGCGTACCGAAAATAACGATAAAGACAACGGCGCAAGCAGCCGGGATGGACCATTGGCCTTCAAACCGCCATGGAGGATGAACGAAGCTGAAGCCTGCTCCTCCAATCAACATCGCCCAACCTACGATAATGGTGGAACCCCACTTGGTTAGAAGGGAATGGGGATAAAGGGTGTAAAAAGCCATGGCCACAGCCGAGCTGAGCCCCCAAAATAACGCCAGTCCCGAAATCGAAAGCTGGCGGATACTTCCCTGGGTGACAAGAAGGAAAGTTCCGAGAACGGCTAATAGGACAGCAGCCGCTTCTATCGGCCGGGGCATCCGCCTCATCAACACGGCAACATAGAGAGTGATCAGGACAGGCCCCAAATATTGAAGTACGGTGGCTGTAGCTGCATTACTATATTGAATGGCTGCAAAATAGGTATATTGAACAGCCAGCATTCCTAATATACTGAAAATGATAAGATTGAATGCATCCCGCTTATTTTTCCAAACAGCCCATGCCCGCTCTTTTTCCTTCCTGTAAGCGATGGCCAGCAGAAGTAGTCCCGATGATAGCAGCCGTACGACTGTCAACCATTCCGGGCTGAATTTTTCCTGCTGAAACAAATACTGGGCAACCGTGCCGGACACTCCCCAAAAAATGGCTCCGGTTAAAACCAAAGCCATACCCCTGATCCGCGAATAAGCCATCGCCGCTTGATTTGAACTCATCTGTTTTCCCTCGATTTCTATGTATGAATTTCACATGGTGTACCAACACATGGATGAATCGAAAAAGTAAAAGTATGGGAGGTTACGTGTTTAGATGTAGGAAAGATTATGTATCCCTTATTTTATCACATGCCAATCAAAAGGCTGCAACTCGAAAATAATACGAATTACTATACATCAGCAAAATCAGCAACCTTTTAACTTGACAAAAAAATTTAATTATGCTATAATTTACATTTATTAAAATGTTTAATATAATGAGATTCTCCTTGTTGGGAGAATCTCATTTTTTTTTGGAGGATGGTACTGTATGAATGAAAGTGAACCCAGTTTAACTTCATTAATTTCTGCATTCGGCAGAGCGTATCACAGTCAATTTGATACACCCAAAATTTTTAATGACTTTATAGCAAAAGATTTAATCTCCCTAAAGGAATTCAACGACATCAAAGAAAATATGGTGCAAGGCATACAATTTTTCAATAAAGATATAGCGGAACAATTCGAAGGCCGGACGGAAGAAATATTAAAATGGATTACACAAATTCAATTGTCGCCAACGCCTTTGGCTCGCGCTGCGTATTGTGAAAAAGTATTGCTTAACGAAATTAGACTGGGAGTGAAACAGTATGTCATCCTAGGTGCCGGGTTGGACACATTTAGCTTCCGGCATCCAGGATTAGAACATACCCTGAAAATCTTTGAAGTTGATCACCCTTCAACGCAACAATTTAAAAAGAAAAGATTAGAAGAAGCCGGTTTAGAAATACCAAAAAATCTTCATTTTGTTCCAATGGATTTCACCAGTAAGTTTTCCTATCAAAGTCTTGTGGATAAAGGGTTTGATAAATCAAAAACCTTCTTTAGTCTTCTGGGTGTTTCTTATTATTTAACGAAAGCGGAACTATCAAGCCTGATTAACCAATTATTTTCCGAACTGCCTGAAGGAAGCTCCATTGTTTTCGATTATGCAGATGAAAGATTATTCGAAGAGAAAGGGATCTCCAACAGAGTGGATAATATGGTGAAAATGGCTGCGGCCGGCGGAGAGCCGATGAAATCTTGTTTTTCATATTTTGAAATTGAGAATATGTTGGCAAATTCAAGCTTGCTCATCTATGAACATTTATCCCCGGATGATATTAACGGCCTTTATTTTCTCAATCGAAAAGATTACCTGACAGCCTTCGAAACGATTCATTATATTCATGCAGTAAAAAAATAGAGTTCCCAAATGGATGCGACTTAGTAGTTCAACCCTGCTACTCATGGTAGACTCTCTGTAAAAGGGCACAAGAGGAGGAGTCGAACATGGGTAAATTACAAGGAAAGACAGCTGTAATCACAGGGGCAAGCAGCGGAATTGGTGCGGCGATTGCCAAGGAACTAGCTGGCGAGGGGGCCAATGTGGTTCTGGCCGCCCGCCGAACAGATAAACTGAATGAAATGGAGCAAGAAATCAATCGGCAGGGAAGCGGAAAAGCACTTGCCGTGAGAACAGACATGGCGAACAGAGATGAGGTAGAGGGATTGGTTAGAACAGCGTCAGAAGCATTCGGAAATGTTGATATTTTTATTAATAATGCAGGCCAGATGCTGTCAGCGACCGTACAGGAAGGAAAAGTCGAAGAATGGGAGCAGATGATTGATGTGAACGTCAAGGGTGTGCTGTACGGAATCAATGCAGTATTGCCTTCCATGCTTGAGCGCTCAAGCGGCCACATCGTCAATATCGCTTCCGTTTCCGGATTGGAAGTTACAAAAATGAGTACAGTTTACAGTGCAACCAAATTTGCGGTCCGTGCGATCTCCACGGGATTGGAGAAAGAGTTGGCCAGAACCGGCGTCCGCGTCACCAATATCTCCCCGGGGATGGTGGACACCCGATTAAGCAAAAGCGTGTCCGAACGTAAAAAACTGGAAGCGCGGGATATCGCAAAAGCCGTAGTATATGCGGTTACCCAGCCTGATTATGTGAATGTCANGGGATATCGCAAAAGCCGTAGTATATGCGGTTACCCAGCCTGATTATGCGAATGTCAATGAAATTACAGTGCGGCCGGTTTAAACGCTGTCCGAAAAAAGGGATGTATAGAAGCTAAGGCGGTCTCCTTTACCTAAGAAGGAAGCACAAGCTGTGGGTCATCTTAAAAGATTGTCTTCAACGGTGATTTCTTTTACAGAAATCCTTTCTCTGAGTTGTTTCAAATCATCATTAGGCTTTTCTTGCAAAGGGTGCTCGATTAGGGGTTTCAATATATTGTTTCTTTTTGCCTCTTCGTCTACTAATCGATCAATCGCAACCAACACGGCATTAAGTGCATCATCATTTTGTAATTTAATCGTGAAATGAGTAAACTTAATATCTTCACTTGTACCTAACTGTTGTTTTAATGTTTTCTCATTTTCGTTAATATTCGTTGAAAACGCATGCCAATCAACGTTAGAAAATTTTTGATGCTGGTCTTTTGTATTTTTTCCCTTTATTTGTTTAGTCAACTTTTCGATTTTTGAATAACGCTTCCTCATTGAAAGGCTCCCCCTTTTCAGACTTAGTGGTATTATTTGCCTATCATTAAGAAGTATGTGATGATTTTGAGACGGTTTTGAACAGGGTACCTCATTGTACGCACAGGAGAGAACGTCAGTACTTTTTCCTGACCTTTTATATGCTAGAGTTGACAATATACCCTTACGGGTATAAAATGACTATTGATAATGCTTTTCTAAATGTGATAGCCAGGATAATCGTTTTGACTTTAAATACATTAAATATTCGGATTGCCAGTGACCTTTATGTAAAAGTCTCCGGCAGATAGAAAGGAACACGGGCATCCGATATTTGCCAAAGGAGGGTTATCGTATACCGGTTATTCAATCCGGATCATGAGTACAATTTATTTAACAGAAAAATTCCATAAATATGGAGTGCAGCACGAAAGGGGGTAATTTCATTGAATTATGATGATCAAATGAAGAATAGAGTGAAGCGCATTGAAGGACAGCTTAGAGGAATATTAAAAATGATGGATGAAAATAAGGACTGTAAAGAGGTCATCACCCAGTTGTCTGCTGCAAGGACTGCGATTGATCGGACAATTGGCGTGGTAGTTAGTTCCAATTTGGTTGAGTGTGTTCAAAGGGCAAATATGGCAGGAAAAGAAAATACGGAAGAGCTTGTTAAAGAAGCGGTAAATTTATTGGTGAAAAGTCGTTAGAAAAAAAGGGTTGACATACCCTTTTATTTTTATTATTGTTATACCCATAGGGGTAAAGGTAATATATTTTTGATTTTAATAATACCTGGTTGGGTATATAGAATAGGAGGAAGTTGAATGTCAGATAAGAAAAAAACCACGATCGTTTTGTTCAGCGGCGATTATGACAAAGCTATGGCAGCCTATATCATCGCCAATGGTGCAGCAGCATATGATCATGAGGTTACTATTTTCCATACATTTTGGGGATTAAACGCATTGCGCAAAGAAGAAAATATTTCAGTCAAGAAAAGCTTCATGGAAAAAATGTTTGGCAAAATGATGCCAAGAGGGGCAAATCGGATGGGGCTTTCCAAAATGAACTTTGCTGGATTCGGTCCCAAAATGATTAAGGGGATCATGAAAAAGCATAATGCCATACCTCTTCCACAGTTAATTGAAATGGCTCAAGAGCAGGATGTTAAGTTAGTTGCTTGTACTATGACAATGGACTTGCTTGGTCTGCAAAAAGAGGAGCTTTTGAATGGAATCGAATATGCCGGTGTGGCGGCATATCTTGCGGATGCGGAAATAGGTCATGTCAATCTATTTATTTAATCGAAGGAATTGAAGAATAATTAATTGGAGGTTAAAGCATGTGTAACATAAACGCAGATATTATCCTGGATGCAAAAGGATTAGCATGTCCGATGCCGATTGTTAAAACAAAAAAAGCGATGAATGAATTGGAGGCAGGCAAGGTTATAGAGGTTCAGGCAACTGACAAAGGGTCTAAACCCGATATTAAGGCTTGGGCTGAGAGTACAGGTCATCAATACTTGGGAACTTTGGAGGACGGCGATGTATTGAAGCATTTCCTCAGAAAATCCTCCAATGATGAGGTAGTCGAGAAAAAGTATCCTCATGTAATCAATAATGATGAATTGAAAAAGAAAATTGAATCCAATGAAAACATTGTTGTGTTGGATGTACGGGAAGCCGTGGAATATACATTCAACCATATTCCGGGGGCAATCTCCATTCCCATGGGCGAATTAGATGACAGAGCGAAAGAATTACGGAAGGAGCAGGAAATTTTTGTCGTGTGCCGTACAGGAAACCGAAGCGATTTGGCGGCTCAAAAACTCCGAGAAAAAGGATTTGATAAAGTATTCAATGTCATACCGGGTATGAGTGAGTGGAATGGTAACACAGAAGGTATCAATCATGAAGGAGGCTAACAATAATGTCAGTGACTGTTTATACAACGACCAGATGTCCTTACTGTGTTCTGTTAAAAAATTTTTTAACAGAGCGAGAAATACCTTTTAAAGAAGTGGATGTCGAAAGAAATCCTAAAAAAATGGAACAATTGATTAGGAAGACAGGACAAATGGGTGTTCCACAAACTGAAATCAATGGCCAGTGGATTATCGGGTTCGATCCGGGCAGCATCATGACAGCTTTGCAAAAATAAGGTTAATTTTAATTAAAAATATACCTATGGGGGTAATTGGCGTGACAGTAAATGCCATGACATCTACAGAAGTAACGAAAAAGATCTTGAATAATGAAAATCTGTTTATCTTGGATGTTCGGAACGAAAGTGATTTTCAGGACTGGAAAATTGAAGGAGAAAATGTGGAGCATTTAAACATCCCTTATTTTGAACTTCTTGATGGTGTGGAGGAAATTTTAAAGAAAATTCCTAAGGATAAAGAAGTGCTGGTTGTCTGTGCAAAGGAAGGCTCATCAGTGATGGTGGCTGAAATGCTGTCTGAACAAGATTTGGATGTTTCATACCTTCAAGGCGGAATGAAAGCATGGAGCGAACATTTGGAGCCTGTAAAAATTGGAGACCTAAAAGACGGCGGTGAAATTTATCAGTTTGTCCGGATTGGAAAAGGATGCTTATCCTACATGGTTATTTCGGGTGGTGAAGCTGCCATTATTGATGCGACTCGTATGACAGAAGTTTTTATTGAATTTGCACAAAACAAGAATGTGAACATCACCCATGTGCTTGATACTCACCTTCATGCCGATCACATTTCCGGAGGAAGAAAAATCGCAGAGCAGACAAATGCAGTCTATTGGCTTCCTCCTAAGGATGCAACGGAAGTGACCTTTGCTTACGCGCCTTTGGAGGACGGTAACGTGATCACGATCGGCAATACGGCAATTGACATTCACGCACTTTATTCTCCAGGGCATACGATTGGATCTACATCTTTTATCGTGGATGAAAAGTATTTACTTTCAGGAGACATCTTGTTTGTTGATTCGATTGGAAGGCCGGATCTTGCTGGTTTAGCAGAGGACTGGGTAGGAGATCTGCGGGAAACATTGTATTCACGTTATAAGAACTTATCAGAAGAGCTGATTGTTCTCCCAGCCCATTTTATGATTATGGATGAATTAAATGAAGATGGCAGTATTTCTGAAAAACTAGGAACTCTTTTTGCAGAAAACCATGGTTTAAACATTGAAAGCGAAGAGGAGTTCAGAAAGCTTGTAACGGAGAATCTGCCGCCACAGCCGAATGCTTATCAGGAAATCCGTGAAACCAATATGGGAAAAATCAATCCTGATTTAGAAAAGCAACGAGAAATGGAAATTGGTCCGAACCGCTGTGCGGTCAGATGAAAAAACTTTAGGAGGAATGACAAATGGAAGCAACAAAGTTTTTAGATGCAAAAGGATTGGCTTGTCCAATGCCTATTGTGAGGGCGAAAAAAGCGATAAATGAACTAAAGTCCGGTCAAATATTAGAAATTCATGCGACTGACAAAGGATCAAAAAATGATTTGACTGCATGGGCGAAATCGGGCGGACATGAATTGTTGAAGGCCGAAGAAGAAAATGGAGTCTTCAAATTTTGGATTAAAAAGGGCTAAAAATAAAGGGAACCGATAGAGGTTCCCTTTTCTCAAGGGGGATTAACGATGGACCTTTCATTCATCATTGTCATCTTTTTAATAGGTTTCATCGGGTCATATATTTCGGGAATGCTTGGAATCGGTGGCTCCATCATTAAATATCCGATGCTTTTATATATTCCACCTTTATTTGGATTAGCTGCATTCAGCGCCCATGAAGTCTCCGGCATAAGCGCTGTTCAGGTGTTTTTTGCGACGATTGGAGGGGTTTGGGCATACCGGAGGGGCGGCT
Organism: Siminovitchia fortis; assembly: GCF_003605365.2. Lineage (GTDB taxonomy): Bacteria > Bacillota > Bacilli > Bacillales > Bacillaceae_C > Siminovitchia > Siminovitchia fortis. The sequence goes on from NZ_QYTU02000021.1 coordinate 65,248, forward strand.
ATTTAAATAAAACATTAATTGGGTATATGGGAATCAGCATCCTAATTGGAAGCTTCATCGGTGGCTACGGTTCTAAATTAATGTCAGAAGGTGGAATCAACGTAATATATGGTATTCTAGCCTTGATAGCAGCAGTCATGATGTTTATTCCCAAAAAAGGGATCGATGATATACCTTTTGATCGAGTGAAATTTAATAAGTGGCTTGCAGCCTTGCTTGCATTCATTGTCGGTTTGGGAGCCGGGATTGTAGGGGCGGCTGGTGCGTTCCTATTAGTACCCATCATGCTTGTTGTATTAAAAATCCCCACCCGAATGACAATAGCTTCATCTTTGGCAATCACATTCATTTCTTCAATTGGAGCTACCGTTGGGAAAATGACAACAGGACAAGTGGATTATTTTCCTGCGTTCATCATGATTGTTGCAAGTCTGATTGCTTCACCGCTTGGTGCGATAACAGGTAAAAAAGTGAACACAAAAATATTGCAAGTCATTTTGGCTGTACTGATCTTTGCAACGGCTGTTAAAATCTGGATAGATTTAATATAGGTGTGCTCACTAGCCTTGCATAATTGTAATTGGAATATTCAATTTATAAATCTTCGCGAATTTTTGCCAAAAAGACAAAGCTTGAATAAAAGGTGGTTTGTCTATTTGGAAAAATTATATAATTAAACTATTGGCAGCTACGACAGT
>NZ_QYTU02000022.1 GCF_003605365.2 Siminovitchia fortis
CTAGATTTTACTTTCGTAATTCAGGATGATAGGAAATGACAAAATGCAAAATCGTTAAGTCGGGAGAAGGATTCGTGTACTTATGAAGACGATCCCCTTTAAAACGGATTGCATCGTATTCACCCAAATGAAATGTATCGCCGTCCACTCCCACCGTGAGTTGGCCGGACATCACCGTAACAAATTCCATCACACCTGCCTGGTGCGCTTCCGACACATATTCACCGTAGGGCTTCAAGTATCCCCGATATAATTCAAACCCATGAGAACGAAACAAAGGTTCAGCGATAAACACTTCGTCTGAACTTTTTAATTTCAGCCCATCCGTAGTTCTGGCAACAGCAACATCCGATTCAATGTCCAAGAGGGAAGTAATCGGAACTTTTAAGCCATCTGCAATTTTCCAAATAACAGACAGCGTTGGATTGGCCTCCCCTTGTTCTATTTTGAGTAACGTCAATTTGCTGACACCGACTTGTTTCGCCAAAGCTTCTATGCTCATTCCCTTGCTCAACCGAAACTGCCGCAAGTTTGCTCCTATTTTCTTTCCTGCATCTCCGGGATAATTTTTACCCATTTTTTCTCCTCCAGCCTTCCTTTTACACCTTTTTATATTATAATATACTACAAGTTAATTAAATTATACTTTTTAGTATTCTGTTCAGCAAGGGGGGAAAGGGATTTGGGCGAATTTAAACATACAATCAAAACCGGTTTCATTGAGGCTCTTCCGCTGGCCATCGCCATTGGGGCGTATGGATTATCTTACGGGGTGCTCGCCAAACAAGCAAATTTTAGTCTTACAGCCGCTGTGGCCATGTCCATGCTGGTGTTTTCAGGATCAGTCCAATTGGTGACAGTTGCCATGCTGGCATCAGGTACAACGATGCCAAGCGTTCTTTTCACTTCTATCTTATTAAACTTGCGTAACTTATTATACGGGGCAGCCCTCGCGGAAGGACTTGCCCCTGCCAAAAGGAAGTGGCGATGGCTCTTATCTTTCGGCGTGTCGGATGAACCCTTCGTATTGGGGAGTGCCAGATTTAAAAAATACGGACCCGACCCCCTCTATTTTGGAGCAGTCGCCGCCACATTTTATTCGGCCTGGATTCTCTCATCCTATTTCGGGGCTTTTATTGGCGACAAGATTGACCCTTTGATGTTTGGTCTGGACTTGGCTTTCCCGGTCACTTTTACAGCCCTGCTCATTCCTTCTCTAAAAGGAAAGCCGGTCATCGCCACTGCTGTCACGGCTGCAGTTATTGTGTTTTTACTTGAGTATTTTTGGCCCGGCAATGACCTAATAGTTGTTGTGACAGGTGTTTTAGCGCCGTTGGCAGGCCTATATGCAGCTAGGAGGACGCAGCATGCCTAACCATTGGATAATCATCATCTTACTGGCTGTCTCCACATTTTTATCAAGAATTATCGGACTCGAGGTTATGGCAGGAAGAGAAATGAACCCGACATTGCGTTTATATTTCAGCTATGTTCCGGTTGCCATTATGACAGCACTAATCATCAACCAAGTGTTAACAACGTCGGACGGACATCTCTTCGTTTCATTTCCTGTCCTTTTGGGATGCCTGGCGGCCGTAGCTGTTATGAAGCTATCAAAAATGTTTCTTCCCTCAATCATTATGGGGATTGTGGCCGGATTATTGACCCGTTATTTCTTTTGATAAAAAAAATCAAGAATTGATACTGTTGAAATTATACCACCCCAACACTAATGAAATGGCCGATGCGGAAAATCAAAACTTTCTATGATGATTTTAAGGACTAATAATTTTACATTAAAGTTAAAAGAATAGTAGACCGATAGCGATCGGGAAAAAGCTGTAAAGTAATATGATGACACAAAACCCCATGATGTCCCGGACTTTAAGCCCGGCTATCGCGAGCAATGGCAGCGCCCAAAACGGCTGGATCATGTTTGTCCAAGCGTCGCCCCATGCGACCGCCATCGCTGTCTTGGCCGAATCCACACCGATTTCAATTCCCGCTGGTATCATAATGGGGCCTTGCACTGCCCATTGACCGCCGCCGGACGGTACAAAAAAGTTCACGATGCCTGCACTGATAAATGTAAATAGCGGATAAGTGAATTCCGTGGAAATATTGACAAACCATAACGACATGCTTTCAGATAACCCTGAAGCGACCATCATGCCCATAATCCCGGCATAAAAGGGAAATTGCACGATAATGCCGCCAACATTTTTCACTGCATTATTGACACTTGCCAAAAAACGCCTCGGGGTCCGATGTAAAATAACCCCCAAGAAAAGCATCGTAAAGTTTACGATATTAATATTTAAGTCAAAGCCATTGGTTACAAAATGATAAACAATAAAAGCAATTCCGAGCAAGCCAATTAATAACGAAATGATTTGGCTGTTTTCTAATCTGTCTGACGGTGTTAAGCTTTCCGCCGGTTCCTCCACTTTATCTTCAAAGGAATCAGCTTCCCAGTTCTTGGCAGACGTAATTTCCAGGCCTTCCCTTGATTTCAACATCAGCCGGTTGAGAAAGGGCAATGTGATTACCAATACAAAAACAATAAACAAGTTAAAGCCGCTAAACATCGTTTCTGAAACCGGAATGATCCCCATCGAATCTTCCAAAAAATGATCGGGAGTTGCAATGAGTAACGGAATCGATCCTGATAAACCGCCATGCCATACTAAAAATCCGCTATAGGCGCTCGCAACGAGCAATCGATAGTCAAGAGACTGCACCCGTTTGGCAACCTGTATCGCAATCAAAGCGCCGACGACAAGCCCGAATCCATAATTAATCAATGAAGCAACTGTGGCAATAAATGTAACCAGCATAATCGCTTGTCCGGGCGTTTTAGCGAGCGTGCTTATTTTCACTAACCACTTCTTTATGATTGGCGTGTTAGCTAAAACATAGCCTGTCACAACAATCAGCGACATCTGCATGGAAAAACCGAGCAAATCCCAAAAACCATTCCCCCAATATTCAACCATTTGAATGGGTGTACTGCTTGTAAAAACAATTCCCATCAAAAAGACGGCAAGTGTCAAAATAACAGCGAATAAAAACGCATCAGGCAAAAAGCGCTGCACCATCCGGTCAAAAAAGTTAGTGAGTGATTTTAAAATCGTCATCCCCTCCCTTTTTAATTACTATTCAGGAGGGGGAACGATTATACGAGAGTTGGCCCACCAGGCTGCAATGCAGTTGGTGGGCCAACCTATTTCAAACTTAAAATAATTCGTGAATAATCCTTAAAGTCCTGTAGGTGCCGCTCAATGATCGCCTGAAGAATATCAAGACGAATGGCCCGGTAATCATGGACGGCAATATTGCGGAAGCCCACCATATTCATTAGGGTTTTCGCTAAGCTAGTGTCAATGATCTTTGCTTCCTCCAGCAGCTTGAACGCTTCCCGGCTTGTCTTTGGTAAACCTAGTTTTTTTTCACTTATTATATGCATCGCCAGATCAATGCTTGCCTCACACGCACGCTGAATATTCAAGATGATGCTGTCTTGCTTCGTGAAATTCTTTAAATTTTCCGGGTTATTTTCATATTCCTCCTGAATTCGCATTAAACAACGTTCAATCGTATTTATTTTGTTAAGCACGATATCGCCGTCAATCATAAATACTCCCTCTTTCCCTTATACCCCGCAAGATTTCAGCCCGCTGTTCGTTCAACGTCACGTACATTGATAAGGCCTTCATACGCTCCTTTACAAAAATATTTTTATTTGCACAATAAATCAATTCACCAGTTGAAAAAATTTGAGCTGCAAATACGGTATCCACTTGTCTTATGTCTGCAAGATCAACCTCAACATTGCATAAATCCGCAAGGTCCCCAGCCAGTAAAAAGCGCTCATAATGGGAAAGTTTCTTTTGCGAATAATAAGCAATATCCAGATCACTGTCTGCACTGGCTGTCCCTTTTGCATACGAGCCAAATAAGAGTATGAATTCCGGCTGCAGCCGATCTATTAACATTTTTACTATCGATTGTTTCAAGTTCGGCTGAAGCAACCGTCACACCCCCAATTATCCAGATACTTACGATTTATTATACAACTTATCTGAAAATTATACACCAGTTACGAATATAAGAAGCCGGGATAGTGCTGCGTCGGACACTTTCCCGGCTTCTCCGCTATCTCTTATTGCTGGCCAGTTTCACGGTAAAAGTATGTTTTTCACTTCCTCGGTACACTTCCAACGTTACCTGATCACCAACTGAAAGTTTTGTGTATAAAAACTTCCGCAGTTCTCCTTCATCCTTAATGGATTTTCCATTGATGGATACGATGACATCCTGGACTTTTAACCCTGCTTTTGCGATTTCCGAGTTTTCGTCAATTGAAGCGACCATCACACCTTCTTTGACTGCATCCGGAAGATCCTGCAAATAAAAAGGCAGGACTTTATCCAGGCCAACGACACTCACTCCCAAGTACGGCCGGACAACCTGGCCGTTTTTAATGATTTCTTCGGCAATCGTTGTAACCTCATTGCTTGGGATGGCAAATCCCAATCCTTCCACTCCATTTTCTGAAATTTTCAGGCTGTTGATCCCTACAAGCTCACCGGAAGCATTGATCAGTGCCCCGCCGCTGTTTCCCGGATTGATTGCGGCATCTGTCTGGATCACATCAAGATCCCAATCGCCCGCTGAAGTTGTCACCTTAATCGTACGATTGACCGCACTGACGATTCCTTGTGTCACTGTTCTTGAAAGGTCGAGTCCCAGCGGATTTCCAATTGCAATGACCTGATCACCGGCACGCAGCGCGTCGGAATCACCGACCTTCAGGGGGGCGATATCATAGTTTCCTTTAATCTTTAACACAGCGATGTCTGTTAGCGGATCTGTTCCAATCAGTTCTGCTTCGGCCACTTTTCCATTATATAAAGAAATATCAATCTGTCCGGCTCCTTCAATCACATGATTGTTTGTCAGGATAAAGGCTTCTTTATCCGTTTTTTTATAAATGACGCCAGATCCTGTTCCCGACGTGACTTCCTTTGAAGGCTGAAACCCGTCAGGTTGATTTTTTTTATTGACAACCCCCACAATCGCCTTAGATGAATGCTCAACGATGTCGGAAATTGAATTTGAGCTTGCGGCAGCCTTTTCGACATTGACATTTTCCGTAGTTTCAACCGGCTGATCAACTTGATTGGAATCAAAATACTGGACCGAAGCCAAAGTAATGGCCGAACCAATAAGACTCGCAGTGAACATTGATAAGAAACGCTTGAACATCATTCCTCCATCCTTTCATCACCTTCTTAATGCAACTATAAAAGACCTCTGTGTCAGGAAGATGTCAGGTTAATTTTTTCCATAAAAAATACTGCCGCAAACGAAACGGCAGCTAATCAGTTTTCGGCAGGCTGATCCGGAAGGTCGTCCCGGAAGAAGTACTTTCGATCAATTCCAGATCTCCATTCATTGCCTGGGCCATCATTTTGCTGTAAGGCAATCCAAGCCCAAGGCCTCCAACTTTATATTTTTTCTCCTGACCTCGATAAAACCGTTCAAAAATAAAAGACTGCTCCTCTTGAGGTATCCCCGTCCCTGTATCTTTTATATCAATCATAACCTTGCTTTGTGACTCGTTCATTATAACTTCAATTTTTCCGGGAAGAGCCATCGCCTGCCCGGCGTTATTCAGAAGGTTTGTCATGATTTGCTGCAGCCGGACGCCATCTACCCGGACGCTGGCATCATCTTGAAGCGGTTTTACTTCGACAGTAAGCCCTGCAACCGGCTTCCCAGCCTCCCATTGATAAACCGACTCTTTTACCAGCTCATTGATTGAGTGTTCCTCCATTGTTAAAGGAACAGCGTTGGCCGCAAACGAATTGAAAGCCAATAAATCTTCCACCATCGTCCTCATTTTGGCTGTTTCTTTTAATGAAATTTCCAAAAACTCCTTCGCTTCTTCGCCGCTGACAACTTCTTCATCAATGGCCTGCAAAAGACCGCTGATGGAAGTGACCGGCGTCTTCAATTCGTGGGTGACCCCTGCAAGCAATTCTGTACGAAGGGATTCGAGTTTCTGCAGCTGCTGCGACATCTCTTTAAAAGAATGGATCAATTCATCTACTTCTTCCGCCTTTGCGTCACTGGGAAGATCTACTTCATAGTTGCCTTTCCGCACCTGTTCGGCAGCTTTTGACACTTCCTTGATCGGTTTGGATAACTTCCTTGATAAAATATAGACAGCTGCCCAGCCAATCAGCGCGAGACTGACAATCATAATGGTAAGCTGTTGATATTCCTGATTTACTTTTGACAGGTTAGCTTGGGTTTCAGTGATCACAACCCAACCCAGGAGCACGGAATCAAATTCAATCGGCTTTTTCACCATATAAAAAGGTTCGTACCCTTTTTCCGAAAGCTTAATCACTTCTTTCGGGTTATTAAGCAAGGTTGGATCAAACCGTTTCAAAGGGCTTTGCGGGCGGTTATTGGCCAGGATGGCCCCTCTTGAATCAGTAATATAAATACTAGGATTGCTCTCCATATTCAACAGATCTCCACGCTCGGAAAACAAGCCGGGAACTTCATTCAACGGGGGGATAGCCGGCTCTTCGTTAGCCACCAACCGGTTCGCTGTCTCTTCAGCCATGAATTCCAGCATATGAAGCCGGTTTTCCAATGTCGTATGGCGAATCCATAAAGCTGAAACGATGGCCATTATCACCAGCCCGATGATAATGGTGAGCAAATACCGTGTTGTCCAATAACGCTGCAGCGATATTTTTTTCTTAGGCATCCCGGACACTGAGCTGATACCCCAATCCCCGGAGTGTCCTGATTTCCCCGTCTTGTATAGGCCAATCCTTCAGCGATTTCCTTAGCCTCTTGATCGACAGGTCCACCGCACGGTCACTGCCTTCATACTCCCATCCCCAAATCTTCTCTATGAGCTGTTCCCTTGTGAATGTTTGATTGGGATGCTCTGCAAGAAAAAGCAGCAGAGACAAGTCGCGTGGGGCCAAACGGATCTCTTCTCCATTCAACTTCACACGGTGGCCTTGTAAATCAATTTCCAATCCTCCGTACCGTTTGACGGGATGGTCATTTTTTTCAGTCCTGCGCAGTACAGCCTTTACCCTCGCAACAACTTCCTCCCCTACAAACGGCTTGGAAATATAATCATCGGCTCCTTTATTTAAACCGTCCAGCCTGTAATTCACTTCTCCGAGAGCCGTCAACATAATGACGGGACAATCACTTTTCTTCCTGATTTCCTGTAAAACTTCCCAGCCGCTCAAGCCTGGCAGCATGACATCCAGCAATACAAGAGCAGGCTTGACTGCTTCAAATTTTTCCAATGCATCCGTTCCGTTTGAAACGGATTCGGTTTGAAAACCGGCCTTTCTTAAATAAACTTTCAGCACTTGATTAATGGGAAATTCATCTTCGACGATTAAAATAGTGTTCATTTTCGTCACCCTTTGAGAATTATGCTGCTAATCCATTCACTTTATCATGAAAAGATGTCAGGAAGATGTCAAGGCTTAAAAACAAAGGCGGAAGCGCCTGTTTATCGACGTACAGACTGAGCGCTTCTGACGAGATAAAGGATAAGGAAAGGCGGAGAGTGCCTGCTTATCGGCGACAAGCATAAGACGAGCGCTGAAGAAGGCGTGGTTTGCCTTCAGCAGCGATTGGCTTATGACCTCGAGCCGATGGCACTCGCAGCCGGACAACACGCGCAGCGGAGCGATGTTGACTTATCGTAGGAAGAAGCGTGAAGTCTGCTAGTCGATAGGCGCTGGAGCCGGACGTCGCACAAAAAGATAATGAGTTTCCAACAACTTAAGCGCTTTTTAATTTCCTAAACAAAAACAAAAGGCTGACCGGATCATTTGATAATGAATCCAATCAACCTTTCAATTGGGCCGGCTTTTTCCAGACAAGTGAAATCCCGAAACCGATCAATAAGAAGATGGATGAAAAATAAAACGGAAAGTCTAAATCAATGTCAAATAAGAGTCCACCCACAACAGGTCCCAATACATTTCCGATACTTGTGAACATCGAGTTCATCCCGCCCACAAATCCCTGCTCATCGCCGGCAATTTTGGATAAATAAGATGTAACAGCCGGGCGGATCAGATCAAAGCCGACAAAGATGATAAATGTGACAATCAGGATATGCATATATGAATTGACTATTGTCATGAGAAATACGAGTATGACTGATAGAATCAGGCAGTAACGGATCAGGCCGATTTCCCCCAAATATTTCGTTAACCGGTCAAAAAATGCAACCTGTGCAACTGCCCCGACAATGGCTCCGCCCGTAATGACAATGGCAATGTCCTTGGGTGTGAAGGAGAATTTATGGTCGACAAACAGGGAAAATAACGATTCAAAGGCAGCCAAACCGAAAGCCGTAATTAAAATGATCATAAAAGCGTAGAAATACATCGGGATAAAAATGCGCTTGATCCCCGCTTTTCGATCAATTGCCGCTTCTACCTCATTCCGCTCAGGCTCCCGAAGAGTAATCATTGATAAAACCGCCGATATCAATGCAAATACTGCAGCTGTAAAGAACGGCAGCCGCGTCCAGATTTCAGCTAAAAATCCGCCCAGGCCGGGCCCGATAATAAAGCCCGTAGATATGGCGGCTGACATATAGCCGAGCGCTTTCGGCCTCGTTTCCATCGTTGTAATGTCTGCAATAAATGCCGTAACAGCAGGCATGATAAAAGCTGCGCTTATACCGCCAAGTAAACGTGAAGCAAAGAGAACTTCCACTGTTTTGCCAAGCCCGAATAACAATTCAGATAGACTGAATATGAACAAACCGGAAACAATCATTTTTTTCCGCCCAAACTTGTCTGCCCAGCGGCCGGCGATCGGGGACGTGATCAGCTGCATGACTGCGAAAGCTGCAACAAGATTGCCCACAACAGATCCCGATAAATTTAATTCGTTCATGATGGTCGGCAGCACCGGGATAACCAGCCCAATCCCTAAAAAAGCAATAAACAGATTTGTAAGTAAAATGGTTAACGTCATGTTACTTTTTTTCATAGGCCTTCTCCTTCTTATTTGGAGATGTATAAGAACCAATATAATCTGTCAGGCATGGCATAGTCAATTTTTTTGAAAGACTCCGCAAAAAAAAGAAGCTTCACGTATGCGAAGCCTCATTTGGGCATTGGAACAGACGGATGCCTGACCCAATCATGAATATTACGCGATTGCCGATGTTTGGATTTTCCCCACAATTAAACATTCAAAACTGCCCTGCGGTAACCCGCTCCCTGATGTTCTTCCGGCAAACGCGCATTTCCTTTGCCGAATAGTTTTTCCCTGAAGGTCCCTTCCGTATATTCCTTCTTTAAAATTCCGCGCTTTTGCAATTCAGGGGTGACTAGCTCAACAAAATCTTTGAAGGTTCCAGGTGCCAGAGCGTAAGCAAGGTTGAAGCCATCAATATCTGTTTCTTCTACCCATTCTTCCAATGTATCCGCAATTTGTTCTGGTGTTCCTACAGCAACGGGGCCCATTCCGCCAACTCCCACAAAATTAGCAAGCTCTCGGACCGTCCATTTTTTCTCGGATCTTGATGAAGTCAGCATTTTTAGCCATGACTTAATGGCGTTTGTTTCGATGTATTCTATTTCGTCATCAGGATGATATCCCGAAAAGTCGAGACCGGTCCAGCCTCCTACTAATGCCAATGCGCCGTCATAGCTGATATATTTTGTCAGCTCTTCGTATTTGCTCCAAGCCTCTTCTTCCGTCCTGCCCACAATCGGTGTCATCAAGGCGAATATTTTTACACTTTGCGGATCTCTGCCTTCCTCTTCAGCCAGCTCCCTCAAATTTTTTACATAAGAAGCAATCGGGCCTTTGGCAGGCCCCGAAACAAAGGTGCATTCCGCGTGCTTTGCTGCAAATCTCCTGCCGGTGGGCGAACCGCCTGCCTGGTATAAAACGGGTGTCCTCTGAGGAGACGGTTCGCATAAATGGATGCCGGGCACATCAAAGTATTTTCCATGATGACCTATTCCGTGGACTTTTTCCGGATCAGTAAAAACCCCACTTTCCTTGTCCCTTTTGACCGCATCTTCTTCCCAGCTCCCCTCCCATAATTTATAGCAAACCTCCATATACTCATCTGCGATGGCATACCGTTCGCTATGCTGGAACTTATCTCCAATTTCAATATTTTTCGTGCCGCTTTCCAAATAGGACGTGACGATATTCCATGCAATCCGCCCTTTTGTCAAATGATCCAGCGTCGACATCCTCCGGGCGAACGTATAGGGATGTTCGAATGTCGTAGAGCAGGTAATACCGAAGCCTAGGTGTTCCGTCGCATGGGCCATTGCCGAAACAAGCATCATCGGGTCGTTCACCGGAACCTGCGTCGCTTCCCTGAGCGTCGTCGCCTTATCATCGCCATACACATCATAAATTCCGATGACATCTGCTATAAAGATTCCGTCGAAGCGCCCCTTTTCCAAGGTTTTTGCAAGATCAACCCAATAATCAAGGTCTTTATACCGATCTGATTGATCTTCTGGATGTCTCCATAAGCCGGGTGACTGATGCCCGACGCAATTCATTTCAAAAGCATTCAAATATATTCTTTTTTTGGCCATAAAGGTTCCTCTCCTTTGCATTTTATTAGACATGCGCATTCACAAATTCATTTACCATCACCGTTAAATTTCCCCGGCCAAACTTTATCGCTTTGGCTTTTTTGTCGTACAGGTCCTCCTGTAACGAATATTCAAGAAACCTGATCAAAGCGAAACGGCGTTCATACACGTCTATATAGCCCTTTTCAAAAAGAAGCGCATCGATCGTATTGTAAATTCCACGATTGATCCCATACTTTAAGCCGCACCACTTGTAAAATTGCAAATCAGGTAAACTGAATGCTTCCTTGTTTGAAAATGCAACTGTCACTCTATCACCTCAAATAAAAAGGCACTTCGTTCCATCTATCAAAATGAAACAAAGTGCCTCTAGTTATCTAGTCAGCTCTTAGTTTAATAATTTTATTTTAAATGCTCCTCAATGACCGTTACGAATTCTTCAATATATTTCTGATCTGTCTCATCAAAACGATCTTTGATCGGGCTGTCGATATCAAGCACTCCGTAAATATTTCCATTCACAACAATAGGAACCACAATTTCCGAATTGCTAGCTGCATCACATGCGATATGGCCGGGAAATTGATGGACATCGGCCACGCGCTGCGTTTTCCGTTCTTTTAAAGCCGTCCCGCATACGCCTTTCCCGTATGCGATTCGCGTACAGGCCGGCAATCCCTGGAAGGGACCAAGTACGAGCTCATTATTTTTCCACACATAAAAGCCTACCCAATTCACTTCATCCAAAAATTGATTCAACAGTGCGGATGCATTGGCCAATAAAGCTGTTTCATCCGTTTCTCCGTCAAGAAGAGCTTTTAATTGCTTGAGAAGCAGTTGATAGTCCTCCTGTTTATTTCCGGAATATGCCTTAGTTTGAAACATAGTCATTCAGCCTCCTTTCCACTAAGCTTCATTCTATTAATCTCCATCTCTTTCAATTGCCTTCGCAAAATTTTTCCGCTGATCACTGTTTTGGGCAGTTCATCCAATACTTCTATTTCCCTTGGTGCTGCATGTGCTGCCAGGTTGTTCCTGACAAAGACACGGATTTCCTCAAGCAGCTCCTTCGATTCCGAAAACCCAGGCCTTAATGTAATAAAAGCTTTCACCAATTCACCGCGAATAGGGTCAGGCTTTCCGATCACCCCTGCTTCAGCGACCGCTGGATGCTCGATTAATTTGCTTTCGACTTCAAAAGGCCCGATCCGTTCACCAGCAGAATTGATCATGTCATCATCCCGGCTTTGGAAAAACACATATCCGTCTTCATCCTGATAAGCCAGGTCGCCGGAAACATACCATCCTTCATATTTGAAATAAGCGTCAAATCTATCCTTGTTGCCCCAGATTTCCTTCATCAATCCGGGCCACGGCGTGCGAATTGCCAGCTGCCCTACGGAGCCCCGCGGAAGTTCCCGGCCGTCTTCATCCAAAATACCGACCGTAATGCCGGGGAATGGCCGTCCCATAGAACCGGGCTTGATCGTTTCAGCCGGTAAATTGACGATCAAGTGTCCGCCGGTTTCGGTCATCCACCACGTGTCATGGATGCGGACACCCAACTGCTCCCATGCCCAGTAAATCACTTCAGGATTTAAAGGCTCGCCGACACTAAGCACATGGCGCAATGAGGAAAGATCATAGTTTTTAATGACGTCTCCTTGTGAAAGCAGCATCCGAAAAGCAGTCGGTGCGCTGTACCAGATCGTTACCTTCAATTCATGGATGAGCTGGTACCAGTTTTCAGCTTTGAAGCGGCCGCCTTGAATGACGATCGTCGCCCGGTTCAGCCATGGCGCAAACAGGCCGTATACGCTGCCGGTCACCCATCCGGGATGGGATGTGCACCAATAGACATCATCGTCTTTTATATCAAGCACCCACTTGCCCGATGCATGATGATGGCTCACAACACGATGTGCGTGCAATACACCCTTTGGCTTGCCGGTTGATCCGCTCGTATAATGAATGAGCATTCCGTCCTCAAGATCCACCCACTCAACCAGATCATCATCGTTTTTACCATCAAAAGCCGTATTTTCAATATCTTCAACATCCAAAATCGTATGAAGGGAAGGTATTTCCTTCTGCGGAACACGTTTGACCATCTCATTATCCGTAATCAGTACCGTCCCCTTACAGTCATTGATCCGGTCTTTGACAGCCTCTTCCATAAAAGCTTCAAACAAAGGGCCGGCAATGGCACCGATCTTGATAATGGCCAAAATGGAAATATAGCATTCAGGTGTTTTCGGAAGAAAGACAAAAACCCTGTCTCCCTTTTTAACTCCATGATTCTTTAAAACTCTCGCATAATGATCCGTCTTTTCTTTTACTTCTTTAAAAGTCAGTGTTCGCCTTTCATCACCGTTGACATAATGAAGGGCCGCCTTTTCGCCGAAGCCTTCTTCAACATGCCGGTCAATTGTTTCATACGCCGCGTTGACTTTTCCGGTCCTTGCGAAACTTAATTCCTTTGCAGCGTCATCCCACGAAAATGTATGTCGTATCGCATCATAGTTTTCCAGATTGTACGTCCCCGAAATCGGCGCGATAATCTCCCTTTCTAAAACTGCCATCATCTATTCCCCCATTACGATGAGATCAGAGCCTTGCCTGCTTTATTCAAATCAAGGCTTTCCAAAACTTCCGTCTTCAGTTCCGCCAATACGTTGCTTCCCCTTGATCTGGGCCTGCTTTCATCAACAGTCAGTTCCCTGGCGATTTCTCCCGGATGTGATGAATAAAACAAATCCCAAAATACTGAAGGCCAATAATGATGTTACTTTTCTCATTGTCGTTTCTCCTTTTCTTAAACCCTTTAAATCTCACACGCATATGTTGAGATCGTTCCGCGTAATCTTTGGGCTTCTTTGTACGTACATCTGTTGTGGACGACCGGTATTCCAGCATCTCTTGCAATTTCCGCAGCCTCGGGAGATATGACGCCTTCCTGGAGCCAGAAAATTTTCGGCTTCACTTCCACCGCCTCTTTTGCGACGCCAATCGCCGCTTCCGGACTTCTGAACACTTGAACAACATCGATCGGGAATGGGATGCTTTTTAAATCAGGATAGGCTTTTTCACCCAATATTTCTGTTTCCCTTGGATTGACAGGAACAATTTTGTAGCCCAACCGCTGCATTTTGCGGGCCAAACGATAGCTGGGCCTTTCTTCTTTTCCGCTTAATCCGACAATGGCCAATGTTTTTGGGCGGGTGATTTCCTCTCCATTTTCCAATACTCTTTCAGTCGCGGAGTTTAATGCCCAGCGGATAACCCCCTCATCATTGATCACGATGGACTGGCCTCCTTTATCGCCAATACCGGTTGCTTTTGCCAATGCCTGATCAAGATCGTTCTGAATATCGCGAAGGGATTCAATTCCGACCGACAACCGGACAAGCGATTCGGTCACGCCTGTTTCTTCCAGCTGTTCTTTTGTCAGCTGCTGGTGTGTTGTGGAAGCCGGATGGATGATAAGTGATTTCGCATCACCGACATTGGCTACATGTGACCACAGCGAGACGTTGTTGATCAAATCTTTTCCGGCTTCTTTTCCGCCTTTGATGCCAAAGACAATGATGGAGCCAAAACCGTTATTGAATATCTTTTTCGCCAGGTCGTGTGAAGGGTGGCTTTCAAGTCCCGGGTAGGAGATCCATTCTACTGCCGGATGACTTTCAAGGTATTCCGCCAGCTTGGCGGCATTCTCGTTATGGCGTTCTACTCGGATATGCAATGTTTCCAATCCCTGTATAAGCTGGAAGGCATTTTGCGGACTCAATGCAGCGCCGAAATCGCGAAGCAATTGAACCCTTACTTTTGTAATAAACGCCAATGTTCCGAAATCAACCGCATAACGAATCCCGTTATAACTTGGATCAGGCTCTGTGAATTCAGGGAACTTTTCTGTATTCCAGTTGAAGCGGCCTCCGTCAACAATGACGCCCCCGATGGATGTACCGTGTCCGCCGATCCACTTTGTTGCCGAGTGCACAACGATGTCAGCCCCAAGCTGAAGCGGTTTGCACACATGCGGAGTTGCAAATGTATTATCAATGATTAAAGGCACCCCTGCTTTATGGGCAATTTCGGCCACGGCTTCAACATCCAGCACCTGCAGGCCGGGATTTCCGATGATTTCACCGTAAACGGCTTTTGTTTTATCAGTGATGGCAGCTTTGAAGTTTTCCGGATCAGTCGGATCGACAAACTTAACATTGATCCCATAGCGCGGAAGTGTAACGGCGAACAGGTTATATGTACCTCCATAAAGGTTTGTTCCCGCTACAATCTCATCACCGGCGCTTGCCAGGCTCAGGATGGATAACGTAATGGCTGACATTCCGGAAGAAGTGGCCACTGCCGCTACCCCATCTTCAAGCAGTGCCAATCTTTTTTCGAATACATCCACTGTCGGATTTCCAATGCGGGAATAGATGTTTCCCGGCTCATCCAAAGCGAATAACCGTTCAGCATGCTCGGTATCATGAAAAACAAAGGAAGTCGTCTGATAAATGGGAACCGCCCTGGAACCCGTAGTCGGATCCGGAGCCTGCCCTCCATGTAGTGCCAATGTTTCAAGATCATACGTAGAATTTTTTGTTGCTGTCATTTCCAGTTCCCCCTGTTCAATAAATAAAAAAGCCCTCTTCATAAGAAGAGAGCCTGTTTTAGAGTTCATTCTCTTCTTATCTTCCAGGAGTTGCCTCCCGCAGGAATTAGCACCTTATTAAGCTGACAATTTAGCTTAATGGTTGCCGGGCATCATCGGGCCAGTCCCTCCGCCTCTCTTGATAAGAATCTGCATATTTAATTTTTAAAAATAAAAAACCTCTCATGGAAGATGAGAGGGTGCGTCTTTAATTTCCTCTTATCTTTCCGAGCAAAATGCTCAGCTGGATTTAGCACCGTTTAAGTATCAAACTTAAGGTTGCCGGGTGTCATCAGGCCAGATCCTTCCACCGCTCTTGATAAGAAATGATTTAATTGGTTGGCTTAATCGTTAAATAGAAGTCTAGCACGCCATTTTTTCATTGTCAAATGCTTTTTTTGGATTTTATTTTTTGATTGTTTGATTGTTTTTTAACCTTTTAATGATGTTGTCCAAACAGACGAACGAATTATGATTAGTCTGGGGGTCTATGGGGAAATCAAGGAAGTAAATAATGGGGGCAGTGTTAGTTAACGGCAAGCCGTCAATTAAGATGATCTATCGATTTTCTCTAAAATGTTTAAAGTACTCTATATAACATACTTTTTTATTATTTGACATTGAATAGTAGACTACGTACTTATCAACAATTAATTTATAGGTTCCTTCCCAACGTGGGTTGTCAGCTGGTATGCTTGTTCCCAGCAGATTGATCTTTTTTTCTATTTTTTTAACCAATTCTTTTTTATATTTGCGAGTCTCGATATAGGTAAAATGCTTGCTGCGGATATTGTTAAATGCATTCAAAGCCTGTCTCGTCCATTTCACTTCCATTTATATTTCACCGCGATCAATCATTTTCAATACATCAACTGTAGAAAATACATGGCCATCCTTGATCTCTCTTTTAGCTTGGATTAATTTTCCTTTTAATTCAGGATCGGTTTCTATATCTTCGTTAACTGTGGTTTCAGGCTCTTCAAAGAAAGTAATATGATATCTCTTTCCCTCTATTTCGAGAACTGATTCTCCGTCATAAATAATGTCTTTCATTAATTCGGCAGCATATCCCTCAATCTTTTTCAATGATATCCCTCCATTCAAAATGGTTTATTACCAGTATTTTATCACACATCCGGCAAATTGTTAGTCAATTTATATATCATTCAAAAGCTCCAGGCTTTTTAAGACATGGTCCAGGAAAGGAACGACCTCTTTCATGTTATCCTCGCTGATTTTTGTCTTGAATTTCACCTCTATGCAATTCAGGTAACCAGAAGCTTCTTCTCCATATTCGAAGCTCAGTGTTTGTGTCAGCTCAATATCATTTTCCCAGACTGCGTAAAGGGCCTCCCTAATCTGTCCGCATTGTACAGTTATATCGTGAACACGCTTGTAAAATCGCAGCCCAATGGAGCAGCCAGGGGTCGCATCCGGGATTTCAAGAATCTCCCCTGCCAAATCTTCCAGGGAAGCAGCCAACACGACTTCCGCCGTTACATCCGGCTGGCCGGTTAAGGTGAATTTCATTGACAGCTCCCTGGAAAGAACGGCATAATCAGTAAGGTCTGCCCTGTTGACAATCGTAATCAAGCCATCGATATTATCCAGATCGTATATGCGGTTTTCGAATGCCACTTTTAAATTTTCAAAATGAGTCGGATCATACATCTGCCGTATTCCTTCCAGATAATTTTTTCACTTTCAGCGCCAGGAAAACCGAAACAATCAGCAGGCCGATGGTGAAACTCACTACCCCGAGCCAGCCGTAGCGGGACCAAAAGATGCCCCCGGCCGATCCTCCGAAGCTCGATCCCATATAATAGGCAAATAAATAGAGTGAGGATGCCTGGGCAATATCGTGTGTGGCATGGCGGCTGACCAATCCGCTTGCCACGGAATGAGCGCCGAAAAAACCGAACGTCAGCACGATAATGCCGATGATTTTATAAAATAAAGACACCGGAAGTGTTAATACAACACCCAATAGCATGAGCATCGCACCCAGGATAATAAACAACGGGCGCCCGAATTTATCACCCAGCACCCCAAACCAGGCAGAGCTGAAGGTTCCAACCAAATAAACGATAAACATCCATCCAATGATCGTCATGCTCAAAAGATATGGAGGCTCCGCAAGCTTAAATCCCAGATAATTATAGATCGTCACAAAACCTCCCATTAAGAAAAAAGCGATCAGGAACAGCGATACCAAAACCGGACTTTTCAAATGGGAAACAAGGGTGCCGAATAGGCTTTTCAATTTTAAAGGCTGCGGATGAAAATGTTTTGATGGCGGGAGAGCCCATATAAAATAGATGCCGGCAATCAGGCTGATCACTCCCAAAAAGACCATTCCTGTTTGCCATGAAAATAAATCTGTCATCGTTCCCATGATGACCCTTCCGGAAAGTCCTCCAACCGTATTCCCTCCGATATACAGCCCCATCGCCGCACCGACACTGTTTCCTTCTATCTCCTCACCCAAATAAGCCATGGCAATCGAAGGGATGCCTGCAAAAGCTATACCTTGTATTACCCTCAATATTAGGTGGAGCTCGAATGTTGGCGAGAAAGCAATGATCACCGTTAAAACAGATGTAATGATAATGGAGACAGACATGATGTTTTTTCGCCCCCAAGATTCGGAAAGAGAGCCAAAAATTAGCAGCCCGAATGCAAGGGAGAGCGTGGTTAACGACAAGGACAGGCTTGCCATCGTCGGTGTGACATCAAACTCCTTTGTAAAAACAGGCATGATGGGCTGTGTCATATATAAATTGGCAAATGTGATGAAAGCTGCGGCGAATAAAGCAAGATTCGCTTTCTTAAATGCCCGTGTGCCCTGCTGGATGTATTCTTTTGTTTGATTATCTTCATTCATTGTCATCATCCGGTTCCTGCTGTTTTATTTCTATAATGGAGGAATAGCTTCGCTTTGTAAAACATTTATTCTCGGAGTCTGGATATGGTCATTCCATCTCCGATCGGGAGGAGAAGCGATTCCAATCGGGGATGATTGGCTGCCGTTTCATTAAAGTTTTTCATAAATTCAGTATAGCGTTTTGGCTTTGCTCCGGGGTCTGCCACACTTCCTCCGGCAAGCACATTATCGGCAACAATCAACGCACCCGGTTCGGCCAGTTTGATGCAGTATTCCAAATAACTGTTATAGTTTGCTTTATCAGCATCGATAAAGAAGAAGTCAAACCGCTTCTGGTCCGCGGTCAATGTTTCTAGGCTTTCCAAAGCAGGCCCCGTCATATATGAAACCTGGTCGCCAAATCCGGCTTTAGTCAGATTGCTGCGGGCCAATTCAGCATATTTTTCTTCCAATTCCAAAGAAGTCAGCATTCCTCCCTCGCCGAATCCCCTGGCCAGGCAAATTCCGCTATAGCCCCCAAGAGCTCCGATTTCGAGGATATTTTTAGCTCCTGCTATCGAAACAAGCATAGTTAGAAGCTTACCGGAAGAGGGAGATACCGATATCGAAGGCATTCCGTTTTCCTTTATGGACGAAATGACCTCTTTTAAAATTGGATCTGAATCGTGAAAAACTGCATCTATGTATTGGTTAATTTGTTTCATTGGGCTCCAGTCCTTTCCCGTTGTTCATAGCGCTGTCCATCATTTCGCTTTCCTGGATTTCGAAACATCTGAACGAATTCGTTGATGGTCCATATCAATGGCTTTTAATTCACCGGCCAAAACCTGGCGAATGGATTCAAACTCCGGTTCAGCCAACTGCTGCTTAATGGTTGAACGCTTTGGGATGGGCTGTATAATGTTTTACAACCTAGTTTTAGCCCCAGCGGCAATTCTATTTACCACTTCTACAGCCGTGCCTATATCCTCTTTAGTTATCCCCCTGTGTGTAACAAACCTGATTCTGTATGGGCCTGCAGAGTTAGCCAGAATCTGATGTTCATTTAGCTTTTCAATAAATTCCTCTGAATCCATTCCGAGCCCTTCAATGGAAAACATGATTATATTCGTTTCGACGCCTTCTGCGTCGATATCGATACCTTCTATAAGGGCTAACCTTTGTGCGAGTTTTTTTGCATGAACATGGTCTTCTTCCAATCGGCCAACCATTTCTTCCAATGCAACAATGCCGGCCGCTCCCGCAATTCCAGCCTGGCGCATGCCGCCACCCAACATTTTCCGCCACTTTCTGGCTTTTTCAATAAAATTCTTTGGACCTGCCAAAATCGACCCCATGGGGGCACTTAAGCCTTTGGATAAGCAAAACTGAACAGTATCTACAAGTTTTGTAATTTCCTTGGGATCAACACCTAAACCAACCGCTGCGTTGAATAATCGGGCTCCATCCAGATGGACAGGAATTTGATGCTGTCTTGAGATCTCGTAAACTTCTTCCATATAATTTAACGGCAGAATGCGTCCTCCCGAATCCCCATGGGTATTTTCCAGACAGATTAAAGCGGTCTTGGGACAGTGAATATCATCTTCCCGGATAGCCGCAACAATATCCGGAATCGGCATCTGGCCATTCACACCTTTGATCGTTCTTGCCTGAACGCCGGCGATGGTGGAAAGCCCTGCCGTCTCATAGCCGAAAATATGGGAGTATTCTTCTAAAATCACTTCATCACCACGTTGTGTATGGGATAAAACAGCCACTTGATTTCCCTGGGTCCCGCTCGTTACAAACAGGGCAGCCTCTTTTCCAACGATTTCAGCAGCAAGCTGTTCCAGATGATTGATTGTTGGATCTTCACCATAAACATCATCTCCAACAGCTGCATCGCGGATGGCGTCTCTCATTTTTTCAGTCGGCGTTGTCACTGTATCACTTCTCAAATCAATTGGCATTTGCCGGGCTCCTTCCAAATTGAGTTCATAAATCAATAGTAACAAAAACTGAATTTTTTCACATGTAATTTTTTGAAGGTTTTTACATAAGTGCCGGCGAAATGATTATATAGTCTTGAAAGGAGAGAGAGGAATATTGATGCAGATGCGAGCTCTTAAAGAAAATAGTGCATTGCCCGTCATTATGGCCCCGATGTTTTTAGTATCCAGCCCGCAAATGGTCATTAATGGCTGCAAATCAGGAATCATCGGCTCTTTTCCATTGTTGAATGCCCGTACGGCGGACGTGCTTGATCAATGGATGGAAGAAATTAAGCAGGAGTTGCAGGGGATAAAAGCAGCTCCATGGGCGGTGAATTTCATCGTACATCATACAAACAAGCGTTATGAGGAAGACTTGGCACTCATC
Organism: Siminovitchia fortis; assembly: GCF_003605365.2. Classification (GTDB taxonomy): domain Bacteria; phylum Bacillota; class Bacilli; order Bacillales; family Bacillaceae_C; genus Siminovitchia; species Siminovitchia fortis. The sequence continues at coordinate 20,549 of NZ_QYTU02000022.1, forward strand.
AAGAAACATCAGCCGCCGATTGTCATTACTTCACTGGGAGACCCGAGTCCTGTCGTTCGTATCGTACATGAATACGGAGGTCTTATATTCTCTGATGTGATTTCCATTTTTCATGCAAAAAAAGCAGCTGAAAAAGGGGTGGACGGACTTGTTCTTGTCTGCAGCGGAGCGGGCGGCCATGCCGGAACCATCAACCCCTTTGCCTTTTTGGGTGCGGTGAAAGAATTTTGGAATGGAATCACGATTTTGTCGGGGGCAATTTCAAGCGGAAGGGATATCCTGGCAGCGGAGGCAATGGGAGCTGATTTTGCCTACATGGGGACCAGATTTATTACGGCAGAGGAAAGTTTCGCTTCGGTAGATTATAAAGAGATGGTGATTGACTCTACGCTCGATGACTTGATCTATACAGATGCCTTCAGCGGTGTGAAGGCCAACTATTTAAAGCCGAGCATCAGGAAAGCAGGACTTGATCCCGACAAACTGGAGAGCAAGGAACATGCTGATTTTTCAAAAATGAACACAACCGGGTCAAAAGCCTGGAAAGATATATGGTCGGCGGGTCAGGGAGTGAACACCATTCAAAAAATACAGCCGGTGAAGGAAATTGTGGCTGGGCTGAGGGAGTCATATAACCAAGCGAGAAAAGAATTATTGCAGGGAAAAGCAAACGAAAAAACTGAATGATTGGTCATTCAGTTTATTAAAAAAGCCTGATTGGGTACGATATATCACTATTGTGGGGCGGTCGGAGATGTCAGTGAAACAAAGCAAAAGGCTGGTCCGAAGGTAAAACATACCTTGGGGAATCATCCTTTTGCTTTGCATTATGATTTTTTGAACGACCTTTTACACGGCTGTTATTACATCTTTTGTTGCTTCATTCGCTGCCGGTGAACCTTGTCTATATTTCGATTGATCCGACTCACGGCCTGGGCATCAAGGTAAGTCTTATGCCCGCTTTGGTTAACAAGTCTTTTGGAAAACCTCACTTAGGGAACATGCTTTGTGAGGTCGATTTCAATTTCTATCCTTAATCCGCTCTACCTCCTCGAGTGTAAGACCCGTAATTTCCGCCACATCATCCGCTGATTCCCCTCTCCCCAGAAGCCTGACAGCGATTTCAACCTTGCCTTCTTTGATACCTACTTCGATTCCCTTCTTCTCCCCTTCCTTCATGTAGTACCTTGCTAAAAACGTATCCTTCATAGAAAGTCCCATCTGTACGGCCTCCTTTTTCAAGGTTGGCTCCATTTCCTGTCCTTAATCCGTTTTACCTCCTCGAGTGTAAGACCCGTAATTTCCGCCACATCATCCGCTGATTCCCCTCTCCCCAGAAGCCTGACAGCGATTTCAACCTTACCTTCCTTGATTCCCTCTTTAATGCCTTCTTTAATGCCTTCTTTGATACCTACTTCGATTCCCTTCTTCTCCCCTTCCTTCATGTAGTACCTTGCTAAAAACGTATCCTTCATAGAAAGTCCCATCTGTACGGCCTCCTTTTGAATGATTGGTTTCATTTCGTTGACCAGTTTCAATTCCGTTTCCTCCGGCAGCCTAAGAATATGGTCAATGAATACGAACAGCTTCTGTATAAATTCCCGTTTCATTTCTTTATTTATCATTTTATCCTGTAATAGCAATCTCATCAATTTCCGTTTGTATTGGTACTTAATATCAACATTCTTTTTGCTTTTTATCACGTACAGCCCGCCCAAAACGGCCAATGCAAAGGGATTTTCAGATTCTAAGAGTGTGGTTTCGGATTGTGAGGCAATGCGGTAGGTGTTATAGTTGTAGGTCAGCTCAGTACCCAGGAATTCATAGTGGAATAGATTGGCGTTGTACTTGGCGTCTTCGCCGGTGAACAGGGCAAGGGCATAAATCCTTTGATCGTATAGGTCCATAATCCGGTAAAAAGACTGGAACATCCGCTTTGGAAAAATCTTTTTGTAGTCGCCCTGAACTTCAATGTGGACATACACCCATTGTTCTTCGCCATTTTTCAACTGAAGTTTTACTAACTTGTCGGCGACACGCTGATTGCTGTCAGACTCGGGTAAAATGGTTTGAAGTTCCTGTTCCAGGAATTGAGGCGGAATGGTAAAGTCTACAAGCTCAAACAGTTCTGGGGAGAAAAACAGAAGAAACTCATCAAACAGTTCGGTAATGACATCTTTCCATAACTGGTCATAATTTGGTTGTTGACCCCTCAATAACACCAACACCTTTCTAATAGTTGTTGATGTTATAATTCGACATTCTTCCTGTGAATCCTTCATTAAATTAAAATGATATCGCCGCCTATTTCCTGGGAGAATTTTCATCATCCTCTTCCACTTTATATCATGTTAGCTCATTAACACATTGTCATTTATGACGAACTGAACGAACGATAAAGAAAATCATCGGTATAAAAACGACCGCCAAAAAGACGGGCAGAAACCAGATTCCGAGCGATTCTGCCTTTCCGCGCCCGACCTGAATCATATTCCAACTGATAGCAGCAAATAGAAAGATCATGATATTTTTGAGGACATTCAGCATCATTCTTGAGTTTTTATACTGGAATTCAATATTGTTTTCATTGAGATTCAAGTAATTATGCCACTCCGGATGTTTTTCCAGAAAGCTCATAAAAACGGTCAGCAAGCCGGCAATCACCGGCAGTATGATCAACTCCCATTTCGATCCCATGCGGGTGATATTTCCGGCTCCGTCATAGTGTCCAGGCACTTTAGCAGGCAGATCGTTCCAGGTCACCAGCAAATAAATGACCCATCCGCCGAAGACGAATGCGCCAACCCAATCGAGTATTTTTTCAAAAGCAGATTTTGGAATGTCGAGTTTTGGACGATTATAACTTTGCATGATTGACACCTCTTTTCTAATTACGGATGTACCCATAGTTGGTTTCATCGCTTTTTTAAAGCGTGCCTTCTCTTTTTTGCCAGAAAATTTTCTGATATCCCCCGAGAAAATATCTTTATACTACGCTGTTATCCAGCGGTGTTTTCGGAAAATCGTTTCCATACTAGAATAAAACAGCCTGATTCCATATTAGTATAGGAGTCAGGCTGTTTAATAGAGTTTGTTAGGAGACTGTTTTCCTGTCTTTAAAATCTCCCTTGAATTTTGAACACAATTTCTGCAAATAGGGAGGCGAATAAAAAGGTGCCCGTATAGACAACAATCGATATGATTACAATGCGCCAACCCAATTTCTTGAATGCGTCTATGTCTTTGCCTAGTGATAAACCTGCATAGGCAAGAATCGGTGTGGCGATGGCCATGAAGTCAATCTTAGATGTTTGTTCGACAATCCATCCGTTGCCAGGAAAAATAGGTGTTGTAGTAATGAGCGCAACAAGTGAAATCCAGACGACTGCCGGAATTTTAATGGGCAGATAGTTGGTAAGCGCCAGTCCGATGATTGTTATGATAACGATAATTAACATTCCCGGCAGTGCTTCAATCGGGTTGACCTTATAACCTACCCAGTTCCCAATGATGGCGATGATGCCAATCAATGACAGGATTTTTATTTTTTCAATCATTTTGCTGCCCCCTTGTCAATAGAGAGCTTATGGCGGCCAAGCTTCGGCTCCAACCAGTTATACAACCGGGCGGTGACTGGAAGGGAGAAAAATACACATATATAAGTCCCCAGTATTGTCGTAATCAAATTTGCTGCAGCAGCGAATAATGCGATATCGGCAGCATCATTCGGAAATGTAACAGCAAGAGCACCGGATGCTGCTGCCATCATGCTGCCCGATCCAACCCCCGCTCCCATTGCCAATGAGATGGGATGAAGGAAACCGAGACTTCCAAGGAAACCGGCCAGCAATGCCAAGTAGACGGCTCCGAACACTGTACCACATACATAGACGCCGAGCGCTCCCCTTCCTTCCGGCGAATCTGCGCCATATTTCTCGGCAATGAGGGCAAGATTCGGTTCACGGTCGATGGAAAACGTCGCTCCTATAGATTCCCGTTTCATTCCTAACAACAGGGCGATTGGCAATCCGATAATAATGGTGCCGATGACGTGTCCGACTTCTTGAAATGCCAGGGACAGGCCTGCCTCGAAAATTTTAGGCAAAGATGGCCCTAACATTGTACCGAGCTTGGCAACAAACAACATGAAGGAAATCCCAAGAATCGTTGCTGCGTTTTTCATTTGCTTTTGGGTCAATATTTTGAATTTTGGCCAGCTGACAATCCCTCCCCAAACCAATACATACAACATGGGAAATAAAGCGATCGTTCCGACGCCGACGTTGAATTGCTTGGAACCGATCCATTCACCTGCCGCCACAAACGCCAAAACGATCAAATGAAGCTTAATATTTTTTCTCACCCCAATACCCCTCCTTGTATACATATTGTTTAAGAACAAAATATCCGCTAGACACGGGTTTTCTCTTCTATTCCCAATTGGGCAATGACATCAAATATCGCGGTAGCATCTTGCTGTCCCTTTTGCAAATACTCCGCTATTTGGTATAACTGGCGGGCTGATTCACTTGCCATTGTTGGAATGCCCGTGTTTTCGGCTAAATTTCGATATAGATTCAAATCCTTCTTCATATTAAAAAGAGAAAATTTCACTTCTTCTGGAGTATTCTTTAATATATTAGGCCCAAACACCTCCATCACTTTTGTTTGTCCGGAACCTTTTTGAATGATGGCAGCCATTTTTTGTTTCGAAATCCCGGCTCTTTCCCCGGTCAAAAACGCTTCACTTATTAATGAAATGACGCCTCCAACAATCATATTATTGCATAGTTTTACAACTTGTCCGGATCCGCTGGGGCCAACATAATCTATACTCGTTCCGACGGCTTTTAAAATAGGCAAAATGGTAGGAAACTTTGCTTTACACCCGCCTACCATGATGGTTAGTGTACCTTCATCTGCTCCGGCAGGTCCTCCGCTCAAAGGGCAATCAAAATATTCCAAGCCATATTCTTTTGCCTTTTTAGACAAACTTCTTGTCAAAGCTACGTCATTGGTACTCATATCTAAAATGAAAGCTCCCTTTTTTAAAGCGCCAAACGCCCCTTCCTCCGGATCCGTCATTAGCTTTTCTATTAACTGGGGCGAGGGTAAGGACAAGAGCAGGACATCCACTTCTTTTGCCATTGTTCTGACATCTCTTTTTGCCTTTGCACCCATACTGACTAACTTTTGCACGGGCGCTTCGTTAATATCGTATACAGACACGCTATAATCGTTTTTCAACAAATTTTTGGCAATCCCTGATCCCATCAAACCACAGCCGGCCACTCCGATGCTTCTCACAAAGATCTCCCTTTCTTGGAACAGAGCTGCGTACCTCATGCGCAGCTCTCCCCTTCTTTTTAGAAAAAATTACGGTTTGATATAGACCGTTTTGTAATCTGTCCAAAAATCCAATGCGGTCGAACCTTGTTCCCGCGGGCCAATGCTTGAAGCCTTCTTTCCACCGAATGGATATTGGTTTTCAAAATAATTGGAAGGAATATTTACATGTGTGACACCTGATTCAATATTTCGAACAAAATGAAACGCCTTATTCAAATCATTTGTATAGATTGTGGACGAAAGCCCAAAATCGCTTTCATTCGCCAATTCCAACGCTTCTTCGTACGAATCCACCGTAGTGATGCCTATTACAGGACCAAAAATTTCTTCCCGGAATATGGTCATATCCTTTGTGACATTGCTGAATATGGTGGGAGCGACAAAATACCCCTTGTCCAATCCATTTTCTGTTAATCTCTTACCGCCATATTCAAGGACAGCCCCCTCCTCAATGGCAGAATTTACGTAATGTAAATAGGTATTTAATTGCCCTTCATCTACGACAGGGCCATTATCAACATTTTCCTCAAATCCGTCGGCGATCACCAACTTTTTTGCCCTGGCAACTAATTTTTCCGTTAATTCCTTTGCGATTGATTTAAGGACGATGACCCGGCTCGTTCCTGTACAGCGCTGCCCATTATCCAAAAAGCCGCTGATGACCAGATTTTCAACTGTTTCATCAATGTTGGCATCTTCCAAAATAATGGAAGGGTTTTTGCCGCCCATTTCCGCCTGCATTTTAGCTCCTCTTGTACTGACCGCTCTCCCTAATGCCAGACCTACATCTGTAGAACCGGTAAACGACACAGCTTTAATTTTTGGATGGTTCCCGATTGCATTGCCAATCACACCGCCCGGACCGGTCACCATGTTAATGACACCTGCCGGGACGCCTGCCTCTTCGAACAATTCGATAATTTTCACACTGATAAGCGACGTATTGCTTGCCGGCTTGAAAACGACAGTATTTCCCGCGATGATCGCCGGAGCGATTTTCCAAATTCCTATACCAAGCGGGAAATTGTATGGAGCAATCACACCCACGACGCCAAGCGGCTCACGGACCGTATAGGCAAAAATATCACTGTTGTGCGAAGGAATTGTTTCACCTGTCAGCCTTGTCGCTTCACCACTGAACTGTTTCATCGCTTCGATTGTTTTTTGCACTTCACCCCTGGCTTCCCGGAGAGACTTTCCAACTTCTTTCGTAATGAGAATGGCCAGCTCTTCTCTTTTTTCTTCCAGTAACTGAATTAATTTAAATAGCACATCTCCTCTTGTTGGGGCAGCGGTATTTGCCCATTCTTTGAATGCGTTTTCAGCAGAGGTAATCGCTGACTCCACATCCTCTTCATTGGATTGCTGGAAATATCCCAATACTTCCTCTGTATTGGCCGGATTGATGCTTGCATACGTCTCATTTGTACAGGACGGCACCCATTTGCCGTTTATATAATTAAAATAAATATTGCCCACAGGGTCTCCTCCTTATAGTTGTTTTCTATAACATCATAAATCTTAAAATTCACAAAATAAATGTGGCAAGCAACAAAAATCATTCATCTTTTTTGTTGCTTGCCACATACAATCGAAAGGCAATCACTAAATCGATCCAGTCTTTTTCATTGTTAAATTCAATTTGCAATACTTCTTCTATTTTTTTCAAACGATAGTAAAGAGTGTTGGAATGAATATGCAACATTTCAGCCGTTTTCTTATGGTTCTTGTTCAATTCAATGAAAATTCGCAATGTATCAATGAAACTTTCATCAAGATTATAAAGTTGCTGCAATTGATCATTCATGAACATATCCAATATATCTTTATCTACTTCATATAAGAGGCGCTCTATTCCCAATTTTGCGTATTCGACTATTTGAACATTATGCAGTTTGGCGTAGCCGATGGAACGGAGCGCTTCTTTATAGGATATGGATAAATCATGAATTGTCGTTTCTCTGCCGACGCCGTAATATATATCTTTCTCGTTTTTCCACAGCGTTTGGATGCCATTGATCAACTCTTTTATGTTTTTCTGCTTGAACTTGGGAATAATCATAATTAATTGAAACGCGCGAGTAAAAATTAAACTGTGGAGACCGACAGAAGATGAAATCCGTTCAATCGATTTGACAAACCTCTCTTTGTCAATCAACCGTTCCGCTTCCCATAGCGGATGGTCTCTTCCCTCCAAAATCATGCATTGAACAATCCAATCCTCATCCCACTTGACATATCGCAATGCGTGCTGCAGGTCGCTGCCTGATTTCCCTTCCAATAATTGATTAAAAACCTGCTCGCGGAAATGTATTTCTTTTTCATAAATAGCATTATCTTTAATAAGCTCTAAAGCAATTGAAAGACTTGCTTGTTCAATGGCAATTTGATCCATTTCTGAAAAAGATGGAAACGGCCTGCCCAACATTAATACACCTAGTATATCGTCTCCCCTTCTGATCGGAAAAGCATTGGCCTCGTCCCTTTCATTTACGTGTGTATAAAATACCACGGGGGATGAAATCATTCTTTCCAACAAAGAGATAATATTCTTGATTCCCCGTCCCTCTATAATCAACTGATAAAATTGGTTGTGTATGGCGATGGAGCGCTTCAGCAGTGTATTCTTCTCTTTTAAATTTTTATATACATTTGCGTTATCTATGGCGATGGCGCTCTGATCGGCCACCACCTTAATGACCTGCATATCCTCTTCCGTAAAAACACCATTTTGATTGTAATTGTTGACGGCCACTACACCTAAACAACGGTCTTTATTGATAATCGGTACACAAAACATGCTCCTGATTTTCCTTCTTCTTACCCCTTCATAATAATGACGGTAATTTTCATCCGTCATATTCTCCATATATTCATCTATTTCTTGCTCGGAAGTGAATAATTTTGACTTTTTTTCGATAAAAATTTTACCCGTAATCGACTCACCAGGAGAAAACGCGACCTTTTTTAATTGTTCTTTGTCAACCCCCTCTCCTTTCGCAAATTTCAATTTGTTTGCCTTTTTATCATACAAATAAATAATAAGGACATCAGACACATCGATCAATGCTCTCGCCGCAACAATGACACGATGCAAAATTTCCTCTAACTTTAAAGACTGGGTCAACATCTTGTTTATTTCCAGCAGCTTTTTTGTTTTATAAATGTTCATGATATTGTGCCCCTCCCCTCTCCTTTAGCCAGTTAATGCCTGATTAAGACGAAAAGCAGGAGGAATGATTCCCCCTGCTTTTGATCATCTTTATTCAACTACACGTCTGACAACGCCTTTAAAGGCAGCTTTCCAATACGAATTGTTCATGGAGTCAATAGACACGCCATGAGAGCTGTTGTCGTTCAAGAAAGTTCCATTGCCAAGATAAATGCCGACATGGCCGTTTGTCTTGTAGGTATCAAAGAAGACAAGGTCGCCTCGTTTCATTTCAGAAGCGCTGACAGCTCTTCCCTGATTGACAAGCTGGCTTGTTGTCCAGCCAAGATTCACACCAGCCGACGCATAGGCCCAATGGACAAACGAAGAACAGTCAAATCGCCTGTTTTGGATATCGGCTGCAGATCTGCCTCCTCCCCATTTATACGGAGAACGGCCGACAATGGAAGAGCCCGTGCTGATGGCAGTTTCAATAGCGGATGATCCTTTTTTCACTGTAGGTGCTGATGGCTGGCTTTTTTGGACTGTTCCGCTGTTGGATGATGCAACAGATTTTGGTTTTGCTTTATGTCCGGCTGCAGTTGCCGGTGCACCAGCTTTTTCTGCCGGCCCTGCGTTACCTGCTTCACCAGTTGCTCCCGTTTCTTGCATTTCTTGCGATTCTTGCGTTTCTTCCGCCGCTGCAACAGCAGCTTTTTCTTCTTCCGCTTTCTTTGCTTCTGCTGCAATTATGGCAGCTTTTTGGTTCTCAAGATCCACCAATTCTTTGCTGGCTTCACTTTGCTGCTCTTTCATAGCGGCAAGCATGCTGTTTTTATCGTTTACCTGATATGTAAGCTGTTCTTTAAGTTCTTTTATTTCAGCCAGTTCGCTCTGGATCTTTTCCAATTTCTTTTTTAATTCCGCTTCAGAAGCTTCCAATGTTTGTTGGTCTTTCTTCTGCTCTTCGAGGATCTTTTTATCAGCGTTAATAATCTTGGTCAATGCCATCGTCCGGTCAACCAAATCACCGAAGCTTTCGGCCTCAAGCACTACATCAAGGTAGTTGGTCGAGCCTTCGTTTTGTTGGACGGCGCGGGCCCGTTTTTGCAATACCTCAAAGCGCTTCTCAAGACGCTCTTTTACTTCGGCAATATTCTTTTCCAGCTGCTTCACTTCTTCTTTCGTTTTGGAAATATTTTTTTCGGCCCCAGCTATTTTGTTATTCGTTTCATTTACTTTGTCATTTAATTTTCCCAAAACATCATTGATTTCCCGTTCTTTTGCCTGCAAAGAAGAAATCTCCTGCTTTTTCGCCGAAATCTCTTGATCCAAATTCTCATTGGCAAATGCTCCACTGTTCGGAAAAGACGCAAATAACAGACTTGTACCAAGCACGGATACTAGTAATCTTTTTTTCAATTTTATTTTTCCCCCTGTGAAATCGTTCCAACTATGTATCTAGTAATCTTTGTACGATAAAAAATTCCTTTTTTGTTAAAAATAAATATATCCGACAACTATTGATAATCCAGATAGATTATAACATCAAATTTCGACAGAGTGACTTTACAATCACCTTTCATTATTGTTTCAAACATGTTACAAATATTTCCTTTATACCCATACAGCGGCTGCCCACCTGGAAATGAACAGAAATCCGATATTTTGGGCCTTTCCCTTCAACTTGTTACTCGGGTGTTTTGGTTTCAAAAGAATTGTGGGCAAATTGACAAAAAAAACCTGGAACTAGGCGTTAAGACGATTGCTCCAGGTTTTTTCTATTCCTTTTTTCTTGCATATGTTTGGTGTGGGCGCTTCCCCATTCGTGCATCACATTCAAGACAGGCTGAAGGCTTTTGCCGTACTCGGAAATCGAATATTCCACTTTTGGCGGTACTTGTGGATATACCACTCTGTCGATAATATCTTCCGTTTCCAATTCTCTCAACTGTTTCGTCAGCATTTTTTGCGTGATGTCCGGCATTAATCTCTTCAATTCACTGAATCGCAAAGTTCCTTCATTGAACAGATGCAGTAAAATAATCGGTTTCCATTTTCCCACTAAAATACTTAAAGCTTCGTCAACTTTACAGAACTCTGTTTTCATCTTTTTAGCAGCCCCTTAATTAGTATCTTTTTATATACTATAGCACTTTTAAGTGCGTACTTCTATTTATATTTAGTTTATTTAATAATAGCCTATATAATCTCCGGTTGAAAACGGAAGGGAGGAATCAAGATGGAAAGAAAAAATATCTTATCAAGAGGTATCAGGAGTGTTAAAGATATCTTTTACCGGAAAAATTCACCGACTCATAAAGCGGGATTAATAATTGAACCTGGAAATTGGGAAGAATATGATCCGTTTTTGTTGATGGCAGAAGACTTTTTCCAACGGGGTACATTCGGAATGCATCCGCACCGCGGAATAGAAACAGTAACGTACGTGATTAGTGGAAAACTTGAACATCGTGACAATAAAACTGAAGGCGGGGTATTAATGCCAGGAGATGTTCAATGGATGACAGCAGGAAGAGGAATTATCCATTCCGAAGAACCGGCAGTTGGAGAAACTGTTCATTCACTCCAGCTATGGGTAAACCTTCCAGGCGATAAAAAAATGACTGAACCACGTTACCAGAATATGCGAGCGCAGGATATGCCGGTCCGACATGAAGAGGGGGCCATCATTCGAGTCTTTTCCGGAGCATCAAAGGGAGTCAAGGCAGACACGAAAAATCACGTTCCGGTTACAATGGTTGAGATGATACTTGAACCTGACAGTACAGTCATACAGGATCTTCCCGGCAGCTATAATGGTTTCCTTTATATACTGGAAGGAAAAGGAACATTCGGCAGCGGGAACACGGAAGGGAAGAAAGGACAGGTTCTTTGGCTTGAACGCGGGGATGCTACTTGTCCGAGCGAAGTGAAGGTTCGCGCCAATGAAAAATTGCATGTCCTTTTATACGCCGGACAACCGATTGGAGAAACAGTTGTAGCACGCGGGCCATTCGTGATGAATACGGAAGAAGAGATTGTACAGGCATATCAAGATTACAGGGAAGGAAAATTCGAGTAAAAAACCGGGCTCATCTTCTATTAGTATCTTTTTATATACTATGCCACTTGTAAGTGCGTACTATTTATTTTAATTTATATGCTCTATAATATACTTGGATTTTCAAAAAATCATCACCATTCACATAAGGAGCTGTACATCATGAGAATTAAAGTTAAAGCAATCATTGGGAGCACAAGCTCCACTTCATATAACCTGAAGCTGGTTGAATTTATGAAAAGCCGTTATGCGGACCAACTGGACATCACACCTGTATTCATTAATGAACTTGAGATGTTTTCAGTTGATTTGGAAGGCAATGTACCAGCCAATGTCAAGGAGTTTAAAGATAATGTAAAAGATTCGGATGCTGTTTTATTTGCAGTTCCTGAATATAATTTCTCCATTCCTGGCGCTTTGAAAAATGCAATTGACTGGTTATCACGCGGCGGAGATTTCACGATCAAAGACAAGCCCGCTTTTATCATTGGTTCTTCCATGGGAGTGTTGGGCAGTGTGCGTGCACAGATCCACTTGAGGGAAATCCTTTCAAACCCGGCCCTGTCACCTGTTTTATTGCCGGGCAATGAAGTGTATATCGGATCGGTTCATGAAAAACTAAACGAAGCCGGAGAACTCATTGACCAAGGTACGATCGGCTTCTTGGATCAGGTTGTCAATAATTTCATAGAATTTTATCATAAAAATAATAATAAAGCGGCCGCTCTTGTTTAAAAAACAGGAGTTTAAAATAAAAAAAAACGGACCAGATCAAAGGACTGGTCCGTTTTTCATGTCATTATACATCCTTTAGGCCTTATTAAATCGGTGGGGCGGAAATCTCGTTGAGATGACCGGTTAAGCCCGGCTTTTCGGATAATTTAACAATAATCTTAATTTTGGCTTGAACAAAAGATTAAGCATTAATAGTTTTTAATGCTATAAGTATCATCGCTTCTCCCTGAAAAGAATGAATTTGATTATTTTCCATTTCAATTGAGAAAAAATTGATAACTTCTCTGGGTGAGGCTATCATGTAGTTGTTTAATTCCTCTTTGGCTTCGGAAGAAAGATTCATTGTTTTACACCATTCATCAAATACAAAGCGCTTCTTAAAGGTAAGAAACGTTTGAATAGAAAATCCTTTTTCCTCTATCCAGGAAATCCATTCTGATTTTTTATATGCCCGGTAATGACTGGGATCTCTCTTTTTTTCAACCTCATTATAAAATTGGTCAAAATCATCTAATTCCGGTGATACATTATCGACTAAGATGAACATACCCCCATCGGTTAGAACCCGAAAGGATTCACCGATAAACCGTTTAACATTCGGAAAATGATGGGGAGCCACTCTGCATGTAACCACGTCATAACTTTTGTCCCCAAACGGTAAATCTTCAGCATCTCCTTGTACAAATACAACGTTATCGTGTCCATTTGACTCAATAAATTCCTTAGCCTGGGCCAACATTTTTGGAGTTAAGTCTAGAGCTGTGACAGTCTTAACAAAAGGGGCCAATGCATTTGCCACGTGACCGCCGCCTGTCGCGACATCAAGCAAAACCTTATCTTTCCCACCCTTTACTACTTCCCTAATGAAATCAAGGTCTTTGCCCTTGGCATGGATTTGACTTATAACATAGTTCCTTGCATTGGATCCGAATTGATTAATAACCATTTTTTTGTTATCCATTTTATCACCTCCACTTTCAGTATTCATCACGAATGCAAAAACTCCTGTCAAAAGACAGGGATTCATATAATTAGTTTACCTTTTACAGTAAAAAAAGCTTCCCACAAATATAAATATCTGTGAGAAGCTTGAAAGCTGCTTATTTTTATATCAGTGTCTAAGGAATAATTAACATAACCCATGCCTGTATCGCCAATTTTAAAGAGGAAAAACTACTTTTTCTTTTCCACTCCTGTATTGGAAAAAATAATTTTTCCATCAAAGACCGTTAATTGAACCTTTGCGTCCGGTATTTCCTCAGTAGGTATTTCAAACAAATTCCGGTCCAATACAACGATATCCGCAAGCTTCCCTGCTTCCAGTGTACCCAGCTCGTGCTCTCTGAATGAACCGTAGGCGGATCCGGCTGTATAAGCTTTCAATGCATCGGCTAGAGTGATGCGCTCATGCGGATGCCACACTTCTTCTCCGCTGCTGTCAATTCTCGTAACCGCCCGATGGATTTGCACAAGCGGATCCAGCACATCAATTGGGAAATCTGTTCCGAACGCCAGATTTGCGCCGGTTTCTTGCAATGTACGAATCGGGAATACATATTTCTCCCGCTCCGGGCCAATTCGGTCGGTATAGACACCCCGCTCAGACATGGCAAAGTGATCCGGCTGCATCGATACTGTGACACCGAGCTCTTGGAACCGAGGAATGTCATCGGGATGAATCACTTCCACATGCTCGACGGAATGGCGGGAATCCCGCTTGCCGTTGACCTTTTGTGCTTCTTCGTAAGCATCGAGGGCTAGACGAATCGCTCCATCCCCAATGGCATGGAAGCGGATGCTGAAACCTTCTTTATCCGCATCAACAACCCATTTTTTGATCGTATCAGCAGGGAAGGATGTCTCTCCGCGTGTTTCCGGCTGATCTGCATAAGGTTCGAGCAAGTAAGCCGTACGGGCGGTAATGACCCCATCGATAAACTGTTTCAATCCTGACATACGGAGTTTGTCCGATTGATACGTATCCCGCAATTTTTTGGCGCGTTCCAGATCACCGTTTAATGCAGGCCATACATGAATGCGTGTTGTCAATTCTTCTTTATCTTCAAATTCCTTGAAAAGCTCATAATCATAAAGCATTTCCATGGATTCTGTTGCAAATAAGTCATGGACAGAGGTGATCCCTAAACTTGCAGCATGAGTGGAGAAATCCTTAAAGAGTTCTCTCTTTTGTTCTTTAGTAAAATCATACGCATGCCGGATCACCGCATCCATTGCTTTTTCATATAAAATACCATTTGGTTCTCCGTTTTCATCTCTTCCAATTATGCCGTAGGGAGGATTCTCCGTATGGCGAGTGATATTGGCAATCTCCAGTGCTTTCGAATTGACCCATACATAATGTCCTTCCGCATGATACAGAAGGGCTGGACGGTCCGGAAGTATGCGATCCAATGAATGGCGGGTCGGCAATTCTTGAGTGTCCCAGTACCCCGCATCCCATGTAGAACCGATGATCCAGGGTGCTTCTGGCCGTGATTCGGCAAATTCACGAATGATCTCCAACGCTTCTTCCTCTGATCGGGCAGGGAATAAATCGGCGCTGTTCATCGTAACTGCTCCATCCATCAGGTGAAGGTGGAAATCGTGAAATCCTGGCATAATCAATTCGTCATGAAATTGATGGATTTTCGTATTCTCGCCTATATAAGGCTTAATCTCCTCATCGGAACCAACCGCTACTATTTTATTATCTTTAATTGCTATGGACGCTGGCTCCGGTTGGTTTGAAAGCCCTGTAAAAACAGCATTGCTTGAAAGTACCATATCCGCTGATTGTTGACTCATTTCTCATCAATCCTCTCAATATTAGATTAATTTGCTTCTTCAAAAGAAAGTTCCGGGGGCGGTTGTCTAAACATTTTTGTAAGGTATAACAGGTATAAGAATCCAAGCGTAAGCCAACTTCCTCCCAGCATCAGCGAATGGATGTCCAACATGACCATAATTGAACCCGTAAGTAAAGCACCAATCAATGGAATAATAAAATATCGAATGGTTCCCATAATGGATCTCTGTTTTTTTCGGAAGAAATAGAGAGCGATCACCGAAATATTTACCATCGTAAAAGCAAATAATGCACCAAAATTGATAAGAGATACAGCAGTCGTAAGACTTAAGAATAGAGAGCTTAAAGCAATGGCTCCAATAATGATTATGTTAAAGACAGGTGTGCGATATTTAGGTGAAAGATATCCAAATATTTTTGTGGGAAGGACACCTTCACGTCCCATTGCATATAGAACACGAGAAGCGCTTGCTCCTGACGCGACAGCTGACGAAAATCCTGCCATGATTCCTTCAGCAAGAACATAACTTGTCAAAAGGTTGCCCCCGATAAACATGGCAATTTCCATATAGGCAGCTTCCGGATTATTAAATGATTGGTATTCCGGCCAAATAAGCTGTAAGAAATACGAACCAATAATATAATATACTCCGCCAATGATTGTAACGAGATAAATAGCTCTTGGCAGATTCTTTCGAGGGTTTTTCGTTTCTTCAGAGAGTGTCGTTACCGCATCAAACCCTAAAAAGGAAAAGCATAAAATCGGAATTACCGACATGAAATTAGACGCTTCCACATTTGAATCAATAAACGGGAAGATGGAAAGCAGTGTCCCTGCACCTTGACCGTTTAGAAGCCCCTTAATTGAGAAGACAACGAATAGCGTCAGCGTACAGAATTGCAGGACCAAAAGAGCTGTATTAAATTTTGCCGCTACTGTTATGCCAAGTATATTGATAATAGTAACTATAATGATAAAGAGAATGATCCAAATCCATATAGGGATTGAAGGGAAATAGGCCTTCATTGCTATTCCTAACAGTAAAGCACTAATCATTGGACTGAACACATAATCCAGTATGATTGTCCAACCTACGAGAAAACCCACGTGAGGGTTTAGAGACTTTTGTGTAAATGTATAGGCCGCACCTGCATTCGGGAAGGCTTTCACCATTTGCGTATAGCTGTAGGCCGTAAATAACATAACGATTAAGGCAACAAGATAAGCGGTTGCGACCATTCCATTCGTGATATCCGCGGCGACACCATATGTTGAAAACAAAGTTGTTGGCGCCATAAAGGCTAATCCAAAAAACACAACATATTTTAATGAAAGCGACCGTTTAAGGGTTGGTGTGTTTGTATCATTCATTTGTCATTCCCCCATGCTGCAATTTTCTATTGATGTTATCACCCGGAGTGCCGGTTATTATTTTGAAGGTACCTTAGCATGATCATAAACGACTTTCCCATCAACAATCGTCAACTGTACCTTTGTATCGGGTATTTCTTCCACAGGCATTTCAAAGAGGTTGCGTTCCAAGACAACGATATCCGCAAGCATGCCTGCTTCCAATGTCCCCAGCTCGTGTTCTCGGAATGTACCGTAGGCGGGGCCGGCTGTATAGGCTTTCAGCGCTTCGGCAAGTGTGATTCGCTCATGCGGATGCCATACCGTATCCCCACTGCTGTCGATTCTTGTTACCGCCCGATAAATTTGGAGAAGCGGATTCAGTACATCAATGGGGAAATCCGTTCCGAATGCCAAATTTGCTCCTGTTTCTTGCAATGTACGAATCGGAAAAACGTATTTTTCCCGCTCGGGGCCGATCCGGTCTGTGTAAACATCCCTTTCTGACATGGCAAAGTGATCAGGCTGCATGGAAACAGTGACACCAAGCTTTTTAAAACGGGGAATATCATCAGGATGAACCACTTCTACATGCTCCACAGAATGGCGGGAATCCCGCTTGCCGTTTGTCTTTTGTGCTTCTTCGTAGGCATCCAGTGCGAGACGGATCGCTCCATCCCCAATCGCGTGAAAGCGGATGCTGAATCCTTCTTTATCCGCATCGACAACCCATTTTTTGATCGTATCAGGAGGGAAGGACGTCTCTCCGCGTGTTTCCGGCTGATCCGCATAAGGCTCGAGTAAATAAGCCGTGCGAGGGGTTATGACACCATCGATAAATTGTTTCAGCCCCGACACCCGGAGTTTATCCGATTGATACGTATCCCTCAGTTGTTTGGCATGTTCCAGGTTGTCATTTAATACAGGCCATAAATGAATGCGTGTTGTCAATTCCTCTTTGTCTTCAAATTCTTTGAAAACATGAAGCGCTTCTATTGTTTTTAACCCATGCAAGTCATGGACGGCAGTTATCCCCAAGCTTGCAGCGTGTTTCAAGAAATTTGAGAACATCTCTCTTTTTTGTACATCTGAAAAATCAAATGCATGACGGATCACCGCATCCATTGCTCTTTCATATAAAATACCATTCGGTTCTCCATTTTCATCTTTACCAATTATGCCGTATGGAGGATTTTCCGTATGACGAGTGATATTGGCAATCTCCAGCGCTTTCGTATTCACCCATGCATAATGGCCTTCCGCGTGAAACATGAGTGCCGGGCGGTCAGGAAGGATACGGTCCAACGAGTGGCGGGTAGGCAGCTGCTGTGTATCCCAGTAACCCGCATCCCATGTAAATCCGATTACCCATTGGGTTTCCGGTTTTGATTCGGCAAACTCCCGAATCATTTTTACTGCTTCATCTTCCGAACGCACTGAGAACAGGTCGACACTATTCAGGGCAACCGCCCCCTGCATTATATGAAGGTGGAAGTCATGGAATCCCGGCATAATCAATTGATCTTTAAATTGATATATTTTCGTATGGCTGTCTGCATACTGTATAATTTCCTCTTTAGAACCAACCGCAATTATTTGTTTCCCTTAATCGCGATTGAAGCGGATTCAGGTTGGTTGGAAAGTCCGGTAAAAATTTTATTGCCCGAAATAATTATTTCGGCTGATGCTTTATTCATCATCTGCCATTCCTTTCATTTTAATTGCATTTCCTTGAAGCAAAATTCCTTCAATGCAAGGAAGCGCTATCAACGATTTCTATGTATATATCATAAAGTCTCGTCTTACCCGAGAGTCAAGAAGAAAAGCGCAAGGCGTCCTCTTATCACAGTAAAAAAAGCACAAAAACACCCCCCGAAATGATAATGCTGTCATTTTGAGGGCTGTTTTTGGCTCACATGCTTTGAATAGGAATTTGTATTTCATAAAAAGCTTCGTCGTATTGGTCTGTCAAAGAAACATCAACCTGCATAATTCTAACGGCGTCGCCGGTTATGACATAGTTATAAGTATCGCAATAATCCAGCAGCTTTGTCAGCTTTGCCATCATCTTCTCTCTAACGATCCCACCATAGTAGGAGCATACATATAATCCTTTTTCTAACTTTTGAGTCGGCTTCTCTGATTTTTCATCCTCCACAAGGATAAATAATTTCGATTGATATTTGCTGAGGTTCTGGGAAAAATCAGAAGTTTGGCGTATTTCATCAAAATATTCCTTCTTGATAAAATCACCAAATTTATTGCTTGCTATAACCGGTATGATTCCACCGGCCATTTTTTCGAGTTCCAAGAATCCAAGATAAAGGTTTTCCTTATCATCCCAATTTACAGGTCTATCCAGCTGAATATATTCCCTTTCCTCAAATTGTCGGATTATAATATCCGAATCCCTGTAACTATCGCTGAAATATTGAATATTATTTATCCGGTTCTTCAAAATATCATGTACATTTTGCAGTTCTTTTATTTTTTCCTGGATATTGTCCATTGATTTTTGAAGTAATTGAACTGATTTTTTAACATTGCGATTGGTTAGAAACTGCTTGATTTCATCTAAGGAAAAACCGATTTTCCTTAATTCTTTTATCGTACCGAGAACTTCATATTGATAGATGGAATAATATCGATAGCCAGTTTTAGGGTCAATATGATATGGCTTTAGCAGGCCAATTTTATCGTAATGACGCAACGTATCTACCGTTACGTTTCTCAGCTTGGCCATCTCTCCTATACTCAACTTTTTTTGCATTGCTTTTTCCCCTTTTAATTGATTAGCGATAAAGTGAAACTTCAATCAGTGGGGGTTTTCTTCATCCCCCACTGATTGTTAAATGAACGAATCGGGCTTTTACGGGCAGTTGATTTCCCACCTAATCTACTCCGATTCCTCTAGAGTTTTGAGGTGGGAGTCTTACTGCCCGTTAATGCGGGATAAAAATAAAGATCCCAACGGAAAATGTTGCAACCAATACGATAAAAGGCTATCACAGATAGCTTAGAAAAGTAACTGAAACGAAAACAGCTTATCCAACTGATGAGTCCCTAAAGAAGATTATCTATTTGGCTACAATGGATCTCCCAAAAAGCAAACAAAAAAGAGGAACACATTGTCCCTCCCTTTTTGGCAGAATCCCATTAGGTGCCCGGGTTGCTCCAAGCATTGCCCTATCCCCCAATGGGCAAGAGCTTGTTAGAAGTATTGCCCCAGCTGCTGAAAGAAAATTCCAATTGTACAAATTAATTTAGACTCCGTGGAGGGAAAAGCGCCCGATTCTTTAACAAATGGATTCCCTTCAATCATTCCCGATTTTATTATTTTGATTGTATAATGCTTCCATTCCTTTTCCTATTTCTTCGATAAAAGACTCTTCTTCCGGTGTTAAAAAAGTAGGAAATTGAAAATTTATCACATCTGACTCCATTAACTCTTGGGCTTTTTCAAGTTGCTCTGCCAGTTCTTCTTTATCATCGACATGCCTTGTTGCCATTTCAGTCAGTTTTATTAGAATATCAAAAGCTTCAGGTGATTGCGGTGAAGCACCTTCTTTCATCAGCTTTTTTAGAGAAGCCAGCCATTCCAACATTTCTGCGTCAAGCTGTTGGCGATGTTTTTTCGAAAGAGAAAAGAATTGATTAGCTGTCTCATCATCTGAAAAGTATTCTTTCACCCATTCCTTCTGATCTTCTTCGTGTTCTATCTGAAAAAGCAAAGAGCTTAAGACTGGCCATGTAACTAGTTTTTCTTCGTTCATTAAGCGTTGCACATGTTCTACTGCTTCAATGGCTCGATTTAATTCGTCTCTCTTTTTTGTCAGAAGCTTATGTTGCAGAGGTAAAGACTTTTCCAATTGGTTAAATGCATTTGTATCATTCCCGATTAGATTTTTGATTTCCTGCAAAGAGTACCCTAAAAATTTTAATGACTGAATTTGTTGCAGTTTCGCCAGCTCCGCTAATCCATACAATCTATGGCCGGAGCTATTTTTCCGCGATGGTACGAGTAATCCTAATTCCTCATAAAACCGTAATGTTCTTACTGTTATCCTTGCTCTTCTTCCAAACTCTCCAATTGTAAACATTGGTTCATTACTTTCCATAAAGCCACCCCTCCGTACTGATCATAATTTTAGATTAGCATATGACGTAACGGAGGGAGCAAGCCGGAAAACGATACACCGGAGTTCTGCAATACATACACCCTGTCATTTCCAGACACTCTTTCGTTCCGACCGCTTGACAAACTTCCCGGACATCGCTTTGACCCGCGCTTTTAACAATAGCTTTCTGCCTTCCACATTTCTTGTGAAAATGGCGCATGCCCGTCCGATTTTCTTTTCCCACTTCTTTACAAAAAGCTCCACATACTCCTTTTTGCGCCCAATTTCATCTGGGATGGCGTGGTAATCATGGCGGACAACCCTCTTATTCCCCGACGTCCGGTGAAGGATATATCTGGGATTTTCTATAGGATCAAGAAACTGCTGCAGGGATTGCAAAAATAGCTTTTGTTCGTAGGGTGTCCCTCTTTCAAGGGAACAACTGATCATGCCGTTTGGCAATTCCTCCGCCACTACTTTATTTTGATCCGGCGGTGTTTCGATGCTGCCGATCTCATACAGGACTTCATAAATGATCCGGCCTGCGGTTTGTAAACTTGATTCGATCGTTGCATTATCGGCCAAAATCCGGACAGCCTTCCACCAATAAGGTGCAGAAAATATGACTCCCGCAGCAAAGGCAATACCCAGCATTGGCAACAGGTTGTCAGACCCTCTATTAGCGGTTGCCACGGCGGCTTCGTACAATGTGCCTATGATGATAGATGCCGTGATGATCTGCAACGTTCTCAATGTATGCTGGTATAAAAATGGTCTCGGAACAGAGTCCCTTCCCACATCCACTTGTTCCCTTTTCTTTTCACCCAGATTGGTCGCTTTCTGCCACCTTTCAAATAAAGCCGACTTGTTCGTTGCCCGCTTCATCATGAGATGATTGACCTTCTTTGTTTTTTTGGTTGAATATGGCGGCGACGGAAACCTAAGGCGCTCTATCCCCGAAACGATAATCGGAAATTCCTCATCCAATCCGCTCAATGATTTAAACCGCCTGTTCAATGAGGTATAATCGTATCCTCCATCAAACGTGATTGGATCAACACATACCAGGTGCCAAATATTGGCGCATTTTTGAGGATCGGACTTGTCCGATCGGATTGCCCTCCCCCTCATTTGATTGGTCAACATGAATGATCCGACATAGGAGGCCAAAACGAGCGTGTTTACGCTGGGCGCATCCCACCCTTCCCCCAGCAGAGCTGTCGTGCCCACAAGCGTATCAATGTGTCCTTCTGAAAAGATGGCCGTGATGACTTTGACAGCCTCTTGCCTGGACACCCCTGTAACAATCACTTCGCTATATGCCGGATCGATCTGCAATGGCTGTGCCGAAAAATCCAAGCCGAATGAATGCAATTGGGGGACTGCTTGGGTTGGAATGATCACGATCGATCCGGTTAGAACACCGAGCCGGCAACGATTTTTCAATTGCCTTCTCAGGGTTTCAAAAATTGGAATGACACCCAGCCGATTGAGGGTTTTCAGATCTTGATCCGCTTTTGGCAAGTCGTCTTTATAGATATAGTCAGCCAGCACAACGAGCCGGAGTCCATCCCCTTGCGCTTGCTTTTCAAACGAAACGATGTCCGTTATGCTTTGCAGCTTCGAAGCACTTTGCAATAAAGTCCGCTCCATCGCTTTCGTTGCTGTCAAACGGACATTCCTCCGGTCAAGCGCCCCGATTCCGGATAACCTTTTTCTGATGCTTTTTACCGGCTCGTTTTTCACATCCACATGTGGATCGCGATAGAGGAGCCCGCCAAGCAATTCTTCCATCCACTCTACGGTAAACGCCGGCAAGTCTGTCAGTTTTTCTTCCATTTGTTGAAAAGGCGATTGCCAACGGTCGCTGCCAACCTCTTTTAAAAATAAAATAATGGAAATAAAATACCCATAATTCGCCAACTTCTCTTCGATATATTCTTCCGATTCAACCCACGGATGATTTTCCAGGAGCCTTACCAACTCTTCATTTTCTTTCAGCTCTTGGATAAACTGCGTTACTTCATCGCGATATGTACGGATCGGCCCCTCTTCCTTCGGGGTGGGAACAGACATCCAAACATAGTCCTGGTGGGGACACAGATCGCCTTCCCTGACCAATGCTGCAATATCGATTTCCTCATCAATGGGCCCGCACAATTCAATATATTTATCCCATTCTGCCGAATTTACATCGTATGGCGGCGTGGCAGTCAATGCAACGACTGCCGGATGATCCAACTGATCACGAAACTTCATAGTCGTTTTCCACCAGCTTGTTCTCAGATGATGCGCTTCGTCCAGGATCAGCGTTTGAAAATTTTGCCGAAGCAGCTTTTCCAATGCCTCATCTTTCACAGAAGCCTCAATTTCATTCTGTTCCCGTTCGAAATCATCCAGATCCGAATCGCTGCCTGCCTCTTTTTCCTTGCTGTCCAATAAAGCATGCAGCCCTTGATAAGTGGTCACCGTCACAAAAGCCGGATTCCTCAAATCCGTCGAAATCCATTCAGGCTGCTCCGGCTTTTGCAGGAACAGCTCCGTAAAGCGATCGACCCACTGATTTCGAATGGCAAGTGTCGGGGACACAATGAGCGTCGGTTTATTCAACCGCAGCATGACCTCCAGGCCAAGTACCGTTTTTCCTGACCCCGGCGGAGCAACAAGATGTAAATGATCGTTTTCCAAATGTGTTTCCAGATGTTCCAATACCTCGCGTTGATAACTGCGCCACGGATAACAAAATTTGATCCCTGCGGGAAATTGCTTCATTTTCTTCACCAACCTAAGTGCAATCTGCTGCCTATCATTTTAGCAAATATGGAAAGTCCGTTCATAGACACAGATTTCCATACGTATATTAGTATTATGATAGATTCTCCGGCATTTCAACAACTCTATGACTGCTTCCGGTTGATCCAAGTGGATATAATGACCGGCATCCTTGACAACGATATGTTTGCGATTTTCACGCGATAGATTCTCTTGCCTAAAACGCCTGTGATAATAACTGAATTATCTTATGAAAAGATTCATGACGCCTTGTGATGGTGGTTTATCTCAACAATGTGGCTTTTATTGGGACTAATCCCTATTAGGGAAAAGCCCCGGATTGTGGAATAAAGAGGGTTTATTCGTGTATTCATTCCTAATCACCAACGCAATTATCATAAAATAAATACTGAAATCAGTAAACTGATTGTAAAGAAACCAAATGCAATCTGTATGACTATGTACATTGTGAGTTCAGAGGCTGAAAGTTTTCTTTGCTTTCTGGTTCTATCCAAATCCCGTAAATAAAAAGCTGAACTAAAGATAAGCAATACGCTTGCCATTACCCTTAAAACCTCAACAAAAATGGCGATGTATATCAACTCCTTCCCCGACAATGCAGCGCTATAATTTGGGCTTCAATAAACCGGGCCTTGAAAACAAAAGTGGGCAAAAATTCTTCACTTCACCTCTAACCATAACGCTTTTCCATTAAAAAAATATCTGTCAAATTCATCTGAAAACCATCGAAAAGTTTGGAAGTAATGAGGCCAGTACTCGTTTTTACGAACAACTGGCAGAAGGCCCGGTATTTCAATGCCGGGATGAATGCCAGCGGCATAGATTCAAATAAAGATGAAAAAGCGCTTGCTTTTATCTTTTAAATATTATAACATTAATACAGAATATATGTTCGTATCCCTGGCTCATTAAGAATATAAACGAAACGCTCGATAAAGTAGATCGGTAAAAATGCTTGAATGAGCTTAATACGTTTTATGAGATGTATCAATCGTTTGAAGAAAAAATGCGCTCTTTAGGTGAAAAACACATTTCCAGTATTGGATTCTAAATGAGAAAGATATAACCTTTGTCGTGATGAAACCCACGAAAGATAGGCATATCTCCTGTCGTGAGACAGTGGGTGCAAATGTCTATTGGTGTTGTATAGGTCAAACACCGGATGCGTACGTTAAGTTGTGAGAGCCGACCGCAAGGGAAGCCTCGAACGGGTCCACTCGTTCGACAGAACGATTTGTGCGCGAACGTCGTGTGGAAAAGCTCCAGTCCGCAGCCAGAACCTCATCCGGAAAGGGAAAAGCACAAAGTACACACGCGCCATTGCGATTTGTCGTAATGGAACCGTGACCCTTTAGGGTCCGGGAACCTCCCCATTTTAATGGGGAGAGGTTTCAGGTCATGCTGCTCATACATCTCATCCTCATTCAAGGCATAAACAGTGATCGTGTCAAGCATCGGATTGACAATCCAATATTCTTTGACTCCATAGTTCATATAAAGATTAAGTTTCGTTACCAGTTCGTGCGACTGGTTAGAGGGACTAAGAATTTCCACAATCAAAATTGGAACACCTGCATATCTTGCATCCGTAAAACCATTTGGATCGCAAATAACGCTGATGTCAGGGATGACAATTTTCGTTCCTTCTATGTTTTCATTTTTCAATTCGATGTCAAAGGGAGCAGAAAAAGCTTCACACGGACTTCCCTCAAAGAAATTACCCAGTCCACGGTAAATTTTTCCGGATACCCGTTGATGTTTCGTTGAAGGTGATGGGGATATGTAAATAAATCTATCGATATACTCGAATAATGCATCATTATTTTCACGGATTTTCCAATACTCTTCCAATGAGAATGTGCCCTGTGATATAAATGCATGCCAATCCCCTCCCAAATCACCTATCCTTTCCGTTAGTACCATTTATTCAAAAGGTTTGATCATTTTCTAACAGCGTTGCTCCACAACCGGGCGCCAGGTTGTGGAGCTAATTTTTGCCAATTATAAAAGCCAAGCACCATTTATGTCAATGGTCTTGGCTCTTTTTGAAATTATCTTATTTGTTGTAAGTTAAGGATATGTCAGCCAGCACCGGGAAATGATCACTTGGAAATTGGCCATTCTTATGATAGTTAACAATCTCAATTTCATTAGATGTAAGGTTTCCTTTCCCGAGAATCCAGTCAATGCGTTTATTAGGTCCTTCACCAGTAGGATCATGAAAACCATTAAATGTTCCTAAGTCTTCATTAATTCTTATCTCAGCTGTTTCCCATAAATCATCAAACTCCCCACCACTTGTTAAAATTTGATGTGGAAGACTATCTGGTTCAGCATTGAAATCACCTGTTAAAATAACGGGTAACTCCGGATCAAATTTGTTTGTAAATTTAAGAATTAACTCTGCACTTTTTTTTCTTGCCTTGGCGGATTGATGATCAAAGTGTGTATTAACGAAATAGAACTGTTTATTGCTTTTTTTATCAAGAAACTTTGCCCAAGCAACCATTCTTGGAATTTTATTGCCCCATGTTTTTGAACCAATTACTTCGGGTGTATCGGATAACCAAAAATGGTCATATTCCAGTACACTGTATTCTTTTTCTTTATAAAAAATAGCAGAGTATTCTCTGCGATTTCCGCCAACCCAACTATAATTAGGTAAATTATCTTTTAAATCTTGTAGTTGCGTATGTGACACTTCTTGTGCCCCAATGATATCAGGCTTCTTCATGTTAATCAGTCTTCTAATTGCAGGAACCCTTTCATTCCAGGTGTGCGGCGAGGAATCATTGTTATTTTTGAATCTAAGATTAAAAGTCATCGCTTTTACATCAATCGACGCCCATTGGTTTTTGTTTTCTGCAGCAAACACTGGTGAAGTCCCCGGGAACAAACCACTTAGGATAATGAGTATACCGGCTGCCATTAAAAATTGGGATTTCAAAACTTTCTTCAATCTAAATCCTCCTCGTTAAATTATGTGACTGAAGGAAAGCGAACAATTTCTCCATTAATGGGTAGTTAACCAGGGAATAACTAATGTACTAAATGATAAAACTTTTCTTTTATCCATCATCAGAACCCCCGCATAATGTGATGTGTCATTTATTATCTCTTTTGTTCGAAAGTCTTATTCGAATAAATGGCCCCAAAATGGAAATGAGCGCCTATCTTTTGTTTTAGGATAACGCCCAGTATTATGCCATTTCTCCCCAAGCTAAATAAGTTTCCCATACAGCAGGCATTTTTCTCCAGTTCCCAATCTTCACTTGTTAACACATCTATATATGGTCAAACTAAAAAAAACCGCTCATCCTCCAAAAGAAGTAAGCGGGTTTAAAGCGTTCTATAACTCAATCCGATGTCGTCAGGGACGCCTGGACTTCCGGACTGATTTTCGGGTAAGGATAGTTAATTTTTTCATCAAATTCCACCCAGTCGAGATTTGCCATCATTAGCAGGTAGCGTTTGCCGCTGGATGGGTCGCTGATGATGATGTGGTCACGCCCAGCCGTTTCTATGCGCCCGTGGTAAACCATTGCATTCCACCTTTTGTTACCTTGATAAGTAAAGTAGAATGTACCTACCTTACCTTTGTTGAAGCGTATGATATTTTCGATAAATGATTCTTCCAACGTGCCTGCCAGAAGTTGCTGCGTGGTCCCGATCGGGACCACTGGGGCGGCATACGAGGGGCCAGAAGGCATAGCCATCGGAGAACCAGAAGGTTGTGTTCGACTGGTCCGCATCATGGAAGCCGGATAATAACCAGGATAATAATTCATTGGATAATAACCAGAGTCTCCACAAGTCATGGGAAGATCAGCTCCTTATTAATTTATCTATAAAACTCTGGGCAATAGCCCGGTACCCCGACATAGAAGCAATGATTCTTGTGCGCAAAATCGAACTTCGTCATGGGGGATCTTGGCATCGTTTCTGTACAAGGGGCTCGGTACTTTTTCCCCGGACTGGGGTTAAAAAACCACAAATTCATTTTTGCACGAGGTTCCCTATGACCGTTTAACAAATTCCTAGCCCTCTGGAGGTCAGCTTCTGTGGGCCGTTGTGTATACAATGATCCATTTAAGACAGGCTCGAAGTGAGGAATATCGGTTCCGGGTATGGTTTGATAGATCGCATGTCTGATATTGCGCAATCCTTTGAAGTCAGGAGCACAATCAGCCTCGACTCGATTAGCCACAACCGATCCTACCATGTTCATCCCTTGAGCGCCTTCACCGATTGCTTCCGCCAGCATGAGCCTCGCTAACTCCTCCACGTCACGAGAGGTATGTTTTATTCGTCTGCCCATTTTCTCACCACCTTCGGCTTATACAAGTAACTTATTACCTGAAGCTGGTTTTGGTAACTTGCCTATCAGCCCAATTACTTTGATTCCGAAAGGTCATGATATTAGGACATACGTTTGCCCGTTTTCCCCAAAAGGCGAACATTGCATTTAAAGACTGGCCGAAGCTGGAGTAGGATTGGAACAGATCATGGACGGGTTGGGACGCACTGACGATAGCACGACTAAAAACGTATAGCTTCATGTTACGAAATAAATGAAAAAAAAGGCTTCTCAAAAGTTTGCTCAACTTATGAGAAGCCTCCGTTAAAATCCTCTATGTTAGGCGTTTTACTTTCATCTTACTCAAAAACCCAGTCATATTAAGGGTTGAGCGGCGTTATTACATCATGCCGCCCATGCCGCCGCCCATGTCAGGCATGCCCATGCCGCCGCCGGCGTTTTCTTCCGGCTTGTCAGCTACAACAGCTTCTGTTGTAAGGAGCATAGCCGCTACGGAAGCAGCGTTTTGAAGCGCATAGCGGGTAACTTTTGTCGGGTCGACGATACCAGCGTCGATCATGTTGACCCACTCGCCGTTTGCAGCGTTGAATCCGATGCCGACTTCTTCTTTTTTCAAGCGGTCAACGATTACGGATCCTTCAAGGCCAGCGTTTTGGGCGATTTGACGTACTGGCTCTTCGAGGGCACGAAGTACGATTCTGACACCTGTAGCCACGTCATCTTCACCTTGGATTTCAGCCACTTTGTTGTAGACGTTCACAAGGGCTGTTCCACCACCGGAAACAATTCCTTCTTCAACAGCCGCACGAGTAGCGTTCAATGCGTCTTCGATGCGAAGCTTGCGCTCTTTCAATTCTGTTTCAGTTGCAGCACCGACTTTGATGACTGCTACGCCGCCAGCAAGCTTAGCCAAGCGCTCTTGAAGTTTTTCTTTGTCGAATTCGGAAGTTGTTTCTTCCAGCTGCGCACGGATTTGGTTTACGCGGCTTGAGATGTTTGCGGAATCTCCGGCACCTTCAACGATTGTTGTATTTTCTTTGGATACAACAACTTTAGCAGCGCGTCCAAGTGATTGGATAGAAGCTGTTTTAAGGTCAAGTCCGAGATCTTCAGTAATGACTTCCCCGCCAGTCAAGATGGCGATATCTTCAAGCATCGCTTTGCGGCGGTCGCCAAATCCTGGAGCTTTAACAGCAACTGCGTTAAATGTTCCGCGAAGTTTGTTCACAACAAGTGTAGCCAATGCTTCACCTTCAACATCTTCAGCGATGATCAACAAAGGTTTGCTTTGCTGAACGACTTGCTCAAGAAGCGGAAGAACTTCCTGGATGTTTGTAATCTTCTTGTCAGTGATCAAGATATACGGATTTTCAAGAACAGCTTCCATTTTATCGGAATCTGTTACCATGTAAGGAGATGCATATCCGCGGTCGAATTGCATACCTTCCACAACGTCAAGCTCAGTTGTGAATCCTTTTGATTCTTCAACCGTAATGACGCCGTCGTTTCCAACGCGCTCCATTGCTTCAGCGATAAGCTGTCCTACTTCTTCGTCGCCGGAAGAGATGGAAGCAACTTGGGCAATGGACTCTTTGTCTTCGATTTGTTTAGAGATGTTGTGAAGCTCTTCAACTGCAGTCGCAACCGCTTTTTCGATTCCTTTGCGGACTCCTACAGGGTTCGCGCCTGCAGTTACGTTTTTCAAGCCTTCTTGAATCATTGCTTGAGCAAGAACTGTAGCAGTTGTCGTACCGTCACCGGCTACATCGTTCGTTTTGCTTGCAACTTCAGAAACAAGCTTTGCACCCATGTTTTCGAACGCATCTTCAAGCTCGATTTCCTTAGCGATTGTTACACCGTCATTTGTGATGAGCGGAGAACCAAATTTTTTCTCAAGTACAACGTTGCGCCCTTTTGGCCCAAGAGTAACTTTTACCGCATCAGCCAATTGGTCAACACCGCGGAGCAAGGCACGGCGTGCTTCTTCGTTAAACTTAATGTCTTTAGCCATTTATAATATCCTCCCTATCGTGTTTTAATTAAATTCTCTCATATAAAAAACGTTTTTTATCAGCCGATAACAGCCAATATGTCAGACTCACGTAAAATTAAATATTCCGTACCTTGGTATTTCACTTCTGTACCAGCGTACTTAGAGAAGATGATGCTGTCGCCTTCGGATACTTCAGGTGCAACACGCTCGCCGCTGTCGAGTACACGCCCTGTTCCAACAGCAACTACTTTCCCTTCCTGCGGCTTTTCCTTCGCGGAATCCGGAAGAACGATGCCGCTCGCAGTTTTCTCCTCCGACTCCACCAGTTCAATAACTACGCGATCCCCAAGTGGTTTTAACAAGTGAAACAACCTCCTTAAAGTATATGTAGATTTTTATTAGCACTCTGACTGCCCGAGTGCTAACACAAGTATTATATTAAATAATTTGTTTTCCATTTGCAAGCGTTAACCGCTTATTTTTTAAAAAAGTTTCTTCAAAATTCGAGTTTGCCTGGATAGGCAAATTGTCATTCGATTTTTGGCCCAATAAATTATTGCACACAAATAACCGCTACTTTAATCCTTCCGGGGCCTGCCCTCTCGGCGCGGTGGCGCGTTAAAGCATTGATCAGAACCCCTGTAACACGTTTTTCAAATATAATTGTCGTATTGATTCACTCTATCAATTCGCTTATAATTGTGGTAATCATCAGAAGTGGCGGAAAAGTTGTGGGCTTCAGATGATGCAGAAAAAAACAAGGGGGAAAAGCATTATGAAAAAGGTATCACGCTTTTGGTCACTGGGCTTTCTCTTTTTAAGCCTGACTGTTCTATTATTTGGCTGCGGCAAAGGCTCAGATGAAGCAGAACCTGCAAGCGGCAGTGACGGCGACAGCGGCGGCAAGAAAAAGCTCGTTGTCGGAACGGATGCTACATACGCACCGATGGAGTATATGGATAATAACGGAAATATTGTCGGTATTGACATCGATATTGTGGAAGCGATTGCAAAAGAAGCAGGTGTCGAAGTTGAATTTAAAAACATCGGCTGGGAGCCTCTGTTCCCTGCGGTAGAAAATGGAGAAGTAGACTTTGCGGTTTCTTCCATCACGATTACGAAAGAGCGCCAGGAGACTTTTGATTTTACTGAGCCATACTACATCGCGAACCAGGTCATTCTTGTGAAAAAAGAATCGGATATCAAATCTTTTAAGGATTTAAAGGATAAGAAAGTTTCTGTTCAAATCAACACGACTGGCCACACAATGATGAAAGAAATCCAGGGCAACACAAGCTCTAAAATCATAGCTGCCGAAACAATGCCGCTTGCCATTGAAGAATTACTGAACGGAAATGCAGACGCGGCTGTCGGAGATAACTCTACTGTTAATGAGTACATAAAAAACAATCCGAACGTCGAAGTTGAAATTGTTGAAGACGACAGCGCCGAAAAAGAATACTATGGCTTGATGGTGAAAAAAGGAAACTCTGAAGTTGTCGATCTTTTAAATGAAGGAATCCAAAAGATCAAAGAGAATGGAAAGTTAAAAGAAATCACCGGCTTTGATGTTGAGTAAGAAGTCGCTTCTCAGTCTATGAACATCGTCTACTCAATCTGGAGGTGGTTATGATAGAATTTTTAGATATTCGTTTTGATATGATTTGGAACTACAAGGAACTTTTTCTTAGAGGGCTGTGGGTTACCCTGGCCCTTACCGCTGTCGGTTATGTAAGCGGAATCATTTTGGGTCTGTTCATCGGAATGGGCAAGCTGTCCAAAAGGAAATGGATCTATTATCCTTGTAAATATTATGTGGATTTTTTCCGGGGAACACCGTTACTGGTGCAAATCCTGCTTATTCACTTGGCCTTTATTCCGAGCGTATTCGGGCACTCCCTCGGTTACTTTGTGTCCGGCTCCATCGCCCTTGCGCTGAACTGCGGGGCCTATAATGCGGAAATTATCCGGGCAGGGATCCAATCGATTGAAAAAGGGCAAATGGAAGCGGCCCGGTCACTGGGAATGCCAAGAAGCGTGGCCATGAAACATATTATCCTTCCACAAGCGTTCCGGCGGATGGTCCCTCCTCTTGGAAACGAATTGATCGCTTTATTGAAAGATTCATCTCTTGTTACTGTTATAGCGGCAAATGACCTGTTGTACGCAGGAAAAGTTGTTGCAGGTGCCTATGCAAGATTCTGGGAGCCATATATAACAGTAGCCATTTTATATCTAATCCTCACCTGGTTATTTACAAAAGTGATTGCCTATGTGGAAAAACGTTTCAGCAATAGCTATATTCCGCGGCAGAGGAGACGCGTATTCACATTTGGCCGCTCAGCAATAGAGGTGAACAAATGATTAAAATTCAAGGGTTGCATAAATCTTTCGGAGACCTGGAAGTGTTAAAAGGAATCGATTACGAGGTAAATGAAAAAGAAGTGATTTGTGTCATCGGGCCGAGCGGATCGGGAAAAAGTACCTTCCTTCGCTGCATCAACCTGTTGGAAGAAATCACGGATGGTTCCATTTATATTAACGGGGTCAAAGTAAACGACCCCAAAACAGATATTAACGAAATCAGGAAAGAAGTGGGAATGGTTTTTCAGCAGTTCAATCTCTTCCCGCACATGACTGTACTCGATAATATCACGATTTCACCGATCAAAATCAGGAAAATGGCTCCTCGTGATGCCGAGGAGTTGGCGCATCAGCTGCTTCAAAAAGTCGGTCTTGGAGACAAAGCGAATGCCTATCCGGAACAATTGTCGGGCGGGCAGATGCAAAGGGTCGCCATTGCCAGGGCGCTGGCGATGAAACCGAAAGTCATGCTGTTTGACGAACCTACGTCCGCTCTTGACCCGGAGATGGTCAAAGAAGTGCTTGATGTTATGAAGCAGCTGGCCATGGATGGAATGACCATGGTCGTTGTGACACACGAAATGGGATTTGCGAGGGAAATGGGAGACCGCGTATTATTCATGGACCAGGGCTACCTTGTCGAAGAGGGGCCTCCTGAGCAGATTTTCGGCTCTCCAAAAAGTGATAGGACAAAGGCATTTTTGAGTAAAGTTTTATAATATGGGGTCAAATCCAAACCATCGAAAGGATGGTTTGGATTTTTTTGTGTCCATCCTCCGTCTACTGACCTTGTATTTGATATGATAGAGTATGAGAAACAGATGGAGATGAACGACCCGTGGATTTATTTTTAATCGTATTACCCGTTTTTTTAATATTTTTTGCAGGATGGCTTGGCCAAAAGCTGATCGGATTTGACATCAAATCGATTTCGAAAGTGGCGCTTTATTTGATGTCGCCCTTTCTTGCCTTCCGTACGTTTTATACGAATGAAGTGACGATGGACTATATTTTTATTTTCTTGTTTTGCTGTCTTTTATCGCTCATTCTGATCGTGGCCACATGGATTACAGGCTTTGTGATGCATGCAGGGCGGCCGAAGCTTTCGGCGATGATCTTGGGTGGCGCTTTTATGAACAGCGGAAACTATGGAGCACCGGTTGTATTGTTTGCTCTCGGTGCGGTGGCGTTTGATTATGCGGTCATTATGATGGTTTTTCAGTCATTTTTGATGAACTCAATTGGGATTCTGGTGGCATCCATTGGCGGAAAGGAAAATGCTTCGGTTAAGGATGCCGCCATGCAAGTGGTGAAGATGCCTGTCATTTATGGAGCAGTGCTCGGTCTCGCTTTGCAGCTTCTTTCCATTGATCTGCCGGGGACGATTATGAATGCGGTTGGACTTGTTGCAGATGCTTCCATTCCGACTGTCATGCTTGTGCTCGGCATGCAGCTGGCTGCGATGCAAAGGAAGCGCGTCGCTTACAGGTTCGTTTCGGCCACTGTCGGCATCCGGATGATATTGTCGCCTTTGGTTGCCCTGCTTATTTTATATTTCCTGCCTATGGATGATTTGATCAAAGCCGTGCTTTTTATTCAAGCATCCATGCCGGCGGCAGCCAATACGACATTGCTCGCAATCCAATTTGATACGGAGCCGGATCTGGTTTCATTCACCACGTTCATCACGACAATGGTCAGCCTGCTGACGATTCCATATGTACTGTTCCTTATAGGAGTATGAAGCCTGAAAGTCTCCCTGTTTGAATCCCCTTCTGTTTATTAGTAAAATGGGATTTGCGGTTTTTATATCGTTGAAAGGGACTTAACTTTATGAATAGAAGATATATCTATATTGTACTGACCTATATTGCGATGCAATTATCCGTTTTTATCGGCATGCCCCTTTTATATGCCATTGGAACGAAACTTTTGCATCTCCCTTCTCAGGAAGCGAAAATCCAAGCGACAGGATATTGGCTTGTGTTCAGCTTTTTTGTTGGACTGGCCATTGTATTGTTTTTGCTTAGGAAAGATGAAAAACATAATAAAATTGACCGGGCTGCCCCCCTTCCACTAGGGTGGTCCCTTGTCTGGGCTGCAATCGGGATTTTCATGGCCTTTTTTGCACAGATCATCGCAGTGGGCATTGAACAGATGATTGGCGTAAAGCCGGGCTCTGAAAATACACAGGAGATATTGCAGCTTATCGACCTTTTTCCTGCAATTGTGTTGATCAGCTCAATTATCGGGCCGATCCTGGAAGAGATCGTTTTTAGAAAAGTCATCTTCGGGACGCTTTATAACCGGCTCCCGTTTGGAATGGCAGCAGTGATCAGTTCCGTCATCTTTGCTTTTGCGCATATGGAGCCGATCCACTTGATTTTATATACGGCAATGGGATTTGTTTTCGCTTTTTTGTATGTACAGACAAAAAGAATCATCGTTCCCATCATCGCACATGTCATGATGAATACACTTGTCGTAGTGGCACAGCGCTTTATCCCTGAAGATCTGGAGAAAAACATTCAAAGCTTTATACACTTGGTGCAGTGGATGGGAGGTTTCTTTTCATGAGGTCACCGTTGTTTTCCGGCATGATCTATATTATGCTTGGAATTGTATTCACATTTTTTGCCGTTCAACAAGTAAAATTAAACGAGTGGGGTTTCATAGTTTACTTATTGATTATTTTGGCCACCTTCGATTTCGGGGCAGGCTTTCGACTGATCTTCCTCCACTTTAGATTGAAAAATGAACAAAGAAAATAAAGAGACATCACTGGCGATGTCTCTTTTCTCTTCAAAATGCCGCAGCTAAACGGGCGCTTGCGCTTTTTTCACTAAGTAAGAAAGTATAAGATGTTTTAGCTTTAAAATTTTGAACAAAGCCTTTTGTTGTCTAGCTCCAGCGCCTATCGACTAGCAAACTTCGCACCTCCTCCTACGATAAGTCAACATCGGCTCGTTCCTCGCCGTGTTGTCCGGCTGCGAGTGCCATCGGCTCGAGGTCATAAGCCAATCGCTGCTGAAGGCAAACTACGCCTTCTTCAGCGCTCGTCTTATGCTTGTCGCCGATAAGCAGGCACTCTCCGCCTTTCCTTATCCTTTATCTCGTCGGAGGCACTCCAGTCTGTACGTCGATGGGCAAGGCGCTTGCGCTTTTCTTTATTGTGGTTCATTTATTGCGCGCTCCTGCTCCGCTTGGGAAGCCTGCGCCTTTTTGTAGCCTATTTTTGAAATCCATATGCTGATTTCATACAGGAGAAGCAAGGGAACCGTCACCATCATATGTGAAATGACGTCTGGAGGCGTAATGAATGCCGCTACCACGATCAAAATAAAATAGGCGTATTTCCGGACCTGCCGGAGAAATGCCGGCGTTACAATTCCGAGCCGCGTCAGGAACAACACTACAACCGGCAATTGAAAAAGCACGCCAAATGGTATCGTGATCTGAAACAGAAAATGGAAATACTCATTGATTCCGATCGTCGTCTGAATGTCCATATTGCCCGATAAGCCAAGCATGAAGCGAATGACGAACGGGAAAAGGACGAAATACGCAAAAAGCACTCCCGCCAGAAATAACGTGACAGAAACGGGGATATAGCTGAGCGTCACTCTTCGTTCCTTCTCTAATAAACCAGGGCTGATAAATGCCCACAGCTGGTATAAAATGACCGGAGAGGTCATAATGAAAGCCAGCACAAACGCCATTTGCATAAACACCTTGAACGGATCAGTCACCCGAAAGGCGTTCATCGTTATATCATGGACGATGCTTGCATGCTGGAGCCATTTTATAAGCGGCTGTGATAAAAAAAAGCTGACAATAACCGCCAGCACAAAGAAAACGACTATAATGACCAGCCGTTTTCTTAATTCTTCTATATGATCAAGAATCGTCATATTCTTCTGATCCATGTCGTTCATCCTATCACTGGCCGGTGTCTTTCTTCTTGTCCTTTTCATCGTCTTCCGCCAGCCCTTTAGTTGCATTCTTGAATTCGCGCAATGTGTTTCCTGCTGCTTTGCCTAATTCGGGCAGTTTTTTTGGACCAAAAACCAAGAGAGCGACAAAAGCGATAATAATCAAACTTCCAGGACCTACTCCCATAGGGTCCACCTCCTCATACTATTATTTTAACGGAAACTCGTCCGTTTAGCCATTTAAATTCGTTTTATCCTGTGAATTTTCCGTGTCATCGTTAGGATAATTTTTCAAGAAATAGATGAGCGATTGAAGCTCAACTGCCAAGTCGATATGATGGACCCGAATGGAAGGCGGGACATTGAGCCGTGCCGGCGTAAAGTTCAAAATGCCTTTTACATTTGTCTTTTTAATCCGGTCGGTAATCGTCTGGGCAGCGCTTGCAGGAACGGTCAAAATGGCAACCGTAATATCTTCCTGCTTTAGCCTTTCCTCCAACTCATCCATATCGTAAATCCGGATACCGCAAATTTCTTTTCCGACCTTTTCTTTATCCACATCGAATGCCATTTCAATCTTTGTATTATTGTTTTTTAGAAAATTATAATGTAAAAAGGCCGTTCCCAAATTGCCGACGCCAATCAATGCGACCTTCGAAAGCTCGTCCTGATCCAATGTTTTCCGGAAGAAAGTGAGAAGATAGTTTACATTATACCCATATCCCTTTTTCCCAAGCGCCCCAAAAT
The DNA here is from genome assembly GCF_003605365.2 of Siminovitchia fortis. Lineage (GTDB taxonomy): Bacteria > Bacillota > Bacilli > Bacillales > Bacillaceae_C > Siminovitchia > Siminovitchia fortis. The sequence continues at coordinate 57,270 of NZ_QYTU02000022.1, forward strand.
AAGAAAAATCCCTTCGAATTGTGGCGGAGTCAACCTTGACCGCTTCACTCAGTTCAGCGGATGAAACCCTTTGTTTTCCCGAAGCATGCAAATTTTTCAAGAACCTGTAGTAAAGCGGCAGCCGTTTGGCTGTTGCCTGTGGTATTTTTGTTGTTTCTTCGTTCATTATCCAATCCTCCAAGACTAGATGTAAGAAAAGCGAAAGCGCCTGTTCATATTAAGGTAAAGCAAAACGCGCCTAGTACAAACTGGCATCGCACTAGCGACGATAATCTTTACTGGACACTCCGCCTGTTTTTTCTATTAAAAAAGTCGGTCCGATCACCATTCCCTTATCAATGGCCTTGCACATATCATAAACAGTGAGCGCAGCAGCGGACACTGCTGTCAAAGCTTCCATCTCTACACCTGTATTTCCGATCGTTTTCACAGAAACTTGAATAACAAGCTGTTTGTGATTGTCTTTTCCGTCCTGCCATTCAAAAGAAAAATTGATCCCTTTCAAGGGAATCGGGTGGCACATCGGAATGATGTCCCACGTCTTTTTGGCCGCCATGATGCCGGCTACTTGTGCGACCGCCAGGACATCACCCTTTTTTACCTTGTTTTGGCTGATATGTTCATAAATTGTGTTGTTGACTTCAATGCTCGATTGGGCGATAGCCGTGCGGACCGTTTCCGGTTTTCCGCTTACATCCACCATTTGGGCCCTGCCTTCTTCATTAAAATGGGTCAATTTTTCCACGCTCAACACCTCTTATCCATCATACACTATTTTGTCAAGCCTGTCTTTTCTTGCCGAAGAAAATTGTTGATTGTCAAAAACTGAAAAAATGGTACACTGTCTATGATTAGGGGTGTAAAATCATGCTATTGTTACAGGTACAGCAGATCACCAAATATTTTGGCGCCGATCTGATTTTATCGAATATAAAGCTGGAACTCCATGACAGGGACCGGACCGCGCTTGTTGGAAGAAACGGCGCCGGCAAGTCTACGTTACTCAAAATCATAGCGGGGGAATTATCCCATGATTCAGGGCAGATTGTGAAGCCGAAAGATGTGACCATCGGCTATTTATCACAGCATACAGGTTTGGAATCAAACTTGACGATATGGGAAGAAATGCTTACTGTTTTCGATGATGTCAGGGAGATGGAACAAAAACTCCGGGATATAGAACAGAAAATGTCCGATCCTGCGAATTATGAACAGGATGGTGCCTATGAAAAATTGTTATCGGAATATGACCGGCTGCAGGAGAAATTCAAGGACATAGGCGGTTATCAATATGAATCCGATATCCGCTCTGTCCTCCATGGGTTCAGATTTTTTGAAGAGGACCACCATACTCATATATCAACACTCAGCGGCGGACAGAAAACGCGCCTGGCTTTGGCCAAACTTCTTTTAACAAAGCCTGACCTGCTCATATTGGACGAGCCGACAAACCATTTGGATATTGAAACGATGGCATGGCTTGAAAAATATTTGCAAAATTATCCTGGTGCACTGCTTCTCGTTTCGCACGACCGTTATTTTTTAGACCAAATCGTAACGCAAGTGTATGAGTTGTCCAGACATGAAATTTCAATTTTTCATGGAAACTACAGCAAATATCTGCAGCAAAAGGCCGAAAATTACGAGCGGGACATGAAGCTTTTTGAAAAGCAGCAGGGAGAAATAGCGAAGCTGGAGGATTTCATCCAGCGGAACCTGGCAAGGGCGTCGACGACAAAGCGTGCCCAGAGTCGGCGCAAGCAGTTGGAAAGAATGAAGATCATGGACCGGCCGGCCGGCGATGAAAAGTCCGCATCCTTTTCTTTTTCTATCGATAAACAAAGCGGAAACGACGTTCTGTCGCTTGTTGACGGGGCTATAGGATATGATGGCAACCCTTTGGCCAAAAATATTGGCCTTTCTCTGACACGCGGTGATAGCATTGCGCTTGTCGGTCCGAATGGAATCGGAAAATCTACATTGTTGAAAACAATTATTAAAAAGCTGCCGCTTTTAGCAGGGGATATCAAGTACGGTTCCAATGTCCAAATTGGATATTACGATCAGGAACAGGCTGATTTATCATCCAACAAGACGGTGCTGCAGGAGCTGTGGGATCACTATCCTTTGACAAGCGAAAGAGGCATCCGGACAGTGTTGGGAAACTTCCTGTTCAGCGGTGACGATGTGTTGAAGACCGTTTCTTCTTTAAGCGGCGGTGAAAAGGCACGCCTTGCTTTGGCCATCCTGATGCTTCAAAAGGCCAATCTTCTCATATTGGACGAACCGACAAACCATTTGGACCTGGACAGCAAAGAAGTGTTGGAAAACTCGCTTGTGGATTATCCGGGGACCATTTTATTCGTTTCCCATGACCGCTATTTCATCAACAGGATTGCGACCAAAGTTGTGGAGCTGACTGAAAATGGGACTGTGGAGTACCTTGGTGACTACGATTATTATGTAGAGAAAAAGATGGAAATGGCCGAACTGGAAAAAATTGCCCGTGAAAAAATGGCAGATAAGAGCAAAGCTGTTTCAAAAACTGTGGATAAAAAATCTTATTCTCAGGAAAAAGAAATGAGAAAGCTGGAAAGACAGCGAAAAAGAAGAATCTCTGAAATTGAGGAACACGTCGAGCAGCTGGAAGCGGACCTTGCGGAAAAAGAAGAATTGCTCTGCCGGCCCGACATATACGAAGACCATGAACAGTCGCTGGCCATCCACTTGGAAGTGGAGAAGATTAAGGATGAAATCGATCAACTCATGGAAGAATGGACCGAGCTTTCGGAAGATATGGATTCATAAACAGGCCCTGCATGTGCAGGCCTGTTTTTTATGGATTCGAAAAAAGCATCTGAACTTTGAGAAGCGTTATTCACAATTTTACTCACAAATCCGTCTCAATATTTATCAGTTATGAACAAACTTATCAACATTATCCACAACAACCTGTTGATTAATCCACATTTTCCACATCTCTGTGGATTATTTATGTGTAACTTCTGACTCTCTCAACTTTTTATTAACATTTCCCCATATTCTCTAAAGTTAATCACAAAAAAAGCAGATGGACCTCATCCACCTGCTATCAAAAGTTCTCTATATCCAAGCCGGGATTTGCATTCATATCTAGTTTCCCTCTTTTACCCGCTTCATACAGCATGCTGCCTGCTGCCGCGATCATAGCGGCATTGTCTGTGCATAGGTAAAGGGGAGGTATGATCAGCTCAACTTCATCTATTTCGCCGAATGCTTTCTCCAATGAAGCGCGCAATCCCTTATTGGCCGCTACTCCCCCAGCGAGCAAGACCTGCTTTACTCCATATTCCTTGGCAGCCCGTACTGTTTTTTCCGTTAACACTTCAATGACACTTGCCTGGAAACTTGCAGCCAAGTCTTCTGGGGATATCTTTTCGCCTCGCTGCTCCGCGTTGTGTAAAGTGTTGATAACTGCAGATTTCAATCCGCTGAAACTGAAATCATAAGACCCTTCTTCAAGCCACGCTCTCGGCAAATCAATGTTAGGCGTTCCCGCCTGTGCAAGTTTATCAATATGCGGGCCGCCGGGATAAGGCAGATTCAATGTTCGCGCCACCTTGTCATAGGCTTCCCCTGCGGCGTCATCGAGTGTTTCGCCAATCACTTGAAAGGAACCGTCTTTTTCCATGTAGATCAGTTCTGTATGGCCGCCTGAAACGACAAGTGACAATAAAGGAAACGTAAAATCAGTGATCAGCCTGTTGGCGTATATGTGGCCGGCGATGTGATGAACCCCGACAAGCGGTTTATTCAAACTGAACGCCAGGGCTTTCGCCGCATTGACACCAACAAGAAGGGCGCCGACTAACCCGGGGCCTTCCGTGACAGCAATCGCATCGACATCGTCGAAAGTGACATTCGCTTTTTGAATAGCTTCCTCAATGACAATCGTAATCTGCTCCACATGATGCCTTGATGCAAGCTCAGGAACAACCCCGCCGAACCTGCGATGGCTCTCGATTTGAGATGCCACTACGTTTGAAAGAATTTCCGTTCCATTTTTTACTACTGATGCTGCGGTTTCATCACAGCTTGTCTCAATTCCGAGCACAATTAAATCTTTTTTACTCATAAATTCACCCACATGACCAGCGCATCTTCCTTGTTGTCGGTATAATAACCCCTTCTGATGCCGCCTTCCTGGAATCCAAGCTTTTTATATAAAGATTTTGCAATATGGTTGCTGATGCGAACCTCAAGCGTCATCGTTTTGGCACCGGCTTCCTTGGACAAACTCATCATCTTACACAACAATTTTTCCCCAAGCTTGCGTCCCCGAAATTCAGGAAGTATAGCTATGTTTGTTACATGCGCCTCATCTAATATAATCCAAACCCCGCAGTAGCCTGCCTGTACACCGTCTACTTCGATAAACACATAGGAGGCGAAACGATTATGTGCAATATCGTTATAAAAAGCTTCCTCGGGCCACGGAGTTGGAAATGAACGGCTTTCAATATGACAGAGATTGTGAATATCATCCACTGTGGCGAGACGGAACGATATATTTTTCGTTATTTCCATGCTGCGATCAATCATTGGTCACTTTCCCCTGTCTCTCCAGCCATTTGGCTTCAGCTTCGACAAGCCGGATATAGTTTGGAGTAAACGTATGAACATTTTCTTCAGGCCGGCTTATTCCCAACAAACCAAGCTCCCCAGGTCTTGGGTTGAATTCGCCAACCGCGGTGAAATGAGCCCTCTCTCCAAGGGCCGTACGGAAGGTCTCCCTGTGAAGCTCGATATCATTGCCAACAAATAATACAGGTTCACCGGTATCTTTTAAAATCTCTGCCCATTCTGCTGCAGGTATGTTTTGATCTTCTTTTATTATGACAGGCTCTTGGTCTTTAACCCGATAGAGCCCTGTATAAATCAATCCGCGCCTCGCATCAAAAAGCGGTGAGACCAAACCTGGAAAATAACGTCCGGCGGCTGCCAGAACCGCCAAGCTTGAGACACCTGATAAAGGAATTCCCAGGCTCCAGGCCATCGTTTTGGCAATCGTCACGCCGATGCGGACGCCGGTATACGAACCCGGGCCGCCGGCGACAACAATTTTATCCAAATCGGATGGTTTCGTTTCACAATCGGCAAGAAGCCGCTCAATGGCAGGCATGACGCGGATGCTGTGATTCTTCTTCAAATTTGTTATATATTCGCCAATGACCTTCGTTTCGTCTACAAGACCGACACCAAGCACGTCATTGGAAGTGTCAATTGCCAGGATTTTCATCAAAAAACTCCTCACATAATGCTTCATACCTCGTCCCAAAAGGCTTAAAAACAATGCGCCTTTGATTTTCCGCTTCGTGGAAAATATCAATGGCCAGCCGATCCCGCGGAAGCTGATCCTCAATAAACTTGGCCCATTCCACCACTGTTACACCATCACCGTAAAAATATTCATCAAAACCAAGATCTTCGAATGAATCTTCCAAACGGTATACATCCATATGATATAACGGAATCCGGCCATGATACTCTTTGATGATTGTATAGGTCGGGCTGTTTACATTTCTCTCAATGCCAAGACCAAAAGCCAGTCCTTTTGTAAAAGTGGTTTTACCGGCACCAAGATCACCCTCAAGAAGCAAAAGGTCTTCCGGTTTGAGCAATTTTCCCAATCGGCGAGCAATCTCCCATGTCTCTTCCGGATTATTTGAGATTAATTCATATGCCTTCATAAAAGACTCCTTAGTTGATTATACAAAAAAACCTTAGGTTCCTCTACCTCCCCTAAGGTTGACTTTGTTTATTTTATTAAATAAGAAGGTAATTGCGGGGGCAGGATTTGAACCTGCGACCTTCGGGTTATGAGCCCGACGAGCTGCCAGACTGCTCCACCCCGCGATGATAAAAAAATTGAACTTGTCTTGATTATTATAAAGAAAGGGAAGGGGAAAAGCAAGGATCCCAAGGGAATTTGCAAAAAAAATCGTTTCTTGTTGCAAAAGGGGGTTTTTTTGTATTGCTAAAACTGCTGATTAGGCTAGTTTGAGAGAGAATTACACGAAATTCAAAGGAAATATGGTCCGGGTTTGCCGTTTTATGAGCGGAAATAAATGAGCTATGAGCCGGTATGGGCTTTTTATGATCATTGA
>NZ_QYTU02000023.1 GCF_003605365.2 Siminovitchia fortis
GCTCTCCCAGCTGAGCTAAGGCCCCATAAAGTAGAAAAACCCCATTTTAAAATACCAAATGTGGGATGGTGGGCCTGAGTGGACTCGAACCACCGACCTCACGCTTATCAGGCGTGCGCTCTAACCAGCTGAGCTACAGGCCCACTTGGATTTATATAAAAGAGTTTGACCTCTCAAAACTGAGCGAAACGAAAACGTCATTCGATTTTAGAAATGTCCAGTTGCGGCTCCTATCGACTAGCAAACTTCGCTCTTCTTCCTACGATAAGTCAACATCGATTCGCCTATCGGCTCATCGTGTTTCCTTTATCTCGTCAGAAGCGCTCCAGTTTGTACGTCGATGAACAGTCGCCTCCACATTTCAATTATCCTTAGAAAGGAGGTGATCCAGCCGCACCTTCCGATACGGCTACCTTGTTACGACTTCACCCCAATCATCTGTCCCACCTTCGGCGGCTGGCTCCTTACGGTTACCTCACCGACTTCGGGTGTTACAAACTCTCGTGGTGTGACGGGCGGTGTGTACAAGGCCCGGGAACGTATTCACCGCGGCATGCTGATCCGCGATTACTAGCGATTCCGGCTTCATGCAGGCGAGTTGCAGCCTGCAATCCGAACTGAGAATGGTTTTAAGGGATTCGCTCCACCTCGCGGTCTCGCTGCCCTCTGTACCATCCATTGTAGCACGTGTGTAGCCCAGGTCATAAGGGGCATGATGATTTGACGTCATCCCCACCTTCCTCCGGTTTGTCACCGGCAGTCACCTTAGAGTGCCCAACTCAATGCTGGCAACTAAGATCAAGGGTTGCGCTCGTTGCGGGACTTAACCCAACATCTCACGACACGAGCTGACGACAACCATGCACCACCTGTCACCGCTGTCCCCGAAGGGAAAGGCACATCTCTGCACCGGTCAGCGGGATGTCAAGACCTGGTAAGGTTCTTCGCGTTGCTTCGAATTAAACCACATGCTCCACCGCTTGTGCGGGCCCCCGTCAATTCCTTTGAGTTTCAGCCTTGCGGCCGTACTCCCCAGGCGGAGTGCTTAATGCGTTTGCTGCAGCACTAAGGGGCGGAAACCCCCTAACACTTAGCACTCATCGTTTACGGCGTGGACTACCAGGGTATCTAATCCTGTTCGCTCCCCACGCTTTCGCGCCTCAGCGTCAGTTACAGACCAAAGAGCCGCCTTCGCCACTGGTGTTCCTCCACATCTCTACGCATTTCACCGCTACACGTGGAATTCCGCTCTTCTCTTCTGCACTCAAGCCTCCCAGTTTCCAATGACCCTCCACGGTTGAGCCGTGGGCTTTCACATCAGACTTAAGAAGCCGCCTGCGCGCGCTTTACGCCCAATAATTCCGGACAACGCTTGCCACCTACGTATTACCGCGGCTGCTGGCACGTAGTTAGCCGTGGCTTTCTGGTCAGGTACCGTCAAGGCACCGGCAGTTAACCGACGCTTGTTCTTCCCTGATAACAGAGTTTTACGACCCGAAGGCCTTCGTCACTCACGCGGCGTTGCTCCGTCAGACTTTCGTCCATTGCGGAAGATTCCCTACTGCTGCCTCCCGTAGGAGTCTGGGCCGTGTCTCAGTCCCAGTGTGGCCGATCACCCTCTCAGGTCGGCTACGCATCGTCGCCTTGGTAGGCCGTTACCCCACCAACTAGCTAATGCGCCGCGGGCCCATCTGTAAGTGACAGNATAACCGTCTTTCAACCTCTCCCCATGCGGGNAAAGAAGTTATCCGGTATTAGCCCCGGTTTCCCGGAGTTATCCCAGTCTTACAGGCAGGTTGCCCACGTGTTACTCACCCGTCCGCCGCTGAATCCAAGGAGCAAGCTCCNCTTCATCCGCTCGACTTGCATGTATTAGGCACGCCGCCAGCGTTCGTCCTGAGCCAGGATCAAACTCTCATGAAGTACAGGATGTACTAATAAAGGCGTTGCCACAGGACGTGGCGAACTTAGCCTTTGCTCCCCTGAGTTTGTTTAGCTCATAAAAGCTGACTTAAAAAAATAAATTATTGACGTTTCGTTTCGTTCAGTTTTCAAAGATCAAACTTGCTTTTGCTTTCAGTCGCTCTCTTGGGCGACTTTTATATCATATCAAACTATCTTTTAGGTGTCAACTGTTTTTTTGAAAAACTTTTTTCGGTTACACCCTGTTTGGACAGCGATTAATAATATATCACCTTTTACTTGCTCTGGCAATGATTTTTTGAAACTTTTTTCGCAATCGAAAAAAACAAAAAGCGCCGGTATTCCCGACGCTCCAAATTTAAGATTCATATAACTCTTCGCCTGTGATTTCTTCGTCACTTGGGGTAGTTGAAATTTCTTCGAGCCCTTCCGTTTTTTCCACTTTCGCCACGGTAGCGACGGATTCCTCATCATCCAGCCTGATCAATATGACCCCCTGAGTATTTCTCCCGAGTATCGAAATATCTTCAACAGACATTCTGATCAGGACACCGCCTGCTGTGATAAGCATGAGGTCCTCATCGCCTTTTACCGTTTCAAGGGCAACGACTGTTCCGGTCTTTTCCGTAATATTGCACGTAATGATTCCTTTTCCGCCGCGCGATTGAATCCGATAATCCGCTGCAGGCGTCCGCTTTCCGTAGCCATTTTTAGTTACGACAAGGACAGCATGATCTTCTTCAAGGATCTCCATTCCAATGACTTCATCATCGTTGGACAAGTTGATGCCCCGCACGCCCGTTGCCGTTCTTCCCATTGACCGCACGTCAGTTTCGTGGAAACGGATAAGAAGGCCGTCTTTTGTTCCTATGACGATATTTTTGCTGTTGTCCGTCAATTTAACAGAGATCAATTCGTCATGTTCCCTGAGATTAAGGGCGATTAACCCGTTTGTTCTAATATTGGCAAAGGCGGATACCGGCGTCCGCTTCACAATGCCATGCTTTGTTGCAAAGAACAAATACCAATCTTCAAGGAACTCTTCGACACAGATGATCGTGTTGATCCATTCGCCTTTTTCGATGCCAAGCAGGTTAATGATCGGCAGCCCTTTAGCTGTTCTGCTGAATTCAGGAATTTCATACCCTTTCGCCCGATACACCTTCCCTTTGTTTGTAAAAAACAAAATCGTATCGTGGGTCGATGTTGTAATCAGATGCTCGACAAAATCATCTTCATTCGTGCCCATTCCCTGCACGCCGCGGCCGCCGCGCCGCTGGCTCCTATATGTTGAAATCGGAAGCCGTTTAATATAACCATTATGGGTGAGCGTCACAACGATATTCTCTCTTGGAATGAGATCCTCGTCTTCCAATTCGCCGAGTCCGCCGGCGACAATTTCAGTTCGGCGGCCATCATCAAAGCGCTCTTTGATTTCAAGCAGCTCTTCCCTGATGATTTCAAGAATTTTTTCCTCGTCAGCCAAGATCGCCTTTAGTTCAGCAATCAGCTTCATAAGGTTTTGATATTCTTCTTCTATCTTTTCTCTTTCCAGTCCGGTTAAGCGCTGGAGCCTCATATCAAGGATGGCTTGCGCCTGCTTTTCGCTCAGGCTGAATTGCTCCATCAAGCCCGCCCGCGCGATATCTGTAGTCTTTGATCCCCTGATCAGGCTGATGATCTCATCAATATGATCCAAAGCGATCCGGAGGCCTTCAAGAATATGGGCACGCGCTTCCGCCCTGCGCAGTTCAAATTCGGTTCTCCTTCTGATAATGACCTTTTGATGCTCCAAATAATAGTAAAGGCATTGTTTAAGATTTAAAACCTTCGGCTGGCCATCTACCAATGCAAGCATGTTAATGCCGAAGCTTGTTTGCAGGGCTGTCATTTTATACAGGTTGTTTAAAATGACATTGGCATTTGCATCTCTTCGGACTTCCATGACAATCCGCATCCCGGTACGGTCCGACTCATCCCGAAGTTCTGTAATTCCGTCGATTTTTTTCTCACGGACAAGCTCGGCGATCCGCTCGATGAGCCTTGCCTTATTGACCTGGTAAGGAAGCTCATTGACAATGATTGTCTCCCTGCCGTTCGCTTTTGTTTCAATTTCGGCTTTGCCACGCATCATGATGGATCCGCGGCCGGTTTCATAGGCCCGTCTGATCCCGCTTCTGCCGACAATCAAGCCGGCGGTCGGAAAATCAGGCCCTTGAACATGCTCCATCAATTCCTGGATGGTAATATCAGGATCCCTGCTCAATGAAATGATGGCATCAATCACTTCGCCAAGCTGATGGGGAGGAATGTTTGTTGCCATTCCGACAGCGATTCCCGATGAACCGTTGACAAGCAGATTCGGAAAACGAGAAGGCAAAACTATCGGTTCTTTTTCCGAACCATCGTAATTGGGTTTATAATCAATCGTGTCCTTATTCAAGTCTCTAACAAGTTCCATTGAAATCTTTGACATTCTCGCTTCCGTATACCGCATGGCGGCTGCCGAGTCACCGTCAATCGAACCGAAATTCCCGTGACCGTCCACAAGCAAATACCGGTAGCTGAAATCCTGGGCCATCCGCACCATTGTTTCATATACAGGAGAGTCTCCGTGCGGATGATACTTCCCGATTACCTCACCGACAATCCTTGCCGATTTCTTATACGCTTTGTCACTCGTCATTCCAAGGTCATTCATGGCATATATAATTCGGCGGTGAACCGGCTTCAGGCCGTCCCGGACATCGGGAAGGGCACGAGAAACAATAACACTCATCGCATAGTCTAAGAACGACGAACGCATCTCCTGGCTTAAATTTATTTCTTTAACGTTATCAGGCATATCTGTCATAAACTCACAACCTTCCTTCTTTAAAAAAAGCGAGTGAAGCAGCAAATTTTATTACTGCATCACTTGCTTTCAACCGACCGGTTATATATCCAGATTTTTGACATTCAAGGCATTTTCTTCGATGAACAGGCGCCGCGGCTCCACTTTTTCACCCATCAGCATGTCAAACGTTTCATCCGCGTCAATGGCGTCCTCAAGGCCCACTTGTAAAAGTGTCCTTGATTCGGGGTTCATTGTTGTTTCCCATAACTGCTCCGGATTCATCTCTCCCAAGCCCTTATAACGCTGCACACCCGGTGCCGGCTGTTTCGGCAGTTCCGCCAGGGCGGCCTCCAATTCAGCTTCGGAATAGGTGTAGATATCTTTTTTGCCTTGGCTGATTTTAAACAGAGGCGGCTGTGCAATGTAGATAAAACCCGCTTCAACAAGCGGCCGCATGTAGCGGTAGAACAGCGTCAGCAGCAAAGTCCGGATATGGGCACCGTCCACGTCTGCATCCGTCATAATGATGACTTTATGATATCTCGCTTTAGAGATGTCAAACTCTTCACCGATCCCGGTGCCAAGTGCCGTAATGATTGCCCGAACCTCGGCATTGGAGAAAATCCGGTCTAACCTTGCCTTTTCAACGTTGATGATTTTACCCTTCAATGGCAAGATCGCCTGGAAATGCCGATCGCGTCCCTGCTTGGCTGAACCGCCGGCGGAATCCCCCTCAACGATATATAATTCGCTGATCGATGCATCCCTAGAGGAACAGTCTGCCAATTTGCCGGGAAGATGGGAAACTTCCAAGGCGTTTTTACGGCGCGTCAATTCCCGCGCTTTCCTGGCCGCTAAGCGCGCTCTGGCCGCCATGGAGCCTTTTTCAACAATTTTCCTGGCCAATGACGGGTTTTCCAGTAAGAATTTCTCAAAGTGTTCAGAGAACAACGCATCGGTTATGGTGCGTGCTTCAGAGTTCCCGAGTTTCGTTTTCGTCTGTCCTTCAAACTGGGGGTCCGGATGTTTGATGGAAATGATGGCTGTCAATCCTTCCCGGACATCTTCCCCGGAGAGATTGCTGTCATTTTCTTTAAAAATTTGATTTTTACGCGCATAGTCGTTGATGACTCTTGTCAACGCAGCCTTAAACCCGGATTCATGCGTTCCGCCCTCATACGTATGGATATTGTTCGCAAAAGAGTAAATATTGCTCGCATATCCATCGTTATATTGCATCGCGATTTCAATCGATATGTCTTCACGCTCTCCCTCAATGTAGATGGGCTCTTCATGAAGCACTTCTTTGGACCTGTTCAAATGTTCAACATAAGAAATGAGTCCGCCTTCGTAATGGTACTCCTTCCTGACCGGCTCTTCCCCGCGCTTATCTTCAATGACCAATTTCAGCCCTTTGTTTAAAAAAGCCAGCTCCCGGGTACGGGAAGAAAGAACTTCAAAATCATATACCACTGTTTCCGTAAATATTTCAGGATCAGGCTTGAAATGAATCGTTGTTCCTGTTCGATCAGTGTCCCCGATGACTTTCAAATCAAAAAGAGGGACCCCGCGTTCATATTTTTGGTAATGGATTTTTCCATTCAAATGGACATATACTTCCAGTTCGCTGGACAGCGCGTTAACGACGGAGGCACCAACACCATGTAGGCCGCCGGATACTTTATAACCGCCGCCGCCAAACTTACCGCCCGCATGAAGTACCGTCAGGATGACTTCCACAGCGGGGCGGCCCATTTTTTCCTGGATGCCGACAGGGATTCCGCGTCCATTGTCCTCGACTGTGATACTGTTATCAGCTTCGATGGTAAGCACTATTTCATCACAATAGCCCGCCATGGCTTCATCGATACTGTTATCGACAATTTCCCACACGAGATGGTGAAGCCCTTTGGCACTCGTGGAGCCGATATACATTCCAGGACGCTTGCGGACTGCTTCGAGTCCTTCCAGCACCTGGATTTGATGTTCATCATACGTTTGTTCCTGCAATGCTCTATGTTCCATTGACATTGAGGATTCACCTGCACTTTCCATCTATTTCATCATGAACCTTAACCGTTTATCGGTACGCCGTTCAGCGCTTTTTTCTTTAAAGTGGCAATCGCAATGGGTGAGAGATACATACGGGTGGGAGTAATGACTAGAGATTTAAAGATGCCGTTTGAAATATTCACCGATTCGGACTTTCTTCTTTGGAGCATCTCCTGCATTCCTTCAGAATCCAGGATCGTCTGCTTATCTAAAATAGCAATGATTTCACTGGAGCGAATCATCACATCATCTCCCACATGGACATACACTGGTGTTCACCTCACTGCATTTTTGTAATAGTTCCGTTTTGCACAAAAAAACTGTCCGCTTCTTTGATTGTCTGATGGTCAATTCCGCTTGTCGTCGTTGTTGTGACAAACGTCTGGACTTTCCCCTGGATCGTGTTAAGCAAATGTGATTGGCGGTAGTCGTCCAGTTCTGAAAGTACATCATCCAATAGAAGAATCGGATATTCTCCAATTTCCGAATGAATCAATTCTATTTCGGCCAGCTTCACGGAAAGGGCGGTTGTCCGCTGTTGGCCCTGTGAACCAAATGTGTGAACATCGCGCCCGTTCACAAAAAAATTCACGTCGTCCCGATGAGGGCCGATAAGGCTGATTCCCCGTTCAATTTCCCTTTCCCTGATTGACGAAAGTTTTTCTTCAAATACGGTAATCATTTTGGACGAATCGAAAGTTTCTGATACGTCCAGAGAGGGTTTATATTGAATGCCCAGCGTTTCCAGACTTCGGGAAATGCCAGCATGAATTGGTTTGGCCCATCCTTGCAGCAGATGGATGAATTCAAATCTTTTTTGAATGATTTTGATGGCTGCACTGATAAATTGCTCATCCAAAATATCCAAAAACGTCCGGTCTGTCTGCCGTTTTGTCTGCAGCTGTTTCAAATAATGATTCCGCTGCTGCAGGATTTTTTGAAACTGTCCGATATCATAGAGATAAACCGGAGATACCTGGCCGATCTCCATATCAATAAAACGACGCCTTGTTTGGGGACTCCCTTTGACAAGACGGAGATCTTCAGGCGCAAACATGACGACATTCATATTTCCAACATAATGGCTTAATTTTCGCTGTTCTATATGATTAAATTTTGCCTTTTTCCCTTTTTTGGAAATAATTAACTGCAAAGGGACAGATCCGTTTGTCTTTTGGACCCTACCATCTATTTTAGCATAATCCTCATCCCAGCGTATCAATTCTTTATCATTGGACGTTCTGTGGGATTTCGCCATTCCCAGCACGTAGATCGCTTCCATGACATTTGTTTTGCCCTGGGCATTTTCTCCGACAAAGACATTTACTTTATTTTCAAAAGACAGTGAGAGGTGTTCATAATTCCGGTAATTTTCCAGTTCCAGTTCTACAATATACATCGGGTCAACAACCTCTAGCGGACAACAAGGAAACTTCCAACTCCTGTGATTTCAAGCAGATCGCCCTCTGCAAGCTTCCTTCCTCTTCTCTGCTCCTGCTCTCCATTCACGAGGACTGTATGCTCGCTTAAAAACCACTTGGCCATCCCTCCGGATTGAATCAGATCAGCAAGCTTCAGAAACTGTCCCAACGTAATGGTATCCGTTTCAATTTTGATTTTCGTTTCCACGTTCTCACTCTTTTCATATAAAGTAATCTGCTATCTTTATTTTACTAAAGATTTGCCTGTATGACAAAGTTTAGAAGGATTCACAATAGGAAAAAACCTGCCGAAAGCGGCAGGTTATATCAGGCAGTTCTTACAGGCAGAATCAGCTGCAGTACTGACGGATCTTCTTCCGAACGGATGATAAACGGCCTCATCGCACCTGTAAAACTGATCGTAATCTCTGTTCCATCCACCGCCCTTAGGGCTTCCATCATGTATTTTGCACTGAACGAAATCATCAGTTCTTCGCCTTCAAGGGATTCAATTGGAATCTCCTCTGAAACGTGGCCGATTTCAGGGGTGTTGGATGAAATCTCCAAAACATTTCTCCCTTGGGAAGTGAGTTTAACAACATTGTTTCTTTCTTCCCTTGCTAACAAAGAGGCACGGTCAATCGCATCGTTGAACAATTTTCCATCAAGGGTGATATTCGTTTTGTAATCGGTCGGAATCAGGCGGGAAGTATCAGGGTAATTTCCTTCCAGCCTCCTTGTGAAGAAATGGATGTTCTTCGTTTTAAAAAGTATTTGGTTTTCAGTAATAACAATATTCACGGGACGGTCGCTGTCATCCAATATTTTACTTAGCTCTATAAGGCTTTTTCCCGGAATGACCGTTTGATAGCTGACATCCCCAGGAACATCTATTGGCGAAGACTTTCTTGAAAGCCTATGACTGTCCGTTGCTACGCAAGTGAGATTCCCATTTTCTATTTGCCAGTTGACACCTGTCAAGATGGGGCGTATTTCTGAGGTGGACACCGCAAAAACGGTCTGCCTGATCATCGTTTTCAAAAGGTCACCAGGCATGGAAAATACATCCTCTTCCGATATTTGAGGAAGAAGCGGATATTCCGAAGGGTCGAACCCGTTCAAATTGAATTCCGCTTTTCCTGATTTAATCAGTATATGCTGGGAATCCTCCGCAACTATTTCCACTGTATCCATTGGGAGTTTCCTCACAATATCCCCGAAAAATCTTGCATTAAGGACGATGCTTCCCGTTTGTTTCATTTCGATTAGTTGATCGCCGTCTTCTTCAACAGGTATGAACGATTCGATTGATATATCGGAGTCACTTCCTGTAAATGTGATTCCGTTATTGTCGGCAACAATTTTTATTCCAGTCAAAATGGGTATTGTCGTTCTTGAAGAAACAGCCCTCATGACATGTTGAACACTATTAGTCAGCCGATTTCGCTGAATGGTAAATTGCATGATTCCTTCCCTCATTTCAGCCTTAATTTATTTATCTTTTTTTAAAAAAAATCGTAGTAATAGTAGTAGGGGCTGTGGATATGTTGATAAGCATGTGAATGAGTCAAAATTTCGGGTTATTCACATGTGGGCAACATGTGAAGCAAAGAGACACACTTATACACACCGTCCCCATCACGGATTTTTTAATGAATCGCGGATGCCGTTCACGATGTTTTGGAATTCTGTATCGGATTCCATCATTTTTGATATTTTTTCATAGGCGTGAATGACTGTTGTATGGTCCCGCCCTCCAAATTCTTCCCCGATCTTCGGCAGGGAGAGGTCTGTCAGTTCCCTGGAAAGGAACATGGCTATCTGCCTTGGAAAAGCGATTGATTTCGTCCTTTTTTTTGCTTTGAAGTCCTCCAGCCTGACATTAAATTCGGCACCGACTGTTTTTTGAATATCCAAAACGGTAATGGCCTTCGGCTTGGAACTGGGAATGATATCTTTCAATGCTTCGGCTGCCAGATCAGCGTTAATATCTTTATTGATGAGCGATGAATAGGCGACAACCCGGATCAGTGCCCCTTCGAGCTCCCTGATATTCGTATCGATCTGATTTGCTATGTACAGCATGGCTTCATTCGGGATGTCCAGGCCGTCCGCTTTTGCCTTTTTTCGTAGGATGGCGATTCTGGTCTCCAAATCAGGCGGGGTGATATCTGTAATCAATCCCCATTCAAACCGTGATCTCAGCCTGTCCTCCAATGTCGGTATCTCTTTTGGAGGCCTGTCGCTTGAAATGATGATTTGCTTGCTTTCTTCATGAAGAGTGTTGAATGTATGGAAAAATTCTTCCTGTGTTTGTTCTTTTCCGGCTATAAATTGAATATCGTCTATTAAAAGCACATCCACATTTCGATATTTATCTCTGAAATCAACTGCTTTATTATCGCGGATCGAGTTAATAAACTCGTTTGTAAATTTTTCGGAAGATAAATAAACCACTTTTGCCGACGGATTGTGTTCGAGTACATAATGCCCGATCGCATGAAGCAGATGGGTTTTTCCCAGACCGACGCCTCCGTATATGAAAAGCGGATTATAAGCGTTTGCGGGCGCTTCGGCGACCGCAAGCGATGCAGCATGGGCAAAGCGATTGCCTGCACCGATGACAAATGTGTCAAATGTATATTTTGGGTTGAGCATGTTCTGATATGTTTCTTCCCTTTTTATTTTCTGGATGGCGCTAGTGCTGGGTGCTGGTTCCTTTTTCAACTCTTCTTCCGCATCAGGAGGAATAATGAATTTTATATTTAAGTTTTCTCCGACCAGTTCATATAAAATTTTGGAGATCAAATCTGTATAGCGGCCTTCAAGCCAGTCTCTGGCAAACTCGTTGGGAACAGCGATTGTCATTATATCGCCTTGAAGCTCATATGCTTCAGTAGATTTCAACCATGTATCAAAACTGGGCTTACTAATCTTCTTTTCTATTTTTTCAAGCACTTTCTCCCAAAGATCAGACAGGTTTTCCAATACTTTACCTCCTTTGCTTCACATTCATACGGGACATTGGATTTCCTTTTGAGGGTCTGGTAAATGTGGAAAAGTATATATATAGTAGAAAGGGTCCTTTTCGACAATATCCACTAAATGTGGACAATAGTATCCATAGCGGGTGAATAAACAATCCACATGTTATTCACAATATGTGGATAAACCAATGAATAAGAAATGCTTTCCACAATAAAAACAATTTTATCATACCAAATAAAACATAGGACTGCAATGAACGGAGGGCATTATCCACATTATTAAATATTGCCATAAAATAAATTATCAACAGCTGCAGAATATGTGAAAAACTTGTCGATAATTGCTGTGAATATAAAAAAATGACTTCACAAATAATCCACAGGGAAAAATGAATCGGGTTCAGCAAGAGGATCGGCCAAAAAATAAAAATGAGAGGTTGACAATCAATGAATCGCATCTTTATAATTAGAAAGACTGTCTAACCTGTGATTGTTCAAATCCTCGAGGAGGTGTCATAAATGAAAAGAACATTCCAACCAAATAGAAGAAAAAGAAGCAAAGTTCATGGCTTCCGTGCAAGAATGAGCTCAAAAACCGGCCGTAGAGTTTTGGCAGCTCGCCGTCGTAAAGGAAGAAAAGTATTGTCAGCGTAGACCACTGAAACGTCTCAGTGGTCTTTTTTCTAATTAGAAAAGCACTGAATAACTGTCTAGCTCCAGCGCCTATCGACTAGCAGACTTCGCGCCTAATGTGCTCCTGCGGCGTAGCGTATTCGAGGATGTTAATCTCACCTCGTCGCAAAGCTGCACGAAGCTTACTCAAAGATGCTTCTCACGAGGTAATCAGGGTAAGCTGCTTTCCTACGATAAGTCAACATCGGCTCGCCTGCGGCTTCGCCGTGTTTCCTTTATCTCGTCAGAGGCACTCCAGTGTCTAGCTTCAGACGGCAGGGGCTCGAGGTCGCTTCGGTCAATCCAATGAAGTCAAAGAACGACTTCACTGGACTGCCCTCCGACGGACAGGATGTCCTAGTGCCACCGACGCCACAGGATGTGGCGTTTGTCGGCGGCCAGCGCTTGTCGCCCCTAAACGGCCGTCTTCCGCATTTCAGTCTGTACGTCGATGGACAGGCGCTTGCGCTTTTCTATGTTGAGGTGGATATATGAAAAAAACATATAGAATCAAGGAAAATGCAGAGTTTCAATTAGTTTTTAAAAAAGGGAAATCAGTAGCGAACAGGCAGTTTATCATATATATGCTGGAAAAAGAGGGACAGGCCCATTTCAGGATCGGCCTGTCTGTAAGCAAAAAGATTGGAAATGCGGTAACGAGAAACAGGATCAAGCGCTATATCCGCCAAGTATTCCACGAGCTTGAGGAGCAAGTGAGCCACAATAAGGATTTTGTTATCATCGCCAGGAAACCGGCGGCCGAAATGGATTATCATTCAGTGAAAAAAAGCCTGGAACATGTCCTCCGGCTTGGAAAAAGTCTGAAAAAGACAAAGCATGCGAAAAATAAACATGATTTTAATCAACAGCGACTATGAAAAGTGTTAAAATAACCGATAGACCATATCTAATTGCCCATACAGGGGTTATTTTCATACACAGGGAGGATATGAAGTTTTGAAAAAAAGAATATTACTCATGGCAGCTGTGCTTGCGCTTGTCGTAATTGCAGCCGGTTGTTCTACGTACAATAACCCTGTGCCGATTACATCTGAAAGCACTGGTTTTTGGAGCAAGTATATCGTATATCCTTTATCATGGCTGATTACAACAATTGCCGAATTTTTTGGCAATAGCTATGGTTTGGGGATTGTTATCGCTACGTTATTGATTCGTCTTGCCATCCTGCCGCTCATGATTAAACAAACAAAGAATTCAAAGGCGATGCAGGTACTCCAGCCGGAAATGCAAAAATTAAGAGAGAAGTACAGCTCTAAAGACGCTCAAACCCAGCAAAAATTGCAGCAAGAAATGATGCAGCTTTTTCAAAAACACGGCGTTAACCCCTTGGCGGGATGTTTTCCATTATTAATTCAAATGCCGATCATCATCGGTTTTTACCAGGCAATTATTAGAACAGAAGCAATTGCTACCCATAGATTTCTTTGGTTTGATTTGGGTGCACCGGATCCTTTCTATATATTACCGGTCGTTGCGGGGATTACGACGTTTCTGCAGCAAAAGCTGATGATGGCAGGTACAGAAGGCGCCAATCCGCAAATGCAGATGATGCTTTATATCATGCCGGTCATGATTATGGTTTTTGCAATCAATTTTCCAGCAGCGCTTTCTTTATACTGGGTAGTCGGTAATATTTTTATGATCGTTCAGACGTATTTTATTAAGCCGCCGGTCGTTGAAGGGACAGCGGCCAACGATGGAAAGGTGAGGGGAGCTAAAAAGTGAGACAAGTCACTGCAACCGGATCAACCGTGGAAGAAGCAGTACAATCGGCTTTGGCTCAACTAGAGACTACAGAAGATCAAGTAGAAATCAAAATTATTGACGAAGGAAAAAAGGGACTATTCGGGCTGTTTGGGTCGCGCCCGGTTGTCGTTGAAGTGACGGCAAAGCCGGGCGCTGTCGAATCAGCGGAACAGTTTTTACAAAACATCGTGAAAAATATGGGAATTGAAGCGGAGATCGACATTGTCGAAAAAGACGGGCGAAATGTCATGTTCAATATTTCAGGAGAAAAAATGGGGCTGCTGATCGGAAAGCGGGGGCAGACCCTCAATGCCCTGCAATATTTGACGCAGCTTGTAGCCAACCGCCATTCATCCCATTACATAAGAGTGATCCTGAATCCGGAAGATTATCGGGACAGGCGGAAAGAAACGCTCGTACGTCTTGCCGAAAGGCTTGCATCCAAAGCAACTCAGCTGGGCGAGCCCGTTTCATTGGAGCCCATGCCCAATTACGAACGAAAAATCATACATACAGTGCTTGCTGAAAACGAAGATGTCGAAACGATTTCCAGAGGGGAAGAGCCGAATCGATATGTCGTCATCCAGCCGAAATGACATCTCCCATATGCGGGAGGTGTTTTTTTTGTTGTTAGGAAATTATAAAATGCTCAGGTTGTAAGTAACTTATTTGTCACTTAGTGCTGCGTCCGGCTCCAGCGCCTATCGACTAGCAGACTTCACGCTTCTTCCTACGATAAGTCAACATCGCTCCGCTCCGCTGCGCGTGTTTCCTTTATCTCGTCAGAAGCGCTCCAGTCTGTACGTCGATAAACAGGCGCTTGCGCCTTTGTTCTGTTTGAGGAATTCCAATAAGTCCGGGCAAGCTTGATGAAAGTTTAGAAGGGTGCCGTCAAGAAGAAAGAGGAAATCAATAGGATATACGGAGATTATGACTGTCAGAGCGGCTGAACGCTGCTCTTAGTAAGGAATTGGAGGCAATTGGGCCTGAAAGAAAATAAGGTCCCAACAATATGATGTTATTTTTTTGTTAAAACGTAACCGTGCTGCATTGTTATTCACATGTGGATAAGCTAAAATAAAGAGTACGGCTTTTTAGCTTGTGGATAAAACCTGATGTTTTGGACGAAAATTTTATTGTGGATTAAAGAAAAGCGCAAGCGCCCGTTTAGCGACGTACAAACTGGAGTACTCCGCAATGAGATAAAGGAAACGCGGCGACGAAGGAGCCGATGTTGACTTATCGTAGGGGAGGAGTGCGAAGTTTGCTAGTCGCTGGGCGCTGGAGCTGGACAAAGCACAATAATTTTATACGAATATCTTTAAAAAAATTTGTACTTATTTTTTAAAAAAAGTGGTGAGCAAGATGGATTTTGATACGATAGCAGCCATTTCCACGCCGCTCGGCGAAGGCGGAATCGCCATCGTCCGGATCAGCGGGGAAGAAGCGGTTGATATAGCGGAAAAAATCTTTCGAAGCGCAAGCGGAAAGAGCTTGAAAGAAGCTGCCTCCCATACGATTCATTATGGCCGGCTCATCCAGCCGAAAACAGAGGAAACGATAGAGGAAGTAATGGTAAGCGTCATGAGGGCACCGCGGACTTATACGAAAGAGGATGTAGTGGAAATCAACTGCCACGGCGGGATGGTGTCCGTCAACCGCGTACTTCAATTAGTTTTAAACAATGGGGCCAGTCTTGCTGAACCTGGGGAATTCACCAAAAGGGCATTTCTTAATGGAAGAATCGATTTATCCCAGGCAGAAGCTGTCATGGATCTGATCCGGGCGAAAACGGACAAGGCAATGAATGTGGCACTTGATCAAATGGAAGGGCGCCTTTCCAAATTGATTACTGCATTGCGCCAGGAAATTCTCGAAACCCTGGCACATGTGGAAGTGAACATTGATTATCCTGAATATGATGATGTGGAAGAAATGACGCACCGCATGCTGACGGAAAAAGCGGATCATATTCAAAAAGAGATAAACAAATTACTAAAAACGGCTGAACAAGGTAAAATATTGCGTGAAGGACTGTCGACGGTCATTATCGGCCGGCCGAATGTCGGAAAGTCATCATTGCTGAACAGCCTCGTTCAGGAAAATAAAGCCATTGTTACAGATGTTCCTGGAACAACAAGGGATGTCATTGAAGAATATGTGAATGTTCGCGGAGTACCTTTGCGCCTGGTGGATACAGCGGGTATTAGGGAAACGGAAGATATAGTGGAAAGAATCGGTGTCGAGCGGTCAAGGAAGGTCCTCAAGGAAGCGGATCTTATTTTGCTTGTGTTGAATTCGGCAGAGCCGTTCACTCCGGAGGATAAGCAGCTGTTTGCAGCTGTTGAAGGCATGGATGTCATTGTCATCGTCAATAAGACGGATTTGCCAAGGAAAATAGATATGGAACAAGTCAAAAAAGTCGCAGGCAAGCATCGGATCATTACTACTTCATTGCTACAGGAAGAAGGGATTGACGATCTGGAGCAGGGGATAGCCGATATGTTTTTCCATGGGGAATTGGAAGCCGGCGATATCACGTATGTTTCAAACAGCCGCCATATCGCCCTTTTGCATCAGGCGCTTCAGGCGATCGAAGATGTGCAGGCAGGCATTGCGGCGGGCACTCCGATTGACATTGTCCAAATCGATATGACGAGGACGTGGGAACTGCTTGGTGAAATCATTGGAGACACGGTACAGGATAGTTTGATCGATCAGCTATTCTCGCAATTTTGTTTAGGGAAATAATTTAAAGGAGGTAAGACGCATGCAGCAATATGAAGCAGGCCAGTATGACATCATTGTAGTGGGAGCAGGTCATGCCGGATGCGAAGCGGGCCTGGCGGCCGCCAGAATGGGTGCGAAAACTTTGATGATCACCATCAACCTGGACATGGTCGCTTTCATGCCGTGCAACCCGTCCATCGGCGGACCGGCTAAAGGTGTTGTTGTCAGGGAGATCGACGCGCTCGGCGGCGAGATGGGAAAGAACATCGATAAAACTGCCATTCAAATCAGAATGCTGAATACCGGAAAAGGACCGGCAGTCCAAGCTTTGCGCGCACAGGCCGACAAGTTCCAGTACCAGCATGAAATGAAAAATACACTTGAAAATGAACCGAATCTGACATTGCATCAGGGAATGGTCGACAAGCTGCTTGTAGAAGACGGAGTATGCCATGGCGTTGTCACGATGACAGGCGCCGTTTACCGTTCAAAAGCTGTTGTCATCACAACAGGAACGTTCCTTCGCGGTGAAATTATTTTGGGTGAGCTGAAATATTCGAGCGGCCCGAACAATCAGCAGCCATCCATCAAGCTTTCGGAACATCTGCAGGAGCTTGGATTTGACATGGAACGGTTCAAAACAGGGACACCGCCTAGAATTAACAGCCAGACAATTGACTACAGCCTGACGGAAATCCAGCCCGGCGACGAAGAGCCAAGGGCATTCAGCTATGAAACAACGAAAATGATCACAGACCAGCTTCCATGCTGGCTGACGTATACGAATGAACATACACACAGGCTGATCGATGAAAATCTGCACCGTTCCCCGATGTTTTCAGGAATGATTAAAGGAACCGGCGCCCGCTACTGTCCTTCCATTGAAGATAAGGTCGTCCGTTTCAATGATAAACCGCGCCATCAGATTTTTCTTGAACCGGAAGGGCGGCATACGAACGAAGTATATGTTCAGGGACTGTCAACCAGCTTGCCGGAAGAAGTTCAGCATGAACTGCTCAAAACAATCCCTGCACTTGAAAATGCCCGTATGATGAGACCGGGATATGCCATTGAATATGATGCCATCGTGCCTACCCAGCTGTGGCCGACACTGGAAACAAAAAAGATCAAAAATCTTTACACTGCCGGACAGATCAACGGAACGTCCGGTTACGAGGAAGCGGCCGCCCAAGGTTTGATGGCGGGAATTAACGCGGCGAGAAATATTTTTGGAAAAGAGGAAGTCATCTTAAGCCGTTCCGATGCATATATCGGTGTCCTGATTGATGACCTTGTCACAAAGGGAACGAACGAGCCGTATCGCCTGCTGACTTCACGTGCAGAATACCGGCTTTTGCTCCGCCAGGACAACTGTGATCTCCGTTTGACGGATCTCGGTTATGAAATCGGATTAATTTCCCAGGAAAGATATGAGAAATTCACGAAGAAAAAAGCAGATATAGAAGCAGAAATCAAACGCCTGCAAAAGACGATTTTAAAACCGAATGAGCAAACACAGGCACTCATCCGCGAAGCAGGCGGAAGCGAATTGAAGGACGGGATCCGTGCATCCGATCTATTGAAGCGCCCGGAAATGAAATATTCCCATATTGCCCAGTTGATACCCCCGGAAAAAGAACTGTCTGAAGATGTGATCGACCAAGTGGAAATTCAGATCAAGTATGAAGGATATATCGAAAAATCACTGCAGCAGGTGGAAAAGCTGAAAAAGCTTGAGAATAAGAAAATCCCTGAAGATATTGATTATGATGCCATCAATGGCATAGCGACAGAAGCGCGCCAGAAGCTGAACAAAGTGCGCCCGCTGTCCATCGCCCAGGCATCCCGCATTTCAGGAGTCAATCCGGCGGATATTTCCATCCTGTTGGTATATATTGAACATGGAAAAATTGCCAGAGTATCGGGAGATGACTGATTATAGAAAAGCGCAAGCGCCTGCCCATCGACGTACAGACTGAAATGCGGAAGACGGCCGTTTAGGGGCGACAAGCGCTGGAGGGCAATCCAGTGAAGTCGTTCTTTGACTTCATTGGATTGACCGAAGCGACCTCGAGCCCCTGCCGTCTGAAGCTAGACACTGGAGCGGCTCCGACGAGATAAAGGAAACACGGCGAAGCCACAGGCGAGCCGATGTTGACTTATCGTAGGAGGAGTCCGCGAAGTCTGCTAGTCGATAGGCGCTGAAGCTGGACAATCATTATCCATATGCTTAAGAAAGGGTCAGCCAATGAATATTGAGGAATTTACGGAACAATTAAAGAACAATGGAATTGAGTTAAGCGCCCGCCAGCTGGAGCAATTCGAGCTTTATTACAAGATCCTTGTAGAGTGGAATGAAAAAATGAACCTGACAGCGATCACCGATCATGATGAAGTGTATTTGAAGCACTTCTATGATTCGGTGAGCGCCGCTTTTTTTCTCGATTTGAGTCAGCCACTGTCGCTTTGTGATGTGGGAGCGGGAGCCGGATTTCCGAGCATTCCGCTGAAAATCTGTTTTCCGGAAATCAAAGTGACGATCGTAGATTCGTTGAAAAAGCGGATCACTTTTTTGCATGAGCTTGCAAAAGAATTGGAACTTGATGATACATTCTTTTACCATGACAGGGCGGAAACTTTTGCAAAAAAAGAAGAGTTCCGGGAGCAGTTTGATATCGTGACGGCGCGTGCTGTTGCAAGAATGTCCGTTTTGGCTGAACTTTGCCTGCCGCTCGTCAAAGAGGGCGGATTGTTCGTTGCTTTAAAAGCGACCAATGCCGAAGAGGAGCTTGCTGCAGGTGAAAAAGCGGTCAAGCTGCTTGGCGGAAAATTGGCGGATGTCCATTCTTTCCAACTGCCGATTGAAGAAAGCGAACGGAATATCGTCATTGTGGAAAAGGTGAAAAAAACACCCAAAAAATATCCGCGCAAGCCGGGCACTCCGAATAAATTGCCGTTGGAATAATTTTATAGAAGATAGAGCAAAAGTTCGGCAGGAAAAATAGAAGAAAAAATAGTATGATGTATAAAAGGGAGTTACTATTTCAAGGTGGTGTAGAAGGATGAAACATCCTTTCTCGCGTTTTTTTGGGTTGGGTGATAAAGAGCTGCCGGCAGAGAATGAGATAGAGGCAGAAGCAGAGGATCTGGCAGAACGGGAAGAAGTAAGAAATATTTCTGTTTCCGCCATTTTTCCGAACCGGTTCCAGCCGCGGACTATTTTTGATGATTCAAAGATAGAAGAACTGGCCCGTACGATCCATACACATGGAATCATCCAGCCGATTGTTGTCAGGGAAGCAGGGAATGAACAATTTGAAATCATAGCAGGCGAACGAAGATTCCGCGCTGTCCAGATGCTTGGCTGGGAAGAAATACCCGCTATCATTAAAAATCTGAATGATACCGAGACAGCTTCCGTCGCTTTGATTGAAAACCTGCAAAGGGAGGAACTGACTCCGATTGAGGAAGCCATGGCATACGGAAAACTGCTGGAACTTCATAATTTGACGCAGGAAGCGTTGGCCCAGAGGCTTGGAAAAGGCCAATCCACTGTGGCAAACAAACTTCGCCTTCTTAAACTTCCGGAAGAGATACAGGAAGGCCTTCTAAAAAAGGAAATTACCGAGCGCCATGCCCGTGCTTTGATTCCATTAAAAGAATCCGATAAACAGATAAAATTAATGGAAATGATCATCGAAAAGAATTTAAATGTCAAACAGACGGAAGAACAAGTGGCCAGGATGCTTTCGGATGAAAAGCCCAAGCCGGCCAAAAGGCGGAAAGCCGTCAGCAAAGATATGCGGATTGCCGTCAACACCATCCGCCAGTCGCTTTCAATGGTGGCTGACACAGGAATTAAGCTGGATTCCACGGAAGAAGATTTCGACCATTACTATCAAATCACTATTAAAATTCCAAAAAACAAAGAAAAATAGATTATTTAACCTGGCCATGGGAAGCTTGAAAAAACAAGTTTCCCATTTTTTTAGATTACGATAAAATAATTGTTCATTATTTGATAAAATGGATGAGGTGCGAACAATCTTCGTAGGAAGTAAGGGGTAGGTGAAATTGTTGGGAAAGATTATTTCCATAGCCAACCAAAAAGGGGGCGTCGGAAAAACGACAACCTCCATCAATTTAGGGGCCTGTTTGGCTTACATCGGAAAAAAAGTATTAATTGTAGATATAGATCCGCAAGGGAATGCGACAAGCGGAGCGGGGATTGATAAAGGGGAGGTCAATGAATGCGTCTATGACGTGCTCGTTGATGATACAGATATTAAAAAAGTGATTCAGGAGACGGCAGTGGAAAATCTGTCGGTAGTCCCGTCGACCATTCAACTGGCGGGTGCCGAAATTGAGCTTGTACCGACCATCTCAAGGGAAGTCCGTCTGAAACGTGCTTTGGACGAAGTAAGGGATCAATATGATTTTATTTTGATAGACTGCCCTCCGTCGCTCGGATTGCTGACAATCAACGCCTTAACGGCGTCTGATTCGGTATTGATCCCTGTTCAATGCGAATATTATGCACTGGAAGGGCTCAGCCAGCTGTTAAATACAGTCCGGCTTGTACAGAAACATTTGAATCAGGAACTGATGATAGAGGGTGTGCTCCTGACGATGCTGGATGCCCGGACAAATCTCGGTCTCCAAGTCATTCAGGAAGTGAAGAAATACTTTCAAAATAAGGTTTATCAAACGGTGATTCCAAGAAACATCCGGCTGAGTGAAGCGCCGAGTCACGGGCAGCCGATCATCATTTACGATCCCAGATCAAGGGGAGCGGAAGTTTATCTAGAACTCGCAAAGGAAGTGGCTGAAGTTGGCTAAAGGACTGGGAAAAGGCATTAATGCTTTGTTTGCGAACATAGATGTGGATGTAGGAACAGAGGAGACGGTACGGGAAATCCAATTGACTGAAATCAAGCCTAATCCCTATCAACCAAGGAAAAATTTTTCCGCCGAAGCGATTGCCGAGCTCAAGGAATCTATTAAAGAGCATGGGATTTTACAGCCGATCATTGTAAGAAAAAACGGGAAGAGTTACGAAATTGTTGCCGGGGAAAGGCGGTTCCGCGCGGCTAAAGCGGCCCATTTAAAAAGAATTCCTGCGGTGATCAGAGAATTTAATGATTCCCAAATGATGGAGCTTGCAGTTTTGGAAAACCTGCAGCGCGAGGATTTGACGCCAATGGAAGAAGCGGCCGCCTATCAAACTTTAATGGACAGGCTCGGTGTTACGCAGGAAGATCTGGCCAAAAGGCTTGGTAAAAGCAGGCCTTATATTGCCAATCATATCCGGCTGCTTACACTGCCGCCAAAAATCCAAAACTTGATTACAGAGGGGAAATTATCCATGGGCCATGGCAGGACATTGCTTGGGCTCAAACAGAAGAACAAGATGGTTTCCGTCGCGGAACAAACAATAAAAGAAGGATTGAATGTCCGCCAGCTGGAGAAGCTGATCCAAAGATTAAATGAAAATGTTCCACGTGAAACAAAAAAGAAAACGATTAAGAAGGATGTTTTTATAAGGGAACGGGAAGATCGTCTGAGAGAAAAGTTTGGAACAACTGTTACAATTAGCCAAACGAAGAAAAAGGGAAAGATCGAAATCGAGTTTCTTTCCCAGGAAGATCTGGAACGCATTTTGGAAATAATGGAGTTAAGAGAGTGACTGCTTCATTATAGGAAGAGTCAGGTGAGTTCATGGTTTTAATGGGTACGATTATTAATGGAATCTGTATTATTATTGGCACACTGCTTGGAAGATTCCTTCAATCCATTCCGGAAAAAATGAAGGAAACAGTCATGTATGGAATCGGATTGGCGGTCATAGTTCTCGGGCTGCAGATGGGATTTAAAAGCGAAAACTTTTTAATCGTCATCATCAGCCTTGTTGTTGGTGCTGTGCTGGGTGAATGGTGGGCACTCGATGATAAGCTTGCCGCTGTGGGCCGATGGCTGGAAAGAAAGATGGGTGGTTTTGGCGGTACTGGGAGCATTGCTCAGGGCTTTGTCACTGCCACGCTCATTTTCGTGATTGGCGCAATGGCAATTCTTGGAGCGCTTGACAGCGGAATCCGGAATGACCACAATGTGCTGTACACGAAAGCGATTATCGATGGGTTCACTGCCCTTATTTTATCGACAACACTCGGAATTGGCGTCATTTTTTCCGTCATTCCGGTCGTTCTTTATCAGGGAACACTCGCTTTGTTTGCAACCCAGATCAATCGGCTTGTACCACAGGAATTGATGGATGTTTTTATATTGGAAATGACAGCAACCGGAGGAATTATGATTTTTGCAATCGGCCTGAATTTGGTCGGCTTGACGAAGATCCGGGTGGCCAACCTGCTGCCAAGCATTCTGGTAGTGGCGGTAATTGTTACAATGATACATATTTTTCAAGTGAAAATAATGTAAAAGAAACAGGAAGAAGGCCTGGGGACAGGCCCCCGCCGCTTTAACGCGTTAATGTCTTGCCTTTCCGTTTTGCTATTTAGCCGATTTCCTTTTTACAAAGTTGAAACCGATTGACTGGAAGGTTCTTTTTTTGTCGTATATTCTGTCCGTCTCGACAAGGGCTGCAGCAATCTTTTTTGCCAGCTTCATGACAAGATTCAGCCGCGTATTTTGAAGCACGACAAATTCCAGATGGCCGGCCATATTGACGATTCCGGTGATAAAAGCGTCGCCTACTTCCGGGAGCTTTTTATTTACCCCCGCTCCGGGCTTGATTGGGCCTGTTCCGACCTTGATTTCACCGATGTTTGCTATCCTGCCCAAACAGGCGTCGATCCCAATGATGAACGGGTTTTTGTATGTTTTTTTTACATGAGCCAAAATATCCTTCAGGTTCATGGCATGAACGGGGTTCTCCAATGTTCCGTACACATGAAAAAAGTTCATTCCGGCCTCATGCAAGAAGGATCCGATTAACGGTCCGAGCGAATCTCCGGTTGACCGGTCTGTCCCGATGCATATGATGACGACAGGCTGATTTTTCTGCGAGGGAAGAAGGTCCAAAAGTGCATCTGATATTTTATGGACAGCAGCTTGATCCTCAAAATGCACAATTGCATCAATTATATTCTGTTGCTCCACTCCAATCCCCCTTTAGCTCCGTCGTTTTAATTTCCATTTGATAAACAGTATACGAAGAACCGCCGTTTTCTATACATGGAGATGGGGTTAGGGAGGACTTTTTGTGTGTCATTGGAAAGGGACATGAATTATTGATAAAATAAAGAAACGAATTTAAGAAACGAGTCAGGTGAACTCAATGGATGAACAACTTAAAGAACTTGAAAAACTCGAAAAAAATACGAACCTATTTATAGATAAGCTGACCGACCCTGAATTATGGATTAAATATGGATTTATAGCCTTAAAAATCATTATTATTATTATTTTGTCTTCTATCATCATACGAGTCGGAAAGGCTGCGATCGGAAGAATTTTTAAAAGAAGATCGAAGGTGCCGCTGCAATTTTCAGAGAGGCGTGAAGCAACCCTTATCAAGCTTTTGCAAAATATCTTGACGTATACGGTGTATTTTATTGCTATCGTCATGATTCTTTCGGCATTGACAATCAATGTGACAGGAATCCTGGCTGGTGCGGGGATTCTGGGCCTGGCTGTAGGCTTTGGCGCACAGAATCTTGTAAAAGACATTATTGGCGGCTTTTTCATCATCTTTGAAGATCAATTTTCCGTAGGCGACTATGTTCGAATCGGGGAGTTTGAGGGTACCGTCGATGAAATTGGCCTCCGGACAACAAAAATATTGAACTGGACCGGTGAATTATATATTCTTCAAAACGGCAACATTACGGAAGTGACAAATTTTTCCCTGCATAACAGTGTAGCTGTTGTAGATATTTATCTTGGGTATCAGGCAGATCTGAAGAAAGTGGAAAGCCTCATTGAAAATGTGCTGGAAACGATGCCGGAAAAATATGAACAGATCGTAGGGACGCCCAGCGTACTAGGGGTTCAGCAATTGGGTGCTTCCGAAATTGTACTAAGGGTAACTGCGGAGACATTGCCGCTTCAAAATGCGTTTATTGCAAGAGAGCTGAGAAAGGCCATTAAGCTTGCATTAGATGCCCATCAGGTGGACATCCCGTATCAGCGCATTGTGATGATGCAAGGGAACGTACACCGGCAGGACAATCATTTAGGTGACCGACAAGGGGGATAAGAATGGAGAAAAAGGAATTTGACCTTCACGACGTTGTTGAAATGAAGAAACCTCATCCATGCGGAACCAATCGTTGGCGGATCATCCGGATGGGGATGGATATCCGCATGAAATGTGAAGGGTGCGGGCATAGCGTCATGCTGCCGAGGCGGGAATTCACAAGAAAAATGAAAAAGATCTTGGAAAAGCATGAGGAGTGACTTCATGCTTTTTCATTGTTTAGAAATTATAAAATGCTCAGGTTGTAAGTAACTTATTTGTCACTTAGTGCTGCGTCCGGCTCCAGCGCCTATCGACTAGCAGACTTCACGCTTCTTCCTACGATAAGTCAACATCGCTCCGCTCCGCTGCGCGTGTTTCCTTTATCTCGTCAGAAGCGCTCCAGTCTGTACGTCGATAAACAGGCGCTTGCGCCTTTGTTCTTTTAAAGAGCAGGAGGCCCTCGATGCCTCGCAGGCAAACACGAAAAAGGCTTCCAGCGATTCATCTTGCGCTTTTGCCTTTCAGTCTCTATAATTATGAATGGATTGGGGGCAGAGTCTGCCCCGACAAAGAGGAGTGACCGAAATGGCCCTAACAGCAGGGATTGTTGGTTTGCCAAACGTAGGCAAGTCAACCTTATTTAATGCAATTACGAAAGCGGGAGCGGAAGCGGCGAACTATCCATTCTGTACGATTGACCCAAATGTTGGAATCGTGGAAGTTCCGGACCACCGTCTCCAAAAGTTAACTGAACTTGTCAAGCCGAAGAAAACTGTACCGACGGCTTTTGAATTCACTGATATTGCCGGGATCGTCAAAGGCGCGAGCAAAGGGGAAGGGCTCGGAAATAAATTCCTGTCCCATATTCGCCAAGTGGATGCCATATGCCACGTCGTCCGCTGTTTTGCAGATGGTGACATTACGCATGTATCGGGAAAAGTCGATCCGATTGACGATATTGAGACGATTAATCTTGAATTGATTTTGGCGGACTTGGAAACCGTTGAAAAACGCATTGGCCGCGTTGAAAAAATGGCGAAGCAAAAAGACAAGGAAGCCATGGCGGAATTTGAAGTGCTGAGCAAGTTGAAAGCCGCTTTCGAATCTGACCAGCCGGCAAGAGCCATTGATTTTTCTGATGACCAGCTTAAAATTGTCAAGCAGCTCCATTTGCTGACAAGCAAGCCTGTCTTATACGTAGCAAATGTCGGAGAAGACGATTTGGCTGATCCGTCGGGCAACGAATATGTAAAAAAAGTGATGGATTATGCGGAAAAAGATAACGCGGAAGTCATTATCATCAGTGCCAGAATCGAAGAAGAGATCGCTGTGCTCGACGATGACGAAAAAGCGATGTTCCTTGAAGAATTGGGAATCGAAGAGTCCGGACTGGATCAATTGATCCGTGCGGCATACCATCTTCTGGGATTGGCTACTTATTTTACAGCGGGGGAGCAAGAAGTCCGGGCATGGACATTCAAAAAAGGAATGAAAGCCCCACAGTGTGCCGGAATCATCCATACGGATTTTGAAAAAGGCTTTATCCGCGCAGAAACGGTCTCCTATGATGATTTGCTGGATGCCGGCTCAATGGCCGCCGCTAGAGAAGCTGGAAAAGTCCGGTTAGAAGGAAAAGAATATTTGGTACAGGATGGGGATGTTATCCATTTCCGGTTTAATGTATAAGAGTAGAACAAAGGCGCTGGAGCCGGACGTAGCATTAAGTGACAAATAAGTTACTCAAAACCTGAGCATTTTATAATTTCCTTAACTACGAGAAAGTCTGTGAACAAGTTTGCAGGCTTTTTCTTTTTTATAGGAAGGAGAACAGCTGTAGTCTATCGAAAAAAGAAAGTAAGCGCTTTCTAATAATTAAGGGGGAGAAATGTTTGAGGGAAGTTGTCATAGTTGAAGCTGTTAGGACACCGGTTGGAAAAAGGAACGGGATGCTAAGTCATATACGCCCGGACGAACTGCTTGCCATGGTTTTAAAGGAAGTCACTGAAAGGGCTGAAGTAGAAGCGAGCCACGTGGAGGATGTCATTGCCGGCTGCGTTACACAAACGAGTGAGCAGGCGAATGATGTCGCAAGGCTGGCAGCATTGATAGCGGGATTTCCTATAACGGTCCCGGGAGTCACAATCGACAGGCAGTGTGGTTCAAGCCAGCAGGCTGTCCATTTTGCATGCCAGGCGATTTTAAGCGGAGATATGGATGTGGTCATAGCTTGCGGAGTGGAAAGCATGTCCCGCGTCCCCATGTTTTCAAATTTGCAGGGAGCGAAAAACAGCAGCCTGTTAACGGAGCGTTATGAAATGATCAATCAAGGTCTTTCAGCGGAACGGATTGCAGAACAATGGGGTTTTTCCAGAGAAGAACTGGACCGATTTTCTTTGGAGAGCCATGAAAAAGCGGTAAGGGCGATCAAGGAAGGGCGATTTGACCGTGAGATCATGGAAGTCAGCACGAAAAATGGTACTGTGAACAAAGATGAAGGCCCCCGCGAAAATACATCAATGGAGAAACTGGCAGCTTTGGAACCTCCTTTTTTAAAAAACGGAAAAGTCACCGCAGGCAACGCAAGCCAAATCAGCGACGGGGCTGCAGCCATATTGCTCATGTCCCGAGAAAAAGCGGAGCGACTCGGACTGAAACCCCGCTTCCAGGTCATTTCCAGGTCAGTGGTGGGGTCTGACCCCACATTGATGCTGACAGGACCAGTAGCAGCAACGGAAAAAGCATTGGAAAAAGCCGGAATGAATCTTTCCGATATAGATTTATTTGAAGTAAATGAAGCCTTCGCCTCTGTCCCGCTTCATTGGCTGAAGGAAACAGGGGCGGACCCGGCAAAATTGAATGTGAATGGAGGTGCGATCGCATTAGGGCATCCGCTTGGAGCAAGCGGGGCAAGAATCATGACGACATTGGTCCATGAATTGGAAAGGCAAGGTAAAAAACACGGGCTTCAGGCGATTTGTGAAGGTTTCGGCATGGCGAACGCAACGATTATTGAACGATTAGAGCAGTAAATATCAATACAGGGAGTGGTATACATGGGAGGACCTACACTCAGGGATGTATTTGAGCAAACTGTTGCAAAGTTTCCTCTAAAGGAAGGGCTTGCGGATCGGAGACTGGGAAAAAGCTGGACCTACAGTGATTGGGACCAAGAGGTAAATAAACTTGCCAATGCATTTAAAAATGCGGGAGTAGAAAAAGGAGACAGGGTATCCACTGTTTTATATAACACAGCTGAATTTGCAACTACTCTGTTTGCCTGTATGAAAATCGGAGCAGTTTTCAACCCCATCAATTTTCGCCTAATGGGAAAAGAATTGGAATTCATTTTACGTGATGCAGCCCCGAAAATCGTGCTGTATGAAAAAGCAACGGGCGGTCCGGTTGCACATGCCGCCAAGAACATTTCGGATATCCAGTTTTGGTGCATTGATGAGCCTGATTCGTTTGCAAAAGATTATTACGGGGAAATTTCCAAAGCAACGAGCGAGAGGCCGGATTGTGAGCTCGATGAAAATGATCCCTATGCTATCATGTATACTTCAGGAACGACAGGGATGCCTAAAGGTGTC
The DNA here is from genome assembly GCF_003605365.2 of Siminovitchia fortis. Classification (GTDB taxonomy): domain Bacteria; phylum Bacillota; class Bacilli; order Bacillales; family Bacillaceae_C; genus Siminovitchia; species Siminovitchia fortis. The sequence goes on from NZ_QYTU02000023.1 coordinate 28,179, forward strand.
GTCCATTCCCATCGTAATATGGTGGATCAAAGTCTGATTATGTCAGCCGTCATGCGAGTGACAAAAAATGAAAGGGGCCTGTGTATAGCACCTATGTTTCACTGTGCCGAGCTCCATTGTGCTTTCCTTCCGCGCCTTATGATGGGCGGCTCAAATATTATCATGCACCATTTTGATGCCAGGGAGCTTGTTCAGGCGATAAAAGAAGAGAAGATCACCCATTTTTTTGCTGCGCCGACAATGTGGAATATGATGCTGCGCGAAGATTTGACGGAGGCTGATTTTTCCAGTTTGCGTGCAGGGCTATATGGCGGTGCTCCCATGGCTCCGGCCCTTGTAAAAGAAGTAAATAATACTTTGGGTATCGATATATTCCAGGCATATGGAATGACCGAAATGGGCCCAGCTATTTCCGTTTTATATGATGATGAGCAATTATCAAAATCAGGAGCGGCTGGAAAAGCTTTGGTCAATCATGAAATAAGGGTAGTTAAGGTAAAGGAAGGAATACCATCCGATCCCGAAGATATTTGCGTTCCCGGGGAATTGGGAGAAATCATTGTGAGGGGGCCAAGTACCATGCTCGAGTACTTTAACCGCCCAGATGCCACAAAAGAAGCGCTGTACAAAGGATGGTACCATTCCGGGGATATTGGATACATGGACAACGAAGGCTATTTGTGGGTGAGTGACCGTGTGAAAGATATGATCATTTCCGGCGGTGAAAATATCTATTCGAGGGAAGTCGAAGATGTCTTATTCGAACACCCCGGCGTTTTGGATGCAGCTGTTGTCGGTGAGCCTGATGAAATATGGGGAGAAAGGGTTGTCGCTTTTGTGGTGAAGAAAGACCTTTCTTTGACAGCCGGGGAACTTGACAAGTTTTGTACGGAAAATAACCGGCTTGCCCGGTATAAAAGACCGCGCCGCTACGAATTCATGGATGAGCTTCCGAGGAATGCAAGCGGGAAGCTGCAAAAGTTCATGTTGAGAGAACAGGCTGCCGCTAAAAAATAAAATTGCAGCAACCCTCCTTGTAAAAGTATAAAACATCCCTTTTTTTCAAATAATAGTACGAAATCAATAGCAAAGCTGTTGGTTCCTTTGAAGAAAAAAGGGGGTGTGCCACATGAATACTTTACGGAAGATTGCTTTGGCCTTGGTTATTATTGGTGCCGTCAACTGGGGATTGATCGGATTATTCAGGTTTGACCTCGTGGCTGCCATATTCGGCGGACAAACTGCAGGGTTGTCGCGGTTAATTTATACCTTGGTCGGATTAAGCGGCCTTATTTGCTTGTCATATTTCTTTGATCGGGAAACAGTGGAGGATGATGAAAACTTTACAAGTCCGGTTCTGGATGAAAGGTCAGCCGTCCGGCCTAACTACGGAACGGAATTTGCCGAAGATCCGGATTTGGATCTTGCCTTCAATCCATCCCGGGATGCATACGAAAATAAGGAAGAAGAATAAATGGAAAGCCATGCAAGCCATGAAGGCAAGCATGGCTTTATTTTTTAATAAGGGATTGATTATTTGGAACGTGTGTTCTATAATGATAAAAAGAACCAATAAAGATTGTTGACGCAGCCGAAAAGATGAAAAATTGATATTTGTTTTATTGGGTCCTTTATGTTATAATTTTTCTCTGTGAGTAATGAAAGTTGCTCCTTGCCCTTAATTATTTTTGAGGGCCGCACAGACCATAAGGAGGTGGACCATTGATGAGAAAGTACGAAATCATGTACATCATTCGCCCTAATATTGAGGAAGAAGCGAGACAATCTGTTGTAGAGCGTTTCGATAATATTCTTGCTTCCCAAGGGGCAGAAATCATCGAATCGAAGGATTGGGGCAAGCGTCGCTTGGCATATGAGATTGAGGATTTCCGAGAAGGTTACTATCGCTTAATCCACACAAATGCAAGTCCTGAAGCAGTTCAGGAATTCGACCGTCTTGCTAAAATCAACGATGATATCATCCGTCATATCGTAATCAAAGAAGAAGAAAAATAAACAGAAATAATGTTCCACGTGGAACAATGTAAGAATAGTAAATCGGGAAGAGGTTGATTCTGATGATGAACCGAGTAGTATTAGTTGGCCGATTAACTAAAGATCCGGATTTGCGCTATACGCCGAACGGAGTGCCGGTTGCGAACTTCACATTAGCTGTTAACCGTACGTTTACCAACCAGCAGGGGGAACGTGAAGCAGACTTTATCTTTTGTGTTGCTTGGCGCCGCCAGGCAGAAAATATTGCCAACTACTTGAAAAAGGGAAGCTTGGCAGGGGTGGACGGCCGTTTGCAGACACGCAGCTATGATGATCAGGATGGAAAACGGGTATATATCACTGAAGTGGTTGCAGACAATGTTCAATTTCTGGAACCAAGAAGTGCTGCATCACAAGATCGCGGCGGCGACTTTGGCGGAAGCTCATTCGATGGCAGCGGCCAGCGAAGCCAAGGCTCCTCCTACGGCGATCAAAGGAACCAGGGCTATACTCGGACAGATGAAGACCCATTCTCAAATGATGGACAACCGATCGACATATCGGATGACGATCTTCCATTTTAATGAAATTGCGAAGGAGGGTTTTAAATGGCAGGTGGACGCAGAGGCGGACGTAGACGCCGGAAAGTATGTTACTTTACATCAAACGGCATTACACACATCGACTACAAAGATGTTGATCTACTTAAAAAGTTCATTTCTGAACGTGGAAAAATTCTTCCGCGCCGTGTGACTGGAACAAGCGCCAAATACCAGCGCAAATTGACAGTAGCTATCAAACGTGCTCGTCAAATGGCACTTCTTCCATTCGTGGCAGGGGAATAATAAAAAGGGAGCAGTGGGGAGAAATCCTTGCTGCTCCCTTTTATTGGTATAGAAAGCATAAAATTTTACCGAATTTTCTCTTCGAACAAAGGGTACGTAATGTCCAGTTCCAGCGCCTAGCCCCGCAAGGATCAAGCCGCTTCCCTGTTCGCTTACGAACTGCCTCCTCGGGAATCGTCTTGTTTGCCCGCGCTAATCAAGGTGCTTGCGCTTTTCTTTATTGCAAATATATACCTTGCCTTTTTCCCTTATAAACTGCCTCCCGTGTATCTTGGGACTTATCGGTTTTTTTTTGTTAAAATAGACTGGTACATACTTAATGAGGTGACAATGTGAAAAATACCCGCATGTTGACAGAAGGAGCGTTGCTGCTTGCTGTTTTTACGGTGCTTTTGCTCCTTTCTGTCTATGTTCCGGTGGCAACGCTCGTTACTCAGCTTTTTTTGATACTGCCTTTTCTTTTGTACAGCTCCAAATATCCTTTGAAAAACAGCATTGTTTTAGTTGTGGGTGCTATTTTTATGGCTATAATTGCAGGCGCTGTACTGGGGGCTCTGTTTGCTGTTTTATATGGTACAACAGGTACAATGATGGGGTATTGCATTCGGACTGGAAAAAGTAAAATGGTTGCCTATATGGCTTCGAGCCTTGTATTTTTGGGGAATCTTGTACTATTTTATGTGATAGCAGTCCAGTTATTTGAGTTCAACTTTCTAAATGAAACGGCCAAAATTTTATCAGCATCAGCCGAGCAGTATGCTGACTTAATGAGAACATTTGGACAGACTCCTGATCCAAACATGGCGCAGCAGCTTCAAGAAATGATCCGGTTGATGAAAACACTGGCTCCAAGCTTATTGCTGGGCAGTGCATTTTTATCCGTCTTTTTAGCTATGGCGGTCAACTTTCCGATCATCAGGAAGTTTGGGGTTGACGTGCCGAAATTCCCTCCTTTCAGGACGGCTAAATTACCGCAAAGCATCTTATGGTATTATTTAATTACCTTGATCGGGTCCCTTTTTCTTAAACCCGAAGAGGGAACGTTTTTGCATATGGCCATTATCAATGCCGCCTATATCTTGCAGATCCTGCTGCTGATCCAGGGGCTGGCCTTTATTTTCTATTACAGCCATGTGAAAAATTGGTCGAAAGCCATACCGATTGCTGCAACGGTTATGACTCTTTTATTGCCTTTGTTTTTCTCTCTTGTCAGGTTATTGGGTATAATTGATTTAGGTTTCGATTTAAGACAGCGACTGGCAAAAAAATAATGCCGGAAAAAACAATTATGGAGTAAAGGGAGCTGAAAGGATGCCGCCATATATAAATAGAAAGAAGAGCTTTCCTCCTATCATCGGGATTGTGGCTTTAAGCGCCGTTCTTCTTGTAATCATCAGTTTCCAATACTGGTGGGCAGGCGCGATAGGAGCTCTCTTGCTCGTAATATTCTTTGGTTTATTTTTAAAATCCCAAAAGGATAGGATAAGCGAAATCGAAAAGTATATTTCTACACTTTCTCACCGGGTGAAAAAAGTGGGGGAAGAAGCATTGCTGGAGATGCCGATCGGGGTGATGCTGATCAACGATGATTATATCATTGAATGGACCAATGCTTATATGGCATCACGGCTGGATGAAACTTCCCTTGTCGGCCGTTCACTCTATGAGATAGCGGAATCGCTCATTCCTCCCATTCAGCAGGAAAAAGAATCTGAAATTATTACATTGAATGAACGAAAATACCGTGTTTTATTGAAAAATGAAGAACGCCTTCTATATTTTTTCGATGTAACCGAAGAAATGGAAATCATGAAGCGATACCAGGATGAACGGCAGGTTATCGCTACAATCATGATCGACAACTATGATGATGCGACACAGGGAATGAATGACCAGGCGAAAAGTGAACTGAATAGTACAGTCACCGCTTTGTTGAATGAATGGGCATTGGAACACGGCATTTTTTTAAAAAGAACATCTTCCGATCGGTTTATCATTTTATTTAATGAAAAAACTTTGCGTGAGCTGGAGAAAGATAAGTTCTCTATACTGGATGTCGTAAGGGAAACGACAGCGAAGCAGCATGTGCCGATTACTTTAAGCATCGGTGTAGGGCTTGGCGTTTCGGATTTCCCTGAGCTCGGGGCACTCTCCCAATCAAGCCTTGATTTGGCCTTGGGACGTGGAGGAGACCAGGTCGCAATGAAACTGCCGAATGGAAAACTAAAATTTTACGGCGGGAAAACGAATCCAATGGAGAAAAGAACCCGTGTCCGCGCCCGTGTCATCTCGCATGCATTGAAAGATTTGATCCTGGGAAGCGACAAGGTCATCGTTATGGGGCATAAATTCCCTGATCTTGATGCAATCGGGTCTGCTATAGGAATCAGAAAAGCGGCAGAGATGAATGAAAAGGAAGGCTATATTGTCATAGACTTCAATGATATTGATTCAAGCGTCAAAAGGCTTGTAGACAAATTGAAAGAAGAGCCGGAGCTATATTCCAGGCTCATATCTCCGGAAGATGCATTGGAAATCGCAACGGAGAAGACGCTGCTTGTTGTTGTGGACACACATAAACCTTCTCTGGTCATTGAAGAAAAGCTGCTCGGCAAGACCGACCGAGTCGTAGTCATTGACCATCACCGAAGAAGCGAAGATTTTATCAACAAGCCGCTCCTTGTTTATATGGAGCCATACGCATCGTCCACAGCCGAGCTTGTGACGGAACTGCTCGAATACCAGCCGAAGGGCAAAAAACTGCACATGCTGGAAGCGACGGCCCTTTTATCAGGTATTATTGTAGATACGAAAAGCTTCACATTAAGGACAGGGTCCCGGACATTTGACGCGGCTTCCTATTTGCGGGCCCGGGGTGCGGATACGATTCTTGTTCAAAGCTTCATGAAGGAAAACGTCGGGTCTTATATTAAAAGGGCAAAACTGATTGAAACAATGGAATTTTACAAGAACGGTGTAACGATCGCCACAGGCGAGGAAGATGTGGTCTACAGTCCCGTCATGATTGCACAGGCGGCCGACACTCTATTAACAATGGATGGTGTAGCTGCGTCGTTTGTCATCTCCAAGCGGGCAGAAGATGTTGTGGGTATCAGTGCGCGCTCCCTTGGAGAAGTGAATGTGCAGATTATCATGGAAATGCTCGGCGGTGGGGGCCATTTGACGAACGCAGCGGCACAGCTTCCGGGAATCACGGTAGTAGAAGCGGAGCTGCAACTGAGACAGGTGCTGGATGAATACTTTGAAGGAGGTCAATCATCATGAAAGTCATTTTTTTAAAAGATGTAAAAGGGAGAGGCAAAAAAGGGGAAGTGAAGGATGTTGCCGTCGGTTATGCCCAAAACTTCCTGTTTAAACAAGGGCTGGCAGTTGAGGCAACGCCCGGGAATTTGGCCAATCTCAAAAACCAGCAAAAGAAAGAGCAGAGACTGGAAGAGGAAGCCCTCCAGGATGCTAAAGACCTGAAAGAGAAAATAGAGAAGCTTACAGTTGAGATCAAGGCAAAATCGGGAGAAGGCGGACGGCTATTCGGCTCTATCACAAACAAGCAGGTGGCAGATGAGCTGAAAAAGAAACATGATATCAAAGTGGACCGCAGGAAAATTGAAATGGACCAGCCGATCCGGACGCTTGGCGTGACAAAAGTGCCGGTCAAACTTCATCATGAAGTGACAGCAACCCTCAATGTCCATGTCGTGGAGCAAAAATAATATATTGCTATTGAACGATTCGTGATAAAATAGAATAAATGATAAAAATGTGATCTGGTTTTTTGCCGGTCACATTTTTTATGGATACGAAAAAGGTTTAGATTAAGGGGAGGTGACCTGTACATTGAATGAGTTGATGGTTGACCGTACACCGCCACAAAATATTGAAGCTGAGCAGGCGGTGATCGGTGCGATTTTTCTTGATCCTGCGGCTATTGTATTGGCATCGGAGATCTTGCTTCCGGAAGATTTTTACCGCAGTGCCCATCAGAAAATATTTGAAGTCATGCTCCATTTAAATGAAACAGGACATGCCGTTGATTTGGTTACCGTTACGGAACAACTGGCCGCCTCCAAACTGCTGGAGGATGTGGGCGGAATCTCCTATTTGAGTGAGCTTTCCGTATCTGTCCCGACAGCAGCCAATGTCGGCTATTATGCCAGAATCGTAGAAGAAAAGGCTTTGCTGCGGCGTCTGATCCGAACTGCTACGGATATTGCGACAGAAGGTTATACGCGGGAAGATGAAGTGGAAGCCCTGCTTGATGAAGCTGAAAAAAGCATCATGGAAGTGGCCCAGCGCAAGAATTCAGGAGCCTTTCAAAATATTAAAGATATCCTTGTCCGTACATATGACAATATTGAATTGCTTCATAACCGGAAAGGGGAAGTGACGGGGATCCCGACAGGATTCTCGGAATTGGACCGGATGACTGCCGGGTTCCAGCGTAATGATCTGATTATCGTCGCGGCCCGGCCTTCTGTCGGTAAGACGGCTTTTGCCCTGAATATCGCCCAAAATGTAGCGACGAAAACGGATGAAAATGTGGCGATTTTCAGCCTGGAAATGGGGGCGGAGCAGCTTGTCATGAGGATGCTCTGTTCTGAAGGGAATATTGATGCCCAAAATTTGAGAACAGGCTCCCTTACAGATGAAGACTGGCGAAAACTGACGATGGCGATGGGAAGCTTATCCAATTCAGGCATTTACATTGATGATACACCGGGAATCCGGGTCAGCGAAATCCGGTCAAAATGCCGGAGGCTGAAGCAGGAAAGCGGATTGGGGATGGTCTTGATCGACTACTTGCAGTTGATTCAAGGGAGCGGCCGCTCAAAAGAGAACCGGCAGCAGGAAGTATCGGAAATCTCCCGTTCACTCAAGGCGCTTGCGCGTGAATTGGAAGTTCCGGTCATCGCTTTGTCGCAGCTTTCCCGGGGAGTCGAGCAGAGGCAGGATAAACGGCCGATGATGTCCGATATCCGGGAATCCGGCTCCATTGAGCAGGATGCCGATATCGTTGCGTTCCTGTACCGTGACGATTATTATGACAAGGAAACGGAAAATAAAAATATCATCGAAATCATTATCGCAAAACAGCGGAACGGCCCGACAGGAACCGTACAGCTGGCTTTTGTAAAAGAATACAATAAATTCGTCAACCTGGAACGAAGGTTTGACGAAGCGGATGCTCCGCCTGGAGCATAGTTTTAGGCATCTCTTTTGGGGTGTCTTTTTTTTGATTTGAAACCTTGGGAGATTATGGTCATATCATATAGCAGGAGGAGAGTGACAGTGAAGAAGGTTTTTTGGATCATTGCCGGTGTACTGCTACTCGTAGTACTATTCATTGGTGTAGGAATCTGGTTTATCAAAAAAGAATTCAAAGAGGATGACCCGGAATTTGTCCTGGAGTTGATCAAAGATCAGGCAGCTTCAAAAAACGTTGGGGGTTCGACAGCTTTTGTATTAACGAATGCAATGTATGCCGAAGATAAGAAGGGAAATCGGACGGAGTTCGCTTTTTTCGCCAATGACCTGGGTATGATTGAGCAAATGCAGCTGACAAGAAAGTTGAACAGTTTTCAGCTGAAAATATTGACGGATCCTTCTTTCCGGTCAAAAGTGAAAAAGAAATTGGGTACATAGAATTCTGTTAATCGAACCAAATAATAGGTTATAATATGATTGGAACAAAGAAACATTTGTAAAAACGAACAAATAATGTTTTAATCGCCAACAATGTTCGTTTTTCGCTTGTCGTGTGGGAATCGCACTGCTAAAATGTATATGTTCCATATCAGGGTTCGAAACGAACCGTCGGAGGTGCTTTTTGCATGTCATCAGTAGTAGTTGTCGGTACACAATGGGGAGACGAAGGAAAAGGAAAGATTACAGACTTCTTATCCGAAAACGCAGAAGTGATTGCCCGTTATCAGGGGGGCAACAATGCCGGCCATACAATTCAATTTAACAATGTTACATATAAGCTGCATTTAATTCCGTCAGGGATTTTTTATAATGATAAAATCAGTGTGATTGGAAACGGGATGGTCGTTGATCCGAAAGCGCTTGTTCAAGAGCTTGAGTATTTGCACGGCCATTCTATTTCCACGGACAATTTGCGAATCAGCAACAGAGCTCATGTCATTCTGCCTTATCACTTGAAAATTGATGAGGTGGAAGAGGATCGCAAAGGCGCAAACAAAATCGGTACAACCAAAAAAGGGATCGGTCCCGCATATATGGATAAAGCCGCCCGTATCGGAATTCGGATTGCCGATCTTTTGGACCGCGAGGTTTTTGAAGAAAAATTGACACGCAATCTCGAAGAGAAAAACCGCCTATTGGAACGTTTTTACGAAACAGAAGGCTTCAAATTAGAAGATATCTTGGATGAGTATTATGAATATGGACAGCAGTTCAAAGACTACGTGTGTGATACATCCGTTGTCCTGAATGATGCGCTCGATGAAGGCAAACGCGTCTTATTTGAAGGTGCACAGGGCGTTATGCTTGATATCGACCAGGGAACCTATCCATTCGTTACATCATCCAATCCGGTTGCGGGAGGAGTCACAATCGGATCCGGTGTCGGACCAACGAAAATCGACCATGTTGTCGGTGTATGTAAGGCATATACATCCCGTGTAGGGGATGGCCCGTTTCCAACGGAATTGAAAGATGAAGTTGGAGATCAAATCCGCGAAGTCGGCCGTGAATACGGTACAACGACAGGGCGTCCGCGTCGCGTCGGCTGGTTTGACAGCGTCGTTGTCCGCCATGCCCGCAGAGTCAGCGGACTGACGGATCTTTCACTGAATTCCATTGACGTTCTGACAGGAATTGAAACACTGAAAATCTGTACGGCCTATGACTATAATGGAACATTGATCAAAGAATATCCGGCCAACTTGAATATCTTAAAAGAATGCAAACCAGTATATGAGGAACTTCCCGGCTGGAACGAAGACATCACAGGCTGCAAAACATTGGATGAACTGCCTGCAAATGCACGCCATTACCTGGAGCGTGTATCCCAGCTAACAGGCGTACCACTTTCCATCTTCTCAGTTGGGCCGGACCGTTCACAGACCAATATCGTGAAGAGTGTGTGGAGATAGAAAAGCGGAGGCCGCCTGCTCATCGGCGACAAGCGCTGGAGGAAAAACCAGTGAAGGCGTTCTTTGCCTTCATGGTTTTTCCGAAGCGACCTCGAGCCGATGGCGGCCGGAGCTGGACAATAGAAAAGCGGAGGCGCCTTGTTCAGCCCCGACAAGCATAAGACGATTCCCGAGGAGGCAGCTTTTCAGCCGCCACAGGGAATCGTCTTATGACCTCGAGGGGCTAGGCGCCGGAGCTGGACAATAGAAAAGCGGAGGCACTCGTAGAAAAAAATTAGTATGGCATAGGTTTTTTTAGACCTATGTCTTTTTTTTTTTGGGCGGACGCTGTTCAAATAAGTGTTTTGTGCAATTAAAGGCCCAGTTCGTGCAATTATCGCCCAAACCCGTGCAATTAACGACAGAACCCACAAACAATAGGGACAAATCCCAATGATTCCATCCGCCACCCCATAACACCTATTAAGTCCCATAAACATTGACTTTTATCCTAGCCCGCACAAGTTTATTTATGGTAAAAAAGGATGATTCCTTTCAGTTTCGCTATTTCTTTCGAAAATTCAAAGTTAGAATATGCTTAAGACTCCAATGGAAAGGAAGAAGACGGTGAAAAGATTACTCTTTGTGATTTTGGCTGCGGGGGTTATTGTCGGCGGCTGCGGCAAGGCGGAGAAGACGAAAAAGGAGCCGGAACCTGATCAATCTGTTGAAGGCAAGACTGCCAAAGAAGCTGAAGAAAAAGACGCCTGGTGGGAAAAAGAACCGGAAGTTTATGAACCGGCGGATTTGCCAAGAGAGATGACAGAAGACGAGAAGGACCTCATGAGGAAACCGGGTGAGTTCAGCGGTGACCAATATGACGAACAGGCAGCCATTGAAAAGCTCAAGGAGCTTCCGGATAATTTAACGGATGACCAATACGCGGAAGCGATTGTAAAGTTGGTTGCTGAAGATTATCACGAAGAAGTTCAGGAATTGATCAAATTTGATCCAACGATTGAATCTACAGGCAGCCGCCCCGATGAAGAAATCGACGAACCAGTCGTGAACGGTGTCCATTACGCCATTTTATTGGATGCGAGCGGCAGCATGAACGCTCAAAATAAAGGCGGAACAAGAATGGAAGAGGCCAAAAGCGCCATTATGAGTTTCATAGATGTCCTGCCGAAGGAAAGCACGGTGTCGCTTCGTGTGTACGGCCATGAAGGAACCGGGAGTGATGCGGATAAAGAACGTTCCTGTGCTTCAACCGAAATGCTTTATAATGGAGCAAACGATGCAGGCAAGGTGAAGTCCGCGCTGGATCGAGTGAATCCGGCAGGCTGGACACCGATTGGAAAAGCGATTGCCGAGACCAAAAAGGATATTCCGGAAGATGCCGGTTCCGCCATTGTGTATGTGGTAAGTGACGGCATTGAAACATGCGGGGGAGATCCGGTAAAAGAAGCCAAACAACTGGCAGCGGAAGGAATTGAACCGATCATCAACATTATCGGCTTTCAGGTGGACAACGAAGCCCAGCAGCTTTTAAAAGAAGTGGCCAAAGCCGGAAACGGCGAGTTCACGCTTGCCAATTCAAAACAGGACGTGGAGAAATATTGGCAGGAAGAGTACCAGCGCCTGATGGACGCATGGGAAAAGTGGCAACTAGAAAGTCTTAAAGAAGTGGATGCTAAGCAGCAGGATCTTTTGAAGAAAGCAGAAGGCTTGGGCCAGTCCGTCATGAAAAAATCTGAAAAGGAATTCAAACATGCTGAAGCCCTCCATGCCGCCCTTTCAAAAGAAGGGATCCAGGAGGAATACGATATTACTAGAAAAGTTTGGAACTTACTTTATGACCGCCAGAAAAAAATTTGGAGATACGGATATGAGACCGGAAATGATGTGTGGAGAGAGGCTTACGAAGGCGGCAATAAAGTATGGCGGGAAATTTATCATGAAGGCAATCATAAATGGCAGGAATATTATCATAAACAATAAAGCCCTGCATAGAATGTTTTTAAATAGACAAGACAACCGTTCAATTTGTAAACATTGTGTGACAATATGAAAAAACAGGTTTAATTTCACAAAAAATGTGTCGAAGCCTGTTGCACACTCAAAAACCCTGTGATAATATATGATTTATTACATTAACCATCAAAAAGCATTGCGACGACATCGCCTCTCGCAGTGCTTTTTTTACTATAAAAATAACATTATTTTTTAGGAAAAGATTGGTCTTTGCAGGCTTAAACCTCGTTTGGACCGGTCTCTTTTTTTATGATAAAATAGTGAGATTAAGAGAGAGAAATAAACTTCGTTTGACATATATGATCATTACATGGAGATGGGAGGAGATGGGGCTGTGGAAAAGAAGATTTTAGTGGTTGACGACGAGAAGCCGATTGCAGACATCCTGCAGTTCAACTTAAAGAAAGAGGGATTTACGGTACAATGTGCCTATGATGGCGAAGAGGCGCTTGAACTCGTTGAAGAAATGCAGCCTGATATGGTTTTGCTTGATATCATGCTTCCAAACCGTGACGGGATGGAAGTTTGCAGGGAAATCCGCAAGAAATATGAAATGCCGATCATTATGCTGACTGCCAAAGATTCCGAGATCGACAAAGTCCTTGGACTTGAGCTTGGCGCGGACGATTATGTGACAAAGCCTTTCAGCACAAGGGAATTGATTGCGAGGGTGAAGGCGAATCTGCGCCGCCATGCACAAATTGCCGATCAGCTGACGGAAGAAGAGAACGATGAAATCACCATCGGTTCGCTGACTATTCATCCAAATGCCTATGTTGTGTCCAAGAATGGAGAAACCATCGAATTGACACACCGGGAATTTGAGCTTCTCCATTATCTGGCAAAACATAGCGGGCAAGTAATGACCCGTGAACATTTGCTGCAAACGGTATGGGGCTACGATTACTTTGGGGATGTCAGGACAGTGGATGTTACGGTAAGGCGCCTCAGGGAAAAAATAGAAGATAATCCAAGCCATCCTACATGGATTGTTACAAGAAGAGGAGTAGGCTACTATTTACGCGTACCTGAACAGGAGTAGTCCCATATGGAAAAAGTAGGTTTTTTTCGATCGATACATGTAAAGTTTGTAACAATCTATTTATTGCTTATTCTGATCGCCATGCAAATCATCGGCGTTTACTTTATAAATAAACTTGAAGACCAACTGATCCGGAACTTCCAGCAATCTATCGAAGGAAGGCTGTCTTTGCTGGAATACAGCCTTGTCGAGGAAATGATGAAGGACCGGACGGACGAAAGCGTTCCGCCGCTTGAAGAGGAAGTCGGCAAACTTCTTGCGGACTTTTCAGCCCAGGATATTTCAGAAGTCCGTGTCATTAATAACAGAAGCTTGATCATCGGAACCTCCGAACGGAACAATCAGAGCATTGTCGGCCAGAAAACAACCGATGTCATGGTAAAAAGGATTTTGGCCGGCGGAAAAAAAGAAGATAAAATTTTTATAGATACACAGTCCAAGAACCGTGTCTGGATTTTGGCGACGCCTATTAAAATCGGCGGGGAAGTGGCTGGGGCCATCTACCTTGTCGCCAAAATAGAAACAGTTTTTGACCAGCTGGAAGAGATCAACCAGATTTTCATATCTGCCACGTTGGTCGCTATGGCGATCACCGCAGTACTCGGCATCCTTGTGGCCAGGACGATTACAAGGCCGATCTCTGATATGAAGCGGCAGGCAGTGGCCATGGCAAAAGGAAACTTTTCACGGAAAGTCCGTGTCTATGGAGATGATGAAATCGGCCAGCTCGCCCTTTCATTCAACTACTTGACCCGGAAACTGCAGGAAGCGCAGGCCATGACTGAAGGGGAACGCCGGAAACTTTCATCGGTCCTTTCCAATATGACAGACGGCGTCATCGCGACGGACCGGAAAGGGCGGGTCATTTTAATCAACGAGCAGGCTTCCCAGATGCTGAATGTTTCACGTGAAACAATGATTTCACAGCCGGTGACAGAGCTGCTTCTCTTGGATGACCAATACAGCTTTGAAGACCTTCTCGATCAGCAGGAACCGATTATCCTTGACTACGGCACGGATGATTCTCCGTTTATTTTACGTGCCAATTTTTCCGTCATCCAAAGGGACACAGGTTTCGTAAACGGGCTGATTGTCGTTTTGCATGATGTTACGGAAGAGGAAAAAATTGAAGCGGAGCGCAGGGAGTTTGTGGCGAATGTTTCGCACGAATTGAGAACACCGCTGACTACGATGCGCAGCTATCTTGAGGCGCTTGCTGATGGAGCAATCCATGATAAAGAGCTGGCACCGCGTTTCTTAGATGTAACACAAAATGAAACGGAGCGGATGATCCGCCTTGTGAATGATCTTTTGAAATTGTCAAAAATGGACAGCAAAGACTATGAAATCAACAGGACGTGGGTTGATTTTGTATCATTTTTCAATCATATCATTGACCGATTTGAAATGACGAAAGAGCGGCACATCACCTTCAAACGGGAGCTGCCTGACAAGGCTGTATTCATCAAGGTTGATGAGGATAAGCTGACGCAAGTAATAGACAATATCATTTCAAATGCGCTCAAATATTCTCCGGAAGGCGGCCGGGTGACATTCAGGCTGAAAATGCTCGATGACCAGATTGAAATCAGCATCAGTGACCAAGGCCTCGGTATCCCGAAAGAAAACCTGGAAAAAGTATTTGAACGTTTCTACAGGGTGGACAAGGCCCGGACGAGGCGCCTCGGAGGAACAGGGCTCGGACTTGCGATTGCAAAAGAAATGATCGGTGCTCATGGCGGAGATATTTGGGCGAGGAGCGTGGAAGGCAAAGGGACGACAATACTCTTTACGCTCCCTTACGATCCGGAACAAGAGGATGATTGGTCGTGAGATATGAAACAATTAAATCAGTGCTGCTTGTTTTTCTTGTCATCACCAGCGGCGTTTTAACATGGAATCTATGGACTTTTCATCCAAAATATGAATTTAACGATGAAAAACATGTCCATGAAGTCTCCATATCTGATCCGAAAGATATTGCGGATGTCATCAGGCCGGTCAAACTCCTGCTTCATACGGACAGCGGCCACTTTGGCATTGTGGATGAAAAGAAAGTCGGAGAGACGCTGCAGGAACTGAGCAGCTGGAATTTTTACGATCTCGGCAATGAAAGAGTTTATTCGCAGGATCAAATCATGGCTCTATCCCAAAGGGAAAAGTCGCTGGAACTCATTTTTCCTGATCTCGTCCCTTTCGATCTGTATAAAGGTATTCTCAAATTTGAGTCAGAACGCCTGCCGGCTGGATCATTTGACCGCTTGGTCATTTATTGGGAGGACGAGTCCAAAGAAGACGGGACTGCCTATTTCATCGCAAGCAAAGAAGGAAAAGTCTATGAAAGCCACGTCAATCATGACTATATACAAGCCCTTTTTACACGCTTGAAAAAACAGGAAAGCCAGTTTCCTGAATTCGAACGGTATGAGCTGCCGGATGGCAGAGTAAAGTATCTTCCGGCGAAAGAGACGGTCATGTACAGATATAATTATTACGCCGATTATATTGATCCGAATAAGTTTACAAGGGCATTGTTCAAGGATCCCTCCTTGGTAAGAAAAACGAGCGAGGATTCCGCTACTGAAAAATTCAGAGATAGTACAAGCGAGATGAATGTGGATAAATCGACCAGCACAATCTTTTATGTCAATCCGAGCCAGGCAATCGACCCGGCGGCCGGCCAGGCTGATACGGATCTCCTTAAGAGAAGCATCGATTTTATTAACGAGCATGCCGGCTGGACGGATAACTATAAATACTTCAGCGTTGATCCAGCCACCCAGAAGGCGACTTTCCAGCTGTTTCTGAAAGGATACCCGGTTTTTAATGTTGAAGGAATGTCTGAAATCAAACTGTATTGGGGCAAGGAAGAGATTTACCAATACCGCAGGCCATACTTCAGCCTTGATATTCCGCTGCCTGATCCCGAAAAGGTCAATATGTCCTCAGGGGAAGAAGTGATGGATACATTGCTGGCGGATCCGAGTATCGACATCAATAAGCTCCAGGAGCTGATTCTCGGCTACAGAATATACAAGAACCCGGAAAATTCGAAAGTGATTATTCTGGACCCTTCCTGGTATTATTTATACGATGGCACCTGGGAAAGATTTGAAGCGAAGGATGTTAGGGGGAATTTACGTGGATTGGGGTAGGCTGAAGTCCATTTTCATTATCGCATTCTTGATCCTCGACATTTTCCTCCTGACTCAATTGATGAATAAGCAAAAAGATAACAAGCTCGAAGAAAAGGCCGATGTCTCTTTGGAGGAAAACCTGAACAACGCCGGCATTGATTACAGCGGCATTCCGAAAGATCCGATAAAGGACCAATATATGAGTGCCAATACGAAAGTTTTCAGTGATAAAGAGGTCGAGAAACTGAAAAAAGACCAGTCAGTGACCGTCGTGGACGGGTCCATCATATATTCTGAACTGGCGCATCCCGTCAAATTGCCGGACAAGCTCAATATTCAAGAGTTGGAGCAGTATGTAAAAAATAATGTTCTATATGGAGACCAATACGGTTTCGGCAACTATGACGAGGAAGCGGGAACCATTACCTTTTACCAAAAACATCAAGACAAATTCCTATTTAAAAATAGAAGCGCACACCTCATCTTTTATGTGAAGAAAGATAAAGAAATCTATTCATATGAACAGACGATGCTTGAAAAGATCGAGCCGATCAGTGAAATGGAAGAAATATTGCCGGCTATCCGGGCGGTGGAAGTCATTTTCCGGAATAGGCTTCTGAAGCCGGACAGCAAGATCGACAAAGCTGAACTGGGGTATTATACGGTTGTCAATATGGAGGCCTCCCAGGTACTGACACCAACCTGGCACTTGGTGGTTGAACATGAAGGCGAGAAAGAATCGGTGCTTGTTAATGCATTTGAAGGACAGGTTATCCAGGAAAACACGGGAAACCAGAAAACGTTATTTGAGGTGAACTGAATGTCGATGCAATTTAGCGTACTGGC
Organism: Siminovitchia fortis; assembly: GCF_003605365.2. GTDB lineage: Bacteria > Bacillota > Bacilli > Bacillales > Bacillaceae_C > Siminovitchia > Siminovitchia fortis. Next base: position 45,193 of record NZ_QYTU02000023.1, read on the forward strand.
AAGCGGAAGCTCGGGAAACGCTTTTTATATAGAGACAAAGGACCATTCCTTTCTGGTGGATGCCGGGTTGAGCTGCAAAAAAATCGGGGAGCTGATGAAACAGATTGACCGCGATCCTGCCAATCTGGACGGGATTTTCATCACCCATGAACACAGCGATCATATCAAGGGCCTCGGTGTCATGGCAAGAAAATTCAAACTGCCTATTTATGCCAATGAACGGACGTGGAAAGCAATGGACGGCCTTGTCGGGGAAATTGCAGTGGATCAAAAATTCACGTTTGGCATGGAGACGGTGAAATCCTTCGGCTGTCTCGATATTGAATCGTTCGGCGTGTCGCATGATGCGGCCGAACCGATGTTTTACATTTTCAGATCCGGAGAAAAGAAGCTTGTCCTGATCACGGACACGGGATATGTCAGCGACCGGATGAAAGGTCTGATTGCAGGCGCCGATGTTTATATTTTTGAAAGCAATCATGACACGGAGATGCTGAGGATGGGAAGATATCCCTGGAATGTCAAAAGGAGAATTTTGAGCGATGTCGGCCATGTTTCCAATGAAGATGCAGCGCTTGCTATGAGCGAGGTCGTCGGTGACCGGACAAAGCGGATTTATCTTGCCCACTTAAGCAGGGATAATAATATGAAAGATCTGGCAAGAATGAGCGTGACGCAGACGCTCGCCGCAAGAGGAATAGAAATTGGCGCCCAGTTCGATCTTTTTGATACAGATCCATACATACCGACGGAGTTGTCCGCTGTATAAAATGGTTTAATTTTTCGCCAATAAGGAATAAAGAAATGAAGATAAACGGTTAAACGTCCGCTTGTTTTCATTTCTTTTTTTACAGAGAGAAAGTATAAGATGTTTTAGCTTTAAAATTTTGAACAAAGCTATTTGTTGTCTAGCTCCAGCGCCTATCGACTAGCAGACTTCGCACCTGGTGTGCTCCTGCGGCGTAGCTTATTCGAGGATGTTTGGCGAACATCATAGCAAAGCTGCACGACGCCAACTCGAGGAAGCATCACACGAGGCCATCTCAAGTAGTAGCTTTCCTACGATAAGTCAACATCGGCTCGTTCCTCGCCGTGTTGTCCGGCTGCGAGCGCCATCGGCTCGAGGTCATAAGCCAATCGCTGCTGAAGGCAAACTACGCCTTCTTCAGCGCTCGTCTTATGCTTGTCGCCGATAAGCAGGCACTCTCGCACTTCCTTATCCTTTATCTCGTCGGAGGCACTCCAGTCTGTACGTCGATGGGCAAGGCGCTTGCGCTTTTCTTAACATTTTCTTGAACAGGAAGGCTTTTTTATGTGCTTTTCGGGCAGACGGATTATAATTATTCATATAGAAGGGAAACTTATCTTCATGGATGCTAATGAAAGGAATGGTGAGCAGTGGGATTATACGATGATCACAGTCCGAACCGTTTCAAAAACCGAGGCGGAAGGGGAGGCTTTTTTACGGGATTGATCGGCGGGCTGATCGGGGCATTGATTATTGCCATACTGGCTCCATCAGTTTTTGGGGGAAACAACAACGAAAATCCGAACAGTCCGGCAATCGAGCAAAATGAAGGAAAGACAACGAAAGAACAGGTTTCACTGGATGTGACGACAGATGTCACGAAAGCTGTAGAGAAGGCCGGAAAAGGCGTTGTGGGCATAACGAATATCCAAACAGCCAATTTCTGGGCGACAGGCGAGGAAAGCCAGCAGGCGGTAGGAGTCGGTTCCGGCGTTATTTATAAAAAGCAAGGGGATAAGGCTTATATCGTAACAAACCACCATGTGGTGGAAGATGCCACGCAGTTGGAAGTGACGCTGTCCGATGGAAAAAAAGTTCCGGGTAATCTGCAGGGAAGTGATGTATGGACAGACCTGGCTGTCGTGGAGATCAGCTCCAAAGATATTGGAGAAGGTTTTGTGAATGAGTTTGGAGACTCTGATGCATTACATATCGGAGAGCCTGTCCTGGCAATCGGAAATCCTCTTGGCCTGGAATTTGCTGGCTCTGTGACTCAGGGGATCGTTTCCGGTGTGAATCGAACTGTTCCTGTCGATATCAATAAAGACGGCATTCCCGATTGGAATGCGGAAGTCATTCAAACCGATGCGGCCATCAACCCTGGAAACAGCGGCGGGGCGTTGGTCAATATTGCCGGCCAGGTTGTCGGCATCAACTCAATGAAAATTGCCCAAAGCGCCGTTGAAGGCATCGGTTTTTCCATACCAATCAATTATGTCATACCGATCATCGAAGACTTGGAAAAATTCGGCGAAGTGAAACGTCCGGCGATGGGTGTCACGCTGCGGGATGTCGCTGAAATCTCGGCCTACCACCAAGAACAGACCTTAAAGCTTCCAAAAGACGTAACATATGGGATCATGATTGAGAAGGTGATGCCAAATTCACCGGCAGCGAAAGCCGGATTGAAAGAGCTTGATGTCATCGTTGCGCTGGACGGGGAAAAAGTTGAAGATGTCGTAAGTCTTCGCAAATACTTGTACAGCAAGAAGAAGGTCGGCGACAACATGAAAGTCACATACTACAGGGGCGGCAAAAAACAAGATGCAGACGTCAAACTGACGGACGATACAAGATTATAGTAGGGAGCGGGAAGGCTTGGGAGGCTTTCCCGCTTTTCTATTTAATGTGGTAAAATAGATGTGGATAAGTTGTGTGCCTGCTGGCATTCTTTCAAAATATTGGCGGGAATCGTGCAATGAAAGGCTGAACTCATGCAATTGATGGTAAGGCCCGTGCAATGAAAGCCGAGAACCGTGAAATAAAAATCAGGAACTTGTGAAAAGGGGGCAAAGTATGATCTATTGCTGCAAAGAGCACGTCGAATTGGCGTTGGATATCGTGGTGGACGAACACGAAACAGCACCTGTTTTGGAGAAACTGGAAACAGAGAGCGAGTTACCCACATCCTGTAAATTTTGCAAAAACGCGGCAGAATATATTGTGGGGAACTAATATTCCCACACAAAATGTGGATGAATAATGTGGATATGTGGATAAGTGCTGTGGATAAAATGTTTGTTATGTGTTTGCAACCTGTGTGTAATCTATAAGGAAGGAATCGGACATCATGAACATCACCATCATATCAGTCGGAAAGATAAAAGAAAAACATATGAAACAGGGCATTGATGAGTACCTCAAACGCCTCTCCGCCTACACAAAAATCAACATTCTTGAACTCCCCGACGAAAAAGCCCCAGAAAACCTAAGCCAAACCCAAATGAAGCAAATCAAGCAAAAAGAGGGAGGCCGCATCCTCGATAAGATCCATCCCGATGCTCACGTCATCGCTTTGGCCATTGAAGGAAAGCAGGCAAGCAGCGAACAATTTTCGGAACACCTGGGCCGCCTGTCAGCATCCGGGAAAAACAGCGTTGTCTTTGTTATCGGCGGGTCACTAGGATTGAGCGAAGAAGTAATGAGACGGGCGGATGAAGCTTTGTCTTTTTCGAAGATGACATTTCCGCACCAGTTGATGAGATTGATCCTGGTGGAGCAGGTGTATCGGGCGTTTAGGATATTGAGGGGGGAACCGTACCATAAGTAAATGAGGTTCAAAAAAGAACTTATAAGTGGAGCACAATATTGCTTCACTTTTTTCTTGTTCTAAAGACTGACCATAAGAGCAAGAATGAACGCCTGCCCATGCTGCTTTTGTGTTTCCAACCCGACAACAATTTTACCGATTCCATTGTCCAGGTAGTGCCTGACAATGTGGCGGGTCGTTTTGTTCAGGAAATCGCGCAAAATGATATCAAAGGAACACTTGTTTGCCTAACAAACACCCATTCATCCCATGATTGAAGTCACGGGTGTTCTGGGCGCGTTAATAAAAAAACATCTGTTTTAAAAGATCATAAAGGCGGGCTATTGAGTGGCAACAAGTTGTATACTAAACCAAGTAAAGCTCAATTTCTCTCGATGAGAAATTGAGCTTTCAATATTTGGATAAATTAGGAATAATAGATTTCGTCCCTGATAAAGATGGTCTTTCCGTCAATTCCCTATTGAAAGAGAAGGACATGGAGATGATGTCAACAAATATTCAGCTTTTAAGCACCTGCTCCAGTAAATACTGGTTTACTGTCCGGTATGTTCGACTTATTAGGATACACAAAGAACATCGTCACCATTTAATTCACGGCAACAGCAACTGCCGCCTAAAAGTGTTAGCAGGATTAGGCTAGAATGAGTCTTCAAGAAACTGTCATGACATCAATTGACGAACGTTGCCTTGACGCGCCGGGATCTGATAAAATACCCTATCCAAACGGCACTGAATAGTATAGTAATCCAGTCGATTGCCGCTCCTGCAAACATGAGAGGCAGACTCAATAAAACGTCGATGGTATAAAAGGCTATCATAAGCTTTGGCAAAATCATTTTCCGTTTAACCCATGTATATAGAGTGAATAGATAAAAGAAAACCAGAATGAAGTCCGTTATATATATAAATAAGTCGTAACCCCCTAAATGAGCCGGATTGAACGTTAAGATAACATACATAACTGTAACAAGATTGAATAGAATTGTAAGTGCCGGGATAATAAGCCATCCTGCTACGATGGCATAACGAAAATCAGTTTCAAATTGAGGCTGATTTCTTGCCGTTTCTTCAATCACAGATGCTCCCTCCTCCTTCTTTACACAATAGTTTCAATTTTAATGTTTCAAGGATATTTTTTCAATGATTTAATGGGGATATCTACCAAACTTTTAAAACCAGGAATGGAACTCTGAATTTTCGGCACCTGGCAATAGTCCACTAATTGCAATCCGAGGTGTTAACTGACGGATGCAGAAGGACTTAAAATATGGAAATTAACCAGGAAAAATAGAGTTGGCTATAATAGTCAGTATATTAAAGAGGCAAAAAAATTCATTAATGAATATGGGTTTTTAAGCTTTAGTTGGTACAGGGCATACCATTTATATAAGCACGTTCTCTTTCGAGCACCCGGCAGCCATAAAAATAGGACAAAGGAGTTACTCTCCCTTGTCCTATAAGTTTTAGTTTGGCTTTCTAGTACGCTTATTTTGTGTAGTTGTCGAAGTAGCCTTGAATAAAGACAATCGGTGTCCCTTTATCACCGCTGCCTGAAGTTAGATCGGACAGCGAACCGATTAGGTCTGTTAGTCTCCGAGGAGTAGTTCCTTGGGCTTCCATCGCTCCGACTAAGTCATCCTGTTTCTCATCAATGTATTTAGAGATGGCTTTCTTTAGTTCTTCACCTTTTAAGTCAGCAAATTGATTGTCAGCCAAGTACTTTAATTTAATTTCATTCGGTGTTCCTTCTAATCCAGCTGTATAAGCAGGGGAAACAACCGGATCTGCCAGCTCCCAGATCTTTCCTACAGGGTCTTTGAATGCACCATCACCATAAACCATGACCTCAACCGTTTTACCTATTTTTTCCTTCAGGATTTCTTGAATGTTGTCAACGACAGGCTGACAATTGCGCGGGAACAACTTTACACTGTCTTCTGTTGCCTTATTGGAGCCTAATAAGCCATAGGCCTCATTGAAACCACTTCCGTCAATTGATTCAGAAAGAATATTATCGAGACTATAAATTTTTTCGCCGCCATTAGCCTTTAAAATTCTCTTCGTTCTAAATCTTGAATGAATATCACAACAAAGTACACTCTTTGTGTACTCTAAAATCGTCTTTGGATGATTTGAAAAGATTACTTCGCATTCTACTCCATATTCTTCAACTAGAGACTTGTAATAATCAATATAATCTACGCCTGTGAAGGTATGTTTATTGTAGCCAAAGTGCTCACGAAATTGCTTTTCTGTTAAAACATCTGTCCAAGGGTTTATCCCTTTTTCATCAAGTGTATCTAAATCCACTAAATGATTGCCTACTTCATCGGAAGGATAGCTTAGCATTAACACAATTTTCTTTGCACCTTTTGCGATCCCGCGAAGACAAACAGCAAAGCGGTTACGGCTAAGAATAGGGAAAATCACACCGATTGTATCATCGCCGAATTTGGCTTGAACATCTTTGGCAATATGGTCAATGGTGGCATAGTTTCCTTGCGCACGTGCCACAACCGACTCCGTAACAGTTACAATATCTTTATTCTGAATTGTAAAGCCTTCAACTTCTGCTGCTTTTAATACGCTATCAACAACGATATCTTCAATGCGATCTCCCTTATTGATGATGGGACAAAGAAGTCCCCTGGCAACAGTTCCTACAACTCTTTCCACAATAATTCGCTCCTTCTTCGCAATCTAACTATATTCGATAAAAAGGGTCAATTTTTTTTAAAAGTATCATACTAATACATTAACAATCCAAACAGTCTCCTCTTGTAATATACGGTTTTTAATGATATAAGTAAAGTCAATATATCTTATATTGGGTATAAGGAGTTATTATATGGTGAGCAAATTGGATTTATATTATCTTTTTTATACTGTTGGTAAAAATAAAAGCTTTTCCAAAGCGGCAAAAGAGCTATATATGTCGCAGCCGGCAATAAGTCAATCGATTGCACAATTGGAGAAGGAATTAGATACACGGCTTTTTAACCGGCTATCTAAAGGCGTAACGCTAACCGATGAAGGGAATTTATTGTTTGAATATGTCAGTTCAGCACTTCAATTTATACAAGCTGGTGAAGAAAAGCTTTTAGAATTTAAAAATTTAATCATTGGCGAGTTTAAAATAGGGGTTAGCGATACCATTTCTCGATATTTTTTACTTCCCTATTTAGAAACTTTTCATAATCGATATCCAAATCTCAAATTCAAAATAGTCAATGGGACAACGTGGGAAATCATCGCTGCCTTAAAAGCAGGAGAAGTGAACATCGCCATCTGTAATCTCCCCATTGATGACAAATCATTAGAAGTAAACCCTTTATTAGAAATTCAGGATACCTTTGTATATGGCGAAAAATACCGAAAAGCATTATCTAAGCCGATCAAACTGGAAGAATTGGTTAAGTTCCCGCTCATTTTATTGGACAATTCCAATTCCCGGAAATATGTTGAAGAATTTTTCCTTACAAAAGGGATTAAAATCCAGCCGGAATTTGAGTTAGGTTCACATGAACTGCTGTTAGAATTTGCAAAGATTAATCTTGGTGTTGCTTGCGTTACAAAAGAATTCTCTGAACAGCTTTTGAGAAAAGGACTGCTTCATGAAGTGACCTTAATGGAACCTATACCTAAAAGAAGTATTGGCATTTGTTATATAAAAAATGTTCCTTTAAATAGAGCTGCGGAAAGGTTTGTTGACATTATTGAAGAAAATATAAGAAATTTCTTTTAGCAATAACCTTAATCCGTGACTAATTTTATCTATAAACCATCCGAAAGCTAGTAAAATCAAGTATAATACCCAGAAAAGGTGAATTTAGTAACTTCACCCAGCAGGTGATAATATGAAAAAGTTTATTATTGAAACTACTAGCGAACGGATTACAGCCCATAGCGGGTTAGCGATTATCGGCGACCTTTTGTATCATACCAATTTGCCGCAACGATTAAACCAGGCTAAACCTGGAAAAACAGAGCGGAATTCGAAAATTTCCAACGGAGATGCTGCCTCTTCCTACATTGGTATACTCTGCCAAGCCAAGAGTGACTTTGACCATATTGAAGCTTTCCGGGAAGACGAATTTTTTCGTTATGCCTTGAATGTCGAAAAAGTCCCTTCCAGCCCTACCCTTCGTCAACAATTGGACCAGGGTGCTTTGACGGAGGACTGGAAAACGATCCTGATGGAAGAGTCAGCTGACCTCATTCGCCGTTTGGATGCAGCCATTTCTCCCATCGACGTGGGAGGTAAGCCATACCTTCCCCTGGATATGGATGTCTCTCCTTTTGATAACTCTAACACCTTCAACGAAGGCGTTTCGAGAACATATAAAGGATGTGGCGGCTATGCACCCATGTTTGCCTATATAGGGCAAGAAGGTTACGGGGTCAATGTAGAGCTGCGTGAAGGGAGTGACCATTCGCAAAAGGGAACCCCCGACTTTCTTCAGAAGACGATTAAACTTGCGAAAAGCATGACGGACCAGGCGCTTCTTCTGCGCATGGATTCTGCATGTGACAGTGCCGACAATATGAAAGTCTGTACAATGAACAAGGTGGATTTTGTTATCAAGCGAAACCCTCGAAAAGAAACAGCAGAAGACTGGCTGGCCATCGCCCAAAAAGAAGGCATGTGTCATGAAGAACGCCCCGGGAAAAGGTATATACAGGCATCCGTCTCTCCACTATCAAGGGGACGGGCGTTCCTGTCCGCATCGCCTTTAAAGTCATAGAGAGGACGATCGATAAAGACGGACAAATTTTGCTTGTTCCTGATATCGAATTCGAAACCTACTATACGTCACTGCCTGTTCCGGCTTCCACTGTGGCAGCCTTGTATCGGGATCATGGTACGAGTGAACAATTTCATAGTGAAATAAAAACTGAACTGGACCTGGAACGCTTGCCTTCGGGCAAATTTGCGACGAATGATCTCGCTCTTCATTTGGGGCTGTTCGCATACAATCTGTTGCGGCTCATTGGGCAGGAAAGCCTGAAAGCCGATGCTGCCCCATTAAGAAAAAATGTGAAAAGACGCCGTATAAGAACAGTTATTCAGAATATGATTACCTTGGCATCAAAATGGTCTATCACGGCAGACAGTGGAAATTGAAACTCTATGAGCATAATCGCTGGATGCCGGTATTCGAAAGGCTTTATTACGCCTTTTATTAAAACTGCATATTAAAACACATAGCCTTAAAAAAATTTTTACACCCGTGGATAAGTATTTTTTCCTGTTTNACTGCATATTAAAACACATAGCCTTAAAAAAATTTTTACACCCGTGGATAAGTATTTTTTCCTGTTTTAAGGACTAAAACACATAAATTTACTCCTAAAAGCTGAGGAAAGATAGGTTTTCTTGACATTTCACACATAGTGATGTAATATTCAAACAATGGCGATGGGGGGTGAAAAGATTCGATGAGGATAATACAAGATCGGAAATGTAAGCGTTATCATATCGGGTTAAAATGAACATTTCATTTTCTATTATCCTCGCATTTATAAATAGAAACCGGAGGGATATATCATGGAAGCATTTGAAGCATTTCTTGATAAGGCCGGGGGTATTGTTTGGGGGCCACCGCTATTAATTCTTCTCGTTGGGACAGGTATTTTTCTTACTTTCAGACTTGGCGCATTGCAAGTAGGGTTATTGCCTTATGCGTTAAAATTAGTTTTCTCAAGAAATCAAGATAAGAAATCAGAAGGAGACATTACCCATTTCCAGGCACTTATGACAGCAATGGCTGCAACCGTTGGGGTGGGCAACATCGTTGGAGTTGCTACCGCCGTAGTGCTGGGTGGACCTGGTGCAGTCTTCTGGATGTGGCTGGCCGGATTTTTTGGAATGGCTACAAAGTATGGAGAGGCAATTTTGGCGGTAAAATACCGTGTCAAAGATTCCAAAGGTGAAATGGCTGGAGGGCCAATGTACTATCTTGAGCACGGTCTCAAACAAAAGTGGCTCGGCGTCCTCTTTGCTATTTTCGGTGCATTTGCAGCATTTGGGATCGGAAACGGAACCCAATCAAAAGCTGTTGCCGATGCCATGTCCAATACGTTTTCCATCCCCCACTGGGTATCAGGAATTGTTCTCGTTCTTTTTGCTGGATTGGTTATTCTTGGTGGAATTAAATGGATTGGACGAGTTACATCGTTCTTCGTTCCAATCATGGCTTTATTTTATTTAATTGGCGGGTTAATCATTATGCTATCCAATTTAACCCTTATTCCGGAAGCATTTGCTACTATTTTTAAATTTGCATTTACTGGTGAAGCAGCTGCTGGTGGTGCAATCGGTGCAGCTATTCGCTTTGGGATCGCTCGCGGATTGTTCTCAAACGAAGCGGGTCTCGGATCAGCGCCTATTGCCGCCGCTGCAGCAAGAACAGATATTCCTGGAAGGCAAGCATTAGTTTCCATGACTCAAGTATTGTTTGACACAATTGTTATTTGTTCCATCACAGGTGTAACAATTGTGATGTCCGGCCAGTGGAAAGACACTTCTATCGAAGCAGGAGCATTAACTTCTGCCGCATGGGGAACGTTTCTTGGGGATATAGGACCAGTGCTCGTTTCTATTGGCATTATCTTCTTCGCGTCTTCGACTATTTTAGGTTGGGGTTATTACGGCGAGAAATGTTTCCAATACCTTATTGATAATCCAACTGCCGTTAAAATATATCGGGTCATCTTTGTTCTGTTTATCTTTGTTGGTGCAACCGCGAAACTCGACGTTGTTTGGGCGTTAGCAGATGTATTAAATGGTTTAATGGCTATCCCCAACTTAATCGGACTTCTTGGATTATCCGGAATCATTGTCCTTGAGACAAAGCGCTTGCGCAGTAAGATTAAAGAGGAGAGAAAGGAAGTAGCTTAAAAGAGAAAGGCCTGATGAAAGCAATGCTTGTGTTTCATCGGGCTTTTTATTTGTTTAGCGTATTATGTCAAGTACTTTTTTTACCATTTTGGGTATAGGAAATACACCTACCACTATTGGTTACCAAAAAATGGATTAGTAAGTATATAAGTTGAATTAAAAATTGTGCATAGTTAGAAAACCACCGTTGATTTCCGTTCCAGGCGGACGCTTTCCGCGGGCGTGGCTTGAACCTCCTCGGCCGCTTCGCGCCCTGCGGGGTCTCAAGGATCACGTTCATCCCGCAGGAGTCGCCGCCTTCCACTTCAATCAACTAAGAACTGCTTAAACATTAAAAGTTAACTCAATCTATATAGCAACCGCATATATTATTTACTTATTTCGAATCACTAACAGATATTTTCCATTAACAATCAGCAATACGGCCGCCATAAGGATAATGGAGAAAGTCTGCGAATTTTCCTCTATAACGGAGTATACAGTAGATAATGTAATAGCAGCGATAAGGCCAATATTTAATAGGCTTTGTGATTTATATAATCCATCTAGAATGACATGCTTTTCACCATCGTCTGCAGCGTCAAGTACTTTTTGGGCATAATCAGGGTCAGAAGTACTCGGGATATTACGCTCCGGATATACTTGTTGCATTAAATGCCCCATGTAATGGATTAAGAAATAGGTAATGATGAGTAAGCATAATGATGCAATGGCCATGATTAACCTTTGAGTTGTAAGAATGCTTAAACTAAGTGCAAGAATAGAAAAAACTAGGCTGGAATTTGCATATAAAGAATAATCGGCAAACATCTTATACTTTCTTTCTTCGACTTCATCTTCTTCATTACCGCTAAAGGTTTGTTTGTTTAATGATTTAATCTTTTGAAACCGTATAACACTCATAGTTATCAGGATGACAGAGATTGCAATTAAGCTAATTACTGTTATTTCTCCAGCAAATTTGACCTCAGAAAAGTTCATCAAAGCATACACGACAAAAAAACCAACAAATCCACTAATAAAAAGCTTAAATCCAGATTTCATTTATAACTCCTCCTCCTCAAATTGAAATACATTTTCAACAGGCTCATTAAAAATACGTGCAATTCGAACGGCGATAAGTAGTGAAGGCATATACTCTTCGCGTTCAATCAAGCTAATCGTTTGTCTGGACACCTTTGCGAGCTTTGCAAGCTGAGTTTGGTTATATCCTTCACGCGCCCGAAGCTCCTTTAAGCGGCTTTTCAAATTACATCACCTTCAGTCCTTTTCATTTTATTGTATACGATGATGTTCATTTTGACAATGATATTTGTCAAAAGTAAAACGATCATTGTCAAAAGACTGAGAGATGTTGCGTTGAAGAGCTAAAAGGAATTTCAATGGGATAAGGAATTCTACATAATAATGGTTAAGAGCGAAGCGCTTGAGTTGTTTTAATAATTCCTTATTAAAGAAGCAGGGGTTTTTCTTCAATAAAAAATCAAATCACAGGAGAATCTATTCAATGGAAATGTTTAAAACTTTAAAGCACTCCCGCCAAGTCAGCAGGGGTGCCCATTGTCCATTTTTTATAAGCATGAAAACTGAGAAAATAATCTCGTCCAGGTTCATTCGTGTCCTTTTTATTTCGGTCCATGCTGATTGTCCTGCGTCCACATTAGTTTTTTCACCAATCCATGAAAAGGAGCCGGAAAAAATAGCCTGCCCAACACCTAAAAAGTTCGGATGTTAAGCAGACTAATAGATATTTCCATGTATTTTCTATTTCAGTTCACAAGCATTTTACCACTGACCATTGAAAAACGTCAGGTTGCACCTTGTGTCCTATTCAATCCATTTCTTATGCAGCTTGTCAAATTCGCCATTCAATTTCATTTCATCGATCCACAGATTGACAAAGTTGTGGAAATCATCTTCCCCTTGCCGCATTAAATAACCCATTTGACTATGAGTCAGTGTATTTTTCTCAAAAGCAGAAAATAGCCGTTTGTCTTCTTTTGCATAGATGATCGCTTCAATATTGTCCGTGATCATGACGTCAAATTCGCCTTCCGCCACCTTTTTCGGGATATCCAGATTATTTTCAACTACCGTTACTTCCGCCTTCTTTAAATGAGTCTGGACAAATTCTTCGTTGGTCCCTCCCGGATTTACCCCCACTTTCACATGGGGCTGATTTAAGTCGTCAATGGAGGTATACTTCTTCTGATCCTCTGCCCTGATAATGGCTCCCTTTCCGAAATCAAGGTAGGGATTTGAAAGGTTGGCTGTTTTTTGGCGCTCCAGTGTTCGAGTGATTCCGCCCATCCCAATATCAAACTTATCGGCAATCAAATCGTCCATCAGCGCCGGCCAAGTCGTTTCAACAAATTCAACTTTAACCCCTAGGTCCTCAGCCAGCTTTTTTGCAGCATCAATATCATACCCCTCATATTCTTTCGTTTCGGGATTAAGATAGGTAAATGGTTTGTAATCTCCGGTTGTCCCGACTCTTAAAACCCCTTCGTCCAATATTTTATTCAGTTGGGTCGCCTGCTTTTCTGTTTCCGTATTATTTGCTTTTCCAGCTGTTTCTGTTTCGGTATTCGGACTGCATGCTCCGAGCAAAAGGACAAGCATTAACAGTCCAAGAAAAAAGCTGATCTTCTTCATTTAATTTCCTCCATTCAGCAAACTTTCTTTTTATGAAAGGATAATTTTTTAAAAATATAACATATTTGGTCTATTCGGTAAATGAAGGAAAGGAAGGGGAAATTGGGTAATCCATAAACAGCACTTTTTAGTCGAACTATGCCACAAGCTGGTGTCTACTACTTGTTTGTATTTATTTCTCATTGGTGTTAACTGCTCAAAGAATATTTTTCTTCATTTTACACACCATATCTTTAGCGGAGGTGAAAAAAGTGGGAAAAGATAATAAGAAGGGTAATAACTTCCAAAACAACGATACCCCTCAAGATGCAATAATGAATAAGGTCAATCAAACTTTTGATGAAATGGTACATGATGTAAAGAATTTAATTGATGAAAATGACAGGGAAAGTAACAAATAATCTTAACGCCAGAAATGGCGTTTTTCTCGATTTTTTAGATTACCTTTAGAACTTTACAGTTTATATCACATTTGAACTCCGTATCTTTTTTTTCTTAAAACAAAACCCTTGAATACAATTTTTATCTTTTGAAAATCATCAAATACTAGAACATGGAGCTTGAAAAATATGGATAATAAAAATTTAAAAAGAAATGAACCTACAGTAGCACCTAGCATGAATACTCATGATCCTCTAGAAAAGAAAGCAACTAAAAAGGAAATTAAACAAGGCGATTTTACTGAAGTAACTCGACTTTTTATTGATAGGACACCAGAGGATTAATTAAACTTTCTCAGTTTTGTGTCTCGAGTCCGCCTATACTGATTCTTATGCAGTTGGTAGCGCCCACCACTCATGGGGGCCCGCTTTGAACGTATATCAACCCTAATTATATGACGAAAATTCAGTATGAGTAAAATTCCACTGTCCGTAAGGATAAAGAGGAAGCTTAATCGAAAAAAAAGGTGATCCGAAAGACGATTCATCCGGATCACGGTTTTATCCTTTCACCTTGCAGTTTGATGAAATTTGGTAAGAAGCAGCCCCTTCAAGGATTTCGGATGTGTTGAGCAACATGACAAAGGAAGCGGGTTCTATTTCTTGCAGCACTTTTTTCAAATAACCGGCTTCCTGCTGCTCAACGACGCAACGGACTATTGTTTTTTCCTTAGATGTCCGACAAGTTCGGTCTTACGATCCGGAACACCGGGTTTACGATCCATTAGCCCGGATTTACAATTCAAAAAAACATAATACGATCCGAATCAGGTTAACTATTTAAAAAGCAATTAACCAAAAACTGGAGCTACATACGGCATTGTTTTGGCTAAAAGCCAAACCAGCAAAAGGACAACGGGAGCATGGAAGATTAATTGTAAAATAGAGTATCCCGCGAGATCCCGCGCTTTTACACCAAGGACTCCCAATAAGGGCAGCATAAAAAATGGGTTAATCATGTTTGGAAGCGCTTCTGAAGCGTTATATATTTGGACAATCCAGGCCATGTTCACTTTTAATTCTTTCGCAGCTTCAAGCATATAAGGCTTGGCACGCTGTTTTTCCCTCATCTTGCCAGCACATTCAATAAACAATATCTTATTTGAAATAACATCCAAACAGAAATACCAATCATAACCTCTCTGCGTACCCATACCAAAACCTTCGCAAGTCGCTCTAACTTTTTCTTTTATTCACGGTTTGATTATATTTCTTTAACAATTGCCCGAATGTTATACATTCTTCGTCAGACCATCCTTCAAGCACATTTGTAAGCCTGTCAATCTGTCTTTGTTTATTTTCATTTAATTCTTTTGTTCCAAGGTCCGTGATTCGGTAGAAATAAGCCCTGCCATCCCTGGGGTTGGGCATTTTGTCCACATAACCCTTTTCAACAAGTGCTGCAGCTTGTCTGCTGACCGTGGACATATCTAAATGTAATTGATCCGCCAATGTTTTTACGCCAGCTGGTCCATGGGTAGATAATTGACGCAGTATCACAAAGGCGGAGCGATCTAGTCTTCCGTTTCTTCTCTCGGACGTGATGATTCTTCGGATGAAATCCATGACTTCATTTTCAATCACTTCTATTGCTTGTCTGCGCAACATAAACACCTCACACAAAATGATAACCGACCCGGAATATTTGTCAATTCACCAAGGAAAGCTTGACGATTATTAAAATTAATTGTATCATACAATTATATAGTTGTAATATACAATCATTTATTTGCGGAAATTTTTAACCATGAGGAGGGTAAGTATGAAAGCTCATGAAATAATGATCAGCAATGTTTATAAAGTGAAAGAAACAGATAATATACGTTCCGTTATTAAGAAGTTTATTGAGTACCATATAAGCGGTGTTCCAGTAGTTAACAACAAGAATGAAATCGTCGCCTATATAAGTGACGGGGATATTATGCGATACATCGGAAAGCATAAGGATATTTTTATCGATTCTATTTATACAGTTTTCATCATTAAAGGCGACACAGAGGATTTTGATGAACGGATTAAAAAAATACTGGATTTAAACGTTTTAGAAATTGCAAAAAGAAAAGTGGCAAAAGTTGATGCAGATACAGAAATAGAAGACGTTGCAGCGATTTTAGGGAAAAAACGAATAAAGAAATTGCCGGTTGAAAAAGACGGTGTACTTGTTGGAATTATTAGCCGCGGGGATGTTATCCGCCATACTTTTAAGTCAATTCTTTGATAAAGGAATTAATATAGCAGCAATATAATTTAATAAAAGTAAGGAGAAATTGTATGTCATCTTTGTCAAACACAGGAATGTCCATAGAGAAGGAACCAGGGCTTCTTTCACAACCTAAGGCCGTTTGGGCGGTCTTTTTTGCTTCCATTATTGCGTTTATGGGTCTTGGTCTTGTCGATCCTATTTTACCCGCCATTTCAAGTCAATTGGATGCATCAAAAAGTGAAACGACGCTCCTTTTCACAAGCTATAATGCCGTTATGGCAGTTGCCATGCTTGTGACAGGTGCACTGACATCACGTATTGGAATGAAGAAAACATTACTTGCAGGGATTGTTATCATCGCAGTATTCTCTGCATTGGGCGGAGCGTCAAATGGCATCTGGGAACTGGTTGGCTTACGGGGCGGCTGGGGACTGGGTAATGCATTATTTGTTGCGACCGCGTTAACGGCAATCGTCACACTGTCCAAAGGTGGAAATGCAAAAGCAATCATTTTATATGAGGCAGCCATTGGACTTGGTATTTCAGTAGGGCCGCTAATCGGCGGCTGGTTGGGGGCCATGTCTTGGAGAGGCCCGTTTTATGGCGTTGCTGCATTGATGATCATTGCGTTTATTGCACTAATTTTTTTAACGCCAAAGAACCCTGACCCCGATCATATAACAATAGAGAAAAAGAAGACATCTTTACTAGATCCATTTCGGGCGCTGAAACACCGTTCGCTATTGGTATTCGGTATTGCAGCAGCTTTATATAACTTTGGATTTTTCACTTTGCTGGCATTCGCACCATTTGTTTTAGGGTTGAATGAGCACGGACTCGGATTTGTATTTCTTGGCTGGGGATTGTTGCTGGCGGTCACTTCTGTGATCATGGCACCAAAACTGCAACACCGTTTTGGAACCATTAAATCCATGTTTGCCATGTTGATTTTATTTGCCTTGTTGCTGCTTGCAATGGGTATTTGGACATCCACACAATGGCTAGTCATTACGGCAGTTATTGTCGCAGGTGCACTGCTCGGAAACAACAACACGTTAATCACGACAGCGGTTATGAACGCGAGTCCTGTTGACCGTTCAACTGCATCGGCAGCATACAGTTTCCTCCGTTTTATTGGAGGAGCCATTGCACCGTTCCTGGCAGGGAAGCTTTCGGAAGTTTTTAACTCAAGTGTTCCGTTCATCGTAGGGGGAGTATTTGTGCTTCTATCCGTATTGTTTATGTGGTTGAACACGAAGCATATAAGCCATGTGGATGAAGTGGAAGTAGCACATTAAAAAAGTGAATAGGAATGGCGAAAGCAGATCTGTCTGCTTAGTAATCCTGCCTTGGGATGCCTATCTCAAATCCAACAGCCGTACAGCTGGTCCTGTACGGCTGTTGGATTTGTTATGATAAAAACGATAACACTTTGTTCATACCCAAAATATGCTATTTTTGATGCACGAGGATTCATTAAGGATGGGCCTTTTTGTTCAAAGCTAAAGAAAGCATAAAATTTTAC
>NZ_QYTU02000024.1 GCF_003605365.2 Siminovitchia fortis
GGGCAAGGCGCTTGCGCTTTTCTTATCTTGCCACGATAATGACAGTTTCATTATTAATTTCATGGGAGGAAGCGTCTAATATTCTTTCTAGGTTTTGGCTCAGCTCCTGCAGCGCCTCCTGGTCCTTTGATAAGAAGACTGGCACACCGCTGTTGATGACCAGATCCTTATCTGTGGTAATGATTGCTTTTATATCTGGGTTTTCAGCCACTTGTTCATTCTTCCTTTCGGACATGGGAGGATTCCTCCTATTTGCCTTTGTTCCCTTCGCTTGGCAGCCTTATCGCGCTGTCAAGCACAGGGACATGCTCGAGCACCGTTTTGATTTGTTGAAATTCCTTCTCTTGCGGCATGAGAAACAAGGCGACTCTCCCGTCATCCATATTTCTTTTTGAGAGGGGAACAATATCTGGTTCACCTGTATCCAGGTAGGCCCCCAATATATTGGCAACGTGATGGAGCATGGCCTGCCTTTGTCCAAGATTTGAGATGATCACAACGCTGTTTTCATTTCTTGGCGTAATGATGGCTCCAACCCCCCGTTCCAAAATCAACTTTCGGCTTGCTTCCAATCCGACATTTTTTATATGAATATCACCGACATAAAGATTAGGCCCTTCAAAACGAATAACCCCCTCGGAGACGTCGGCGATTGCTGCCAAAATGTTCCCTGTCATCTTATGCTTTACTATAAAAAGCATGATGATCCCGGCGACAATGCCTGCCCATGGTAAAAAAACGGTAAACAGGGCGGTAATCAGGGCAGTAAACATGACAAGATAGTTTCTGCTTTCAAAAGCTTGGGCCATCCCTTCTATGAAAGGTGTTCCGCGTTTTACCAGTTCGCTTGAATCTATATTTGTCAGTGTCTCCCGCTCCATTTTTCTCACTTCCCGGAATTGGGTTGCTGCCAGTCCCAAAAAAGTGACGGCGGTCCAATTCGATTCAAGTACCGCCGGGACGGCAACTGCTCCGATAAAAGAAGCAATAAATCCCATTGAGAGGTGAATGATCCGTCCCTGCGGATATGTCGGGTACTGCCTGAAGTCAGTGCGAAGCAACAACCCCCGGGCTATACAGCCAAAAAAAATTCCGATTAGCACGGCCAACAAATTTTGATCCATATAGATACTCCTTTTTAAACACGGCAACTGTCCTAATATATTAGCTTAACCACCCGGAAAGATTATATGCCCGGACGAAGACAAGGAGAATTTGGGCTTGAAAAAAGGAATAAAAAAGTTTATTAAAGCTGAAGCAGGGTATTGGTACCTACCTGAATAAAAATCTATTGAACAGGGTAGATAAACAGAGCATTCAGCAATATAAGTAAACGACGGCAGATAAATTCCAGGCTAACTCTGTCTCAGCGGGATTAATCACTTAAATCGGCGCTTATACTCGTTTGATATCATCATGCTAGTTCGATAAGCTAAAACAGTGGAACATGTTTCGAAGCATTTTATTCAATTTTTCACTCATTTTGTTACGTAATAAAATGACGGACTTCAAGTCTAAAACATTTATAAAAAGAGAAAAGGAGAAGAAAACGTGAAAAAAATCGGCAGCATTCTAGCCGCAGCAACGCTCCTTTTGTTAACAGCTTGCGGGGGAAGCGGAAGCAGTGAAAGAAAATCCAAAAATGGAATGGATAAGATAGTATTTGCTGATGCAGGGTGGGACAGCATCAGGATTCATAACGCAATTGCCCAAAAAATCATTGAAGAAGGATATGGATATAAAACCGATGTGACAGCGGGATCAACCTCAGCCACACTTCAAGGGCTAAGAAAAGGCGATATTGATGTATACATGGAAGTTTGGACAGACAATGTCAAGGAAGTGTATGAAGACGCCATTGAATCAGGCGATATTATTAAAACTTCGGTCAATTTCGATGACAACGACCAAGGCCTGTATGTTCCTTCCTATGTCATTCACGGTGATAAAGAGCGCGGCATCAAACCACTGGCACCGGATTTAAAAACAGTGGAAGATTTAAAAAAATATCCCGATGTTTTTGCGGATCCTGAGGATCCCGACCGGGGAAGGGTGATCAATGCACCGAGCGGCTGGGTGGTGGCTGATCATATTGATGCTAAGTTTGAAGCCTACGGCCTGGATAAAACACTCAACAATTTCAAGCCTGGATCAGATTCGGCAATAGTTGCGTCACTGGTTGATGCTTATAAATCAGGAAAAGGCTGGGTCGGATATTATTGGTCCCCGACAGCGATCACTGCCAAGTATGATCTAGTCCTGCTCGAAGAACCGGAATATGATGAAAAAACTTGGGAAGAAACAAAAAAGACAAAATTCCCTCCAAATGACGTCGTCACAGCGGTAAACAAAAAAATGCCTGAGAAGGCACCTGAAGCTGTGGAATTTCTTAAAAATTATGAAACCAGCAGTGCATTGACGGAGGAAGCCCTGCAATACATGGAAGACGAAGGAGCCTCGGCCGAAGAAGCCGCCATTTGGTGGATGAAGGAGCACGAAGATGTGTGGACGAAATGGATCCCTGAAGATAAAGCACAAAAAGTAAAGGAAGCACTTTAAGTATCTGGCAGCTGGCCGCTTGTGCCGGCTGCTTTTTCTCAATCGAAATTAGAGAATGGGTGAGGGTAATAGTATGATGGAATTTCCGGATATAAGGACAAATTTAGGCAGTTATGCCAGCGATCTTGTCGATTTTCTTGACAGGACCCTGGAAGGATTTTTTGACTTTCTCTTTTTGATTACTTCCAAGTCAATCAATGGGATACAGGATTTTTTATTGTGGATGCCCTGGTGGTTTTTTATCATTGTGGTCTTTTTGCTCGGATGGTACTTCCGATCTGTTTTTTCAGGTGTTTTATATGCGGCATTTATCTTTTTGATCGGTACATTTGGCTTGTGGGAAGATATGATGACAACAATCGCCATTATCGTGACCGCAGTTCTCATATGCCTGGTTATCGGCATTCCATTGGGGATATGGATGTCTTACAGCAAGGGCTTTTCGACAGTTATGCGACCGATTTTGGATGCGATGCAAACAATGCCGAGCTTTGTTTATTTGATTCCTGCCATCTTTTTCTTCGGTTTAGGTAACGTCTCCGCGATTTTCGCTACTCTTATATACGCTTTGCCGCCTGTTATCCGATTAACCGAGCTTGCTATCCGTGGTGTTGATAAAGAAGTCATTGAGTCGGCGCAGTCATTTGGATCATCCAGATGGCAAATGCTGCGAAAAGTCCAGCTTCCCCAAGCTCTGCCTACCATCATGGCCGGAGTAAACCAGACAACGATGATGGCACTTGCCATGGTTGTCATTGCTTCCATGGTCGGCGCATCAGGCCTGGGAGAACAAGTTCTTGTCGCGATTAACCGCATCGATATTGCATTGGGCTTCGAGGCTGGGATAAGCATTGTGTTTTTAGCCATTATTATTGACCGGATTACGAATGGCGCCGCCGATAAGTTTCAAAAACACAGGAGGGTAGGGCAATGACAACACAAATCAAGGTTGAGCATGTTTCAAAAATATTCGGCCCCAAACCGAAGTCTGTCATCCCTTTGATTAAAAAAGGCATGTCCAAGGCAGAAATTCTGAAGAAGACCGGGCATACAGTAGGCGTTTACGATGCCTCGCTTGAAATAAAAAAAGGTGAAATTTTTGTGATTATGGGCTTGTCCGGCAGTGGGAAATCCACTTTGATCCGCTGTTTTAATCTATTGAATAAACCGACCGACGGTGCGATCTATATAGACAATGAAAATATTATGAAATGCGGCAATGCTGGATTAAAGAAAGTAAGGCAGGAAAAGATCGCCATGGTTTTTCAGCATTTCGGGCTGTTCAGCCATAGGACGGTTCTTGCAAATGTGGAATACGGTCTTGAAATCCGCCAAATCCCAAAAAAGGAGCGGAGAGAAATTGCATTGAAAAATATCGAGATCGTGGGCTTGAAGGGATATGAGGATAAATATCCGGATGAATTGTCCGGAGGAATGCAACAGCGGGTCGGATTGGCCCGGGCATTATCAAATGATCCCGACATCCTGTTGATGGATGAACCTTTCAGCGCACTGGACCCCCTGATCCGGAGAGAAATGCAGATTGAACTGCTCGATATCCAAAACAGGCTGCAAAAAACCATCATTTTCATAACGCATGATGTGAACGAGGCATTCAAAATGGGGGACCGGGTAGCCGTTATGAAAGACGGGCATGTTGTCCAAGTCGGCACACCGGAAGAAATAATCGAAAACCCTGCAAATGACTATATCTCCGAGTTTATCAAAGACATCGACCGATCAAGAGTGATTCAGGCCAGTCATGTGATGATCAAGCCGAATGCTCTCGTCTCCTTAAAGGACGGCTTGAATGTGGCAATCAAGGAAATGCAGGCAAACGGAATTTCAAGCGTCTTTGTCGTTGACCGCCAACGCAGCGTGAAGGGAATTGTAACGATTGATGATGCAATCAAGGGACTTAGAGAGAAAAAACGGCTGGAAGAAGTAATGCGTCATGATATAACGGTGGTAGATGAAGATGTATATGTGAGTGATTTGATTCCGAAAGTGTTGGAATCGAAATTTCCACTTGCTGTCGTAAATGAAGAGAATAAGCTGACAGGGTTCATTTTACGTGTCCATGTTCTGGCAAGTTTGACACCGGAAAACGGGATTGAAATACAGTAATCAGAAAAGAGGAGCCAGCTTAATATCTGCTCCTCTTTTTTGTATCACCTTGATAACAGCGACCTGAGCGCTTTTACAATAAGGACTACGGAAAAAAGAACGATGATGATGACAGAAACGATCATAATGACTGTTGAAAAAGCTGCAAGAGGTCCTGGAAGAAGAATTGTCAAATACAGAAGGGCGTATCCGGCAACAATGGCTGCCAGATAAAGGCCAAAAGATGTATTTTCAAAGAAAGACATGGTAACACACCCCCTTTACCATCATTTTATGTACAACCCAAGACATTGGTGAGGCCAATTTATTGAATGAAATAGAAAGGGATTTAAGAATTATATGATAATTATTGAAATCGTATATGAAGTGGTATATGATACAGAAAAGAACAACCTTCCTGTAAAAAACGATGACGGTGGTGTTAGAAGTGGAAACAGTTTATATAAAAGGACCGTTTGATGTGAAAGCGCTGGAAAATGAACCATGTGTCATGGCTCTTGGTTTTTTTGACGGCGTTCATTTGGGACATCGGAAATTGATTGAAACCTCCAGAGGCATTGCCGAACGGAAAAATCTCACATTGGCAGTAATGACCTTCTTTCCTCATCCGAGCAATGTCCTGCCAACGAATCAAAAAATAAACAAATATTTATCACCTTTAGATGCCAAAAAGGAGATTTTTAAAGATTTAGGTGTTGAAAAACTTTTTATTGTGACATTTAATCACGAATTCGCCAAACTTGCACCGGCGGATTTCGTTCAAGAGTATATTTGCGGATTAAATTGCACACATGTTGTGGCCGGATTTGATTTTACCTATGGATACAAAGGCCAGGGAAACATGGACCGCATAAAGGATGACGGAGACGGAGAATTTGATATCACGGTTGTTTCTAAGGAATCGTATAAGAATATTAAGATCAGTTCCACTAAAATCAGGGAACTATTAAATGGCGGAGCGGTAGAGCTGGTCCCTCATTTTTTGGGAAACTTTTACTCTACCTGCGGACAAATTGAAGATGAATCATACGATTTAAAAAATCAAAAGACAATGGTGAAAGTAACTTTCAAGGATTATATGCTTCCTCGCAAAGGAACGTATTTGGTCCGTTTGAAGACGGAGCAGAACATGATTGAAGGAATCTGTACACTTTCTGAAAATACTCCGGACGTCCATACAATTCGTGTTCATTCGAATGATAGGCTGCATCTAAAGCCCACTGTTAAGGTCGAATGGATTTCGGAACTGGAAACGCTCCCAAAAGGCGAAGGGGCCGGGACGGAAGAAAAAGATCAGATGGTTGTTTGATACTGTTCATTTTTATCCCGCATTAACGGGCAGTAAGACTCCACCTCAAAACTTTAGATGAATCGGGTAGTTTAGGCGGTAGATCAACTGCCCGTAACAGCCCGATTCGTTCAACTAACAATCAGTGGGGGATGAAGAAAACGCCCACTGATTGAAGTTTCACTTTATCTGTTGTCTTACAAAAAACTTTATGTATAATTAGACGAGTGAAGAATGATGCATTGACTGCATTCTGTTGAAAAGAGATGCGGCCAATCGATTTCTTCGCTTTTTTCTGTTAATGTCAGTTTTCGGTGCGGAAATGGGGAGAGAAATGGAGTTTACAATTGTTTTTCAATCAATACTTATTATTACGATGATGATTATCATCGGTGCGATATTGGCAAGAACTTCGCCGCTAAATAATGAAACACGGACCTTATTCATCAATATGATCGTTAATGTGGCAATGCCATGCATCATTTTATCAAGTATTTTCCATGTAGATATGAATGAAGATATGTTCCGGAAAATTGTATTGGTTTTTGTGTTATCCATCATTATTAATGTTGTCGGTATCGCAATGGGCTGGATTTTTGCGAACCTTTTTCAAAAAGGGTCGAACCGCACCAGGGAAATTGCTTTACTGTCAGGACTCGGCAATACCGGCTTTATCGGAATCCCGCTGTGCGCTGCATTATTGGGCCCTGAAGGGGCGCTGTATGCGGCTATTTTTGATGCCGGAGTTGACGTCACAATTTGGACAGTCGGGGTTGTGATGCTGCAGAAGAACCGGAAATTTGCATTGCAAACATTAAAATCGATGATTAACATTCCGACAGCTGCCATCGTCATCGGCCTGTTTGCTGCTTTTTTCAATATGAAGCCTCCGGAAATAATCATCGGATTGACAGATCGGCTTGCCGCCCTGGCAGCTCCGCTCGCCATGTTTTATATTGGGATGATGATTATGGGGCTGCAGCGGGGAATTGTACGCCAGTCTGTGCCCCAAACATGGGTTCCGATTACCGTAAAGCTCATATTGCTCCCGATTGCCACCATATTTATGATTCATTTGTTTAATTTTGATGCTGTGTTGATACAAACGGTGCTCATTCAATCGATGATGCCTACCATTACGTTGGCATCCATTCTGTTTGCCAGGTATTCGGCCGATGAACAGATGGGGGCTTTAACTACCGTTCTATCCACGCTTCTCGGGTTGATCACCATCCCGTTCATGGTCTATATCATGAGCTTATTTATCAACTAGGCTTGCTTTTTGAAATATTCCTGCTATAGTGAAGATTGAACGCATCTCTTATTTCTTCGTTTAATCCAAAAACAGAATACGATTGTGTCTGCTAGGGGAGCTTTATGCTGAGAGAAATCATTGATTGATACCCTTTGAACCTGATCTGGTTTATGCCAGCGTAGGGAAGCAGGCTGAGAATACGTTATTTGTATTGCTATGCAGCCGCTTCCTTTTAAGAGGGGCGGTTTTTTGCGTTTAATAAGCGGGGATGAGAGGCGCAATAAACATGAAGGAGCTGTACATAAAATGCGAGTGGACAAGATGTTATTTACTGACAGACTTTATGAAAATGCCAAGGAAATTTGGGAAAAGAGCTATCAGCATCCGTTTGTTCAAGGAATCGGGGACGGGACGCTCTCTGAAGATAAGTTCATCTACTATATGAAACAAGATTATGTCTACCTGATCGATTATGTAAAACTGTTTGCCATCGGCGTGCAAAAGTCTCAGAATCTTGAAACGATGGAGCGGTTTGCCCATTTGCTTCATGAACATCTTCATTTTGAGATGGAGCTGCATCGGCAATATGCTGCGGAATTCGGAATAACAAGGGATGAATTGGAGGAAACCAAACCAACTCCTGTTAATCTTGCCTATACCCGCTATATGTTAAATGTCGCCCACAACGGAACACTTGCCGAATTGATTGCAGCTTTGCTCCCATGTGCCTGGCATTATGCTGAAACCGGCAAACGGCTGAAAGAACAATATAAAGGCAGTTTGGAAAGCAATCCTTATAAGAAATGGGTAGAAACATACTCATCAGAAGAGTTTGGCGCATTGGGAGAATGGCTGATTGAATTACTGAATGAGCTGACAAACGGTAAGCCGGAAAGAGAACTGTCGCTGCTTGAAAAGCATTTCCTGATCACATCCAAATATGAATATCTCTTCTGGGATATGAATTACCACAAACAAGAATGGCAGATCTGATGTTTGTCTTATGAGCAGGAGGGGGGCTCATGATGATATAAAAAATAGAGCGATTGGAGGTTTGCTTCATGAAAACAGCACTTACCATCGCCGGCTCTGATTCAGGGGGCGGAGCCGGGATACAAGCGGATTTAAAAACATTCTCTGCCCTGGGAGTATTCGGGATGTCAGCGATTACAGCCATCACTGCCCAGAATACTGTAGAAGTCAGATCTGTTCAAAATATTGACTTGGATATGATCAGTGATCAGATTGCAGCCGTTTTTGACGATATAGGCGTGGATGCTGTAAAAATAGGCATGCTGGGTACTTCGGCAATCATCAAAACAGTTGCAAAAAGTCTAATAAAATACAAACCGGAGCATGTTGTACTGGACCCTGTCATGGTTTCAAAAGGGGGCCACCATTTGCTGGAGCGCAATGCTGTCGCTGAACTCAATGAAATGCTGCTGCCATTGTCTTCGCTGGTTACCCCGAATATTCCTGAAGCCGAAATTTTATCCAGCAGGAAGATAAATTCGGAACCTGATATGTATAAGGCTTGCCGGGATATCATGGAAAAAGGGCCAAAAGCAGTGCTCATAAAAGGCGGCCATCTGGATGGGGACCCCAATGACCTGTTTTACGACGGAAAACAATTTCATTTATTTAAAGGTGAACGGGTTGAAACGAAAAATGTCCACGGGACCGGATGCACGCTTTCATCCGCCATTGCTGCTCACTTGGCGAAAGGTGAGAGTATGTTGACGGCCATCGGAAATGCGAAGGATTACATTACGGCTGCCATTGCCGAAAGCCTGGACATCGGACAAGGACACGGCCCAGCCAATCATTTTCACCATTTTTATGAGCAGGTCTATTAAGGGGTAGGGGTAATTGAAGTATGATATTAATTATAAACTTTATTTAGTGACAGAAGAAGATATGCCTTTCGAACAGCTTTTGCCGGTCATCAAACAGGCCGTAAGCGGAGGTGTAAGCCTCGTTCAATTAAGGGAAAAAAGTTCCGAAGGGCGGATTTTTTATAAGAAGGCCCTTGAATTGAAAAGCTTCCTCGATACATTATCTATACCATTAATTATAAATGACCGTGTGGATGTTGCTTTGGCAGTAGGTGCCGCAGGAGTCCATGTCGGACAATCAGATCTTCCGCTGGAAGCGGTAAAAAAGATCATTCCGGATTCCATGGTTGTCGGAATATCCGCCCGTACCGTGGAGGAAGCCGTTCTTGCAGAGGAAAAGGGGGCGGATTATATTGGCGTAGGTTCCATCTTTCCGACATTGTCAAAACCTGATGCCAAGCTCCTTCCAAAAAGAATGCTGGAAAAAATAATTGAATCCGTAACCATTCCTGTTGTAGCCATCGGCGGCATCACCGAACAAAACGCAGGAATGCTTCAGGAGTATAAGATAGACGGATTAGCTGTAATATCATCAATTACAAGAGCTGACGATCCAAAATCTGCAGCGGAGCGGTTATTAAAAAATGCATTTAGAGGATAAAATTAAACATGAAAGCCGGCCTTGTTGTCAAGGGCCGGTTTTTTCAGCTGCAAAGGAAAAAGGATTGTTTATGCTTAAACAAAAAGCTTCGCACGACGAAATATTATTCTTGTATTATTTTCCTATTCGCTATATGTTTAAAAGAGCAGTGTTCCAAGTTTTTTTAGCGAAAGGTGAAAATAATGAAAAGAGAAAACAGTTCAACCAAGGGTAAATTATGGACAAAATCCTTCACATTGTTAGTGCTTGCAAATTTGTTTATATTTATGAGTTTCCAGATGCTGATTCCGACAGTCCCGCCTTATGTAAAGAAACTGGGGGCCTCAGGCATTGAGATCGGCATGGTCACCATGGTATTTTCGATCGGTGCTGTACTTATCAGGCCGTTTATCGGTTATTTATTGGAATTTTGCCAACGGCGGTGGCTTATTTTAATTGGAGCGGCAGGCCTTCTGCTTGTTACCATTCTGTATCCCCTTACGCAAATCGTGTTCATCCTGTTGTTATTCCGGTTTCTGCATGGATTTATGTGGGGATGGTCTTCAACCGTTAATGGAACGGCCGCGGTTGATATCGTGCCCAATGACCGAATCGGGGAAGGGATGGGGTATTTTGGGCTCTCCATAACAGTTGGCATGATCATCGCTCCCAGTGTCGGTATATTTTTGTATCAAAATTATTCCTTTGATATCATGATCATTTTTTCCGCAGTTCTGGGTTTTATCGCCCTCATAATGTTTTCTATTATAAAATATCAAACACCGGAAAGCGTAAAAATGATAAAAAAAGAGGATGTTCGTTTTTCATTTTCGGGATCGTTCATCGAAACGTCCAGCTGGTTCCCGGCTTTTATCACATTGCTGGCCACTTTTGGGTATGGCACGATTGTCACGTTTATCGTTATTTTTTCCGAAGAGCGCGGAATTGACCAAATTTTTTTATTCTATATTTTGAATGCTGTTACCGCAACACTTGTCCGCCCGGTAACGGGAAGGTGGTTCGACAGGAACGGGCCAAAGATTTTGGTGATCGTTTGTTCGGGACTGACTTTCATATCCATGTGGATACTATCTTTCTCAACCGGCTGGGAGGGAATTGCCATTTCAGGCTGCTTATTCGGAGCCGGATATGGTTCTTTGATTCCTGCCCTTCAGGCATGGGTACTGGCAAAAACGCCAAAAACCCGGAGAGGGGTGGCAAATGGGATGTTTTATTCAGCAATCGATGTGGGGATCGGAATGAGCGGACTAGTTTTTGGAATGGTTGCCCTATTTATTGATACAGCTAAATTATTCCAAATCTCCAGCTTTTTCTTTATTGCTGTCATAGCTTTCACATTATTTGCCGGGGAAAAAACATTTTACCAGCACAGCAAGGATGTCGATATTTGAAAAGCGCCTTTGTCCCTATTTGCATGCATTTATCTAATACTATCGTAATGTGCCGGATGTAACAGCATGCAATATATTTGTAATAGAAGATAAATAATCCTGTTATTCGTTTGATATGTTCCTCTGTTAGCATAGTCATCGTTAGCGATCTTCGACTAACAAAAAAGGAGGAACAAAAATGAGAAAAAAGCTTATCGCATTTTTCACAGGGGCCATCATTGCAGGGGTATTTGCAGGTGGGCAGGCATCAGCTGCAGCAGAGGCATATGAGGTTCAGCAGGGCGATTCTTTATGGAGCATCTCGCAAAAGTACGGAACCTCAGTCCAACAGTTAAAGTCCTGGAACAATCTTTCCAGCGATCTCATTTTTCCCAATCAGCAGCTACATATTTCTGCCGATACGGCTGTTAATAAGGAACAAAATATAGATGATATATATACAGTTAAATCAGGGGATTCCTTATGGAAAATCTCACAAAAATTTGGAGTCCAAGTCAATGAGTTAAAAGCTTGGAACAATTTATCATCTGAACTGATTCACCCCGGCCAGAAGCTGGCGGTACAAGGCAGTGCAGTTCCGGTGCAGACTGAGGCGGTAAACACAGTTTCAGAACAACCGGCACCTGCTGCTGCACCTGCACCGCAGCCTGCACCTGAACCTGAACCAGCTCAAGCGCCTGCTCCTGCTGAAAAGGAAGTGTCCGCAAGCCCGCAAGGCAAGGAAATGACTGTAACGGCAACAGCCTATACTGCTAGTTGCAATGGCTGTTCCGGTGTTACGGCAACAGGCATCGATCTTCGGGCAAATCCCGGACAAAAGGTGATAGCCGTGGATCCATCCGTCATCCCACTCGGTTCAAAGGTTTTTGTGGAGGGATACGGAACAGCGATTGCCGGTGATACAGGCGGAGCCATCAAGGGCAACAAAATTGACGTTTTTGTGCCGTCAAAATCGGAAGCAATGAATTTCGGTGTCAAAACGGTAAAAATTAAAGTGCTGCATTAATAAATCACCTTTGAGAGACCTAACCACGAACGGTTAGGTCTTGTTTTATATAGGCAGGAAAAAGGGTACGATAATGGAAAGGAGGAATGGGCATGAGTATTAGTGTTGTAGGCATATACGATACAGAGGAAGAAGTGATAGGCGTCATCAAAACATTTCTTCTCGAAGGTTTTAAAGAAGATAATTTCTCTGTTTTGGCAGTGGATGAATCCAAAACAGAATTAATCGAAAATGAAACAAATGTTCACGACAGGCATGCGGCCAGCGAAGAGGTATTTGGAATCATCAGCGGTTTTCTCACAGGGATTAGCGGAGGATTCGTCGTCCCCGGGTTGACGGTTCCGGGATTGGGCCCTATTATTGCCGCCGGTCCCCTGGCATCACTCGTGGAAGGGAAAAGCCATAAGGACGTCAAGGATCTGTTGATTACATCGGGATTAAAAGCGGAAGAGGCAAAAAAGTATGCTGATCAGCTGTATGAAGGCAAAATTATATTATTTTATGAAAGCCGAGCATCATAAGGAGGCCGGTTTTCCTTGCCAAAAACGGAAAACTTTCCGATAATGGGAGAGCGGGCAGGGATGAATGCCCAATCATGGCAGGGTGCTGTTTGAGAAGGAGAGACTATAAATGAATAAAATAAGCAAAAAAAGACCTGCGGTTCAAAGTAAACCATCCAAAAGAAAACGCAGGGTTTTGCTTATGCTCATATTGCCTTTTGCAGCCTTCATGCTGTTGCTTACATATTTGGACAAACAAAACATAGAGAAACAAGATCCACAGCCCAATGAGGAAGTTCCAAGTGAATTCATGCCAATTTATAAAGCCGCCGAAATGGAATACGGTGTTCCCTGGTATTTGTTGGCGGCGCATCACCGGGTTGAAACGATTTTTTCCACAATGGATCCGATGATTTCTCCTGTTGGTGCCGAGGGACATATGCAGTTCATGCCATGTACATTTGTAGGCTGGTCGCATCCCAGTTGCGACGGGCTTGGTACAGGCGATATCCCCGAAGATGAAAAAACCGATCCTGCCGTGATAAAAAAATACGGCGGATACGGCGTTGATGCTAATGGGGATGGCAAGGCCGATCCATGGGATATCGAAGACTCGATATTTACTGCAGCGAATTATTTGGCAAAAAACGGAGCAGCAGCAGGCGACTTCGAGAAAGCCGTTTTTGCCTATAACCACAGCAATGAATATGTCGAGGAAGTTTTATATTACGCTGAAAAGTATCAAAGAAAATAGAAAACGGGAGCATAAGCTCCCGAATCCAAGGCAATTTAAGATTTGCGGCCTCTGGCCATGGCTCCCATAATAAGGCTGAGAACCAATACCAATATAATAGCTCCGATCAACGCAGGAACAATTGCGATGCCTGCCATCGTTGGTCCCCAATTCCCGAATAACGCCCCGCCAATCCATGCTCCAATAATACCTGCAATGATATTACCAATAATTCCTCCAGGAACATCCTTCCCTAAAATCAATCCGGCAAGCCAACCGATAATTCCGCCAACAATCAGATATAATAGAAAGCCCATGTAAAATCATCTCCTTCTTGGATTTTTCTTTTTGCCTTTGTTTTATTATTGCCTGATCGCCTAAAGGATAAACATTTTTTTACCTTCCCATGCTATCCCGTTTTTCATTGTGAAGAGCAAAATTTCCGACCCATTAACTTCGTTGTCATGAAGAAGGATTACATTATTTTAATAAGAGATACTTATTGTTTTCAATAACTTTCTTATTATTTACTTATGCCCCAATATGTAATATGATTAAATTGTGAACAAAGCCAATTCCTTTTCGGGATTGGCAAAATTGTTGTTCGGAAAAGAAAAATGATCAAAAGGGGTAATTGAAATGGCAAAAACCAAAAACGACATTTTTAACGCCCGCTCATCTTTTGAGATTGATGGCAAACGGTATCATTTTTACCGCTTGTCTGCCTTGGAAGATGGGGGAGTGGCATCGATCTCCCGTTTGCCATATTCCATTAAAGTACTCTTGGAATCTGTCCTTAGGCAATATGACGGACGCGTCATTACAAAAGAGCACGTAGAAAACTTGGCAAAATGGGCAACCGGGGAAGTTAAGGACGGGGAAGTTCCATTTAAGCCTTCCCGTGTCATTTTGCAGGATTTCACAGGAGTGCCGGCTGTAGTTGATTTGGCTGCATTAAGAAAAGCCATGTCAGACCTTGGCGGAGACGCAGAAAAAATCAACCCTGAGATTCCGGTTGATTTGGTAATCGACCACTCTGTACAGGTGGATACGTATGGTTCTCCCCAAGCTCTTCAAGTGAACATGGACTATGAATTTGAGCGTAATGCGGAACGCTATGAATTTTTAAGCTGGGCACAAAAAGCATTTAAAAATTACCGTGCGGTCCCTCCTGCAACAGGAATTGTCCACCAGGTGAACCTTGAGTACCTTGCGAATGTTGTTCATTCCATTGAAACTCCAGATGGAGATTATGAGGCATTTCCGGATACTCTTGTCGGAACAGACTCCCATACGACAATGATCAATGGTATCGGCGTTCTCGGATGGGGTGTCGGCGGAATTGAAGCCGAGGCGGGGATGCTGGGACAACCGTCTTATTTCCCTATTCCTGAGGTAGTAGGCGTAAAGCTTACCGGAGAACTGCCTAACGGAGCAACCGCGACTGACTTGGCATTAAAAGTGACAAATGTTCTCCGCACACATGGAGTTGTCGGCAAATTTGTAGAGTTCTTCGGAGAAGGTGTCGCCACATTGCCGCTTGCTGATCGTGCGACGGTTGCCAATATGGCACCTGAATACGGTGCGACGTGCGGATTTTTCCCTGTTGATGAGGAAACTTTGAACTATCTTCGTTTGACAGGGCGTCCTGAAAAACAAGTACAGCTGGTCGAGAAATATTTGCGTGAGAACGATATGTTCTTCACTGTAGATAAAGAGGAGCCTGTTTACAAAGATATTGTAGAAATTGACCTTTCAGAAATAGAAGCAAATCTTTCCGGGCCAAAACGTCCGCAGGACTTGATTCCCCTTTCTCAGATGAAGAGTACGTTCAAGGAAGCATTGAGTGCACCGGTCAGCAACCAAAGTTTCGGGCTTGAACCGGCAGAAATCACTAAAGAAGTGAAAGTCAAGTTCGATGACGGCACTGAAGAAAAAATGAAAACAGGTGCTGTTGTCATTGCAGCCATTACAAGCTGTACAAACACTTCTAACCCGTATGTAATGCTCGGAGCCGGGCTGCTTGCTAAAAAAGCTGTTGAAAAAGGGTTGCAAGTACCGAAATATGTAAAAACATCTCTTGCACCGGGTTCCAAAGTTGTTACAGGATATTTGCGTGATGCGGGTCTAATGCCTTATTTGTCCAAGCTTGGATTCGATCTTGTAGGTTACGGCTGTACGACATGTATCGGAAACTCCGGTCCATTAAAAGAAGAAATTGAAAAGTCGATTATAGAGAACGATCTTCTTGTCACTTCTGTACTTTCCGGAAACCGTAACTTCGAAGGCCGTATTCATCCGCTTGTAAAAGGGAACTATCTTGCATCACCTCCGCTTGTAGTTGCCTATGCGCTTGCCGGGACTGTAGATATTGATTTAACAAAAGAGCCGCTTGGAAAAGATGCTGAGGGCAATGACATATTTATGAAAGATATCTGGCCAACCAAGGAAGAGGTGGCAGAAACGGTCAAAAAGACTGTTACACCTGAATTATTCCGTAAGGAATATGAACATGTATTCAGCGATAATAAGCGCTGGAACGAAATTAAAACGAGCAACGAACCACTTTACAATTGGAATTCTGAGTCAACATATATTCAAAATCCGCCGTTCTTTGAAAACTTATCAAAAGAATTGGCTACAATTGAACCATTGAAGAATTTGCGCATTGTAGGGAAATTCGGGGACTCTGTAACAACAGACCATATTTCTCCGGCAGGGGCAATCGGAAAGGACACGCCTGCAGGAAAATACCTGCTTGAGCATGGCGTACAGCCGCGTGATTTTAACTCTTACGGTTCACGAAGAGGAAACCATGAGGTCATGATGCGTGGTACATTTGCCAATATCCGCATCCGCAACCAGGTTGCGCCAGGAACAGAAGGCGGTTATTCCACATACTGGCCTACAGGAGAAGTCGGATCCATGTATGATACATGCATGAGATATAAGGAAGATGGAACAGGACTCGTCGTTCTTGCAGGTAAGGACTATGGAATGGGTTCATCCCGTGACTGGGCGGCAAAAGGAACCTACCTGCTTGGCATTAAAACGGTCATTGCAGAAAGCTATGAACGTATTCACCGTTCAAACCTTGCCATGATGGGCGTCCTTCCTTTACAGTTCAAAAAAGGTGAAAATGCAGACATACTCGGATTGACAGGAAAAGAAGTCATCAATGTTCAAATCAATGAAAATGTCAAACCCCGTGATATTGTAAAAGTCACAGCAGTTGCAGAGGATGGAAGCAAAACGGAATTTGAAGCACTCGTCCGCTTTGACTCTGTCGTGGAAATCGACTATTACCGCAATGGCGGTATCCTGCCATTGGTTCTTCGCGGGAAAATAGCCGAATAACTGAAAAAGCACTGCAGCCGGAGAAGCATCCTGCCATATGGCGGGATGTTTTTTTATTGTTAGGAAATTATAAAATGCTCAGGTTGTTAGTAACTTATTTGTCACTTAGTGCTGCGTCCGGCTCCAGCGCCTATCGACTAGCAGACTTCACGCTTCTTCCTACGATAAGTCAACATCGCTCCGCTCCGCTGCGCGTGTTTCCTTTATCTCGTCAGAAGCGCTCCAGTCTGTACGTCGATAAACAGGCGCTTGCGCCTTTGTTATATGCAAATTCCATTTTAAAAAGAGTTAGAAAATTGGTTTAACTATAGTTGGTTAGGACAATAATATAGTAAAGGAGTGATCAAGCGTGAGAAGAAGCAAAAGGAAAACATTTTTGAATTTAGTGGAAGAAAATAGAGAAGCACTGCTCAAAGATCTCGATGCTTTGGAAAAAATCGAAAACCGATTGGAAGAGAAGCATTTGAAACGGGGCAAAATCAGTTAAGCTACTCATATTTTTTCCCCTTCGGGAAACAATGATATGGAAGGGGGAGTAATATGGGCAATCCAAAAAGAGGCCAAGAAAACTTTACACCGGATCATCTTGGGGAAAAGTCCGTTGCTGTTGACGCAAACAAAGGAAAGAAAATGGCGGACAAAACAGGACGTCAGCCTCATATCATTCAGACAAAAGGGGAATAACACCATGTTGAAGGGGGAAAATATTATGGCAGACTACAGGCCTAAACCGGATGACCGCAGCGATAACGTTGAAAAATTGCAGGAAATGGTCCACAATACAATAGAAAATATGGAAAAGGCTGAGGAAACGATGCAATTTTCCAATGAGGAACAAAAAGCTCAAATTGAGGAAAAAAATGAGCGGAGAAGAGAAAGCATCCAGGGCATGCGCGAGGAAATCAAAGATGAAGCAGCTGCCCAGCAAAATAACGATTATTAATACAGGCCGGCGCATGCCGGCTTTTCTTTCTGAGTAAGAAAGTAAGAAAGTAATAAGATGCTTTAGCTTTAAAATTTTGAACAAAGCCTTTTATTGTCTAGCTCCAGCGCCTATCGACTAGCAGACTTCGCACCTCCTCCTACGATAAGTCAACATCGGCTCCGACGCACAGGATGTGCTAGTGCAGGCGAAGCGACAGGAAGTCGCTGCTTGAGCCTGCGTTCCTCGCCGTGTTTCCTTTATCTCGTCGGAGGCACTCCAGTCTGTAAGTCGATGGGCAAGGCGCTTGCGCTTTTCTTAGTTCAGCCCAAGATGTTAGAATGAGAATGTACATATAATCATTGGGGTGGATATCATGATCATTTCTGAAAAAAAGATTGAAGTGCGTTATGCGGAGACAGACCAGATGGGAGTGGTGCACCATTCCAACTATATCGTCTGGATGGAGCTCGGAAGAACACAGCTCATTAAAGATTTGGGATTTTCCTACGCGGAAATGGAAAAAAGCGGTATTCTGGCACCGGTATTGGATGTTCAGGTTTCCTATAAAAAGCCGCTGACATATGGAGAAAACGCCATCATTAAAACCTGGATCGATTCGTATGACGGCTTTAAAGTCATCTATGGATACAGCATTCTTAATGAAAACGGGGAGCAGTCAGTTACAGGCTTTACAAGCCACGTTTGCGTAAGGAAAGAGGATTTCCGCCCAATTCGCCTGAAAAAAATGTTTCCGGATTGGCACGAAGCTTACGAAAAAGCAAAGAAAAAGCAGCAGCCCGAGGGCGACTAAGATGGCATTTGGCATTACAAGAGATGAATTGAGAAAATGGAAGGCCTCAATAGATAATGGAAAAATTGCATTTATTACTCATTTCTGGCTGGATGACCGCTTTCCGGATATGAAAACAGTAACAAAGGTCGGCTGTAAGGACTTGGGCCGGCTGGCAGAATGGGGTTCCGGATACGGTTTGAAAAAAGAGTGGATTCACATCAGGAAAGACGGCTATTCCCATTACGATCTTCTGGGAAATAAACAGCTGCAGATTCTTCGGGAAGAAGGGAAGCTGTATCAGCTTTCCCGCTTGACCCAAATCAAACCAGGCAGCTCATGATGAACTGCCTGATTGGATTACTCTTTTTCATAACTGTAGGTGGGGCCATCGCTATTTTCGTCAACATCAACGATCAGGTCATGGTCCTTGAAATACCATAGATCCCTTTCTTCAATAAAAAATGTAATCCCGTCTTTGTTATATTCAACTCCGGGGTCGAGCGGTTCTTCCTTATTCATTCCAAGGGAAAAACCTTCCTGAAGGGGGCTGGAACCGCCATACCTGACAAAAAACCTTACATTGTCGCCTTTTTCTAAAAACATTTCATCTTTAAACCATTCCATTGCATGATCAGATATTTTTATTTGCATATTCGAAAATCACCTCTGTTAATCCCTTTTCTCTTGCTTCTTCCAATGTTCATCTTGAGCCTCCGTCGCACAACTTTTCTGTTAACATTTCTAAAGCCATTTCACTTTCGGCTCTGTTTTATCCCGTATCCTTTTTAAATTTTCCCTGTGACGGTAAACAACAAATATTTCAAATGCTGCTACGACTATAACCAATGGCCAGTCTTGAAGAATCAGGCTGTAAATAATTCCAAATATCCCCGCAACTATTGATGAAAGAGAGACATACTTGGAAATTTTTAAAGTGATCAAAAAGGCACCGACCAATACAATAAAAAGCACAAAGTCATACCCGAGCAATACACCGGCAGATGTGGCGACCGCTTTTCCGCCCCGGAAGTTGGCAAAGACCGGAAACATATGGCCAATTACAGCAAAAAGACCGACAAGCAGCGGGTGAATATGAAGATCAAACAAGAAGGGGAGAAAGACAGTAATGGTTCCTTTTAAAATGTCAGCAATTGTGACAGCTGCTCCCGCCTTTTTACCGAGTGTCCGAAATGTATTGGTGGCCCCGAGATTGCCGCTGCCGTGTTCCCTGATGTCAATTCCATAAAAAAGCTTTCCGACAATCAATCCTGACGGAATAGAGCCAATCAAATATGATAATAAAATAACAACGAAATAAAGCATAATTAATTGCCCCTTTATAAAAGAAAGTGATGCATTTGCTTTTTTATTGTACCATGGATAGCGGCCAAAATGATCAAGATTTCCTGCAATACCTATGATGGCGCTTGCATGAAAGGAAATAGTGGCATACGATAGTGTAAAGAGAAACAATATAAGGAGGCTAATTATGGCAATCGAAAATCCAACCAGGGATGAAATAGGTAAAATTTTAAAAAAGGCAAAGCGGATCGCTGTTGTGGGACTGAGTGACAATCCTGAGCGGACATCTTACAGTGTATCGGAGGCAATGAAAGAAGCCGGATATGACATCATCCCGGTCAATCCGAATGTCGATGAAGTCTTTGGTGTTAGAGCTGTAGGCTCTTTAAAGGATATTGATGGACATGTTGATATAGTAAACATATTCAGGCGCTCCGAATACCTGCCGGATCTTGCAAAAGAGTTCGATGAAATCGATGCAGATGTGTTTTGGGCCCAGCTTGGCGTAGAAAATGAGGAAGCATACCGTTTTTTGAAAGACAGAGGGCATACAGTCATTATGAACCGCTGTATCAAGGTTGAACATTCATTGACACGATAAAGACAAGCGCAGCCGGCGCTTGTTTTTTTTCGCATTTGCCAAAAGGGATCATTGGGATATACAATAAGACATGCTTTGGTAAATATGGTATAGTAGTGTTACGAACAAATGTTTCAATGGCGGTTATAGGCCCTATGAAGGGAGAGCGATTATGGCTGAAAATATGACAATGACTGATTATAATGATGACTCCATCCAGATATTGGAGGGGCTGGAGGCTGTCAGGAAGCGGCCGGGGATGTACATCGGATCAACGGATGCGCGCGGCCTGCATCACCTTGTTTATGAAATAGTTGACAACGCGGTGGACGAAGCCCTGGCAGGATTCGGCGATCGGATCATCGTTAAAATTCATAAAGATAACAGTGTGAGTGTTGAAGACAAGGGAAGGGGCATGCCTACCGGCATGCACCAATCGGGAAAACCCACAACTGAAGTTATTCTGACTGTGTTGCATGCAGGAGGGAAGTTTGGGCAAGGGGGTTATAAAACGAGCGGCGGACTTCATGGAGTCGGTGCATCGGTTGTAAACGCACTTTCCGAATGGCTTGTAGTAACGATTAAAAGAGACGGATATGTTTACGAACAAAGATTCCGCGATGGCGGGATGCCGGAAACGACACTTGAACGTTTGGGGACGGCCAGACAAACAGGGACCACAATTCATTTTAAGCCGGACCCGGCTATTTTTAGTGTCACTTCTTTTAATTACGAAGTGTTGAGCAGCCGTTTAAGGGAGTCGGCTTTCTTGCTAAAAGGACTTACAATTGAACTCATCGATTTAAGGAACGATCAGCAGGAGGTCTTCCATTATGAGAATGGCATAGAAGCCTTTGTAGAATATTTGAACGGGGAGAAGGATGTCCTTCATCCGGTTGTTTCTATAGAAGGGAAAGCGGGAGGCATAGAAGTGGAATTTGCCTTCCAGTTTAACGATGGCTTTTCAGAGAATATCCTGTCTTTTGTAAACAATGTCAGAACTAAAGACGGTGGCACTCACGAAGTAGGGGCAAAGACAGCCATAACGAGAGTATTTAACGAATTTGCCCGTAAAAATGGAATGCTGAAAGAAAAGGATAAGAACCTCGAAGGAACCGATATCAGGGAAGGCCTCGCCGCTATCGTTTCGGTTCGTGTTCCGGAAGATATGCTGCAATTCGAGGGCCAGACAAAAGGGAAGCTGGGTACGGCAGAAGCAAGATCGGCCGTTGATACAACTGTTTCGGAGCATTTATCTTATTTTCTTGCAGAAAATCCAGCCATCAGTTCCCTGCTAGTAAAAAAAGCAATCAAAGCTGCCCAGGCAAGAGAAGCAGCCAGAAAAGCGAGGGAGGATGCCCGCAGCGGAAAACGCAAAAAACGGACAGATGCTTTATTGTCTGGAAAACTTACTCCCGCGCAATCAAAAAATCCGAATAAAAACGAGCTCTATCTCGTCGAAGGCGATTCGGCAGGGGGATCTGCCAAACAAGGGCGTGACCGGCGGTTCCAGGCGGTTCTTCCTCTAAGGGGAAAAGTCATCAATACGGAAAAAGCAAAGCTTGAAGATATTTTTAAGAATGAAGAAATCAATACGATCATCCATACAATCGGCGCCGGAGTGGGACCAGACTTCAATATTGATGATGTCAATTACGATAAAGTGATCATCATGACAGATGCCGATACAGACGGCGCCCATATCCAAGTGCTGCTGTTGACGTTCTTCTATCGCTATATGAAGCCTTTGATTGAGGCGGGGAAAGTATTCATTGCCCTTCCTCCCCTTTATAAAGTGAGCAAGGGTACAGGCAAAAAAGAAGTGATTGAGTATGCATGGACTGATGAAGAATTGGACGGAGTGACAAAGAAGGTCGGTAAAGGCTTCATGCTTCAGCGTTATAAAGGTCTTGGAGAGATGAACCCGGACCAGCTGTGGGAAACGACAATGAACCCTGAAACGAGAACGCTCATAAGGGTCCTTATCGATGATGCGGCAAGCGCGGAAAAACGGGTGACGACATTAATGGGTGATAAAGTTGAACCCCGCAGGAAGTGGATTGAGAAAAATGTCCAATTCGGCATGCAGGAAGATACGAATATATTAGAGAATGAAAATATCACATCAGAAGGGGGATCTGCAATTTCATGAGTACAGCAGAAAGATTTCAAGATTTGCCCCTTGAAGAAGTGCTTGGCGACAGATTTGGCCGTTACAGTAAATACATTATTCAAGACCGGGCCCTTCCGGATGCGCGTGATGGATTAAAACCCGTACAAAGAAGAATTTTATACGCAATGCATACAGATGGGAATACGGCAGATAAAGGCTTTAGGAAATCGGCAAAAACAGTGGGAAATGTAATCGGGAATTACCATCCCCACGGTGACACTCCTGTTTATGACGCGATGGTCAGGATGAGCCAAGACTGGAAAGTGCGTAATCTTCTTGTTGAAATGCACGGCAACAACGGAAGCATTGATGGAGATCCTCCGGCTGCCATGAGGTATACGGAGGCCCGGCTTTCCGAACTGTCTGCGGAGCTGCTAAGGGACATCGACAAAAATACTGTAGATTTCATTCCTAACTTTGATGATACCTCCTCTGAACCGACAGTCCTTCCGGCAAGATTCCCCAACCTGCTGGTCAATGGATCTACTGGGATTTCCGCAGGTTATGCGACCGACATTCCTCCCCATCATTTAGGAGAAGTCATCGAAGCCGTCATCATGAGGATTGAAAAGCCGGCTTGCTCAGTGGAAGAAGTAATGACTGCAATCAAAGGTCCGGATTTTCCAACAGGCGGCATCATTCAAGGGATAGATGGAATAAAAAAAGCCTACGAAACCGGAAAAGGGAGAATTGTCGTAAGGGGCAAGACAGATATTGAGCCGATCCGGGGGGGAAGACAGCAAATTGTCATACACGAGCTTCCGTATGATGTCAATAAAGCGAACCTCGTAAAAAGGATTGATGAATTCCGCCTGGACAGAAAGCTGGAAGGAATTTCGGAAGTCCGTGATGAAACAGACCGGACAGGGCTTCGAATCGTCATCGAATTGAGGCGGGAAGCCGATGCTGAAGGAATACTGAATTACTTGTTTAAAAACAGCGATCTTCAGGTCACATACAATTTTAATATGGTGGCGATCAAGGATCAAAGGCCGAAGCTGATGGGCATACTGGACCTGCTTGACTCCTATATTCAGCACCAGAAAGAAGTCGTTGCAAACCGTTCCCGATATGACTTGGAAAAAGCGCTTGAGCGTCAGCATATCGTTGAAGGACTGATGAAAGCTCTCTCCATTCTTGATGAAGTCATTGCAACGATTCGGGCTTCAAAGGATAAGCGGGATGCAAAGGACAACTTGATCAAGAGATTTGATTTTTCGGAAAAGCAGGCCGAAGCCATTGTTTCTTTGCAATTGTACCGTTTGACGAATACGGATATCACCGCATTGCAAAAGGAAGCCGAGCAGTTAAACGCATTAATCAAACAGCTGACCGCTATTTTGGAAAGCGAGAAAAAATTATTAAGTGTCATTAAGAAAGAATTGAAAGACGTCAAGAAAAAATATGCTGATGAACGCAGGACGGTCATTGAAGATAAGATAGAGGAAATTAAAATCAATCTGGAAGTCACAATACCGAATGAAGACGTAATCGTTACGGTGACAAAGGATGGTTATGTAAAAAGGACCAGCATCCGGTCCTATTCAGCATCCAATGGCCAGGACTTGGCTATGAAAGAAATGGACAGGCTGCTGCTTCAGGAAGAATTGAATATGGCCGATACACTGCTTCTCTTCACCGATAAAGGCAACTACATTTATTTGCCTGTCCATGAGTTATCGGACATCCGCTGGAAAGATCTCGGGCAGCATATTTCCGGCATTGTACCGATCAACCAGGATGAAGAAATCATCAAAGCAATATCGGTCAAAGAGTTTAAAGAGGAACAATACCTGTTTTTTGTCACAAAAAACGGCATGGTGAAAAAAAGTTCCCTTCAGCTTTATCAGGTGCAGAGGTATTCCCGGCCGCTCGTCGCCATCAACTTGCGGGCTGATGACGCTGTCGTCGATGTACATATTACCGACGGCAATTGCAATATATTTATGGCAACACATCTTGGCTATGGGGTCTATTTCGATGAATCAGAGGTAAACCCCATAGGCGTACGTGCACTTGGTGTCATCGGAATGAATTTGGTGGACGGAGATTTCGTCGTTGGCGGAGAAGTCTTCTATGAAGAAGACAGTCCGGCAGTATTCATTGCAACGAACCGGGGCGCTGTCAAGAAGATAAAGCTGTCAGAATTTGAAAAGAGCGGACGTGCCAAACGGGGCGTAGTCATGCTGAGAGAGCTGAAAAGCAATCCTCACAGAGTCTCGGGATTTAAACTAACAAACGATGACCGGCCTATAAATATACAGACCGACCGCGGCAATATCGAAAAAATTCTTCCTTCCCAATTAAGGTTCAACGACCGCTATTCAAACGGTTCATTTATCATTAACGAAAAAGAAAGCGGCCATATTATTGAAATATGGATCGACCCTGAAATCGAAACTTCATAATAGTGAAAGGCAGTCCTTTAGCTTGGGACTGTCTTTTTACGTGTTTTTTAAAAGAAGTTGATGTTTATTTTCTGATTGGTGATATTTTAGAATCCCAAACTAAAAAGGGATTTTGCAGTATGTATAGAATATTTTATATCAGGAGCAGCAAAAACCTCATTTTGGGGGAATGATAGTATGATAGCTCTTTTTAAAATGAATGATGTCTACGAAGGCCAAATAAAACAGTTGTTAACAGAAATGGGATATGAAGTCGTCAGTTTTTATTCGATTAATTCGATATTGGATCAAATCATGAACCCGATGGTAATTATCACTCCGGCAATTTTTCGAAAAGAATTAGCAGACCTTTCTTTTCCGGTTATCCCCATTCACCTCAATGCTGACGATATCGAAAGATGGATGAAGGCCGAATCTCCAGATATAAAGGAACTCACTTTTATTGCCTCAGACGAAGAAATAGCGTGGTTGAAACATTCTTATACGAATAAAGCTTTTCACATGTCCTATCTAACCGAAAATCAGACTTCAGCGCTAAATTCCAGCATGATGTATTTAACACCAATTTGGCTAAAAGGGTTTATTCCCAACCCTAGTATGAAAAATATTCATTTTATTAAACCGACGTTTATCTCTTTGATACCCTTTTTACAAACAGCCGGTTCGTTAGTGGCTTTAACGGAGGAACATTTAAGAGAAAGATACCAGGTTGATGCCATTGTCCATTCAACGCATGATGGGGTGATTGCCATTGATCGGAACGGGAAGGTTAAGCTTGTGAACGAACATGCGAAAATCCTCCTCGGCG
The DNA here is from genome assembly GCF_003605365.2 of Siminovitchia fortis. Lineage (GTDB taxonomy): Bacteria > Bacillota > Bacilli > Bacillales > Bacillaceae_C > Siminovitchia > Siminovitchia fortis. Next base: position 25,702 of record NZ_QYTU02000024.1, read on the forward strand.
TAGAAGCGGAAATGAAGGGAAGAAACATTACTGAGTTTATTCCGCAATCCGATATGATCCGGATTTTGGAGAAAGGAGAGATTGAAAGGAATGATATTGCGACAATCGGCGGCCGCCAAGTGGTCATTAACCGTTCTCCTGTTATCGTTAAAGGAAAAATTGTCGGAGCCGTTTCCAACTTTAAAGAAATTACCGACATTCAGAAAATCGAATTGCAGCTGCGCAGAAAACTTCATCGCCACGGACTGGAAGCCAAGTATCGCTTAAGTGATATTATTGGAGATACTTCTGAAATAAGAGAGGCGGTAAATCTGGCAAGGAAATTTGCTGGAACGGAGTCTACGGTCTTGATTACCGGTGAGTCCGGAACTGGCAAGGAATTGTTCGCCCAAGGAATTCATTCCGCAAGCAGCCGTGCACTTGGACCATTTGTCGCGGTGAATTGTGCCGTATTGCCGGAAAACCTTCTCGAAAGTGAAATGTTTGGTTATGAAAAAGGCACCTTTACAGGAGGACTAAAAGATGGTAAGCCTGGCTTGTTTGAACTGGCCCATGGAGGCACACTTTTTTTAGATGAAATCGGTGAAATTTCCTTGCGTATTCAAGCGCTCTTGTTAAGGGTTCTTGAAGAAAGAGCGATCAGGCGTGTGGGAGGCGAACGGATTATTCCGGTAGATGTCCGCATCATTACTGCAACCAATCGAAATTTAGAGGAGCGGTTGAACAAAAGCAATTTCGCGCTGACTTATATTATCGTTTAAATGTTTTATCTTTGGAATTGCCCCCTTTGCGCAAGCGGCTGGCAGATACCCCAAAGCTGGTGGAATCGTTTATACAGGAATATAACGATAAAAGAAAAATCAAAATTGAAACAGTTGAAAAGGAATTACTTTGTTTATTTCAGAAATACGACTGGCCTGGCAATATTCGCGAATTAAGAAATACCATAGAGCGGATGGTGGTACTTGAAGAAGGAGCGGTGTTAAGGCTAAAAGATGCAAAATTTCTTATAGAAAAAATAAACAGGAGGAGGAACACGCAGGACCATGACATGAAAGGCAGCATAAAAAATAAGGAAAGAGAACTCATCCTGACGACACTGGAAAGGTATGGGAATAACAAAACATTAGCAGCTCAATCACTTGGAATTGATCGTTCAACCTTATGGAGAAAAATGAAAGAATATAAATTATGATGTTTCAAAATGCAATCAAATGTTGCATTTATAAAACGTCAATAGAAAAACAGGGCTGGGCTGCCCTGTTTTTCTCTGTCTATTTTGAATATTTGGTTTTGGCATAAAACTTGCAATCACATAAACCAAGACTGTTTCCATTTCATTTGAATAAAGGCCGGTTCGAAAGGAGTTGCAGATAATGAAGATGTACATGAATACTCAATGGACAAATGCTGTTTCAGGAGAGTTTTTATCCGTATATAATCCTGCAAATCAAGAGGAGATAGACAGAGTTCCCAGGGCGGGGAAAGAAGATGTTGAGTTGGCTGTCTCGGCGGCTAAACAAGCCTTTGAATCACCGAAATGGCAATCCTTGAGGCCGAGCGTAAGGGGCCATGCACTTTACGAAGTGGCGTGCAAATTGCGTGAAAGGATAGAAGAGATAGCAATGGTTGAAACAATGGATACGGGAAAACCGCTGGCCCAAGCGAGAAGTGATGTAGAAAGTGGAGCTCGCTATTTTGAGTATTATGCAGGGGTTGCAGACAAGTTTTTTGGTGAAACAATCCCTGTAGCACCAAATATTATTGACTACACGGTGCGTGAACCAATGGGTGTTTGTGCGCAGATTATTCCTTGGAACTATCCGCTGCAAATTACATCAAGGGGTGTAGCAGCAGCTATTTCTGTTGGAAATACGGTCGTTGTTAAGCCTGCTGAAGATACCCCTTTATCGGCATTAAAACTGGCCGAGATCTTCTCGGAGATTGATGTACTGAAACATGCGCTTCAAGTTGTCACTGGCTATGGTGAGGAGGCTGGAGCTGCCCTTGTGAATCATCCTGATGTCAATCACGTCACCTTCACCGGTTCAGCCGCCACAGGAGCCAGCGTGATGATATCGGCTGCAAAAAATATTATCCCGGTCACACTGGAGTTGGGAGGCAAGTCGCCGCATATTGTATTTCCTGACTGCGATCTTGAAGAAACGGTTTCATGGGTGCTGCGATCGATTATTCAGAATGCCGGCCAAACGTGTTCGGCTGGCTCCAGATTACTGGTTCATTCCACGATAAAGGATAAGCTGCTCGGAATATTAACTGAGAAAATGCGGCAAATAAAGATTGGCCCAGGGGTAAATGACAGTGAGTTGGGGCCAATTATCTCCCAAAAGCAATTTGAGCGGATCATGGCCATGGTTAAAAGAGCAAAGGAAGAAGGCGCCCGGATTGTGATTGGCGGCAAGCGGGCGACAGGGGGACATTTAAATAAGGGGTTTTACTTTGAACCAACCATCATTGAAAACGTTTCCCGAACCAGTGAAATTGCGCAAGAGGAGATTTTTGGCCCTGTCTTGACGGTGTTTGAATTTGAAACGGAAAATGAAGCGATTGAACTTGCAAATGGCACTCCATATGGCCTTGTAACAGGAATCTGGACCAATGATATTTCCCGGGCGCACAGAATCGCCGGGAAAGTTAAAAGTGGTCAGGTTTTTATCAATGACTACGGAGCAGCAGGCGGAGTTGAACTTCCATTCGGGGGTTATAAAAAGAGCGGTATCGGCCGTGAAAAAGGCGTTGAGGCATTGCGAAATTATACACAATTAAAAAATATCGCGATCAAAATTAAAAGTAACGAGTAAATCCTCATACAGGGTTAGAAAACAGAAAATGAAAGGAGTGAAACATGTGCAGTTTTTTTCAATGGCAGTTATACCGGGCGATGGCATTGGTCCGGAGGTCACCAATGAAGCTCTAAAAATGATAAAAAAGGTAGAGGAGCTTCATGGCGGTATGAAATTTTACAGTGAACATTTCGAATGGGGTTGTGATTATTATCTCAAAAACGGCAGAATGATGCCTGAAAATGGTCTGGAAATTTTAAAAGATTTTGATGTGATCCTTTTTGGGGCTGTTGGAGCAAAGACCGTGCCTGATTACATTTCTGTTTGGGAACTAATCCTGCCGATTCGCCAGAAATTTCAACAGTATGTCAATTTGCGGCCAATTAAACTGCTTCGAGGAATGGAAAGTCCGTTGCGCTATAAAAACCATGAGGATCTTGATTTTGTGGTCATTCGGGAGAATACCGAAGGAGAATATTTCAATAGCGGCGGGCGCGTTCATGAGGGAACCCCCTATGAATTGGCTATGCAAAACAGCGTATTTACAAGATTCGGAATGGAAAGAATTTTAAACTATGCTTTTACTTTGGCTGAAAAAAGAAAGAAAAAAAGTCTTACGGCAGCTACCAAATCCAATGCCATTAATTTTACCATGCCATTCTGGGATGAACTGGTGAAAGAAATCAGCGGCAATTATCCCGGCATTAAAACCCAACTCTATCATATTGATGCCCTTGCCGCTTACTTTGTTTCCCGGCCGGAGGAGTTCGATGTAGTCGTAGGCAGCAATTTGTTCGGCGATATTCTTACTGATTTGGGCGCAGCGATTGTCGGGGGATTGGGCATATCGCCATCCGGGAACATCAATCCGGAGCGGGCTTACCCATCGATGTTTGAACCGATTCATGGATCGGCTCCCGATATAGCCGGAAAAGGCATTGCCAATCCAATTGCATCCATTTGGAGTATTGGTCTCATGATGGATCATCTCGGTCATGATCATATTGGCAAACTCATAGTGGACTCGATTGAAGCTGTTTTAGTTGATGGAAATATTAGGACACCTGACCTCGGCGGGACAGCAACCACCGTTGAAATGGGAGATGCAATCATCTCTAAAATGGCCCAATTGGCTGTTGGCCATAATCTATAAACCACCTTTATAAGGGGGATTCGTTATGAGTCTATTAAAGGGAAGAACGGCAATTGTTACAGGTGCAGGTTCAGGAATGGGAAAAGCGATTGCCCATTTATTTGCCAAACAAGGGGCGAATGTAACAATTGCGGATATAAATGATGAGTCTGCCAAAACAACGGCTGATACGGCCGCACATCAGCGTGTACAAACGATCCAAGCCGATGTGGCCAGTGAATCTGATGTTGACAGTTTAGTGTCCAAAACAGTGGCTGCTTATGGCGGCCTGGATATAGTCGTGAACTGTGCCGGAGTTCCCCAATCCTTCACTTCCATTGAAGAATTAACGATGGAGCAATGGGATGCCATTATGAATGTAAATTCAAAATCTATTTTTCTGATGGCCAAATATGCAGTACCCTTCATGAAGAAGCAAAAGAGTGGAAGTATCGTAAATATAGCTTCCATCGCCGGGATCAGAGCAAGGCCTGGTTTAAATGCTTATTGTGCCTCGAAAGGGGCTGCCATCATGCTGACCAAAGCATTGGCATTGGAGTTGGCTCCTTTTCAAATTAGAGTGAATGTCATCAATCCCGGCCCTGCCAACACACCAATGATCGGTCAATTCCTGGTTGGAGATGAGACAGATAAAGAAGAGGGAATGAAAAGGATTTTTCAAGACAGTGTTCCATTGGGCATGTTAATTGAACCGGAAGACATTGCTCAAGGGGCCCTTTATCTGGCTTCCGATCTTTCAAAGATTGTCACGGGGGAGATCTTAAATATTGATGGAGGACGCGGCATATAATCGATATAACGGAAGGAGAACAAAATGGAACCTATTATTCGTGTTGAAGATGTATCGTTTTCCTACAAAATCAATGAAAAAAACTCCGTCCCCGTTCTAAAGGGTGTCTCGTTTTCGATTTTTCCCGGCGAATATGTGGCGATCATTGGCCACAATGGATCCGGAAAATCCACGCTGTCCAAACATTTAAACGGGATTTTAATTCCTGAAACAGGGGATGTTTGGGTACACGGCTATAATACGCAAGATGCCACGAAGAAGAGGGAGATTCGCAAAACAGTCGGAATGGTTTTTCAACACCCAGATAACCAAATTGTCGCGACGATTGTGGAGGAAGACGTTGCATTTGGCCTCGAGAATATTGGTGTACCAAGAGAAGAAATGAAAAGACGTGTCGATGAAGCTTTGCATGTCGTCCAAATGTCGCAATATAGGCTAAGGCCCCCCCATCATCTATCCGGAGGCCAGAAGCAGCGAGTCGCCATTGCCGGCGTGCTGGCGATGCAGCCGGATTGTATTGTTTTTGACGAGGCAACGAGCATGCTCGACAGTTTTGGCAGGAAAGAAGTTCTGCGGGTTATGAGAGAAATGAACGAAAAGGGAATGACGATTGTCACGGTTACTCACCACATGTCGGAAGCAGCAGAGGCAAATCGGATTATGGTGATCGAAGAAGGACAAATTGTCATGGATGGACCACCAAGGGAAATTTTTAAACATAAGCAAGAATTGGAGAATCTTCAGTTGGATGTCCCCCCAGTCAGCCAGATAGCCGAAATCATTCACAGCAAATTTAGCTTCTTTTCAAATGACATCATCCATGAAAAGGGGTTGATTGGAGAAGTCGTTAAATTTTCCAGTGGGGAGGTGGGCTCATGATAAAAAGGCCAATCATAGAGGTTAAAAACCTGACCCATACGTATATGAAAGGAACGCCGATGGAGCATGTAGCGTTAAAGGGAGCAAATCTATTGGTAGAACAAGGGGAATGCATTGCCATTATTGGCCATACTGGTTCGGGGAAATCGACATTGATTCAGCACTTAAATGGGCTGATGAGGCCGGAATCAGGAAAAGTCATTATCGATGGAGAGGATTTATCAGAGAAACATGTTGATTTGAAGAAGCTCAGGCAGAAAGTGGGTCTCGTGTTTCAAAACCCTGAGGATCAAATTTTTGAAAAAATCATTGGTGATGATATTGCCTATGGGCCTTTTAAGATGGGGCTCCCTCTAAAGGAGGTGAGAGAACGCGTTAAATGGGCGATGTCGGTTGTTGGGTTGGACTTTGAGGAAATGAAGGACAGACAAACTTTTGCCTTAAGCGGCGGGCAAAAGCGAAAAGTCGCATTGGCCGGGATTCTTGCGCTAAAGCCAAAAATATTGGTCCTGGATGAACCGACAGCAGGCCTAGATCCGAGGTCAAGAAATGAACTGCTTGAAAAAATCAATCGATTAAACAAGGAAGAAAAGTTAACGGTCATCTTTGTTTCACACAATATGGAAGAGGTAGCAAGGCTTGCCGACCGGATCTATGTAATGGCGGATGGAGGCATTGTTTTGACAGGCACCCCGAAAGAAATCTTTACAGATAAGAAAAAACTGATAAGGCATCAAATTGGGACTCCGGAAACGGTGCAAATTCTATATCGTTTATCGGATCTTGGATATCAGGTGAATACGAATGCATTCTCGATTACAGAAGCAGCGTACGAAGTAATGAAGGTTATTGCCGGAAACAAGGAGGGTTCACAATATGTCCAGCGAATTTGATATTTCCCGTAATATTACTATTGGCCAATATGTACCGACAGGCTCGTTTATTCATCGCCTGGATCCGCGAATAAAGCTCCTTGCCTTTGTGTTTCTTGTATTGGCAATCGCCTTGAATACAAGTTATATCGGAAATGCCATTGGTTTAATTCTGTCGCTTTATTTATTCCGGGTGTCTAAAATACCGATCAAATACGGGCTTTCGGGTGTAAAGCCGGCGATTCCCTTTATCATCATCCTGGCAGTCTTGCAGTTGCTCTTTCAAGGTCAAATCTTTTCAGGAGGGACAGTTTATTTCAAATTTGGCTTTATCTTAATTACAAGTGAGAGCATCCGCTTGGTGGTTGTCTCGGCTGTTCGTTTTATTGAAATCATTTTCTTAAGCAGTGTACTCACCTTATCAACTTCCACCACAGAATTAACCCACTCCATACAAAGTTTATTAAGCCCTTTAAAGAAAATAAAGTTTCCAGTCCATGAAATCTCACTGATTACCACCATTTCAATCCGATTTGTGCCAACCTTCGCAATCGAAATGGAAAAAATGATGAAAGCACAAGCCTCCAGGGGAGCGGAGTTTGGCAACGGCGGTTGGTGGAGAATCATCCAAAGAACAAAAGAAATGTTTCCCATTATTGTTCCGTTATTTAATATTGCTCTATCAAGGGCCGAGGATCTGATTCTGGCAATGGAATCACGCTGCTATACTCCTGGCGGTGAACGAACCACCTTCTCCGTATATAGAGCAATGGCAAAGGATTATCTGGTGTTGGCAATCGGCTTGTTATTCGCATTTTTGTTGCTGTTTTATCCTTTTCCAATTTAATTCATGACCAAAAAGGGGAGGTTTATAATGAGGAAGTTATCAGTTCGCGATATTGTTATTGCTGGTGTATTAGGTGCAGTGGCGATCCTTTTGGGTGTCACACGGTTAGGGTACATTCCTGTCCCGACTGCCGCCGGGAATGCCACTATTATGCATATCCCCGCGATCATCGGCGGAATAATGCAGGGGCCGGTTGTCGGCTTAATAGTAGGAGCCATTTTCGGGATATCTTCCTTCCTCAACGCAACGGTTCCTCTATTCAAAGATCCGCTGGTGGCCATTTTACCACGCCTGTTTATTGGTGTTGCCGCATGGCTCGTATATGCTGGTCTGCGTCGTAAAAGTGAATACTTGGCAGTGGCAGTGGCTGCATTTATCGGCACATTGACCAATACTGTACTGGTGTTAATCATGGCTGTTTTGCGGAATTATTTAACACCGGGAGTAGCTTGGACGGTTGGAATTACGAATGGGATACCCGAGGCGATTGTCGGTACGATTGTTACATTGGCGGTTGTTTTGGCTTGGAAGCAGATTGGCAGAAAAAGTAATAAATCAAAGATTTCCAAGGATGTGGATATATAGGAAATGCATAATCAAATCACGGATGTGCCCGGAGTAAAAGTGGGCAATAAAGAAAACAAACAAGCGCTGACTGGTTGTACCGCGATTCTTTTTGAAGGCGGTGCGGTGGGGGGAGTAGACGTAAGAGGGTCTGCTCCCGGTACCCGGGAAACAGATCTTCTAAATCCTATTAATCTGGTTGATAAGATTCATGCCATCTGTTTGAGTGGAGGCAGCGCGTTTGGCTTAGACGCCGCTTCCGGGATCATGAAGTATTTAGAGGAACGGGAAATCGGGCTGGATGTGGGGGTTGCAAAAGTTCCAATTGTTCCGGCTGCCGTGCTGTTTGACCTTTCAGTTGGGGACTCAAAGTTGAGGCCGGATAAACAAATGGGGTATGAAGCAGCCAAAGCGGCAACGAAAGGGAATTTCGCAACCGGAAATGTTGGAGCAGGCTGCGGCGCTACCATTGGTAAATTGGCCGGTTATGACTTCTGTATGAAAGGCGGACTTGGCAGCGCCTCGCTGCGTTTGGATAATGGGGTTGTCATAGGTGCAATAGTGGCGGTTAATTCTGCCGGGGATGTTCGCGAACCTTCCACAGGAGAAATAGTAGCCGGTCCTTATCAACAGGGAAAGCTTCTTGACAGTATCGAACTACTTAAGCAAAACTATCAACCTTCAATTTCTGCTGGATCAAATACCACTATCGGGGTGGTAGCAATGAATGCGGAGTTGTCGAAGGCAGAGGCAACGAAGGTGGCACAAATGGCACAAAATGGGTATGCGAGAACCATTTTTCCAGCTCATACAATGTTTGATGGCGATGCCATTTTTGCTGTTGGAACAGGGGGAGAAAAAGTCCCTGTTGATGTCATTGGCGGACTGGCGGCTAGTGTGATGGAGCAAGCGGTGATCAATGCGGTGAAAACGGCTGAAAGCATCGGCGGAATTACCGCGTATAGGAGTTTACCAAAAATGCAATAATACGGAGGGGTTTGGTTGGCTGTATATGATTATGTTGATGATCAGGAAGTCATCCATTTAACGCAAGCGCTAGTACGGATTCCAAGTGTTTACCGCCCTCAGGACCCTCAGGCAAATGAAAGTAAAGCAGCACAATTTGTTTATGATTATCTGAAGGAAATGGGACTTGAGGTTTATATCGAAGAGGTTGTCAAGGGGCGTCCCAATGTTATTGGCATTCTTGATTCTGGCAGACCCGGAAAAACAATTTTGTTTGAAGGGCATACCGATGTAGTAACAGAAGGAGACCGGGACTCCTGGAGTTACGACCCGTTTGGAGCGGTGATTGAAGGAAACAGAATGTACGGAAGAGGGACGAACGATACAAAAGGAAATCTTTCAGCGGCAATTGCAGCGGTCCATGCAATTAAAAGAAGTAATATAAAATGGAAAGGGAAAATTATTTTGTGTGTCCCTTGTGATGAGGAAGGCATGATGATTGGCATCAAGCATTTCATTAAACGCGGCTGGGCGAACGGGGTGGATGGCGCCATCATCTGTGAACCGGAGGAAAATCAAATTTGCATTACTCAAAAAGGGGCGATGAGGGCGGTCATTCACACTTATGGAAAAATGGCACATGGCGCCATGCCGCTTGCCGGAATCAATCCGAACACGAGAATGGCACAAGTGATCTGTAAACTAATGGAGCTCGAGAAACGGGAGAAGGAGCGTGTCGGAGAGCACAAATATTTAGGTTGGCCAAGCATCACGCCGACGGTGATTTTGGGCCCTGAAAAAGGAGAGCCGCAAATCAACGTCATCCCTGACCATTGTTACAGTACACTTGATATACGGACCGTTCCCGGACAGGATCATGATCAGCTTCGTGCAGATATCGAGAATATTTTAGCGGAATTGGCTTCAAAAGACGAGGATTTTATGGCGGAAATTGAGGTGATTGAAAGTCGGCCTTGGACGGAAACGGATTTGGACGATCCCATTGTGAAGGCAAGTGTGCAATCCTACCGTACCGTAACTGGAAAAGAACCAATTTTTAATGGTGTCCCGGGTGCTACCGACGGAACATTTCTGCATCTTGCGGGAATTCCGATTGTTACAACAGGAGCGGGTGACCGCCATATCCCACATCAAATTGATGAATATATAGAGCTGGATGAATTAATAGAAGCGTCGAGAATCTATGCACAAACAGCGATGTTGTTTTTAAAACAGTAAAGGACTGTGTAGTTTTCTTAGCATTCGGCGTTCAATAAAACCTTTCAAAAAGCCTGATTGGGATGATCAGGCTTTTAAATAGTTATACAACTTTATATAAGAGGCGTTTCCGCTTTTGTCTATAACCTGATATAAAAATTTTCTTCAAAAGAAGCTATTATTTGTCCAGCTCCAGGCGCCATCGGCGAAAGGATCAAGGCAGCCAGGAAGCCCATTCAGGAGGAATTTGCTCCTGCGGCACCGGCTAAGTTCACCTCGTCGCAAAGCTGCATGAAGCATATTCGGTGATGTATCTCACGAAGTGATTGAAATCAGCCGTTTTNATATTCGGTGATGTATCTCACGAAGTGATTGAAATCAGCCGTTTTGCTGTGGCGGCTGAAGAACTGCCTCATCAAAATTCTCCTCGTGCTTGTCATCTAAGGCTGCGCGCCTTGCTCTTTTCTTAATCATTTATCCCTTTTTTCTAATAAGTTATAAATATACTATTGAATTAATTTTTATACATAGTATAATAAATTACATCTTCAAATTAAACGGAATTGTTAACGGCAAGTTTAAAGCAAGGAGTGGTTGTAAGTGAAAGCAGGGGTTATTGGAGCAACGGGATATGGAGGAGCTGAACTGCTCAGAATCTTGCAATCTCACCCAAAATTTCAAATTGAATCGGTCTATTCGTCATCACAGCAGGGAAAAAGCATTGTGGATCATTATCCACATTTAACAGATATTGTGCCAATGACATTGGAGGAGATTGATCCGGCAGCCATTGCAAAAAAACCGACATCGTCTTCCTGGCAACTCCTTCAGGGGTATCGGCGGAAATTGCACCGTTGCTTTTAAAGGAAGGCTGTACAGTCATTGATCTTTCCGGGGATTTTAGGTTAAAGGACATCAACGATTACAAAGATTGGTATAAAAAAACGCCGGCACCGCAGGAATGGGTAGACCAGGCTGTTTACGCCCTTCCTGAGCTTAATCGCTCATCCATCAAGGATACAAAATTCATTTCAAATCCGGGATGCTATCCGACCGCCGCGCTTCTTGGACTGGCACCGCTTTTGCAGCAAGGTCTCATCGTAGATGGATCGGTTATCATAGATGCAAAATCAGGTGTATCAGGAGCAGGGCAAACGGCATCTTTCCAGACTATTTACAATGAACTAAATGAAAATTTTAAAATATATAAAGTGAATGCCCACCAGCATATTCCGGAGATTGAACAAATGCTTTCAGGCTGGGGCTATGAATCTCCAATTACATTTAATACTCATCTGGTCCCTATGACAAGGGGAATTATGGCGACTATCTATGTTTCATTGAAGTTTGATAGCAGCCAAGAAGAAATAAATGAGATTTATAACGAATTTTATAAAGATGAGCCGTTTATAAGGGTTCGAAAAAATGGCATTTTTCCGGCCACTAAGGAAGTTTACGGCTCCAACTTTTGTGATATGGGTATTGGAATGGACACGCGGACAGGGAGGGTGACCATCGTATCGGTCATCGATAATCTTATGAAAGGCGCTGCAGGCCAGGCTGTTCAAAATGCCAATATCCTATGCGGTTTGGATGAAACTGCGGGACTGCATTTTACGCCTGTTTATCCATAATTCATGGAGGATGACAAGCAATGAAAGATATTATTGTAATCAAATGCGGAGGGAGCATGATCAGTTCGCTCTCCGATGATTTTTATAAAAGCATCAAAACGATAAAGGATAGGGGCTTTCATCCAGTCATTGTACATGGCGGAGGGCCGGCCATCGATCAAATGCTGGAAGAATTAGAGATTAAAAGTGAGTTTAACAACGGATTAAGAAAAACTACTTCGGAAGTAATGGATGTAGTTGAAATGGTTTTATCAGGTTCCATGACGAATAAGCTTGTAAGAAACTTGGAAAAACACCAGCTTCCTGCCCTCGGGATGACAGGTTTTGACGGCTCTCTTCTAAAAGCCAAGGCGAAGGATTTCGAAAATTTGGGATTTGTCGGGGAAATTACAGAAGTAAACAGTGACTTCCTTTTTAATATCATCTCCATGGGAGTCATTCCTGTCATTTCACCTTTGGCAGCGGGCATTGATGGTGCATCTTGTTACAATATTAATGCTGACACGGCTGCGGGAAGCATCGCAGTGGCATTAAAAGCCAGCAAACTCTTATTTGTCACGGATGTTCCCGGCGTTTTAAAGGAAAAAAACTTAATAGAAAACGCAACAGTTCCCGATATTTTAAATCTTATAGATGACGGCACAATTACTGGAGGAATGGTTCCAAAAGTGATGGCAGCCATCGACAGTTTGGATGGCGGTATGTCCAATGTAATGATTGTCAGCGGGAAAAACAGCCTGCTCAACGGGGAAAAACTCATTGGAACGACGATATACAAAGAATTGGAGGCCGCATATTAAATGTCACACTTATTCAACACATATGCCAGATGGGATGTCGAACTCGTTTCGGGAAACGGAACGAAGGTTATCGATATAAATGGCAAGGAATATTTAGATTTCACTTCGGGAATTGGAGTTTGTAATTTGGGTCATTGTCACCCTGACGTTGTTAAGCCGGTCCAGGAACAACTGAACAAGCTTTGGCACACATCCAATCTTTTTCAAAGCTCCCTTCAGGAACAAGTGGCCATGCAGCTTACCGAACATTCTTCCGGAGACGCCGTTTTCTTTGCGAATAGCGGTGCGGAAGCAAACGAAGCCGCAATCAAATTAGCCCGAAAATATACAGGAAAATCAAAGATCATCACCTTTTTGCAATCATTCCACGGCCGCACCCTGGGAACGATCGCTGCAACGGGACAGGAAAAGGTAAAAACAGGATTTGGTCCAATGCTTGAAACTTTCGTTCACATTCCTTTTAATGATGTCAACGCATTAAAGGATGAGGTGGATGGCGAAACAGCTGCCATTATGCTCGAAGTCGTCCAAGGTGAAGGAGGGGTCCTTCCAGCGGAGAAGGATTTTCTGAAGGAAGTTGAAAGCATCTGTAAAGAAAAGGATGTACTAATGATTATAGATGAAGTACAAACGGGTATAGGCAGAACAGGGAAGCCTTTTGCCTACCAGCATTTTGATCTATCGCCGGACATCATCACAGCAGCAAAAGGCCTTGGCAATGGTATTCCTGTCGGTGCGATGATCGGCAAGGCAAAATTGAAATCAGCTTTTACTCCGGGCAGCCATGCAACAACTTTTGGCGGAGGGCCGCTGGCCATGACTGCAGCAAATGAAGTGCTAAAAATCATTTTTAATGAGGATTTCCTTTCGGATGTCGATAAGAAGAGCGATTATTTGGTTCAAAAGCTATCATCGAGCATGCAGAATGGCATGGTTGACATCCGCCATAAAGGCCTCATGGTAGGAATTGAATTTTCGGATGATGTCAGCGGACGGCTGGCAAAGTTGAGGGAAGAGGGGCTGCTCGTTTTAAACGCAGGCCCGAACGTGATACGGATGCTCCCTCCATTAACTGTTTCGATTGAAGAGATTGATGAAGCGGTTGATATTTTCCAGAAGAATATCTAATTTTTTTAGGTCCGATTGCATAAAAATGCATAAAATGAAATAAAAATACGAAAGCGGGGAGAGGAAAAAATGAAAGGATCCTTAATACTCGCTAATGGTGAAAAGTTCACCGGACAGTGGCAAGGCAAACCAAAAGATCACATCGGAGAGCTGATATATTTTACAGGAATGGCACGATTCCAAGAGTTCATAACAGATCCGGCCAATAAAGGGAAAATTGTCATTGCCACTTTTCCCGGAGTCTTAAACAGCGACTTGGATCAATCAATGTTTGAAAGCGACAAAATCCAAATCGGAGGGTTCATCACTCAGCAGGATGCCTCCATGCCCATTGATGTAAAAGGCATAAATGTCTTGGATATATTTTATAAACAGAATGTACCTGTCCTGACAGGTATGGATACAAGAGCCTTGGTTAAAAGAGTGAAAAAAGAAGGCGAAATGCCTGCTATCATCTCATCAGAGCATACAGCGAACCGTATATCCGCTCATACGGAAGATCTTCAAGGTGATTTCGGAACGGAATACATTATTCCAAATGGCAATAAACACATCGTTATAATCAACTTCGGCTATAAAAAATCACTTATTCAGGTACTCTCCCAATCTGGCAATAAGGTAACCGTCGTTTCAAGCAACATCGATATAAGCTCAGTGAATGCTTTGAAACCGGATGGGATCATTTTTTCAGGAGGTCCCGGAAATCCGCTTCAATGGAAAAAATGTTTCCCGGAATATAAAAAACTGGCAATGAAATATCCGACAATCGGGCTTGGACTCGGGCATCAGATACTCGCTCTTGCGTTTGGGGCTAATATTGAAAAAATGCCTACAGGCCACCGGAATTTCAAAGAACCTGTCATTCAGCCGGGCTCAAACAAAGTCTTTATGTCCAGCCAAAACCATGGGTTTACAGTCACTGAGAAAAATTTAAAACAAAACGGCCTCCGCGTTTCTTTTAAAAATGTCCATGACGGAACAGTAGAGGGCCTTGTTCACGAACAATATCCGGTTGCGACATATCAATTCCATCCTGAACAGATGAATAACCCATTAAATGAACTGATTTTTAATAACTTCTTTAGAACAGTAAACGAAAGCAAAGGAGCACGTGTTTATGCCTAAGGGAAAAGACATCAAGAAGGTTCTTGTGATCGGTTCCGGGCCTATTGTCATCGGGCAAGCGGCAGAATTTGATTATGCCGGTACGCAAGGCTGCCTCGCCCTTCAGGAAGAAGGGTGTGAGGTGGTCCTTGTCAATAACAACCCCGCCACCATCATGACGGATGAACAATTCGCCCAGACGGTCTACTTTGAACCGCTGACAGTGAATAGCATTGTCGAGATCATCAAAAAAGAAAAACCCGACAGCATTCTCGGGACTCTTGGAGGACAGACCGGCCTGAATTTGACCGTTGATTTATATAAGCAGGGCTATCTGGAAGAATTTAATATCCGGGTCCTTGGCACAACGCCGGAATCCATCATTCAGGGAGAAGACAGAGAGGCTTTTCGCGCCCTTATGCATGAACTTGGAGAACCCGTTCCAAACAGTGAGATCATCCACTCCGTTGAAGAAGCTTTATCGTTTGCAAACAAGCAGGGCTATCCGATTATCATCCGTCCGGCCTACACACTGGGAGGCGGGGGCGGAGGCATCGTCAATAACGAAGAAGAATTGCTTTCAGTAGTAAAAAAAGGGCTTGAATCTAGCCCGATTACCCAATGCCTGATTGAAAAAAGCATTGCCGGCTTCAAAGAAATCGAATTTGAAATGATCCGCGATGCCAATGATACATGTATTGCCATCTGCAGCATGGAAAATTTCGATCCTGTCGGTATCCATACGGGGGATTCCATCGTGTTCGCTCCGCAGCAAACGCTGACTGATACCCAATTTGATGCTTTGTACCAATCGGCAGTCAAAATCATCAGGGCTTTAAAAATCATCGGCGGCTGCAATATCCAATTTGCGCAAGATCCGAAAACAAATCAGTATTATTTAATAGAGGTAAATCCGAGATTAAGCAGGTCTTCCGCTTTGGCATCCAAAGCGACCGGCTATCCGATTGCAAGGATTGCCGCAAAACTGGGGCTTGGCTATCATCTTCACGAAATCATTAATCCCGTGACAGGAAGCACCTTTGCAAGCTCGGAGCCGGTTGTCGACTATACGGTCGTAAAAATGCCGCGATGGGCCTTTGATAAATTTCCTGATGCCAAAAGGGAACTTGGAACGACAATGAAAGCCACAGGGGAAATCATGGCGATTGATCGCTTGCTTCCAGCAGCCTTGCAAAAAGCGGTCAGATCCCTTGAGTTAAAAACAAATGGACTGGAACTAAAAGGACTTTCCGATAAAAGCGATCAAGAGCTTTGGCAATCTATCATTCACGCCGATGATACCCGTTTCTTCGCCATATTGGAGCTTTTAAGAAGAGGGGCATCAAGCCTAGAAATTCATGAAAAAACAGGCATTACCCCATATTTTCTAGATGTTTTAACAGAACTGATTCAGATGGAAAAAAAGGCTAAGAAAGAAAGTTTCGCTGGGGTGAGCCCTGAGTTTTTACGGCAGCTAAAAGAAAATGGATTTTCCGACGCGTGGCTGGCTTCTGTGTGGGATACATCTCTAGGCCAGATCAGAAAAAAAAGGAAAGACCATGAAATCAAGCCTGTATTCCAGATGGTCGATTCATGTGCCGGTGAATTCATGGCAGCAGCCCCGTATTTCTATTCAACTTGGAGAGGAGAGGGCGACCAGATTGTCCCTGACAAAAATAAGAAAAAAATTGCGATAATCGGATCAGGCCCTGTACGGATCGGCCAAGGAATCGAATTTGATTATTGTACAGTACGCGCAGCTTTGGCCCTGAAAGAGTCCGGGTTCGAGACCATTTTGATCAATAACAATCCAGGTACGGTCAGCACCGACTTCCAAATTGCGGACCGCCTTTACTTTGAGCCTCTCCATATTGAGGATGTACTCAATATATTGGAATATGAAAAGCCGGATGGAGTCATTGTTCAGCTTGGCGGACAAACCGCCATTAATCTGGCGAATGAATTGGCTGAGAACGGTATTCCGCTTCTTTCCATCACTCAGGACCAAATTGATGCAGTAGAAGATCGTGAAAAATTCTACTCCTTGTTAAAAGAACTTGGGATCCCTCATATTCCAGGTATTACTGCTTACGATGAAGACGATCTGAAATCAAAAACGGCTGACATCGGCTTTCCTGTTTTATTAAGGCCATCCTATGTGATCGGCGGCCAGGGAATGCTGATTATTGACAGCCAAGAAGAGTTGGATAGCTGTCTTGAAAATATAGAATATCCTGTTTTAATCGACGCCTATTATAAGGGACTGGAACTTGAAGTGGATGTTTTGACCGACGGAAATGACATTTTTATCCCAGCTTTTTTTGAACATATTGAAAAAGCGGGGGTCCATTCAGGTGACAGCATGACGATCACGCCGCCGATCAATGTAACTGAAAAGGTAAAAGAAACAGTTAATGAATACTCCAAAAAGGTCGCCCAAAAGCTGCAATTCAAAGGGCTGTTCAACGTCCAGTTCGTGATTTACAACGATACGGTTTACATGCTTGAGGTAAACCCAAGGGCTTCAAGAACTGTCCCGATTGTCAGCAAGATAACAGGCATAAAGTTGATCGATGAGTGCGTGAACATTTTGAATGGATCGCAATTATCTATAAAAAACCAGGATCAACCGGCTTTTTATACTATAAAAAATCCTGTTTTTTCTACTGGAAAGCTTGATGGGGTGGACCCTAAGCTTACTCCCGAGATGAAATCCACCGGGGAACTGATCGGAATCGGCAAAACGGTGGAAGAGGCGCTTGCAAAAGCGATGGTATGGAACGAAAGACTGGCAGCACAGCAGCAAAAAGCCTGCCGGGAAATATATGTGGATGCTGATAATACGGATGAAAAGATCATTGAGAAATTAATGGCGGAATCAAATGCCATTATGGTAACGGAAAAAATGGGAATCTCTTTTGGGGACTGGATTAAAAACGGCAACGGATCAGTCTTATTGAGCCTTGGAAAAAGCCCGGCATCCGTTCAAAAAAGGCAATTGGCTCCTGCTGCCCAACTGCAAGTAATAACTGAAATTGAAACGTTTAAAACCTATTTGACTGCCATTAAACAGCAATTCAGCGAGCCAAAATCGCTTCAAAGCTGGCTCGGAAAAATAAGAAAGGACGTGGTGACATCATGACAGCGACATCCGTTTCACTTAAAGGGAAGCATTTTCTTACATTGGCGGACTTTACAAAAGACGAAATCATGCAAATCATTCTGGATGCTATCAAGCTGAAAGACATGCAAAAGAAGGGGGAAACCCACCATTACTTAAAGGGCAAGACCCTGGCAATGATTTTTGAAAAATTATCTACGAGAACCCGTGTTTCGTTTGAAGTCGGCATGTTTCAATTGGGAGGCCATGCATTATTTTTAGGGAAAGATGACCTCCAAATGGGGCGCGGTGAGACAGTGGAGGATACTGCAAAGGTTTTATCGCGTTTTGTGGACGGCATCATGATCAGGGCATACAGCCATGAATCTGTCGAGCAGCTCGCAAATAATTCCAGTGTACCTGTTATCAACGGCTTGACAGATGATTACCACCCCTGCCAAGTGTTGGCTGACCTTATGACTTTGTATGAAGCAAAAGGAAGCCTGGAAGGCAAGAAACTGGCTTATGTAGGCGACGGAAATAATATGGCTCATTCCTTGATGATCGGCTGCGCCAAACTGGGTGTCAACTGCTCTATAGCTGCTCCAAAAGGCTACGAGCCGAAACAGGCAATCGTTAAAAAGGCCCAGGAATTCGCCAACGACACTGGAGCTGTGATAGAAGTTACAAACGATCCGAAAGCTGCTGCGAATGGTGCAGATGCCGTTTATACAGACGTATGGACGAGCATGGGCTGGGAAGCTGAGCAAAAAGAAAGATTAAAAGCTTTTATAGATTTTCAGGTGAACAGCGGGCTAATGGCAGAAGCTGATCCCAAAGCAGTCTTCCTGCACTGCCTGCCTGCACATCGAGGCGAGGAAGTCAGTTCAGATGTTATTGACGGTCCGCAATCACTTGTCTTTGAGGAAGCGGAAAACCGACTTCATGTACAGAAAGCATTAATGGTTGCACTGATGGCCGACTGATCAAGTCATCACCACTTATGGGCCTTTGTCATATAATAGCGCAAAGAAACCGGAAGGGGGAGATGACGTATGGAAAAATTACAGCATGACCAATTTTCAGTTGCCATCTTGCCTCCCGCGACAGCATACCATCCAGTGGACGGAAGGAAATATACGTTAATTATGTCAACTGGTGAAATGAATTGCCATTTGGCAATTGGATTTAAATATGAAACAGATCTCCTGAATGCTGAAAAAGAAAAAATTATTACGGCAGAATGGAAGCCAAGGCTGGGCGAATATGTTTTAACCGGAAAAATTGATCTTGGCAGCCTGAATAATTTTCATCTAATGCAGGCAGAACTGGCTAAGGCTATTTCCATGATGGTGAAAGCGGACAAAGGTTTATATACACATGTTCCTTGGCTCCTGGATGCGCCCATATATATGGAAATTGATTCGTATATTCATAAATATAAGACCATCCAGTATTTCGGAACACCAAGACAATATTTAAAATAATTAGCGTTCGTATGCACAGGTTTCTGAGGACCTGTGTTTTTTGTTTTTTGTCTCACTATTTAAAGTATACTTTGGATATGAGATGAAATACAGTTTACTACCGATAATTTATATTATGTCTACTAGAAAAAATATAAAAAAAACAACCTCTTTTCCCTTATTTATGACTTGCAACATCAATAAATTTAACACTATGTTCAATTACATCATTTATAGACACTCGATGCTTCTTGGCAAATCTTCTTACGTCATCTAACAATTCATTATGATATGTTGTTTTATACTGAACTCGATCTTTTGGTCTGGATTCTGTATTGAAAATATATTGTTCCTGATCTAATAAATTTTGTAATCCATTTTGAATCAAATGATTCCTGGGGATATTATAATCTGCCGCTAAAATATCTAACTGATCAAGAATCGATTTGCTTACATTCGTTCTAAATTTTACTATTGTTTCATTATTGTTTGTTTTTATCAGTTTTCCGTTTACCATTTTCCAAAATAATTTATTTGTCAGCACATACCCATCGTGATTTAACAATTGTTCCAAGTACTGCATTTGTTCCTTTGAATGTTGAGACATGTTAAGTCTTTTATAGGTTATAAGCTTGCCAATATCATTTTTATAGATTATCCGAGACAAGCAAATTAAATCATTTTTACCCTTAACCCATACACGGTAAATGGTCTTTCCGGTTTAGGTTATTTCCTGGGTTTTGGAAGTATGAAGGCTCCAAGAATGCAAGATAGCCATTAATTTTTCTCCGAATAATTTGCTGGCGGATGTAATGTTCATAGTATAGCCTTCCCTGTCCACCCACCATCACCATCAATAACGCCTCTTATGAATGATGGCAAAAATTCTTTCGGAACATCGGGGAACGGGACATTGAAGGATTTATTTGAGGTTATCCCCATCTTTTCAAGATCTTTTTTTATCATTTTTGAATTGATAATTAAGGTCGGTGTTGTTGCTGTTGGTCCTTTTGCACCCAATACGTAATGTGCACCCATGCATTTTGCTATATATTTCAAGATCCTCTCATCTTTTTGGGCAAATACTATGCTGTGAGTACTACGGTTTACATGCCCATCTGTGATAAACAGCCCCAATACCCACGCCATTTCATGGGACCATGACTTAAAAAAGTCTTCATTAACTTTATGCTTTCGCGGCTGGCCCGAAAACTGCATTCGATTCATTTCAATACCGTGCTTATACATCACATTGCGAATGGCCCGGTCAGATAATCCAACAATGGGGCGCATTTCTTTAAAAGGCATGCCGCTTTTATACATTTCTATAATCATTTCATCGGTTATACCCGGGTTTCTCATCAACTTTCAAACCCCTTCCAAAAAATAATTTTTTCCAGGATCTGAGATGTTACATTTATTATACCAAATGTTTGTTCGTATTTGCAATATAGATTCCACGCGACATTTATTTTTTTCAAGTCGGGCTTCTGTTAGGAATTTTCAAAATTCAATCAAAAAGAAGGACCTCATCACCCACATGAATTTCACCTGTTTTCATCACAGAAGCATAAACCCCGAAATGGTTATTTCTTTCTTTTACAACAGTTTTAAGCAAACTTGAATCTCGTTCCGCATCATCAGGATCAACAGTAATAATCATACACCTTTCACAATGCCTTTTTAATTGTATTTCCACGTTCTGCCCTATTTTTATTCTCTTCCCAAACCATTGTTCTTCAATGAATGGAACTTTGTCTTTTAACGAAATTAATAAATTAGGGCGGAAGCGTTGATAATTGATTTCTTTCTTTCCCCATACCTCTTTTAATTTATTCAGTGAAGCATCCGTTACCAGTTGAATATGTTCTTCTTCAATGGCGCCTATAGGGACATGTAGAGGCGTATAGGAAATAGGGGAAACTTTACGTTTCGATTTGTTTTCTATTTCTTTTGTTAATTCTTCAACTCCCCAATAAAAAACTTTTCCATCGGGTGTTATTATTTCGACCTTGGGATACTCCTCCAATAGCTCTTCTCCAATAAATCTTGCTTTATATCGAACCATTCCCTGGAACTGTGTGATTGTTAAAAACTTTTCCGGCCTTGTCTCATCCAAAAAAGCGTGGCTGCGGTCGCCATATAAACCATAATCCATTACTTTAGTTTTCTGTACACTCTCTCCATGAAAGGATTTCACAGGATGGCGGACTATTTCCTTGATATGACCGATTACCATTTCATTCTCTCCTTATTTAGATTTAGAGATTTGCTTAACAAAAGTATATCAAATAAACAATCATTTTAATTTAAAGCTATACTGTCAAACCACCTGGTGTTCGCAATCAGTCCTGATGCCACAGCTCCA
This sequence comes from Siminovitchia fortis, assembly GCF_003605365.2. Taxonomy (GTDB): domain Bacteria; phylum Bacillota; class Bacilli; order Bacillales; family Bacillaceae_C; genus Siminovitchia; species Siminovitchia fortis. The sequence continues at coordinate 47,395 of NZ_QYTU02000024.1, forward strand.
GAGGCTTTGTTATTTATTTTGGCGAGATTTTCTAATAAAGAGCCGTCAGCTCTATTGACCGTGGCATAATGACCAATAAAGCTGACGGTACTTCATAGGAAAAAGTTATTTGCTCCCCTAAGCTTGCCGGCCAGGGAACAAATACCCCCCCACTTCTATTCCTATTTACTTGAATGTCCACTTCCTATAGCGTCTGTGTCAACCATAGTATCAAGCACGCGTTTTACCACGGTGAGATCCCAGTTACAGCTTTTTTCAATGTATTATTCCAACGTATAATTGTCAGGGAATCGCTTTTTAACGATCAGCATATAGATTGCCGATCCTGTTAAGAGCAGCCCTGAGATAAGAAATGCAAGTTGCACGCTAAATTCTGCGATTCCTCCGAAAGCTAATGTAGAAAATCCAAAGACCAATGTAACCATGGAATATTGCGCACTATATATTTTAGGTAAATCCTCGGCAGCTGCTTCTTTTTGTAAATATGTGCGTATTGTTATACCTTTAATTTGATCGATGAATCCACTAAAAGCTACCAATATTAATGCAACCCAAGCTATTGAATTTAATCCAAACAAAAATGTTATTATGGAAACACCAAACGAAGAGAATAACACTGTCTTCCTCATGATCTTTTCAATTTTTAATGAAAACCTCGAACAGATTACTCCACCTAGTATCAATCCTAGAAAAAACGCAGTGTTTATATAACCCCACCATGCTTCTGTTACATTTAATACTTCATTTACAAATACATAAAGTATGGCTGCCACCCAAACTACGTTCGCCATAGCTTCCATAAAAATCATGACATGGATGCTTCGAAAAGTGGGATTTTTCCATATTATAAACCAGCCTTCTTTTAAAGTTTCAAATGTCTTTTGTTTCTCATCTTTAACTTGGAAAGGTGTATCATCTACAATCCGTATCATCATAACTGTAGACAGAACAAACAAGACAAAGGTAAGCCAAATTACATTCTGTCCATTTATTAGTGCAACCAATATTCCACCCATGGCCCAACCACCTAATTGAACCGTTTCATTAATAACTGACATAAAACTATTTGCTTTCAATAATTCGGATTCTTTGACCAATCTGGGGATAAGCGCATCCGTCGCCGGCATTGCCCATCCGTCAAAGAAAGCAATTAATAAGATACAACAAACAATAAACCAAATTCCAAGTGATGACTGAAAACTAACCCAAAATGCTAGTATTAATAATATAGTAGTTTTACTTAATTGTGAGTTTATCAAAAGTAATTTAAGTCTATATCTGTTCAATAGTAATGGAGAAATGAAACTGCTTATAAATCTTCCAAACGTATTTAAAAAGGGTAACAATGCCAAATACATTACCGACTCTGTAACTGTATATAAAATAGAGATTAACCCAACTACATAAAACACGTCACCTAAATTAGCGAATAATTGGCCTATCCATAAGAAACGGAATGATTTACTTTTCATTTTTTCTACCCCTTATTTATCATTTTGCTTTTTTGTGATAAAAAGGGAATTTCACACTGGACATGCCCCCCACTTTTTATATTTGATTATAGAAATATTTATTTTAAATTAACCCGACACTAATTTGAATGAAAACTCAACGTTTAAGGGTAGATAAAAATGTTATGTTATAAGCCAATTTCGCTATTAAAAAATAATAAATCTCGATTGATTTTCCTTTTAGCTTACTAGTATGTATTATATTTTATTGTAAAATTGTTTATGTTCTTTTTTGCTGTTTTTTACCAAAGTTATACAGAGACAGCCCCTTTTTACTTCCTTTTATAGTTTTCTATTTAAATGAAGGTAACTCCTGAATCCTATATACAATTCCAAGTTCTTCATACCATTCATTTAAACCGTTCAATAAACTTTCGCATAATTGGTAGACATATTCTATATTGCTTAGTTCTCCACTCATAACACATTTAGCAAGTTCAACATATCCATTAGGTTTAGAATCGATCTTAATTGATTCCTCTAAAGTTCTAGCCCTTGTACTATAATATTTCCTATTTGCAAGGCCAATTAGTTTTGCAGTTTGCCATGTTAAATCTTTAGCTCCCAAAGGAATATAATTATAGTTTCTAATCATAAAATTATTTCTAATTTTAGCGATTGTTTCGTAAGGTTCCCAAATCATAAATTCCCTCATGGTTTCTCGTATTGCAGAATCCGAGACACTTAAGGGGAGTTTTCTAATTTCTTCAAATATGTTTTGTGGATCATAAATAGGCAAAATATTTATAAAAACCCCCGCCTTAACGGCCCATGAATCATCCACTTTTATTGCTTGCTTAAAAAACTCTTTTTTTTGCTTTACACTAACTTCTATTTTAAACTTATCATAAATAAATTCATGACTATTTATGGATACTTCATCTCTTGTAATAACATGCAATTCAATATCGGAATAAGGCAAATCATTTTTTAATCCTATTGAGCCATATCCACCAATTGCCAATATATTATTTGGATGTGCAATTAATAATCTTTCTTTAATTTCATTTATTATATCAAATTTTTCTTTTCGGCTTGTAGCAAACGGAAAAGATAACATACCTATCTACCTTTCTTTAGAAACTCAGTTAAACATGATTTTAAAATGATTGCAGATAAACATAATTATTAGGTAAGAAACTTCTGTCATATCTTTAGAAAATCAGCTTGGATAGGAAAAGCAGCCAAGCATTAATAAATTAATGCCCCCTTTCATAATAAACAAAACGGACCTTTTTTTAAGGTCTGTTTGAGTAAATCCTGCCTCAATCCCCATTTGCTAAGATTGCCAGCTCATCTATTGCATATTTTATGTCATCTTTATTGTTATAGAAATGAGGGGCAATTCTTATTACATCTTTTCTTGCAGAAACAATAATTTTTTTGTCTCTTAACATACCTTCCACTTTTGATGCATTTTCTACATAAAAAGACATCAGACTCGTTCTTTTATTATTAGATGATGGACCTATGAGCCGCAATCCTTTCTCTTTTCCGTAATGTATGGTGAATTGGCTCAGCCCTTCTAAATAGGTTTCAATAGTCTCAATCCCAACTTCAAGCAGCAATTTTAGTGCCTCGTAAGCTGCATAGATACTTATAAAAGAAGGCGTACCCGTTTCAAAACGACGTGTCCCCGCCGCAAAAACAGGATTATAAATGTCAAATGAAGATGTTTGTTCTTGTCCCAGCCATCCGGTAACTCTTGGTTTTAATTGTTCTGCCAGTTCTTTTTTTATATACAAAAACGCTACGCCGGGAATTCCTAACATGTATTTACGAGTTCCCGTTGCTAAAATATCAATATCCATCTCTTTCACATCAATCGGAGTATGCCCTGCAGATTGGTAAGCATCAACGAACAAAAGCGAGCCTTTTCTATGCGCAATACTAGCGATTTCTCTAACGTTTTGCTTATAACCGTTGTGATAATTCACATGGGGAATACATGTAATCAGCGTATCAGCTGTTATTTCTTTTTCAATTGTTCCAGAGGTATTTCCCCATTGAAAGAACGAATTACTGAAATATCATCCTTAAAAGGTTTTTGTGCAAACCATATATGGCCAACAGTTGGAAAATCTATATCCGTAAACACAATTTTACTTTTCTCCCGCTGAATAGGAAGGGAAGTTGCAATAGCAGAAATAGCGTCAGATACAGAACATAGTAGAGCAACTTCATCCGCTTCGGCTCCTATAAATTCAGCAAATCTCACCCTGGTCTCCTCTACTTTACTTATCGCTTCATTCCAATTACTGCCCGACAGAAGTAGACTATTGTGATATTCCTTAATTGCTTTTGAAACAGACTTTGCTAAAGCACCTTGGGAACAACTAGCCAGGTGTGTGTGAGTAGATAATATGGGAAATAATGAGCGATAAAAGTCATGGTTCAATTCCTTTTCCTCCTTCTTCACTCAAATAATTCTGTATGTAAACTTTAAATCCTTCCTCAACTATATGGGCCTTAACATAAAGAAAGAGCACAATTCCTAAATGCTACGGAATTGCGCCCGATTATGATTATGGAACAGTCAGGGTGCTACAAGTTCCACTTTTATTCTGTCTGGATCTTCAAAGTAAACAGCATAATGATTATCTCCTCCGGCGAATGGGTGCTGGTTTGTATAGAGTAAATTAATTCCTTTAGCTTTCAATTTATTAGTCATATCATCAACGTGTTCACGTGAACTTGCGTGAAATGCCAAATGATTTAAACCTACTCGACATCTATGATATGTAACTTCCAAATACCGTTCTTCTGCTTGCACAAATACAATATAGGTGTTCTCTATTTTCCAACTCTGTCCGCTATCCCATTTTTGAAAGGAACTATATCCTAATTCCTCAAGAAACCAACCCCAAAAATCGGTTGATTTTTTTAAATCAGATACATATATCTCAATGTGATGAAGTAATCCCTTTGACATGATACACTCCCCTTTCTTCACTACGTTAAATGGCTAAATAAGCTAATACGTTATTAGATTAAAACGCCCGATTATTGAATATTATCTATTGACCGTTGGAAAAATTGGAAAAGGGTATATAGACGCTTCAATATATTAGCTCCGATACCTATTAATATAAAAACCCCAAGTATACATAGGATTAATGTGTCTATTTTAATGATAGAGACTCCAGAAATATATAATGTAAGCACAATAGCCTGGCTCCCAAAAAAGAAGAACATAGAGGACAATCACTAAATAGTTTTGAATAATTTTTATAGTTCTTTCATCATTAATTGGAATATTACCCTTGCTTTTTTCTCTATAAAATGAACTTTTGATTTTGATTTCTCCGTTTTTCGGGTATGGGTTAAATAAAGAACCGAAAGGAAGGAGATATTGATGGGCAAAACCACCGAAATTGAAAGAGTCACAAAGGCTATGCACCCTACCCCCTTTAATTAAGGTACTACCATTTTTTCTTTTTACAACAAGCACAACACAGCCTGTTGTAACCCTAATTATTTATTTTAAGAAGGTCAGATTCCCACCGAATCATTCTATTGTTAGTTGCGGATAGCACGATCAGATAATCCGACAATCGGGCGCATTTCCTTAATTAGACGTATTTTCAATATAAATGGTCACATTTCAGTTCCCTTCTTCATATCCTTTATCTTCCCCCCCCCTTGCCGTTTCCATTTCCATGATTAACAATATACAATATTCATATAGGACAAAAATTCAACAACACCAGAAGGAGTGAATCCTATTTGAAATTTTTTAGAACATTGCTTATATGCCTGCTCATTGTAGGATTCATTTTATATAAGCAAGGAAATGAGCAGGTGGTTACATCCGTCCATTCCATGGCGGACTCCTTACGCTCGTATTCTGAGTCTATAACAAAACGGCCTGAGGTTTCCAATATCATTGCTAAATTGCAAGAAGGATATCAATCTTTGAAAGGCGAGCTTAAAGAGATTGAGACTCAGGAACAAGTGGAGATCCCTTCATTAAAAACGCCTGAGGAACAAACGTTTTCAGTTCATAATATTGAGATTGGCGATACAAAAGCTGAAGTAGAAAAGCAGGCCGGCAAAGCGAAGCGGGCCTCCTACAATGAATATGGAGTCAAATGGTACGCCTATCATGAAAACTATCAAAACTTCTTCATGGCTGCTTATGACGACCAGGGGAAAGTTGCCGGATTATATACAAACCAGGACTTGGTTTCATCAAAAAACGGAATTAAGCTAAATGAGTCAAAGGAATCTGTTGTCCAAAAGCTCGGAGAGCCTGTTAAAGGGATCAGAAAAGGATTCGTCATGTACCAAGTTCAGGCCAGTGGCGAATATAACATTTATGAAATGGATCATTGCTATGTTACTGTGTTTTTTGATAAACATAAAAATGATACTGTGACAGCTTTACAAATCATCAGCACCGGCCTTGAGCAGGAGAAGAAAGAATTCTTTGCTCCCGGCAGTGAAGAATTGGAAGAAGGATTCGAGTATCAATTATTTGACCTCACCAATGCTGCAAGAGTGAAACACGGCCTCCCGGTTTTATCCTGGGATGATCATGTAAAAGTGACGGCGCGCGGACATAGCACCGATATGGCCCAAAAAAGTTACTTCAGCCATGAAAGTTTAGACGGGTTATCCCCTTTTGACCGTATGGATCGCGATCATATCGCCTATAGGGCGGCGGGAGAAAACATTGCATCCGGCCAGGTAAGCAGTATTTTCGCGCATGAAGGCCTGATGAACTCCATGGGCCATCGCAAAAACATTTTGAGCCCGAATTATAACTCTCTTGGAGTCGGAGTAGCCTTTGACTCTGAATCAAGGCCTTTTTATACGGAAAACTTCATTGGAAAATAAAAAAGCGCCAATTCCAGCTTATGGCGCTTTTTCCCTTTATTTAAATATCGCTGCAATGACCTCGTCCTGCGACATATCACTTTCCACTTCATAGGACCCGGGGCGCAATTTGTTTTCCACTTTTTTCTTCTCAACAGCCTTTGAGAATCTAAAAGCATCATCAACAATTTTAGCCTTCACCAGCATTTTTCCCACATCAATACTTGTCATGCCGTCCGTAACATTGATTACTACCCGGTAAACGACTTTTTTATCCTCTGCTTTGTCTTCTGCCGCTTTTTCTTTATCAGCAGCTTCTGCTTTTGCCTCTTCCATTTTTTTATTATATTCTTCAACAGTCTGGACAATATAGCCGGAGGACTCAAGGCCGGCTATCATCTCTGCTTCAGATGGCTCATTTTCCGTAACTATTTCTTTTTCTGTTGTTTTTGCCGGAGCTTTGGAAGCTTCACTTTTAACTGAAAAATATGCCGCACTGCAGACAGCGGCAGCCAGGAAAATTCCGGCTGCAAAACTGGCCAATGGATTAAATCTCATTTGCAACCCTGCCCCTTTCTTCCTTTCCTGCTATGTAAGGAGCTATCATTTTCCTGATTTCATTTTCGGACACATTTTTTTCAGCCGCTATGTTTTCGATTGAATATTTCCGATTATACAAATCCAACACTTCACGCATCAGAATTCTTTCCTTCGATGAAAGCCGAATGCCCGATTCCTTCATAATGATCTCTATATCAAGCTCCATGTTACGGATTGATTCCCGTATATCTCTTATCTCATTCATCGTTGATACATGAATTAAATCAAGCTCTTTCATCTCTTCCTTGGAGGCCTTGCGTCCTTTGATTCCCGATATAATGAGCAATAAGGCAGAGGCTGCAAACAAACCTCCCAATGTCCATTCCATCAAAATTGGATCCCCTCTCCATTTTTAATTTATTCCAGCTACTAATTATACAACCACAGGCAAAATTTTTCGACCGTATCGGTGGAAATATGACCAAAGTCGGGTATATTTTGTAAATTTCTCCTGTTAAAGGGACACATTGAAAACCCCCGCTTAACATGCGAGGGTGCATCGAGGTTGATTCCAGTTTATTATTTTTCTTCAGGTTCATCACTGCCGCGGTAGCGGTTGTATGGAAGCGGATTCCAAACGCGATATTCCAGTTCATCGGCACGCAATGCCGGAGGAATATCTGCAAGAATTTTTTTGGCAACTTCAAGTTCCCGCTGCGATTCATCTTTATCCTGATATAAAAATTCGTCGGAAGCTTTTTCCGGAGCCTGCTTTACTTTTTCTTCCAAGTCTTCAACAACCATTTCCTGCTGGTTGCGCAAAGCTTCACGGGCTTCTGTTACCCACTGTCTCTGCATGTCGCGATCTGCATCCCCGACGTACGTATATTCTTCATAGATGTCCTGATAAATACGATCAGCATTCGAACGGACATCCATTGTCGCCGCCTCCAAATCACGTATGGTCAACTCCTCAGGTGTCAGCTTCTCGCGCCGGTATGTGCCGCCGAGCCTTGTTGCTTCCAGATAAAACGGAAACATGCTTTTAATCGTTTTGCCCACCGGCGCAATAGACTTCTGATTCTCATCCAGTCCTTTAGGCTGGATCCCCTGCATGGCAATCCGGCTGGATTCCGGGCGGACAATCTCCTTTGGCGGCATAATTCCATGACGGAGCATTTCCCGGATGCCCGTTCCGGAAATTTTCAGCCTGAAGCGCTCATCATGGGAACAGGTCTTCTCAGTCGCATGATTTGAACAGCGTGTGCAATAAAAGACTTCATGGTACAACTGGACATCAATGCCTAATTCATCTGGAGAAAACTCATCGAATATCGAATGGCTGGCATACTTATCGTAATAATCGCCGACACCGGCATGGTCTCGTCCAATTAGTGCGTGGGTACAGCCGAAGTTTTTCATGATCAGAGCATGCAAGACGGTTTCCCGCGGCCCCGCAAAAATGTATGTAACCCTTAATGGTGCAAGGGATACACGTTCTTTTGGATAATAAGTATCCAAGACACTGCGGTAGGAAAGCATACGAAATTCATTTCTCGTATATTCCCGTTTGGCCATTTCTACAAGAGGCTGGACCAATAAACCATCGATCGTCTCCAGTGCGTTCTTGTGAATATACTCATGTCCCCTGTGAAGCGGATTCGCACCGGTAATGAAACCGCCTACTGAGCGGAATTTCTTTTCTTCATAAAAAATTCTCCAAGTATCATTGGGCTCCAAGCGAATTTTTTCGAATGGCCCCCAATCGACCCGGCGTAAAAGTGAAATGGGACCCCCTAACGCAACGTCCCCCATCCTTCGGAAGATCGAATCTACGCCCGGGTGATTCCGATCCGTAGTTCCAAAAAGCTGGGCAGCACGCTCTTCTTTGTTATATGCGAAAAGATCTTCAATTTTCAGGATGGCAACCGGCTCTTTGCTTTCATCGGCCAATGCAACTTCATCTCCGATGGAAAGGGATGCAACCACCTCTTTATTTCGGTTTCCGATTGGCGCAAAGCTGAGGGGAACCGGCCAGACCACCCCATTTTTCAACCGGCCTTCATACAGTACGGATTTATAGTCCTCCTCATTCATAAAACCCTCATTCGGTGACAGAACCCCCGTAGCGATCATTTCCAGTGTAATCACAGCTTCCAAATCAACCATAATGGTTGGCAGCTGCCTGGCCCTGAACAGTTCTTCTTCCCGTTCTTTCCCTTTTAATACCCTGTCAACCAGCTTTCCGCCATGGGGCTGCTGCGGATAGTTGGCAAATTTTCCGGCTTCCGGGATTACAACTTTTTGTTCCATGCTCCTCTTCCTCCCATTTCTTCTAACAGTTTTCTCCAATGAGTTTATCCCCAAATCGACTCCAATCTATTAACCTACGAAATTTTACTTCCTGTCATTATGTATATGGTTTTATTAAATTTTTTGTAAACGCTTTTACAAATTTGAATGGTTTTTTCGATAAAAAGAATGAGTTGTACGGTCTTGTCGATCAGGGAAACAACATTGTTGTATAACAGATATGGATTTATTATATAATCACCACGTTTAAATTACAAGAAAATTAATAATAGAAAAGCAGCTGCGTGGTCTTAGTATGCAGCTTTTATGGCTTTAAGCTCCTTGTTTAATTTTTTAGCGGAAAGCAGCGCCATCTCATCCTGTAAAATATCTTCCGGTTTATTGCCTTCCCCGATAATATACCCTGCGAATGACATTCCGACAAATTGAAAGATCCACCGGAATTGGTCAATCATCGCCAGGCCTTTCATATGAGGTTCGTCTCCTCCAACAGCCAGCACATAGGCTTTCTTCCCGCTCATGTTCTTCTTGAAATCCGGAAACTCCGGATCCCTTAAAGTTTGCGACCAGCGATCAATGAAATTTTTCATCAAACCTGACATGCTGTACCAGTATATCGGTGTTGAAAAAAGAATAATATCACTTTGTTCAACCTGCTTAATGATCGTGTCATAATCATCATCCACTTCATCAAATCCATGCTCTGCATGGCGGCCATCCACTATCGGTTTGACCGTAAAATCCCTTAAGTAAATTTCTTTTGCATCCAATCCGGCAATGGCTTTTTTTGTCAAAAGTTCCGTATTGCTTGTTGTTCTGCTGCTTCCATACAACACGACTACTTTGGCCATAAAAACCCCTCCCTATTTCAATAATTTTGGAATGAAATCTGTATCAACGTTTCCGCCTGAAATAAGCGCAACAATCCGTTTGCTTCCAGGATTTCTTTTCATCGCTCCCGCAACAGAGACCGCTCCGGAAGGTTCAATCACCTGCTTCATCCTCATTAATACATAGATAAAAGCCTCTTTGATTGATTCCTCGTCAACCAGTACGATATCATCCACATAACGTTGAACAACCGGGAAAGTCAGCTCGCCCGGAATGGAAGTTCTTAATCCGTCAGCTATCGTAATACTTCCTCCAATATTGAATCTTTTCCCTTGCTTAAATGATAAATACGTATCGTTTGCGATGGCCGGCTCCACCCCGATGACCCGAATCCCCGGGTTCGATTCTTTAATGGCGGCGGCAACGCCTGATATCAGACCGCCGCCTCCTATGGGGACGTATACCTCATCAATATCATCAACCTGCTCCACTATTTCCAATCCGGCGGTTCCCTGCCCTGCCATAATTAAAGGATCATCGTAAGGGGGAATAAATACAGCTTTTCCGTCTTCACTTATTTGTTTGGCTCTTTCAATCCGTTCTTCCGATGTCGTCCCGCAAATTTCGATATTTCCGTTATAAGCCTTAATGGCGTCCCTTTTGCACGCGGCAGCATCTTCAGGGATGACAATAGTAGAACAAATCCCCAGTTGATTGGCTATGTATGCCACGGCCTGGCCATGATTTCCGGATGAGGCGGCAATCACATGTTTGGTGTTTCTCTGAAATTCCTGTATGACTTTGTTAGAAGCGCCGCGGATTTTAAATGCGCCTGTTTTTTGCAGATGCTCACATTTGAAGAACAATTCATTCCCAAAGTCTTTGGAAATCGTTTCTGAAGTCATCACCGGGGTCTTTTTTACAATGCCGCCTATTCTTTCCCGGGCTTCCCGGATCAAGTTCAAATCAATCATACAGTGTTCTCCCTTTATTTTTTATTTTTCACAAAAACAGTGCCGAAAACTTTGTAATTGACAATCAATTTGGTGCCCCAATGCGCTGCGGCATATAAAATGATAAATAAGAGGACCAGGGGTCTGAACACAATCCATAGAAAAATCCAGAGCAGAATGGCAGCCCACGGTTTAAGCTTTGAAAAGAGCTTTGACGGCAGCAGAAAAAAACGGTAAGTTTTGTATTGTTTTTGCAAAACTTCAAGGTATTCGCTGCGTGTTTGCGGATTATCAGGATCCAGGCGAACAGCATTCTCCAAAAAATCGAGCGCTTTTTCATTTTCTCCCCTTTGATCTGCTGCCCAGGCCAAATATAAAAAAATCAATGGATTTTCAGGATCCGCTTCCAATGAGTGCATTTCCGTTTCAATTGAAAGCTGCTTATTCCCCAGCAAGCTCTGAACATAGCTGTAATTGGCAAGATATAATGCATTATGCGGCTCTAAGCGCAACGCGTGCTCAAAGCTTTGCTCCGCCTTTTGAAACTTTCCCTGTTGATTGTAAATATTCCCGTCCAAAAAATAATAATAACTGTTTTCGGGAAATAGGCTGATCGCTTCCCCGATCGTTTTCCTGGCAGCCTTCCAATTCTGCTGGGTATAGAGGGTTCCTGCCCTGACTTCCCACGCCAATGGATTTTCGGGATCTTTTTTCAGTGCTTCTTCGGTCCAGTGAAGAGCCTTCTTATATTCATCCATCTCCAAAAAGATTTTTCCCATCAATGCATAGCCGTCCGGATCATCCGGATACATTTGTATATACGTTTCTGCTTCTTTGATGGAATCTTGATATCGATTCCATTCAAGCAGCTGGGCCACCCTTTCAAACTGTGAGTATTGGAGACTTTCATTCAACGTAACTCACATCCTATCGAATTTTATTATCCTTGATATACTCCAGCACATGCTGATAATCTTTATTGACGTCACTGAATGTCGCATAGTTTTTTGCTGTGGAAAACCATTCCAGAGTTGTTGGTTTTCTTCCTTTAAGAGCTTGAGTGATATCATTGTCAGTCAGCGGCTGCAATTCACCCGTCTCCAAAGAACGTTGAAGTGCAGATTCAATCGAATCATTTACAAGCTGTTCGAGATCCGCACCGGAAAAATGCTGAGATTTACCGGCATATTTTTTAAAATTCAGCTTGGCCTGCGGTTTATCTTTCACCTTCAATTTTAAGATCAGTTCCCGTTCCTGCTCGCTCGGAGGCGGGATAAAAATCAATTGATTGAACCGTCCGGGTCTTCTTAAAGCCGGATCCAAATACCATGGGGTATTTGTTGCTCCGATGACGTAAACTCCATTGTTGTGGGAATTGAGCCCATCAAGCTCTATGAGCAATTGATTGACAAGCATCCTTTCATGGTGATGTCTCATATTTTGTCTGCTGCCCCCAAGTGCATCCAATTCATCGATGAATAGGACACAAGGCTTTTGCTCACGTGCTTTTTCAAAAAAGTCATGAAGGTTATGCTCACTTTGTCCAACATACATCGATAAAATTGCCTGTAATTCCATATGTAAAAAATTGGCGTTGATTTCCCCTGCTATGGCCTTTGCCAGAAAGGTTTTCCCGCAGCCTGGCGGTCCGTATAAAAGGAGGCTCCCGCCGGCCTCTTTGCCATAAGCTTTGAAGAATTCAGGATTTTGCAGCGGCAAAATAAAGTTCATCCGGATTTTCTTTTTAACGTCTTCCAATCCGCCGACATCGTCGAACGTTTCCTGCGGCTGCAGCGATTCAACGAGTGTGTTTTTATGTTTGTCAAATTGAATCACTTTAAGCTTATTCTTTTTTTCATCATCATTGAACATTGAGCCCACCCCCTTAAAGTCTATCTATTCTTTGTATTTCCTCCGATACAAGGAAAGCCAAATCCTCATTCCCAAACATTGAAAGCACTCCGAGCAATGTGTCATTCGGTATGTCTCCGGCTTCTTCCTTTGACACCGTCAATTCCATTGCCTCTTTCAAAGCTGCATTTTCCGGCTGTTCCGGATAAGCTTTTTTATACAATTGTTCTGGATCCAGGTCATGATTGATGCACCACTGCGCAAATACGAGTATCATCATTTTCTCATCTTTGCGGTAGCTGTCGATGATTTTCTTTTCCAACTCATTTGAACTCATGGTGTTGCTCCTTTATTGATATGTAAAAAGAGGAGCAGATAGTGATTTTATGCTCCTCCTCTAAAAATAATATTAGATTATTGTTCAATTCGATTCAATAGAATTTGTACATAACTTGTACAAACTTTTCTCACGTTCTTCTTACATATTTATGAAAAAACCAAATGGCTGCGCACAGCCAGAAGCTGCTGGCAAGATATCCTGCAATGACATCACTTGGATAATGGACCCCTAAATAAATTCTGCTGATTCCAATCATAAAAATAAATAAAGCGCTGATAATGATTAAGACTGTACGTCCAACCTTGCCTGGAACATGGTTCCAAAGTAGATAAACAAGAACGCCGTAAAGAGAAACGGCATTCATTGAATGCCCGCTCGGAAAGCTGTAACCGCCTATTTCAATCAATCGGTGTAAATTTGGCCGGACCCGTTGGAACAACAGTTTTAACATCTCATTTATTAACGGTGTTGCCAGCACCACTGCCCCGAATATGAGCATTTTCACCTTGCTTTTATAAACACCCAAAATGAGCAATACAAGCAAAAAAACTGCCATTATGGATGGAAATGATCCTATTTTAGTAAAAAACTTCATGACTACGGTGAGCCGCTGTGACTCGAACCCCTGAATAAAGTGAATAATTGTATGATCAAAGCCATATAATCTCTGATCCTTAACAAGGAGTGCCATGGTGCAGAAGCTTATAAACAACAGTACTGCAAAAAACAAAACATTCCTGAGCTGCTTTTCATTTAACATTGAAAACACCTTAATATCCAATCATTGTGAATGGTGCGTTCCATTTTGAGAATGTAAAAAGTTTTGTGTAATT
>NZ_QYTU02000025.1 GCF_003605365.2 Siminovitchia fortis
AATTACACAAAATAATTTATACTCCCTCCATTTTCTTTAGATTAATCTTCAGGACTGCGGGAAAATTCCATGAGCAGTCCTTTAAGTTTTCATTTTTAGCTAAAAATATTCGATGTCATGATTCTCGCACCATTCAATTGCAATGTCTTTATAACATTTATCACGGAACTGATACCATTTGTCTTCCAAACCTAAATAAAAAATTTTTTCCTTAAACCTTCTGAACGCACCCTTTCCCCTTATAGAGGAAAGCAGTTCGTTTCCAATGTCCTCATCTGGCAGAGAGTAACAAAAATTTTCCATCATACTATACTCATGGATATCAAATTGGGTAGGAAGTGAAATATAGTTTTCTTCATTCTCCAAAATATCTATAGCCATTTTCATTTCCTCTTGCTGCCAATCCGGTAAATGGTCATAAGGTTCATCGTCTTCAGCTTTTCGGAGTGCCGTATTATCAACCGCTATGATATCTCCTGTCTTCAGATTAAAAAAGGTATTGCTTTCATAAGACTGCATTTCCATTCCATCAATAACATCACTTAATTTAACTTTTGCTTTTATTTTCTTGCACCCCGCTATCGTTCTGTTCTTTTTTCCACATTTTATTTAAATGTTACTTTTATTATAAAACGGAATCTTCATCAAAGACATTCCATTTTTCGTTATTTTTTTGAGCAGTTTCAGAGAGGTCCGTTTCCATCTCCTTGTGGGTAATTCCAAACGGCACACCATTTTCTGTATAACCTGCTATGAAATAGAATGGCTCATCACTGTATATTTCCTCATATTGCTTCTGTTTTCTCTCTCGTTTTTCTTTCTTTTTAAGCTTTTGCATTTTTCTGGCTTCCATGGCTTTTATTGCTTTTTGTCTCTCTTTCCCAGAAACCTTATAACCAAGCATTTCCATTTCGGTTAATGCGCATAACTCATCAACACAAAACCTTTTGCAATACCCTTTAATTAAGTTTTTGCCTTCATATTTTTCCAGCCATTTTGTATTTTTGACATGCTGCACCCGGCTTGTCCGTTTCATCCGTTTTCTTCGTGGTCCTTTGACTTTTTTTCCATTATACATATAAATCGCCAATCCTTTAATCCAAAGATAAAATATAACTCTATCATACAATAGTTGAGCTATAATTAAATGACAGCAGTTTACAAATCAGAGGTGATTCGATGAAAGCAGCCCTCATTTCCGCCACGAAGAATTCTATCAAGCCTATTGAACAAGCCTTTGAAAAATATGCCCCTGAGATTGAATATGTCCATTTATTGGATTCAGATCTGTTAAACATGATGGAAAGAGACGGATTATTAACAAAAGAAATGATTGATCGATTCATAGACTTGTGCAGGCTGGCAGTCAAATCAAAAGTGGATGTCATCCAACTGACATGTTCTGCGTTCAACGATGCGGTTGACGTATTGCGGCCGGTTTTCCAAGTTCCGATTTTCCGTTCAGATCAGGCAATGCTCGATAAAGCACTGAAATATAAAAAGGTAGGCCTTATTTCGACCGTTAAGGAGACACCCATCGCTTTAAGCAATTATTTAAAGAGACAGAACCCTGATATCGAAATACTTTCAAAGGTGGATGATGGGGCAATCCACCTCCTCTCAAAAGGGAAATTGGCAGAACATGATTCCCGGGTGCTGACTATGATTAATGAAATAACCGATCAGGTGGATGTCATAGTGCTTTCCCAATACAGCATGGAGCATATTGCAAGCCAAATCAATCTTGAGCTCCCGATATTAACCGCGGCAAAAGAAACTGTCCTGCATTTAAAGTCATTGTTATAGGAAAGCCGGGCATTTTTGTCGCCCGGCTTTAAAGTATCATTTAATTATATACAAAGTTTCCATCGAATCATCAGAAGGGCTCTGGAAATATGCGCCCATTTCGTGCAGTTGTTTGATTGAATCTACATGCCTTTTTGTAATTTCCTCACCCGGGTTTAATAATGGAATTCCAGGAGGGTACGGAAGGACCGTTTCAGCACATAAAGAACCGATGGCTTCATCCAATTTCACCTTGTGGCGCGGCCTGTGAAAGGCATCTTGCAGGCTCATTTTCGGCTCATATACTGTCCCTTCCTCTTCAAACATAATAATGTCCTTTTTTTCATGAGGAGTCACAGAAAGCTCCAGCAACTTTTGATCAATCGCTTTAACGGCCTCTACAACTTTATCAATATCTTCTTCTTTTTCATTTAAGGAAAATAAAAAGACGATATTGCGGGGGTCGCCGATTTCTGCCACAGCCCCCTGGTCATAAAAAAGGTCGAGCAGGTGGTATCCGGATACAGATTCATCTTTGGAGGCGATGATCCATTTAAGCGGATCCCTGCGTTGGACCTCTGCGCTTCCTGCCCAAATCGATAGTGACTTAAGTTCTTTTGTCAGCTCTTCCCTTCTTCTTTCCAATCTTTGAACCGTATCTTTTAAATGGTCCCTTCCGCGTTCCACCAAATATCTTCTGGCAAGATCGAGTGAGCCAAGTAGCAAATACGACGGGCTTGTTGACTGGATCATTCCCAGCACCCTTGCCAACCGCTCCCGATCTACAATGTCTCCTTTAACATGAAGCATGGAAGACATATGCATGGATGTCAGCATCTTATGGGTGGATTGGACCACAAGATTTGCCCCCATTGAAAGGGCTGAAGGGGGAACTTCATCAGCTTGGCCGAAATGAGCGCCGTGTGCCTCGTCAACAATTAACGGAACTCCAGCCTGCCTGCAAACCTCCGCCAATCGGGAAATGTCCTGGCTCATTCCATAATAATTCGGGTTTGTCACCCATATCCCTTTTACATCGGGATTTTCAGCCAATGCTTCTTCAAAATGATGGAGATCCGGTACCATTGCCGCTTTTGTAACGGACTCAATGGCGGGAGCTATGTAAATCGGATGGGCGCCGGCAAGAAGCAGTCCGTTAAATACTGACTTATGCATATTCCTCTGAACGAGTATTTTGTCTCCAGGGCTGCAAATCGTCAGTGCAACACCCAGATTTCCGATTGTACTTCCTCCAACGAGAAAGAATGTATCGTCAGCCCCAAAAGCATCGGCTGCTAAGTTCTGCGCTTCCAGGATTGAGTCAGTTGGCTGATGAAGGTCATCAATTCCTTTTATACAAGTCGCATCAATTTTTAATACATTGGAAAAATGATGCTGGGCATCTTTGTCAAAAACACGCCCGTCTTTGTGCCCCGGCACGTGCATGGAAGTGCGGTTTGTCTCTTCGTATAAACAAAGCGCCTCATAAAGCGGAGCTTTAGAGTGGTTCAATTTATTTAATTTCGGTACAGAAGTTTTTATCATATTCATACACGTTCCCCCATTCATTGTTAATACCTGTCATATGTATTCGCTTACATGGAGCATTTTAGCATATTTATAAAAATACTGAATGCATCTGCCGTTCGTAAGGCTTCCAATCTGCTCATGCTACCCTCCCTTTTTTCACTTGGGTTGCTCATTTTCTAAAAATTGACTTTGAATAACAGTAAAATAAAAATCCTCTTTTTAAGAGGAGTGCGCAATATTCATCAAAAGAATGTAAATCGATATTATTATAACTTTTCAATATAGTCAATTGGGGTTATTTCTAAAACTATTTATTTTTAAGAAATTTGTCGACTATATCAATAGGGTAATCTTTTGGGTAATTTTTATATAAATAGGTCGATAATCGTACAGGATCGCCGAAAAAATACCTTTCATACTGAATTTGTCTTGTTCCAAACGGGCTCATTGTCAGATCCCATGCCAAACGGAATAGCTTTACTCTATCCGGAGCGGATCTGCTTTCTCCCCTTAGATACTTTTCAAGATCCGCAGCAATATTACTGTCAAAGTCATTTTCAGTAGGCAACGTTACCATCCCGCTGGCTCCTATCAATTGGATAATCTCACAAAAACGGGGGTAAACTTTCGGGAATACAGTTCCGGCAACCTGCAATGGAATCATACTTGGACGCATAATCCCAAATTCGTCCAACTCCGCATCATTTTCCGATTTCTCCAGCAAAGCTTTCATTGTCTCAAGCCCGACAATGATTTCTGAAAGTTTATCTTGGATATGCTGATACTCGTCCACATTGATCGTTTCGACCATTGATTGGGCGACACCGAGGATGAACTCTGTTTTTGCTATTTGTCTGATAATCACTTGGTGATAGGCAAAAGGGTAAAAGGAACTGCGCAGCTTTAAATCCGTTGCAGCATCAACATTATCGTAGAAAAATACCTTTTCCCAAGGAACCAATACGTGATCAAATACAACGATTGAATCCATTTCTTCATATTGGGAACTGAGGGGGTGGTTAAAAAAAGAATCCCCGCCAACAAATGATTCCCTGCAGATGAATTTAAGGCCTTTTGTATCGGAAGGAATGGAAAAGGCAAAGGCTTCATCTGGATCAAAGAAAAATCTGGGAGCGGTGTAAACCAATACCTCGTCAGTCATTCCTCCCTGCGTTGCCAGAAGACGTGCCCCTTTAATGACAAGCCCCTTTTTATTTTTTTCAATTACTTTGGCTGAAATGGGATCCTTTGAAAAACCTAAATTGAGCTGGGAACGATTGATTTGAGGAGTAATAAAAGTGTGGGTAAATGACAAATCTTTCTTCATGGCTCTTTCATATAATGACTGGATATTTTCAGGAAAGCAATTATTTCTTCCTTTTAACAAAGGGGCAGAAGCTGCATAGCTCATAATGGCAGTATTCATATAATCCGGGCTTCTTCCGATCATTCCGTGAGTGTGCCGGGCCCAGTGTTCGATCATTTTTCTCCTTCTTTTTAGATCCTGTTTAGTCTTTGGCTGCAAGTAAGACAATCCAACCGATTCTTTTTTATCTTGAATGGAAAAAGTCATCTCATCTTTTATCTTAGGGTCGTTTTGCATATCATAAAGTGATGATATTGTCTGAATGATTCCCTTGAAAGCAGGGTGTTCAGAAATATTTCCTTCAATCTTATTGCCATCAAACCAAATTTCAATGTCCAATCTGTTTAAACGGGCGATAAAATCTTTCCCGGCAATGGTTCCCATTTTCTCACTCCTTCTGTTTGGCACCATATCAATTAATCTGCGTTTTTGTTTTCATTTTATTGGATCAGGCATTTGTTTATTCTGTATTTTAAGGAGCAAAAAGCGAAATTTGATCCAACGCAGATGTAGTTAGACGAAAAAAGCCGCAATCTTTGATTGAAATCAAGATTGCGGCTTTGAATGCCGGGCTGTACCTATTTTAGCTTCATATCTCCAGGCCGATTTTCGCCGGTTCTTTCGGCTGTGCTGAAGTCACATTCCTTCAATGGAACAACCTTTGTTTTCTTAACAATTTTATACCCCAGCCATACAGCGATGAACAAAGGAAGCCCGATATAGGAGACTAGCGCGCCGTTCCAGTCTATCGAACCGCTTGTAAATGCACTGTAGTTTTGGCCGAGTATGACAAAGATACAAAGGGCAAGGGCAAACAGAGGTCCAAATGGGAACCATTTTGCCTTGTACGGAAGATCATCCAGACTTCTTCCTTGGGCAACGTACGCCCGGCGGAACCGATAATGGCTGAGCGAGATGCCTACCCACGCTATAAACCCGGACATCCCTGATGCATTCAGAAGCCAAATATAGACAGCACCATCGCCAAAGAAGGAAGCAAGGAATGCAAGGCAGCCGACCAATGAGGTGGCAACCAACGCCCGGACAGGTACGCCTCTTTTATCAAGCCGGCCAAAAAACTTTGGAGCTTTCCCTTCCCTAGCCAAATCCCATAACATCCGGGTAGAAGCGTACAAACCGGAGCTTCCGGCAGACATCACGGAAGTTAAAATGATCGCATTCATGACGGAGGCGGCAAAAGCGACACCTGCCTGATCAAATACAAGCGTGAAAGGGCTAACGGTCACATCTTCGCTTGCCAAACTTTCTGTTGTATACGGAATGATCAAGCTGATGACTAAGATGGCGAATATATAAAACAGAAGAATCCGCCAAAAAACCGACCGGACAGCTTTCGGAATGGATTTGGCAGGGTTGTCCGTTTCGCCGGCTGCCACTCCGAATAGTTCAGTTCCCTGGAAAGAGTATCCCGCTGCCATGAATATCCCCAAAATTGTCATGAATCCGCCATTGAACGGCCCTTCGCCGACATGGAAGTTTTTAAATCCGATGAACTCTCCGCCCATGATCCCAAAAATCATTAGAACACCGACAATCAAGAAAACAATAACTGTTACAACTTTGATCATGGAAAACCAATATTCAGATTCTCCGAAGCCTTTGACAGAAAGATAGTTTAATAGAAAAATAATTCCTAAACAGAGGCCGCTCCAAAGGATGGAAGGACTGTCGGGAAACCAGAATTTCATGATTAAAGTAACCGCTGCCAATTCGGAAGCTATCGTAATGGCCCAGTTATACCAATAGTTCCAACCCAGGGCGAACCCTAATGCAGGATCGACAAAACGGGTTCCGTAGGTGCTGAACGAACCGGCTACAGGCATGAATGCGGACATTTCCGCAAGACTGACCATGACAAAATAAACCATAATCCCGATTGCTCCATAGGCAAGAAGTGCTCCGCCGGGCCCGGCAGTATGAATAGCTGTTCCGCTGGCGAGGAATAAACCGGTCCCAATTGTGCCGCCAAGAGCGATCATCGTTAGATGCCTTGACTTTAATTTCCTCTTTAATTCTTGTGGAGGCTGGCCTGCATCCACGTTGCCTGTTTCATTTTTTGCAATAAAAGATTGTTCGGCGGCATGATGTTGCATAAATACGAGTTCCTCCTTTTACGTGGTGTCTAATGGGTTTACCCTCCCATTATTTGTTGTTTGTTTGAAGGAGTAACTTTGACTTCCCTCATTCAAAACCCGTTTCGAAATTTTAAGAGAAACCAGCCGCTTCCCTAACCGCGGCTGGGTTACCTCACTATTTTATCACATAAATTGTTTCCATAGTCTCATCTGACGGACTTTGGAAGTAAGCGCCCATTTCATGGAGCTGCCTGATTGTATCCACGTGGGTTTGCGTTATTTCTTCACCTGGTGTCAGAAGCGGAATTCCCGGAGGGTAAGGAAGAACTGTCTCTGCACAGTACGAACCTACTGCTTCTTCCAGCTTCATGCGATGACGCGGCTTGTGAAATGCCGTCCCCAAGGATAATGCCGGCTTTTGCAGTGTCCCTTCTTCAGCGAAGAGAACGATCTCTTTTGTCTCCTGCTTAGAGAATTCCATCTGCTTTAATTTCTTGTCAATGGCTTTGATTGCATCCACCACTTTTTCAATATCCTCTTCCTTTTCATTCAGTGAAAACAAGAAGACGATATTGCGGGGGTCGCTTATTTCTGCGGTGCAGCCTTCTTCATAGAAAAAATCGAGCAATTGGTATCCTGTCACCGTTTCATCTTTGCAGGAAATGATCCATTTTAATGGGTCCCTACTATGAACTTCGATGCTTCCTTCCCAAATGGCAAGTGTCTCTAATTCATCGGCAAGACAGATTCTTCTTTTTTCCAAACGATCCACCGTTTGTTTAAGTTCCTCTCTTCCCTTTTCAACCAAATACCTTCTGGCAAGGTCCAATGATGCAAGTAATGGATAAGACGGGCTGGTCGACTGGATCATGCCGAGTACTTGGGCCAAACGCTCGCGGTTGATCAGATCACCCTTTACGTGAAGCATAGATGCCATCGTCATCGCTGTCAGCATTTTATGGGTGGATTGAACAACGAGATCGGCACCCTGGGAAAGTGCAGACGGAGGAACCGATTCAGACTGTCCGAAATGGGCTCCATGGGCTTCATCAACGATTAAAGGAATACCTGCTTGATGGCAGGTTTCAGCCAATTGCGAAACATTTTGGCTCATGCCGTAGTAATTTGGATTCGTAATCCAGACGGCTTTTGCATCCGGATGCTGTTTCAAAGCCTCTTCAATATAAAAGATATCTGAAACCATGGCTGCTTTTGTCGTGGATTCAATCGCCGGCGCAATGTAAACTGGGTGAGCGCCTGCCAGAAGCAAACCATGGAATACCGATTTGTGCATATTGCGCTGAACAAGGATCTTGTCTCCAGGCCCGCATAATGTAAGGGCCGCTCCAATATTTCCAATCGTGCTGCCCCCAACAAGGAAAAAAGTATGGTCAGAACCGAATGCCTCTGCTGCGAGAGCCTGCGCCTCGGCAATGAAATCTGTCGGATGATGCAGATCGTCTATTCCTACAGACTCGGTAGCATCTATTTTTAATACATCATAGAAATGATCATAACCTTTTTGGTCGAAAACCCTTCCATCTTTGTGGCCGGGAACGTGCATGGACGTTCTTTTGCTTTCTTCATATTGGCAAAGTGCCTCATAAAGCGGGGCTTTGGAATGGTTTGATTTTTTGTTCATCAATTTTTCAACTTGCGAAATGTCTATACTCATAACAGCTTCTCCTCCCAATCTTTTCTATCTGTTTTTAGTTAAGAGAATCCATGTTAAAAAGAAGAAAATTGACACCGTTTGCAAATGATGCCATTTAAAGGTTTCGCTTCTTTCGTGGAGCTCAGTTAAATATATTGCAATTTTTGTGCCAGCGCAATATCTTTTTAAATGAAATACTTGGAAACCCTTTCAGATCATAGGTTTATCATTAAAAAACAAACTTTTATGACAGGGAACTATCTTCCTGCAAAATATAAAACCGCCGAATATTCGGCGGTTCATTTGTCGTCATTTATTTTTGTCAGCTTATATTGCAGTGTTTGACGGGGAATATTCAATAATTTTGCAGCTTGCTGTATATTCCCGCCGGTTTTTCTTAACGCTTCTGTGATCAAATTTTTTTCTGTCTCCATCAAAGCTTCCCTCAGCGGAATAAGTTGAGTGCTGTTCATTACGTTATAGGATGCACCGTCAAAAGCTGCGATATGCTGTGGAATATGTTCTTTGGTGATTGTATGTCCATCCATGATGTTCATGGCAGATTCGATGGCATGCTCCAGCTCGCGGACATTGCCCGGCCAGGCATAGGCATGAAGCAAATCCAACACATCTTCATTGATTTGTGTAACCAGCTTGCCGAATTGAAAATTATATTTACGGACAAAATGTTCCGCCAGCAATGCAATATCACCTTTTCTTTCCCGAAGAGGCGGAATATTCAAATTGACCACATTTAAGCGGTAATACAGGTCTGGGCGCAATGTTTTTTCCTCTATGCATTTTTCTGCCGGCTCATTCATGGCGGCGATGATCCGGACATTGACGGGATTCTCTTTCGTACCTCCCACCCTGCGTATGAGTCCGTTTTCAAGCACCCTTAACAGTTTTGCCTGAATATCGAGCGGCATGGAATTGATTTCATCAAGGAACAATGTTCCCCCATTTGCAATTTCAAACAATCCAGGACGGTCTGTGGCACCCGTATAGCTGCCTTTTGATGTTCCGAACAGGATGCCTTCCAAAAGTGATGACGGGATAGCCGCACAATTTTGCGCAATGAATGGAGCGGATTTGCGGGGTGATGCATTATGGATTGCCTGAACAAACAATTCCTTCCCGGTTCCCGTTTCTCCATATATTAATATGGGTGATGATGTTTGGGCGACTTTAGCCGCTTTTTCTTTTAATTGTTTGAAAGAAAGATCATTTGTGATAATGTCCATTAACTGATACTTGGCTCCTGACTCGCCTTTTGCAGATCGTGGCCTGCCGTCGGCGGGTTTCACCTTAGCCTGCAGATCAAGCAGCTTTTCTGACAACTGCTTGATTCTTGTCACGTCTTTGGCAATTTCAACAGCTCCGACTATTTCTCCATCTACGATGATGGGAAGCGTAGTATTGACCGTATCAATCAACATTCCACGTATATTATAGTATGATTGATGCTCGTTATGGATGGGCTTTCCTGTATGGACGACCTTTAATAATGTACTGGTTTCGACTGTCAAGGAAGGAAATACATCGAGCACATGTTTTCCGAGCACCTCTTCCCCTTCCACACCATCAAGCTTCGCTGCCACATGGTTATAAAAAATAGTTACACCGTGTGCATCGACCGCATGGATCCCTTCATCAATCGTACTTAAAATCGCATGGAGAATTTCCTTATCTTTCGTGTCTGTCAAATTCAATAGCACGGAAATCGGCTCCTTTACCGTAGGCCTATTACTCTAAAAGATGTGCCGGATTTTTGTCGAATAGGTGCCGGATATTCGGCACCCTATTATTATATGATATATTAAAATGGAAATCACCCACTTAAAGGTTCAATTGCCCGCAATCCACCATATCTATCCGAGACGATTCAAATATTCACGCACTCCTTGGATCAAATCGGGTGCGGCAACCCCATAACGGGAATATTTTTTCGCCATTTCTTCTCCAGCTCTCGCATGTAAATAACTTGCTGCCGTCATTGCGTCCAAAGGTTGGGCTCCCTGGGCAACGAATGATGCGATCAATCCCGTCAGGACATCCCCGCTGCCTCCTTTGCCGAGGGCATCATGGCCGGCAGGGTTAATAAAGATTTCTCCTTGCGGAGACGCGATGATGGAGCGATGGCCTTTTAACAATAAATGAATCCCATATTTTTTTGCAAATTCTTGGGCATGTTCAATTCGGTCCGACTCCACATCCCTGACATCCGAGTTCAATAAACCTGCCATCTCTCCCGGATGGGGTGTAAAAATGATATCTCCTTTATACTTTTTAAGTAATTCCAAATGGTTCCGGGACAAATACAGAGCATCCGCATCGACTACGACCGTTTGGCCCGAAAGGGATTGAAATAAGGTTTCCATCCATTTTTCCCCTTTCGGAAATCTGCTCATCCCCGGACCGACAGCGACCACATCAAACTCATTAAACCTCGAGGCAATCTCATGAACTGAGTGGTCTGAAAAATGGCCATCTGTTTCGGAAAGAGGGGAAAATAAGGCTGCTGGCACCTGTGCTGCGGCCATCGGATAAATATTTACTGGAACAGCCAGCGTAACAAGCCCAGCCCCGGAAAACAGTGCGCTTTTTGCCGTAAACAGCGGAGCACCGACATATTGGCGCGATCCTCCCAGTACGAGAACATGTCCAAACGTTCCCTTATGCCCGTCGATGGGCCTTTTCGGTACCAAATCGTTTACAAGCCTTTCCGTCACAACTGTCGGCATGTTCAAATTAAGGTCCCTGACGATAGAAGAAGGAACAGAAATATCGACTGTCTTCCAGCTTCCAACGTATTTGGGGCCGTCCTGTAAGAAGAAACCTTTTTTGGGGCAAACAAACGTGATTGTTTTATCGGCCTTGATTGCAAGATCGTCCACTTTGCCGCTGTCACTGTTTAAACCTGAGGGAATATCTACCGAAATAATCATTTTATCTTTGCCGATTTCGTTTATCATTGAAATGATTTCATTAAAGGGCTGCCTAACCGGTCCATTTGCCCCCGTCCCCAAAATGGCGTCAACAATAACATCTGCCTGTTCCATTATTTTGGGAAGATCCCTTTTTGGGTTTTGATGAATGTACCGAATGGGAAGGCCGCGGTTAAGATAAACATCGAAATGAATCTTGGCATCTCCTTTTATGCGCTCCGGATCAGCCGCGAGGCAAAGGAGACATTCATATCCTTCATCATGAAGGCGCCTGGCGATGACAAATCCATCGCCTCCGTTATTCCCGGAACCGGCCACTACAATTATTTTAGGTTTTTCAGAAGTTAGATGACCTGTTATCTCATGCACCACTTTGGCGCCGGCATTTTCCATCAGTACAACACCGGGAAGGCCAATTGTCTCTATTGTATATTGGTCCATTTGCTGCATATCTTTCCGGTCGGCTGCAAACATAGGCATTCCCCCGTAACGTAATGGATTATCATTAATTTAACAATCTTGGGGATGAAATTCCAGAATAAACGCATGATCCTCTATGGGAGAAGTATTTTAGGATGCAGAGTGCTTCAATATTCAACCATAAAAAAAGGAATGATCCTGTGATCATCCGCTCTTTTCAAATGTTAAACTGCCGATTTTCTTTTTTTGATCTGCTTGCTTCTTAATTGCCCGCACGCCGCATCTATATCGGTTCCCAGCTCCATTCTGACACCGCAATGGATCCCTTTTTTCTTTAACGTATCAAAGAATGTACGAATGGCCTCCGGTTCACTTCGCTGATACTGTCCGTGCTCATCGACCGGGTTGTACGGTATCAGGTTTACGTACGTAAGATGCCTTCTCTTTTCAAGGAGTCTGGCCAACTCCAAGGCTTCTTTCTGATGGTCGTTGACGTCTTTTAATAAGATATACTCTATCGTAACCCGTCGATTCGTTTTATCCAAATAATAATCAAGTGCCTCCATCAGCTTGGCTATCGGAAAAGCCCTGTTGATTTTCATAATCTGCGTACGCAGTTCATCGTTAGGAGCATGCAGTGATAAGGCAAGATTGACTTGCAAATTTTCATCTGCGAAGTCATAAATTTTATGGGCAAGGCCGCTTGTTGATACTGTAATATGCCTTGCGCCGATTGCCAATCCTTTCGGATCGTTGACGACTCTTAGGAAATTCATCAAGTTTGTGTAATTGTCAAACGGTTCTCCGATTCCCATGACTACAATATGGCTCACCCGTTCGTCTTGGCCGCGCCCATCCAGAAATTTTTGCACCTGCATAATTTGGCCGACAATTTCTCCGCTGTTTAAGTCGCGGTTCTTCTTCAACAATCCGCTGGCACAGAAGCTGCAGCCGATATTGCAGCCGACCTGCGTTGTCACACATACAGATAGTCCGTAATGGAAGCTCATTAAGACGGTCTCAATGAGGTTGCCGTCTTCCAGCTCAAATAAAAATTTGATGGTCCCATCCTCGGATTCCTGTTTTACCGCCTGCTTCAGTGTTTGAATGGCGAAATGTTCATCCAATAATTCCAGACAGTCTTTATTGACATTTTTCATCTCTGAAAAACTGTCTACCCTCTTTGTATATAACCAGTCCCAGACTTGCTGTGCACGGAATTTTTTCTGTCCGTGCTCTACAAGCCAGTCTGTCAATTGGTCTATCGTTAAGCCATAAATTGATTTCTTCAATTGAAAACCCTCATTTCAAATAGATCCATGCTGTTATTATAATACTAGCATAGAAACAAGGAAACAACCTATTTTTGGGGTCTGACTCCAAACGGGGTTAGTTAAAAAAATAGAGGAAGCATCCAGCCACTATTAGATTAGGCAGTCCAATGAAAAACAATCTCGCACTGACAATCGTTCTTTCATGCCTTTCCGCCATTGATTCAGAAGCAAAGTTGGCCCTTGCCCGGTCACCGCTCACCATCGTTCCCAGTGAAATCATGCTTAGGACAAGGAAAAGCAGCCCAATCCCTCCAGTAACTTTGACAGCCGTATCTATCCCCCATAGTGCCAAACTGAACAAAGCCGAAACCGCGGACAAGAGAATC
This sequence comes from Siminovitchia fortis, assembly GCF_003605365.2. Taxonomy (GTDB): domain Bacteria; phylum Bacillota; class Bacilli; order Bacillales; family Bacillaceae_C; genus Siminovitchia; species Siminovitchia fortis. Next base: position 13,460 of record NZ_QYTU02000025.1, read on the forward strand.
CCCATCAAGAAATATTTCAATGCCTCTCCCCCTTTTATTTTATATACGCCTGCAGAACAGCTTTGTTTCAACTATAATAAAATTGACATGCCAAAAACTAATACTGGTGGTGAAAGCTTTGAAAAATAGAGGTAAAAAATGCCCTATATGCGGTAACGATAATAACTGTTGCTGCTCCCTCGATAAAAAACTAGGAATTTGCTGGTGCAGCCAGGAATCATTTCCGAAAGGGATATTTCATAAAGTGCCTCGTGAGCATTTATATCAAACATGCATTTGCAAAGATTGCTTAGATAAATTCAAACAGAGCAACTCTTGGTTTACATAATTTAATTACAGGTAATTAAATTACATTCCCTTCTATCCAATCCTTCACCATTTTGCTAAACAGTTCCGGCTTTGCCAATGGGAAACCATGTCCCACTCCTGATACAAGCACCCCGTGGCAATTTGGATTGCTGTTTACAATTTCTTTTGCAGATTTTTTCATCAGGCTGTTTTCATTTTCCCCGACTGTTACCAATATGTTTGAAGAGGCTAGCTTGAATTCGGAAGGGACCTTAAACGACATGTTTTCTTCCAATATCCTGATGAGAGTTTCCTGTTCCATGGCGCAATTTTCCTTATAATATTTCTCAAAATCATCTTCTTGTATATATAAAACTTTCGCTTGGAGTTTTGAAAATGGCCTCCATTTAATCAGAGGATGAGAAATTTTGATAAAAGGTTTCAAGAATTTCCAGCCATGCGGCATTGGCTTTGCCAGCGCACTGTTAATTACAGCGTGGTCTATCAATTCTGGCCTCATGGAAAGGATTTGTATCGTGATTTGGGCACCCAATGAAAACCCAATCAGCACAACTTGCTTACCTTTTCCTTTATCCCTAATCAATTCAATGACCTTTTCCGCACTAGATAGAATAGAGAAATGGTCCTCACCTTTGCTTCTTCCATGTTCAGGCAAATCTGGGACAATGCACTGATAGTCGCGAAAATATGATAACTGTTGGTCCCACATCCAGCCGCTTACGCCACCCCCATGCAAAAATACAATCAATGGCCCTTCGCTGCAGCCATGTTCCTCAAAATACAATGTCAAGTTCTCACCTCTAGTACAAATTTTTTTGATTTATGTTACTATTATAAACAAAAAGGAGATTTAGTTATGAATTACATTGTCGCATTGATGAAGACGGTCGATAAAGCTAAAGATAATGAAATACTTGAAGAGCACATCGAATATCTTAACAGGCAAATCGAGAAAGGAAATATCCTGGCAAAAGGGCCTTTCACCGATCATTCGGGAGGTTTTATTATCTTTGGTGTTAAAACAATGGAGGAAGCGCAGCAAATAGCCGGCCAAGATCCGGCTGCCCTAAACAAAACACGGGAATTCACCTTTAAAGAGTGGAAATGCTCTATTGAAATAGATACAAAGGGAATCATGCATGATTGAGCAAAAGTTATCGTCCGCTCTCCAAAATAATAGCATACGTTCCACCAAAAAAGGTCCCTGATTTATCAGGAACCTTTTCGATTACATCTTCTCTTAATTTTGAAGACTTTCATTGATCCTCTAATGATCAGGCAGTATTACTTTCCCTTACTTCTGCCAGGATGCCGCCCTCTTTAAGATACTTTTCAACACCTTCTGAAGCACGATATGCCAATGCTCCTACAGTAGCGGTTGGATGATGCCCCCCAAAATGAGGAAAGGCAGAAGCACCGACAACAAAAAGGTTTTCCATGTCCCACATTTGCAGGTAGTTGTTCAGCGCAGAAGTCGATGGATCGCTTCCCATGATGACACCGCCTGCGTAGTGTCCTCCTTGATATATATGATCAAACTCTTGCGGAATATCATCCTTGTCAATAATGTCGGCGCCCATTTCCTTTACTACTTCCGCACATTTCTCAACGCCAAACTTTGCAATGGCTCGATCCTGGTCGGTATATTTGTAGGTTACGCGCAGAAGCGGATCGCCAAAATCATCCTTATATGTGGGGTCTAAATCCACGTAGTTATGCCACCAAGACATGATGGCTGGTGTATACCATACGACCATATTGCGGTGGGCATAGTGAATAGACTTTTTCTTGAATTCCGGTCCCCAGGCTGGCGTTCCGGCCGGCACATGGTTGCTTGCGATTGCCCCGTCTCCATACTGCCTGAGCTCTACCGCACCCCCATGAATGAAATTAAGATTCGAGTGATCGAAGTTATCTGCATTCAAATCGTTGAATGTTCCCCCTAGGGCGCCGGCTCCGGCATATAGATTGAATTTTTTATCATTGAAAAAGCCTCTTGCACCTCTGAAGGTAATATTGAACTGGCCATGATAATTTCTTCCAATGACTCCCTGCCTGGTTTTCGGGTCATAAGGCTGTCCTATTCCCGACAACAGCAAAAGACGGTTGTTTGTGAAAGTAAAAGCGCCTAAAACGACCACTTTTGCAGGCTGTTCGTACTCCTGGCCAGTTTTCGTATCTACATACATGACTCCCGTTGCCTTGCCGCCTTTATGCAGTACACGGCGGACATAGCTTTCAGTTCTTAGTTCAAAATTTCCCGTTTTCTGCGCTGTTGGAATCACTGTTACAAGAGAGTCGGACTTGGCTCCGAAATCACAGCCATATTGTGTACAAAACGCACAGTACATACATGCGTTAATCACTTCTCCGTCAGGGTTTTCATATCTTTGGGATACATTTGCAGACGGAACCTGATACGGGTGGTATCCCAGATTTTTCGCCGCTTGTTTGAACAACTTGATGGGAGGCGACTCTTTCAACGGAGGGTTCGGATAATCGCTTTTCCGTTCACCCAAAGGATCTCGTTCGCCTGATATTCCTGCAGTCTTTTCCCATCGCTCATAATACGGTTCCATCTCCTTGTAGGTGATCCCCCAGTCCTGGAGCATCATCCCTTCGGGAATCTTTTTCTTTCCATAACGCTGGACCGTCTGGCTATAAATTTCAAAGTCATACGGCCAATAACGGTAAGTGGCACCCGCCCAGTGAACACTGCCGGCGCCGGAACCCGTTCCTGCCATCATTTCTTCCCGTGTCCTTACGGGAAGTGCCACTTCATCAATATCAGTTCTTGAGGTAATCGTTTCATGTGACAGGTTCTGCATTAGCTCAAACCTGTTGGTAAACCGCAGCTCATCTTTCACTCCGGTAAAATCATCGAGCACTCTTTTAGGACCGCGCTCCAAACAAACGACCTTATAGCCCGCTTTGGATAGTTCAGCTGATACAACCCCGCCTGACCAGCTGGATCCGACAACGACAACATCTACTGGTTTCAGTCTTTTTGCCATGACTGATTCCTCCCATTATGCATATTTTTGATAATCTTTCAGACTTTGGAGATCCATTTTCACAAATTTTTCAGCCTCAATGACGTCCGCAAAAGATGCGCGCGGTCCCGGGTACTCTTTCATCTTCCACCCCTGCATATTTTTATTGCCGCCATATAACGGATCCGAATACACACCCTCTATGGTGGTTTTAAGAAGCAGATTGAAAAAAGTGACAGAATCAACGCCCTGCATCTCTACCTCGCCGTTATCAAACATTTTGAGCACTTGGTCCTGCTGATCAGGACTGGCATCAACGAACTTCTTTTTAAATTTATCTTGGCTCACTTTTTCCATCTTCCGGAGTCCGGCTAGAAAAATTTCGGCCCTTGTCAACCGCGATTGGTATCTTGGCGTTGGTACCGGTGTTTGGGTATCCGTATCAGGACCTGTTTTATCTTTCTGGCTGTCCTTGTGCTGGTAATCATGCTCTTCGCTATTTTGTCTAAACGGATCTTTCATATATTCCTTTGCATTTGTCCCCCAATAACTGGCCAGCTGCTTATCAATAAAGTAAGGGACTCCGAGCTCAATGGCCCCCGGGCCAATATCATCCTTCGGAAATATACGCTCTGTTGCAGCTCCCAATATATCGAAATCTTCCTTACGGCTGAAAAACATTCGCGCTTCCTGGAGTGCTGCACCCTTTACAGCCTCATCTTTGATTTGGGCTTCTTGCTTTTTTTGATATTCATTTGTCAGCAATCCCCCTAACAAAGAACCTCCGACAACACCTCCCGCAACCATGCCAGTGTTTTTAAGAAACTGGCGCCGGCTCAATCCTTTTTTATCATCTTTATCTGAGTGCTGGTCTGTCACCCTTTTTCCCTCCTTTAAAAGGATTAATATTAATTTTTGACTTTGTTCCAATACTTTCCATCCATCCAAATTATTATACAAGCGTCTCAATTTATAAGAACAAAAGTGGAAGCGCCTGTTCATCGACGTACAGACTGGAGTGCCTTCGACGAGATAAAGGATAAGGAAGTGCGAGAGTGCCTGCTTATCGGCGCAAAGCTAGACTACGCTTGCGAAGGCGTAGTTTGCCTTCAGCAGCGATTGGCTTAACCCTTGCACCGATGGCACTCGCAGCCGGACAACACGGCGAGAAACGCAGGCTCAAGCAGCGACGTCCTGTGCGTCGGAGCCGATGTTGACTTATCGTAGGAAAGCTACTACTTGAAATGGCCTCGTGTGATGCTTCCTTGAGTTGGCGTCGTGCAGCTTTGCTATGATGTTCGCCAAACATCCTCGAATAAGCAACGCCGCAGGAGCACACCAGGCGCGAAGTCTGCTAGTCGATAGGCGCTGGAGCTGGACGTAGATTAACGTGAAAAGTATGCTATCCACAACCAAACCAGTTTATAATTTCAAATTTCCTTAAAAATAAAAAAGCCTTGATAATCAGCGTTTCACTGACATCAAAGCCTTTTCTGATTAAACTATTGATTTCCGCTTTCTTTATCCCCGTTCAGATCAATTTTTTCGCATCCGGAATACAGACAGGAGAATATATCCAAGCCCTCTTTCGCTTTTGCCAGTCCTTTTAAATATGGAGTGACCAAATCCTTGAAATCCGCTTCAACCCCTTTTTCCTCCAGAAGCCCATGTACATATAATTTTTTTTCATCGAATAAAAAAGCTACGTTTCCAACCGCTTTTCCATTTGCATCCACAATGTTCAACAATTGAAAATGCGGGTTTATTACTTCAGGCGAAAAATAAATTTCCAATTTGTTTTGCTCCTTTATGTGAACTTTAATTGCTCGAATAGCGTCCCGCTGCCTGTCGAAGGTTCCTCTTTCTTGACACGGATGAAAAACAGGCATAATAGCATAGCCAGAAACACAATGCCGGCTGTAGTCAAGAACATCCCAGATCTTGACCAATCCATGAGCGCGCTAAAAACTGGCGGACCGACAGCGACACCCAAAAATCTGACTGACCCATATAAAGACGTGACAAAACCTCTGCGCTCTGCTGATACTGATCCGGTAATGAAACTGTTAATGCAAGGTAGTACGAGTCCGGTCCCTATGCTGCTGAAAACAAGAATAGAGATGAAAGGGATCAACCCTTTAAAAAAGACCAATATTGAAAAAGACGCTGTCATTAATATTAATCCAATGACAATCAGCTTTTTCATTAATTTCATGTTCTTTCCAATCTTGCTTCCGGTTATATATGAAGTCAAAGTCATGAATAAAAGCGGGATAGCCAAGATGCCGCCTTTTAGAATACCGTCAATATGATGGTCCTTTTCGAGAATATCGGATATATAGAACAATATCCCAAACAGCGTAAACAAACATGCCGCTCCCGTAAAATAGGCAACAAAAAGCCATCGTCCTTCCGTTTTAAAAACAGAACCCAGTCCCTTGATGTAATTGCCGACGCTCGGCGGTTCTTCATCCTTTTTCTTTTCCTTCACAAAAAATATGGTTAAAAGAATGGATATAAGACAAAAAATCGGAAAAGCAAAAAACACGGCATACCATATAATCAGTGCAAGCAATGAACCAAGAATCGGGCTGATGACTTTCCCAAAACCGTTTGAAGCCTCAACCAGACCAAGCACTTTGCTTTGTTCTCCGCCTTTAAAAAGGTCCCCTGTCAAAGCCATGGCAATCGGAGCAGTGCCGGCTGCACCAATTCCCTGCATGATTCTTCCTGCCAATACCCATGTGTATGCATTGGAAAACCATGCCGAGGCTGCACCGGCCAATATCCCTCCGCTACCATATAAAATCAGTGCCGGGATAATGACCGCTTTCCGGGAAAAACGGTCGGATAAATAGCCTAAAATCGGGATGGATACAGCCGCAGCCATAGAAAATACCGTAATGATTAAACTGATTTTAAACTGGGAAACATCAAACTCACTTTTCATTTTCGGCAAAATCGGAATGAGCATGGAATTTCCCAAAACCAAAATTAGGGGAATGGATGCAATTGCCGCGATGGCCATCCCCTTATTTTTTTGCTTCGGCAACATATTCCCTCCCATCGCCCTGAATTATGATCCTTTTTATTTTGGCGGCATACTTGCTTTTTATGCAATTACAATAAATTAATTCAACAATAAAATTGCACTCTTGCCCAGCTTTTGAATAGTCTATCGTAGAAACTGGAGGAGGCGTTTTCCTTATGGAATTTTTGGATTTGCCAATGAGAACTTCTGGAACGAGAACTTATGGCATTACTTCAATTGCTGACTTTGGCGTTCCTTTACAAGAACTGGAATATATTTTATCCGATTACGGGCATATTATCGATATTGCCAAGTTGGGAATCGGATCAGCCTATGTCACGCCGAACGTTGAAAAAAAAATTGCACTCTATAAAAAATATGACATCGAACCATATTGCGGGGGCACCCTGTTTGAAAAAGGCTATTATCAAAACAAACTGACGGAATATACCGATTACCTAAGGAAATTAGAAATCGAATGGATAGAGATATCCAACGGGACAATCGATATCCCTCTAAACGAGCGGCTTAATCTTGTTTTACAGCTCAAAGACGATTTCCATGTGATAGCAGAAGTCGGGTCCAAGGATGCAAACAAGCATATGTCCACTTCCGATTGGGTAGACGAAGTCAAAATCCTGCTGGAAGCCGGCTGCCAATATGTCATCACGGAAGGAAGGGATTCCGGCACTTCAGGTATTTACGATAAAAGCGGGTTAATCAAGTCTGAATTGGTAGAGGAATTACGAAAAGAGATTGACTGCAATAAAATCATATTTGAAGCGCCCCTTCCGAAGCATCAAATGTATTTCATCAACGAGATTGGGCCAAACGTCAATTTGGGGAATGTGAGGCTGTCTGACGTTTTAATTTTAGAGGCTCAAAGATGCGGGTTAAGATGCGAGACTTTTTTCCTGGAGGAAGCTGAATGCAAGTTACCTTTATAAGGCACCTGTCTACGGAATGGAATAAAAAAACGTGGCTGCAGGGCAGGCGCGATATAAGGATTTCCTCTATTACTGAAAATGATTTGCATAAGATCAAGAAAAATAAGGAGCACTTGGAGAGCCTGGCACCCTTTGATCTAATTTTGGCCAGCACGTTGAAAAGAACACAAGAAACGGCCCGGCTGTACGGATATGAACCGGAAATTGAGCACTTGCTTGACGAATTGGATTTCGGTACGTTTGAAGGGCTTCCAAAGAAAAAACTAATAGAAGAATTGGGAAGCAAATGGGTGGATCATCCCCTTGATATTACGCTTGGCGAACCTGTCAGCAACTTGGAAAAAAGAATTATCTCCTTCATACAAAAATACAAAAGCCGCAAAAAAATTTTGGCTTTTGGGCATGGTGCTTGGATTAGGGGAGCTTTATCATATGTAAATTACGGAGACATAAATCAAATGAATAAAATCCGGGTTAAAAATAACGATTGCCTGACCATCCATATTACTTAAAAGAAGATCCCTGGATAATGGGATCTTTTTATCTTCTTCTCCAACTTACAGTCATTGAAGTGATTTTATGGATTTTTAAATGATAAATAAAATCAATTACATTCGTTGACATAAACTGGCAGACAATGGCGAAAATGACAATTTTATAATCGATGACAAGGGAAGTTAAAAGAAAGATAAATAGGTTAATCCCCATCATGACTTTTCCCGGACTCCAGTTTTTATGAAACGCAATCATCAGCGCCGGAATCACCATCCCGCCGCTTGAAGCTCCAGCACGAATAAGCAGCCCGACACCCAGGCCGAAAAACAAACTTCCCGCAGCCATATCCAATAATAGGAATCCGGGCTGCACAGGCACCTGCATGGTAAAAAAGCTGATGGTAGCAGACGTGGTTGCAACCGAAAGCACCGTCCTGAAGGTCCATGTATATCCAAAGAAATTCAAAGCGAACAATAAAAAAACTGCATTCGCAAGCCATAAGGAAAAACCTAATGATAAATCAAACCAATGGTTGATAAGGAGGGCGATGCCTGCTGCACCACCGGAAGGGATGGAATGCGGAAACAAAAACAAAGACATGGACATTCCCTGCAGGAAAGCCCCTGTAAATAAACAAATGTAGGTCAGTAATAATTTCTTCATGGAAAATATAGTCTGCCTTTAAATTTTGCATTCACCTGTATCCCCTCCTTGTCCATTTTATGAGTATAAAACCATAATATGTAGGAAGATTTTCCAAGCTGTGCAAAGGTTCATTATTCGTAAACGTTATCTGCGTTTTTATATCTTAATTTTTCAGAATGGATTGGTTTTTTATGGTCCTTATCCGGTTTTCTCTTTGTTTGAGGGATTTCCTCCGTCGTTCTTTGGTTCATTTGGCCTTTCTGCACTTGATCCGCCGCCTTTCAAACTTTTCTCCTTTATTTTCGGTTAACTTTCGCATTTTATCATTTTTTATTCCAGTTTATCGGAATCTCAGTTTGGAAAAATAAAACAAATAATAGAAAAAGGGCCCAATTGATAAAATTGAGCCGACCTACTGTGCTTGTTTTTGCAACAGCGAAAATTCATGAACCCATACTTTCATTTTGGGCATCCACTTCATACCGGGATGCATCCCCAAAATGGCTTTCTTATAATCTTCCAGGCTTTCATAACCCTCCTGCCTTGCGTGCTCGTCAGTCATTTCTCCAAGACTTTGGGAATAGACATTTTCAACGATAAATTCTTTGCCCTGCAATTCCATAATTTCTCCGATATCAGCATAGCGTCCATTTCTTCTTGTGGCTGTCTTTTGTCCCCTGATGACCTTTTCAACATCTTTCGGTACAGTTACCAGCCGTTCAATTGTACAGGTTTTTGGAGGTAAGTTTACGTTGTTTCTTTCCGTCAATTCTAAAACCGCCTTTTACAAAAATCTATCCCATACATTTTACCATATCCGGTTTAAGGAGTGTCTCTGTACTAAAAATAATCCCTCAACTGTTTATAAATGGCAACAATTTCATCCATTTTCATTCGGACAAGCCCACTGGAAGATGGGGCGACAAATTCAGCAACCCCTGAGACGACGGAGTTTTCTTGCGCACCCCAGGAAACATTTTTCCTTTGGCTGTATTGTTGATAAACTCCTTTTCCAACAAAACAGGCAACCTTTGGGCGATAGTAAGATATTTTCCTGATCAGTTCTTCCCTGCCTTGCTTGTATTCTGCAGAAGAGATTTCCTCAGCGTTTCGGGTCGGCCTCGCTACGATATTTGTGAATCCGTACCCATACTCGAGCAATGAAGCATCTTCATCAGGGGAAAACTTTCTGTCAGTGAACCCGGACTGATGCAAAATAGACCAGAAGCGGTTGGTCGGATTGGCATAATGATGGCCTGTTTCGCTTGAGCGGATGCTTGGATTGAAGCCAATGAACAGGATACGCAGGTCCTTTTTCAAATGGTCAGGTATTGGTCTCATTGCTGCTCCTTTCTTATAAAAAGCAGGAGCCGCCCACGCGGACGGCTCCTGTAAGTTTTATTCTAAATTAGTCCACTTTTACCCGCCAGCCAAACGGATCTTCTTCCTTACCCGTTTGAATGCCCGTCAAAGCTTTATATACTTTCATTGTCAACTCGCCTGTTTTTCCGTCATTGATGACCATCTTTTCATTCTTCCAGGATAATTCCCCGATAGGTGAAATGACAGCGGCCGTTCCGGAGCCGAACGCTTCCTCCAGTTGGCCGTTTTGGTGTGCGTCATATAGCTCCTCAATGGAGATTTTTCTCTCGGATACAGGCACGCCCCAATGCTGAAGAAGCTCAATAACGGACTTTCTGGTTATCCCTTCCAGAATGCTTCCGCTCAATCCAGGTGTTACTACTTCACCGTTGATTTTAAAGAACACATTCATACTTCCGACTTCTTCAATGTATTTATTCTCTTTCCCATCAAGCCACAGGACTTGGGAATAGCCTTCAGCATTTGCTATTTCCTGCACAATCATGGCACCTGCATAGTTGCCGGCTGTTTTAGCATTTCCTGTTCCGCCCCGGACTGCTCGTACATATTCGCTTTCCACCGCAATTTTGACCGGGCTCATCCCTTCCTTGTAAAAACTGCCGACCGGTGACATGATGATCATGAATTTGTACGTTTGCGACGGTGTAACATCCAGATTCGCTTCAGTTGAAATGATAAATGGCCGTATATATAATGACATGCCTTCCTGATTGGGAATCCAGTCGCGGTCAATGGAAACAAGCTTTTTCAATGCTTCAAGCGCAAGCTCTTCTTCCACCTCGGGAATACACATACGGACACTTGACCTGTTCAGCCTTTTGATATTTTCATCAGGCCTGAAAAGAAAAACTTCCTCATTTTCTGAAATATACGCTTTTAGGCCTTCGAATACGGTTTGCCCATAATGGAAAATCGTCGCAGCAGGATCCAGTGTAATCGGCTGATATGGAACAATTCTCGGATCATGCCACCCATTTTCCCTCGAATAATCCATGATAAACATATGGTCGGTATAAGTTTTTCCAAATTTCAAGCTGGAAAAAGACGGCTTCTCTTTGCGATTGGCACTAAGTTGGATGTCTATTTGTTTATTCAACACTTGCTCCCCTTCTCTCTCTTAATCTTTTTTTATATTTAAACACTTTACTCACGGATCTGTCCATCGCCGGACACGAAAAACTTGCTGGATGTAAGGGCGTTGAGCCCCATCGGTCCGCGTGCATGCAATTTTTGGGTGCTGATGCCAATTTCCGCTCCATAACCAAACTCAAACCCGTCGGTGAATCTTGTGGAAACATTATGATAGACAGTTGATGCATCGACTTCTGTCTGGAATTTCCGTGCATTTTCTCTATTCGCGGTCACAATGGCTTCGGAGTGCTTTGTTCCATATTCATTGATATGCTGAATGGCTTCGTCAACGTCTTTTACGACTTTTACACTTACAGCCAGACCAAGATATTCGGCCCCCCAATCATCCTCGCCGGCTTCTTTAGCCTTAAGGAAAACATCGCAAACTGCGTTGTCCCCATGGATTGCCACATTGTTTTGATCAAGCTTTTCGAGCAATTCTTTTCCGTATTTTTCGAACCAATCTGATTGTACGAGAATCGTTTCAATGGCATTGCAGACAGATGGACGCTGCAGCTTGGCATTCAGCACGATGTTTTCAGCCATTTCTTGATCTGCAAATTGATCAATGTAGACATGGCAGTTTCCGGCTCCGGTTTCAATAACTGGCACAGTCGATTCGCGGATGACCGTTTCAATGAGCTGTTTACCTCCACGCGGAATCAGTACATCCAAATAATCGTTCAATTGGAAAAGTTCCTTGGCCGTTTCCCTGCTGGTATCTTCTATGAGTTGTACAGCATCTGCCGGAACCGTACTTTTTTCCAGCGCTTCATGAATTGATCGTACGAGGGCCAAATTGGAATATTTAGCTGAAGAGCTTCCTCTTAATATAACCGCATTTCCAGTTTTTAACGAAAGGGTGGCTGCATCAATCGTCACATTAGGCCTTGCTTCATAAATCATGCCGACTACGCCGATCGGCACCCTTTTTTTCACGATCGTCATGCCGTTTTCTTTTTCAATGGTCTCCAATGTTTCACCTATCGGATCTTTCAAGTCTATTAAAAGTTTAATGGCATGTGCCATATCTTCAATACGTTTTTCGTTGAGCATGATCCGGTCCAGGATTGCATCAGTCAGCCCTCTTTCTTTTCCCGCCTGCAAATCTTTCTCATTCTCTTGAAGAATGTAATCTTTATCCTTCAATAACTGTTCGGAAATCAAGTCAAGCGCCTTGTTTTTTTCCCCTGTTGAACGGTTGACGAGTACCCTGCTTGCTTTTAATGCCGCTATTCCTTTGGCTTCCACTTCACTTACTGGGGCTTTTTCTTTCAGTTCCATAAGTTTTCCTCTCCTGTTCATTCGTATTGCTTTATTGATCAGACCTTGACCCATCTATTGCGATGGATGACTTCGAGAGTCGGGATCAACATGTATCTCTTTTCATCATCGTTTCTTTTATCAATCAAATCCCTAAGTTCCTGGGATGAATATGTGACTTCTCCTCTTCCCAACAGTCCGTTCACACCGTAAACTTCAACAACATCACCTTTTTGGAAATTCCCTTTCACCTTGAAGACACCGGCGGGAAGCAAGCTTTTGCCTCTATAAAGAATCGCTTCCTCCGCTCCCTGGTCAACATATACTTTTCCTGATGTTTCGGAATGGAAGGCAATCCATTGCCTGTTTGTATTTATAGGATCAAGAGTGCCGTTCGCGATGTATGTGCCGTCCCCGTTTCCGCGTATGATTTCAAGCAGCTTATCCTTGCCGGTTCCTTTACCGATGAAGACCGGAACACCAAGGGAGACGGCCGTTTTTGCCGCCAACAATTTGGATTTCATGCCGCCTGTTCCAACTTTGGAGCCTGTCTCATCGGCAGATTTCAGCAAATCCTTTGTGATATCCTCCAAATAATCAAACTTCTTCGCGTCAGGATTCGTCCTCGGATTGGAATCATATAAACCATTAATATCCGTTAAGATGATCAGCATGTCGGCGTGTATAAATCCGCTGACGAGGGCAGAGAGCATGTCATTGTCGCCAAATGTCAATTCATCGACTGCAACGGTATCATTTTCGTTGATAATCGGCAAAAGTCCGCGGTCCAAAAGCTCACCGATAGTTGCAAACGCATTTCTATAGCGGGATCTGTCTGAAAAATCACCGCGTGTGAGCAAAATTTGTGCTGGAACAATGTTAAATTCACTCAATTTTTCAGTATAAGACTGGACGAGCAGGCTTTGGCCGACTGCCGCGGCTGCCTGTCTTCCTTTTACCGTTACAGGGCGGGCGGGGTATCCCAGGCTTCTGAAGCCGGCGGCTACAGCACCTGAAGAAACAAGAATCACTTCATGATTGGCGCCTTTTAGAGCTGCCAATGCATGAACGTGATCAGCAAACCTATCCTGATCGATTTCCCCTCTGTCATTCGTCAGGGAACTGCTTCCGATTTTGACAACGATCCTTTTTTTTCTCATCGGTCTATCTCCTATTACAATAATCATTCTTAGAAAATAAAATAGCTCTCCCATCCTCGATATAAAGGACGAAAGAGCTCTGCTTCCGCGGTACCACCATTATTGGGTGCCTCAGCACCCCACTTTGCCTGATAACGCCAGGAAACGCCCATGTTTTTTGCACAGGACTCAGAAGGCAGGTTCAACGGCTTTCCAGTGGCGAAATCTCTCAGCTTGTAAATTTCGCTCTCTTGTCACGGACACATCCGTTTACTAGTCCTTCGTCTGCGTTCATCGTTCATAATTTGACTTAATTATGCTTAAAAAAAGCAGGTTTGTCAAGATGCTGACAATAGATCCTGTGCATAATAAGAAAAGCGCAAGCGCCTTGCCCATCGACGTACAGACTGGAGTGCCTCCGACGAGATAAAGAAAACACGGCGAGGAACGAGCCGATGTTGACTTATCGTAGGAGGAGGTGCGAAGTCTGCTAATCGATAGGCGCTGAAGCTGGACAAAGAAAAAGCAACGTCCAAAAGGAAGTTGCCCCAAGATCTGTATCCAAACGGAAGACTACCACCAAAGGAACGGAAAAAACGGATAGAACCCGATAAATACAGGGTTACCGCCCCCTGCACCACCTACATAGGAGGCACCCATTATAATTTAATAAAATAAACAGCACAACAATTATAGCAAACCCACTCTTCCTGCTGCCTTTTCCACCATGACCCTTTCACTCATTCTTCAAATTATGTAGTATATTTAATCGTGATTGTCCATGTATTTCGGGTGCCACAAATTTTATTCATAGAGCCTGGAATATTTATGTTTAAGTGCTTTTCGTTGACTATTTTATAGGAGTTTTTTAAGCCTTTCCCGCATATCTTCTGCAAGTCCTTCCATAGCTATTACTCTTTCAATCTCTTTCATATTTTTTCGGTCATGAAAAAATAAGTGATGCAACCCGTTGATGGAAATAGTGTCTTGAGGGCGGTCGATCAATGTGATGGCCGAACTTTCCTCCACCAAGCCCTCTTCCAACACCCGGGCAAAATAGCCGGTTTTTCCTGTTTGGATAAATTGTTCGAAAAAGCCTCTGATCCGGTTGGCAATATCAACTTTTGCACATGGTATCCTGCTTTGGGTGATTTGAACCTTTGCATCGCCTATTTGGTATATGTCGCCAACATATACACTATCTTCAGTATGGTCGGCGACGGTGATATTCTCACCGAAAGCTGGTATGTTCAGCTCTGTGCCGGAGAGGGCGTTCCACTCCGCATAATGTTCAAAAGGGTAAAAACAGACGGCCCTATCATCGCCTCCATGGCTGTCATGATCTGCCACGTCATCATTTTCAAAGCCTGTTTTATAGAGGTATGCCGAAGAAACCGGCTTTTTTCTTATGCCGGAATTGATTACCCGTCCAAATGGGTTTCCGATCAGCTGCGGCCGGCCTACATTCAATGATTTTATAATGGTATGATTCTCCCCTCGTGTTTTTTTATCGTTGTTGAAACGCTACTTTTACACCAAGCCAAATATAGATCAACCCTGCAACTTTTCCGCTCCACTGTCCAATATTGGCAGTACGCTTCATCAAACGGCCGATAGGGCGAATGCTGATGGCTATCATGGAAGTGTAAAGACAGCTCATGATTACAAAAATCAAACCCAGTAATAGGAACTGAACAATGGCAGGCCCCTTTTCAGGATGGATAAACTGAGGAAGGAAAGCCAAAAGAAAATAGCCGGTTTTGGATTCAATACTTCCGCCAATTCACGACCTTATATAACTAATATTATACCATCGTTTTTCTGTAAAAAGTGGAGCGGCCGGGAATTTTAAAACCGTTTATTCATAAGCTGATAATATGACCAAGTCATAATACCAAAAAACTGCAATAGGACCAGATGTTAATAACTGATGTTAAGACAAGTGCCTCCGGTGTCGTCATATAACCAATACCAGCGGCAAAGCCGATTGCAACAGGTTAACCCAATATTAGTATTGGCAGCTATTCACCTGGAAATTATATCAATATACCATCGAAGTTATCACACCATAAAAAAAGAACTTGCAACGCAAAACAACTAATTTTTCAGCATTTCACAACTTTATCATAAAGAAGCTAACAATTTGACACATAATAACGTTCAGCAAGGGCAATACAGGGTATGATAAATTTAGGGGTGTTTAAATGATGTATAAAAAACATGAACGGATCTTGGTAGGACTTGCATTTGGCGCAGCAGCCATTATGCTTTTATCCATTCTTGGACGGATTTTTGGCAGTTGATGAAAGGGTGAAAGTTGTATGTTTAACGGAGATTCCTTGTTTTACAGCCGGCTGTTGACGGAACTGACCCTCTCTTTCCATATCATATATGCCACAATCGGAGTCGGCGTTCCGCTGATGATCATGATTGCACAGTGGGTCGGCATCAGGAAGAATGACGAGCACTATATTTTATTGGCGAGACGGTGGACCCGCGGCTTCGTCATTACCGTTGCAGTCGGGGTTGTAACCGGAACAGCCATCGGATTGCAGCTCTCGCTTTTATGGCCTAATTTTATGGAATTGGCGGGAAATGTCATAGCTTTGCCGCTTTTCATGGAGACTTTCGCTTTCTTTTTCGAAGCGATTTTTCTGGGAATTTATTTATACACATGGGACCGGTTCAAGGATCAGCGCAAACACCTTATGCTTCTGATACCGGTTGCGGCAGGAGCGGCCTTCTCGGCTGTTTTTATTACAATCGTCAATGCTTTTATGAATGCACCGCAAGGCTTCGACATTGTGAATGGGGAGCTCGTGAATATCAACCCGCTTATTGCCATGTTCAATCCGGCCATGCCTACAAAAGTGGCACACGTCGTTGCCAGTGCATTTATGACTTCCGCTTTTGTTTTGGCTTCCATTGCCGGTTTCAGGCTTTTAAAAGGATCAGATCATATTTACCATAAAAAAGCTTTGTATTTGACCATGAAAATTGGCCTCATTTTCTCCATCGCCACAGCGGTAATCGGAGATTTTTCAGGAAAATACCTGGCGGATTACCAGCCGGAAAAGCTTGCGGCTGCTGAATGGCATTTTGAAACATCCGGAGATGCACCGCTCGTGCTATTTGGAAAACTGGATAATGGAGAAGTAAAATATGCCATTGAAATTCCAAAGGCTCTCAGTATTTTGGCATACAGCGATCCATCAGCGGAGGTTATCGGGCTGGATCAGTTTAAAGAGGATGAAATTCCTCCTCTATATATCCACTATCTCTTTGATATCATGGTATCCATTGGCGTATGGATGACTTTATTGTCACTAGTGTTTTGGCTGGGGTCAAAAAGAAGCTGGGCCTTAATTCAAACAAAATGGTTTCGCTGGCTGATTGTTCTCGGCGGCCCGTTATCCATCCTGGCTATCGAGATGGGATGGTGGCTGGCGGAAGTCGGGAGGCAGCCTTGGGTCCTTCGCGGGCTGATGAAGACATCAGATGCTGCAACATCAAGCAATCACGTTGATACCATGCTCATTCTGTTTGCCGGGTTGTATATCATCCTTGCCATCGGAAGTGTCGTTGTATTAAGCAGGATGTTCCGGAACAACCCTGTTGAACGCGAGCTTGAAGAGCGTCATGCGGAAAAAGGCGGTGTCGTTCGATGAATTTGGAAATATTGGGAATCATGGTGTTATGGACATTTTTATTTGGCTACGTTATTGTCGCTTCCGTTGACTTTGGCGCAGGATTTTTTAACGCATACAGTTTGTATGCCGGCAAGCAGCACATTTTGACGAACATCATTCAGCGTTATCTGTCTCCTGTCTGGGAAGTAACGAATGTTTTTCTTGTATTCTTTTTCGTAGGAATCGTCGGGTTTTTTCCAAAAACGGCATTTTATTATGGAACCATTCTCCTTGTCCCTGTCAGCATTGCGATTTTGCTATTAGCCATCCGGGGATCCTACTATGCTTTTGAAACTTACGGATCAAGGGGCCATAAGGGATATTCGTTCATGTACGGTCTGTCAGGGCTGTTCCTTCCTGCCTCTTTATCGATTGTTCTGACGATTTCAGAGGGCGGATTCGTTTTTATCGAGAACGGAAAGCCGGTGCTGGATTACTGGGCGCTGTTTACCAGCCCCCTTACGTGGAGCATTGTGGTATTGAGTATTGCGGCCGTACTATATATATCCGCTGTTTTCCTGACTTGGTACGCCCACAAGGCAAAGGATAAAGATGCTGCAGAATTAATGCGGAAATACGCGCTCACCTGGTCCCTCCCGCTGATCATCACGGCTTCAGGGATCATTGTTGAACTTCGTGCCCATAATCCGGAACACTTTGCTAATTTGCTGAATTTGTGGTGGATGTTTGTTTTATCATTCCTTTTATTTATCGGCACTGTTTGGCTTATATGGAAAAGAAAACATTACGGAAGAGCATTCGGATTGTTGGCGGGTCAGTTTGCCCTTGCGTTTTTCGCATACGGCATCTCCCACTACCCCTATTTGCTTTATCCGCATTTGACGATCTATGACAGTTTTACAAACGAAGCCATGGCGATATCCTTGATCGTCGCCTTTATTGCGGGATTGGGTTTATTGATCCCCTCTCTTTATTTACTGTTGCGGCTGTTTCTTTTCAATAAGGATTATGTCACAGGAAAATCGGATCCATATTAAGAAAGGGAGATTTCATATGCACAATTTCTTCGTTTTTTACGCCCCTTTTATCGTCCTGGGAGTTTCAGTCGCGATTGCATTTTGGGCAGCTCCAAAAGACCGGGCGGTTACAAAAAAATAATATTTATAAAAATCCGGAATCCAGAACGAGAGTTCCGGATTTTTTAGGTTGGCGAATGATGAGCAATAAGGTTGCAAGAAATCATGAGCTGTTGACAAAAATAAAAAACAAACAAGCACCACTTCTATGCTTGTTTGCTCCTAACCATCAAAACGTTGTATAGACATTTTCGCATTCCTCGCCGGTCGGCTCATAAAAGCAGTGCAGTTTATACCTGCCGACAAACGGCTGATCGTACCATGTGGCGGGACAATCTCCCGGCGGCCTGAAATACCACAGGCTGTATTTGGCGGGACAAACTCTTTCTCCTTGCACCGTCCGTCTCGCCAGCCTTCTTTCGGTATCCCTTGCCCTTTGATAAAAATAACCATGGGTCACGGCTTCAAATGCATGCGGCTGGTAAACCATCTGCGGGATGGTTCGGAGACCGACAAAATCGGAGCAGTTTGCCCTGATTCTATTGATCCCTACGTTGCCAACCAACAGCATACCCTGTGTCCCTTCTCCCTCCGCTTCAGCCCTCAGCAGCCTTGCCAACAAGTCAATATCGGATGTCCTCGCTTTTACAACAGCCATACTGCCACCTCCATGTATCTACACCTTTATTCTATTGCATGGCAGGGAAATTGTTGACTGAAGGCAAAGACTTAGAAATCAGTTTTCAAAGTGGAGGCGGGCCATAGCTGTAATTTCCTCCGGAACCTTGTAAGTAAGAGGCTCCTGATGCAGCGCCTGAAAAAAGTTAATATCACTTGTATCTAGCGCTCCTAAAGCCAGCCGTGGAATCAGCCGGACGTGAACAGGCTCTTTCCCTTCCGGGTCCACGGACAAAATGAAATTAAAACTTGCAAAACCCTGTTCCGTAAGAGAGGCAAAAATACTTTGAAGACCTTTTGCAAAATGCTTCCAATCCGTTTCCTGAATATCCACAATTGAAAAAGCATGATTGAAAATTCCAATATAATCATTATGGCTTTTTGGCGCAAATGTATGCAGCCAGGATACCGTCCCTGTGTCCGCAATCCATCTTTCCCCAAGGGATTTTTCAGTTTCATAAAGGGCCGCAAAATATTTTGTTCCTGTTTCCATCTCAAACTGTCTTGCTTTTTCATACACCGCTGTTTGGTAATTCGTACCGCTGTCCGAAACAATAATATGTAGATGAGGATGGATGATGCTCCCTCCTGAAAGAGGCAAATAATTCCAGTTAATGGAAGAAAACTTAGCGTGTGTATCCGTAATGTTCACCTTATGAATGTACTTTTGCGCTGCCTTAAAAGCGTTTACAATCAATTGCGGTGTAAATTCACTTAAACGGACATAATGGTCACCGGAGAAAACAGCCACACCATTATGCTTGCTGTAAGGAAAAAGATTAGGGAACACAACTGCACCACCTTCGGTGATTCGGCCTTCCTCAGCAATCATATTTGGAAAAACAGGCGTCATTGTATCAATATTTTCCGGACAAAATGGACAATTCGCCCCTTTCGTTTTATCCGCCTCTTCCGTATAATCCGGGGGAGTAATCGCAAGGCCCGCATCATATACAAGCCTGGACGTCTCCCCTGTCAGCGGATCGAAGCGAACCTCTGTTTCGCGTTCGATTTTCTTACCTTTCGAATCATAAAAAGTAAATAATTCCGTTTTTTTCCTGAACTTGATGGCCAATTTAACCCCTCCTCTTACTTATCAATATATCATTTCTTTATATGAAAGTCTGTTTATTCTATAGTAAGCTGTGTAGACCATCGCCTTCCTTTATATGTTCTTTAAAAAATCCTTGTAATCAGGCCTCGAATAAATTAGGGGGTGAATCAAAATTGGAAAGAGAGGTGGCTTCGATCAAAAAGAAGCAACAAAAACGAATTGTGTATAAACTTGGAATAGGGCTGTTGATCCTCTCTCTTATAGTTTACCTGATTCCAGTTATTACGCCATTTACACCACTTACAACTAAGATAAAGGCAGCTATCATTACAGGAAGTATAATCATTGCGGAAATCATGTTCTGGATAGGTGCTTTACTTGTTGGAAAAGAAGCAGCAGCCAAATTTAAAAGCTACCTAAATCCCAAGAATTGGCGAAAAAAAGGTGAGAGGCAAAAGGATGAAAAATAAAAATATAGCGGAGCAGATTAATCAAACGATTGAGGACATATGGATCATACAAAAATATTATGCGAATTTGTCACCTATTGAATTGGCAAATATGTAATCATTACTTCAAAAGCTGCGGGAATTGCTTGAGGCGTCAGCCAAATAAGAAAGGACATTAGGCATTCATCATGTGAATTTGTAATGTCCTTTACATTAAATTAAAGTGAGCATAAAATTTTAGCCGAATGCTCTTTTCAAACAGGGGTTTCGTAGTGTCCAGCTCCAGCGCCTATCGACTAGCAGACTTCGCGCTTCTTCCTCCGATAAGTCAACATCGGCTCCTATCGTCGCCGTGTTTCCTTTATCTNGCTCCTATCGTCGCCGTGTTACCTTTATCTCGTCAGAAGCACTCCAGTCTGTACGTCGATGAGCAAGGCGCTTGCGCTTTTCTTATTTGATTTCTGTTAAAACTCATTCGGGACCGGGACATCCACTTTCACTTTCCGGTCCTGCTCATAAGGAGTTTCCTGATAAACGTAATAATTCAGCCAGTTGGAAAATAGGAGATGGCTGTGCGACCGCCATGTGTTTAGCGGCTGCTCGTTCACATCATTATTCGGAAAATAGTTTTCCGGCATTTGAATATCCAGCCCTTTTTTCAGATCCCGCTCGTATTCGATAGCCAGTGTGTCCGTATCATACTCCAGATGGCCTGTAACCATGATATGCTTCTCGTCTTTAGACATAATCATAAATGGTCCGGCTTCCCCTTCAGATAAAAGCTTCAGTTCGGGATGCTCCATGATTTTTTCCCGGCTGACGCTCGTGTACCGTGAATGCGGGGCAAAATATACTTCATCAAAGCCCCGGACAAGTTTAACAGTCTGGTCGGCAATAGTGTGCTTATATATACCGGAGCATTTGGATGGAAGCTCAAACTTGCCTATTCCGTAATGATGGTACAATGCAGCCTGGGCGCCCCAGCAAATGTGCATAACTGAAGTGACGTGATCTTTGGACCAGTCCATGATTTCCTTCAGTTCGTCCCAGTAATTGACCTTTTCAAAAGGGAGATGTTCAATCGGTGCTCCCGTAATGATCATGCCGTCAAAATAATATTTTTTCACGGATGAGAATGTTTTGTAAAATTGCTCCAGGTGCCATTTGCTTACATTTTTGGAATGATGGGTTTCCATATGCAAAAATGTAATATTCACTTGTAAAGGCGTATTTCCAAGGAGTCTCAGCAATTGCACTTCCGTCTTTTCTTTTTCAGGCATCAAATTTAAAATTAATATATTCAATGGACGGATATCTTGCGTGCTTGCTCTTTCTTCATCCATTACAAATATCTTTTCTTTTTCGAGAACTTCCCGCGCCGGCATTTGTTTAGGAATGTTAATTGGCAATGAAATCCCTCCTGCTTGAAAAAGCTAATAACACCTATTATAAGCGGGAAGCCACATTTCATCAACGGCTAATATTAATTTTTTGATTTTTTCATAAAGAAAAGTGCAAGCGCCTTGCCCATCGACGTACAGACTGGAGTGCCTCCGACGAGATAAAGGAAACACGGCGAGGAACGAGCCGATGTTGACTTATCGTAGGAGGAGGTGCGAAGTCTGCTAGTCGATAGGCGCTGGAGCTAGACAACAAAAGGCTTTGTTTAAAATTTTAAAGCTAAAGATCTTATGCTTTCTTATTCAGCAAAAAAAAGACATGCCTACAAGCGGCATGTCATAGTTCGGCGCCCAGCCCCGTATTGGACTTGACCTCCATTTCGTTGTACTTTTCCGTATTGTTTTCCGGCTTTGTAATAAGGGACACCACGATCGATGTCAGGAACCCTAATGGAATACTGATGATGCCCGGGTTGGCAAGCGGGAAAATGGCGTTCTCTCCCATGACGCTTGGCCCGATAATGACCAGGATGACAGCACTCAGCATCCCGGCAAGCATGCCACCGATGGCTCCGGCTGTATTGAAGCGCTTCCAATAGAGCGAGAAGATGATTACTGGCAGGTTGGCGCTTGCTCCGACGGCAAATGCCAATACAACCAAATAGGCCACATTCATCCCCTTCGCTAAAATTCCAAGCGTGATGGACAATGCCCCGATTACTAAAGCTGTATTTCTGGCAACCTTGAATTGCTTCTTGCTGTCCACTTTTCCGCGCTTGATGACATTTGTGTAAATATCATGTGCGAATGCCCCAGACCCTGCAATAACCAGACCGGCAACAACGGCAACAATGGTCGCAAAGGAGACTGCTGATATAAGCGACATAAAAATTTCTCCGCCGATCGTTCCTGCTCCGCCTCCAATATATTGAGCCAATAACGGTGCAGCCATATTTCCGCCTTTGTCAGCAGCCCGAATGGCATCGGAACCGACAAGGACTGATGCTGCAAAACCGACCAAGGCGATCATGATGTAAAAAATACCAATCAAAATCATTGCCCATATAACCGATTTCCTTGCTTCCTGGGCAGACGGCACTGTATAGAACCTGATCAGAATATGGGGCAGGCCTGCAGTCCCCAAGATCAATGCCATTCCAAGGGATAACAGGTCAACCGGATTTTTATACAATATTCCGGGCGACAGGAATTCCTTCCCATTTGTTGCAACTACTTCGCCAAATAAACCGGAGATGCTGAACTTGAAGATAAATGCGACCAGCAAGACAAGGATGAGAGTGGCAAACATGAGCAATACGGCTTTAATGATCTGAACCCAGCTTGTTGCCAGCATCCCGCCAAGCATGACGTACATGATCATCAATGCTCCGATGATAATGACGGCCAGTTCATAGGGGATACCGACGAGCAGATTGATAATGGCACCTGCGCCCACCATTTGGGCCACCATATAAAACGTTGTAACAACCAAAGTAACGATGGCGGTCATCATTCGGATAGGCCTTTCTTTCAATCGTGAAGCCAAAACATCTGCGACCGTAAATTTACCGGAGTTTCTAAGCGGCTCAGCGACGATATAAAGAACGATTACATAGCCGACCATCCAGCCGACGGCATACATAAATCCATCATAGCCATTTAAAGCAACCAACCCGGCAATCCCCAGGAAAGAGGCAGCACTTAAATAGTCCCCGGATATCGCCAATCCGTTTTGCCAGCCCGTCAAAGAGCGGCCCGCAGTGTAGAAGTCCGCTGTGCTTTTGTTTCTTTTGGCAGCCCATAGCGTAATGTAAATGGTAGCCGCGACTATTGCTATAAATAGAAATATTCCAAATGCATGAGCCCCCATACTTATGCCCCCTTCTCCTGCCTGTATTTATCTACCGCAGCCTTTGCCTTTTGATCAAAACCTTTCGCTTTGACAAAATATACAAATGCAAGGGCCCAGGCGACGAAATAGAGGGATACACCATACAGGTATCCGAAGGTTATATTTCCTGCAACAAATTTTCCCATAAGCGGCTTTGCGTAAGCAGCCATCAGCGGGAACGAGAGATAAAGGCAGAAAAATAATATAACCACGGGCCAAATAAAGAGTAATTTGCTTCTTTTCAGTTCCAAAAACTCCTTTGAATTGGCAATACGCTCATAGTTTTCCATTTCATTGCACCTCCCGGTTTGGAATGAAACCGGCTGCAAAAAGCCGATTTTATTTACTATAAAACAGAGGTGCGGCAAAAAGTGAATAAATCCGCGAATTGTCTGATACTTTGCCTGAACGGCAATAATCCGCATGTAAACGGTTCCAATCACTGTCCCAGCAGCTGAAACAGCTTTTTCTGCGCACTGCGGCTTACCGGTATCCGCGTTCTCTTTTCTCCCTTTAAAATGAGATTATATGCCCCATTAAACCATGGGGTTATTTCCTGGATGAAATCCAAGTTGACCAAATAGCTTCGGTGCGTCCGAAAAAACCGAAAACCCTTCAGCTTCTCTTCCAGTTCCTGCAACGTCATTTTCCCTTGGACAAACTCATCTTCAGTGTGGATTTCTACATACCTGTCTACACGTGTAGCATAATATATCGACTCGGGTGATAAAACCACAACTTTTTCACCATCATCAATCAGCAGCTTGGAAGAGGCTGGAATCGAACCGGGAGAACTCCCTTTAATTCTATTATTTAAAGAGCCGGGCGCTGCAGAACCAGAGAGCCGCCTTCTGATCCTGTCGGAAGCCTCCCTCAAACGTGATTCATCATATGGTTTTAACAGATAGTCCACCGCCTCGACTTTAAATGCTTCAAGGGCATAATCGTCATATGCGGTTATAAACACAAATAGCGGGGGCTTTTCTTTATCCTTTGTCAATTTTTTAGCAACATCCACCCCGGAGAGCCTTGGCATGTGAATGTCCAAAAATATGACGTCCGGAGAATATTTTTCATACAGCTCGAGCAATTGCTCCCCTGATTCAGCACTGGGACACAGAAGGAAATCTTTTTCCTGCTGAAGCATATAGATCAACTCTTCCCTGACGAGACGCTCATCTTCGGCAACCATCACTCGGATCGTCATGTCGCTTTCCTCCCTGCATGAATATTTGGAATTTCAAAATGCACTTCACTGCCTCCCGAAGGGAGATTGCGGATATGCAGCCGTGATTGTTCACCAAGCATTCCTATTAATCGCTGATTTACATTATATAGGCCTGTACCTCCGCCCCTCTCACTTTCTATTGGAAAGCGTCCTGCAAGTGAGATGCTCTTCTTCGAAAATCCGCGTCCGTTATCACGGACGGCAATATAAACTGAATCTGCCTTCCGCTTGATTTCGATATCAATCTTTCCGCCTTCCATGACATTCTCCAGTCCATGCTGGACACTGTTTTCCACTAACGGCTGAAGCGTCGATGGCGGAATCAATGCTTCTTTGCATTCATCAATAGGTGAAAAACAAATAGTCAGCCGTCCAAAAAAACGGGTTTGGATAATTTCAATATATGATTGTAAATGTTCACATTCTTTTTCTAGTTCTACGAGAGAAGTAGAAGCCAAGCGAAGATTAAACCTCATAAAACTTCCCAATTGTACAGTAATGCGCCTGGCTTTTTCAGGGTCGGTCCGAAAAAGGGTAGCGATAAGATGAAGCGTATTAAAAAGGAAATGCGGGTTGATCTGAGCCTCAAGGTTTCTCAGCTCCGCATCACGGATAAGTGTTTGCAGTTTCTCTGATTGAACAACCGCCAATTGGTTGGTTAAAAGCTTGCCCAATCCTTGGGCAAGCACAATTTCGACTGAACGAATATGCTGTGACTTCCGAAAATACAATTTAATTAATTTGCTTGTTTCATTTGATTCCAATATCGGAACAATGATCGCGGCCTGCAGCGGGCATTTTTCATGCTTACAATATATTTGATCCTGGGAATAGGCCACTTTCAAAGCCCCCGTTTGTATGACCTCATGTGAAAGCCTTGTCTGCAAAGGGTCACCCGGTTTATGATGATCTGCACCGAGGCCAACATATGCCAGTACCTGTTCCCGGTTTGACACGGAAACAGCGGCCACTTTCAACCGCTTAAAAAGCAATTCGGCAATACCCTGCGCCATTTCAAATTGGGATTCTTTTTTCAGGTGAGGCAGAGCGTCCTCGGCTATCATCAAAGCCCTCCTTGTTTCCAAAGCCGCTTCCCGTTCCTGTTCATTGATAGCTGCAGCAATCATGGCAGTAAAGATAGCGATGGCAACGCTGTTTGAAAAGACAAGGGGCAAACTGATTTGGTCAACTGCCTCCTTTATAAAATCATCATGGGGGTGAAAGATTAATAGGATTCCCATTTGCAGAATCGGCGGAAATATACCGATAAACAAGGCCTTTAATGGTGAAATGACCCTGTCATTTGAAAAGAAGCGCGCTGTCATGCCGACAAGCAATCCCGTAAGGATATTTACAATACACCCTGCTGTGTTTCCCAGGCCCCCAAGATAAAAAAGATGAATGCCACCAATGAGACCGGCTCCCATTCCAACAACCGGGCCGCCCAGCAAACCTGCTATGACAATGGCCACAAGGCTCGAGCTGACCACCAATTGATGATCCTGCACCGGGAAAAGTATAAATTGAGAAACGATGTTCCCGTTCTCTATTACAATCCCTGATATCGTACCTGCAATGCCAAACAGACCATAGATTACGGCATGCAGTATGACAGTTCTTGTATCCATTTCTCTGTCAAGCAGGCTTCTAAAGCTTGGAATCCTTGTCATTAAAAAGGCCAAGATCAATAAAAGTCCAAGCCTCTGTACCAATATATACGTCATGAACTCCACCAGCCGCGCCCCCTTGTATCGATTCCCGTCTGGGCTTTAACAAGCGAACGAAGAAAAGCTTTTTCATCAGAGGCCTTGCGGGACAACAATGTTCCAATAATTGCCCCGATAAACCCGATAGGGATCGCTATAACGCCGGGATTGTAAAGTGGAATCAAAGCTTCCCGGGCAATCCAGCCATTTTCGATATTCATGATATGCGGACCGAAAAGCACGAGTATAACTGATGATAAAAATCCGCTGAGCATCCCTGTCATGACGCCCCTTTCGTTAAAGCGCTCCCAATACAGTGTCAAAAGAATGACCGGAAGGTTTGTGGAGGCAGCAATGACAAAGGTTAACGAAACAAGGAAAGTGACATTGATATTTTCCAATCCCAATGAAAACAACGTTGCAATCAATCCGATCCCGACAGCCGTCCATTTCGCAACACGAAGCTGTTCTTTGTCGGTCGCTTTGCCTTTTTTATAAATATGATGATACACATCATGCGAAAGCGAAATAGTAGCGGATATGACCAATCCCGTAACAACGGCGACGATTGTCGTAAAAGCAAGCGCTGAAATGAACGCAAGCAGGAAATCCCCGCCTAATTCCTTCGCCAATAGCGGTGCCGCCAAATTGCCGGTAGGGTCGGCAGCGGCCAGCCGTTCCATTCCTATCAGCGCAATCGTTCCCAGGCCCAATACAAGTGTCATGACATAAAACAAACCGATGATCCACGTGGCTGTAATAACGGAACGACGGACTTCCAACGTGTTTTTTACAGTGTAAAATCTGATCAATATATGAGGCAAACCTGCTGTACCCAGCAGCAGTGCAAGTTTCAACGAAAACATTTCCAAAAAATCATTAAATAGATTTCCGGGATAGAAAAATAGGTCTCCAAGGGGAGTTCCTTGTTTTACATAATCTACTAATTGTATGACCTTCCAATCAAAATGCGCCAAAACCATCAGTGATACGAGAAAAGTACCCGACATGAGCAATACAGTTTTCACAATCTGTACCCATGAGGTCGCAACCATTCCCCCGAGAACGACATAAACAGTCATCAAACTCCCTATCACCAATACAGATATGGAATAGTCAATACCCAAAAGCAGCCTTATGAGAAGGCCGGACGCAACCAATTGGGGAATCATATAGAAGATGGAAATAAAAAAGGTGCCGCATGCCATGAGCAATCTGATCCTATTGCTTGGAAACCGGGCGCAGATGACATCCGCCAAGGAATATTTTCCTAGGTTCTTAACGGGTTCCGCTATCAAAAACAAAACGATCAAGTAAGAAACCAAAAAACCGATTGAATATAAGAAACCATCATAGCCATGGAGTGAGATGGCCCCTGTAATCCCAAGGAAAGATGCGGCGCTGATATAATCACCTGCTATGGCCAGACCGTTTTGAAAGCCGGTCAGATGGCCTGATGCAGCATAAAATTGGGAAGCGGTGCGATCGCGTTTCGCAGCCCAGTGTGTAATAATCAGAGTACAAACGATAATGCAAAGAAAAAAGAAGAAATATGTATAATTCATATGTCTTTCCCCTGCTTCAGATCTTCAATCAATTCATCGTGCTTTTTCGCCTTGCACCAATAAATCCAACCCAATATCCATGTTACTATCAACTGGAAAAAAGCAAAGAGCCACCACCACGGAATAAAAAAAGAATTTCTTTCACTATATACCCACTCTGGAAAAAACCATATGAGAACAGGCAGGGCAAAATAAAACAGGACAAAGAAAATCATCATTGGCATAATAAGCTTTTTTTTACGCTTTAATAGCTGCTGAAAAAGCACAGCCTCTTTCATGTTTTGTGCACCTGCCTTCTGAAATGCATCTCTATTTTTATCTCATTCTATCAAAATTTCACATAATAATGAATTGCGAAATTTCATCCGGGATAAATAAACGAAGCTCCCTGCGTCTTGACAGGGAGCCGGGATGACTTTTAGCTTGGGATTAATGGGATGTTTTGCCTCGTTTTTTTCTTTGATTGTTCATCAGCTCGCTTGGAGCAAGTTCTTTTGATATTTCCATCAATGGATTATTGGCTGCACCCCCGGAATTCTGGAACATGTCCTTAGCACTGTTCAGCATGTTTTTAACAGGCTTCATATATTTTCCATTCCGATATTTGCTCAAGCCGTAGGCCGCAGCACTGATTCCGGCCGCTGCGAGCATTGTTGACCAAAACTTTCTCATTTTACAGCCTCCTGTTCATCCCAATTTGTTCAAAGCCCTGCTTTGAACTGTTCTTATTGTGGGTCCCGCTTTGGCTTCTTATTCAGGAAATATGAATAAAAGCCAATTGAAGGAGGCTGCATCTATTATGTCGATGTGGAATAATCAATCTTTTCAGGATCAATCCTTTTTAATGGCTGATCCGCAGGCCCTTCAATCACTTCGCCATCATAAGCGAACCTTGAACCATGGCAAGGGCAGTCCCAAGTTTTATCACCGCTGTTCCAATTGACTTCACATCCCATATGGGTGCAGGTCGTATCCACAACAAACAGTTCCCCGCTGTTGTCTTTATAAGCCCCTGCCCTTTTTCCCTTGATTGTAATCACTGCACCTTCATCCTGCTGGATATCTTTTATTTCTTTGTCGGGACGCTCGAATTTTCCGCTGATTAACTGGGCGGCCACATTCATATTTTCTTTCACCATAGTTTTAATACTTGGATCCAAGGGAAATCTTGAAGGAGCATAGAGCTTTTCATATGGGTTGTCCCTGCCGGTTATCAAATCCCTGATCAACATCCCGGACAGGGTTCCGTGTGCCATTCCCCATTTTCTGAAGCCGGTTGCCACAAAGACATTATCGTGGCTTTCTGAAATGCGTCCAATATAAGGGACCTTATCAGGTGTTACAAGATCCTGGGCGGACCATCTGTATAAAACTTGTTGTGCACCAAAAGTTTTCAGGGCCTCTTTTTCCAAGGCTTCATAATGTTCTATTTCGGGAACACCCTGGCCGGTTTTATGGCTGTCTCCAATGACGAGGAGCATGTCTTCCCCGTTGATTTTGACACTTCTGAATGACCTGGTAGGCTTGTCCGCCGAAATATACATGCCGCCCGGAAAGCTTTTCTCCGGTTTTACAGCTATCACATAGGATCGTTTTGGATACAGGCGTGCAAAATATCCCTTCCCGTCATGGAACGGAAAATGGGAGGCCGAAACAACATACTTAGCCTTTACTTTTATGCCGTTTCTCATATGAATGACCGCCGGATCCCCATGCTCCATATTGACTGCCGTTGTTCCTTCAAAAATCTGAACGCCCTGTTCGGTGATTTCCTTTACCATATGAGCCAAATACTTCAGCGGGTGAAACTGTGCCTGATTTTTCATCTCCACTGCACCAATCGCAGTAACCGGTAACGAGATATTGTCAATGAATCCCCCGTCAATCCCTAGTTTTTCATAGGCTTTCGCTTCATTCTCAAGGCTCTGCCTGTCACTTTCGGTGGTGGAGAATATATAAGCGCTTTCCTTTTGATAGTCACAGTCGATGCCATGCTCCCTGATATAATTTTCAATAAAAGCAGCCGCATCCTCGTTTGCCGAATAATAGAGCTTCGTACTGTCCACCCCGAGGTGGCCGATCAGTTCATCATATATAAGGCCGTGCTGCGCTGTAACTTTTGCTGTCGTATGCCCCGTCGTTCCCTTTAATAACCGGGTTGACTCCAAAATCGTTACTTTTAAACCTTCCTTTGCAAGCAAAAATGCGGTTGTAATGCCTGATATTCCTCCGCCAACGATGGCCACCTCTGTCTCGATGTCTTTTTCAAGCGCCGGAAAAGCCGGTGTTTCTATTGAATCTATCCAATAGGATCTCGGATCATGGGGCAGGGAATTGTTATTTGCATGCTCACTAGTCATGGATTTACCCTCCTAATAAATCTTTCTATATTTCAGTTTCCCCATTTTGGCTGAAAAATGTGCAGAACATAAGAAAAGCGCAAGCGCCTTGCCCATCGACGTACAGACTGGAGTGTCTCCGACGAGATAAAGGAAACACGGCGAGGAACGAGCCGATGTTGACTTATCGTAGGAGGAGGTGCGAAGTCTGCTAGTCGATAGGCGCTGGAGCTAGACAATATAAAAAAGGCCGCTCCGGCAAAAGAGCGGAACAGCTGCATTGTGAAATTACGAGATGACAGGCAAAACTCTGGTTTCCTGTGCCATTTCCGATTTACAAATCGGACAAGTCGTTTTATTTTCTGTAGAAAAGGCATCCCTCATCCAACAAGAACATTGTTCATTCGTACATGACCAAACGATTGTTTCCTCTTCAGGAACAGGCTCCTGAGGCCCTCTTCTATAAGCCATGAATTTAAGATCCCCTTTCTTGTTATCCTTCCTATTATACCCCATTTATGGAATAAAAAAAATAAATGGAAGAAGCGAGTGTTCGGGGAAACTCGACAATGGGTCAGACCCCATACCAGCCGCTGATGAAAAATGTTATAATAAACAGGAATTTCTTGTGGAGGTTATGATAATTTGATTACCGTAAATAATATTGGTCTTCGTTTTGGAGACCGGAAGCTGTTTGAAAATATAAATGTCAAGTTCACCCCCGGCAATTGCTATGGCCTGATTGGTGCAAACGGGGCCGGCAAATCAACGTTTCTTAAAATTCTTGCAGGTGAAATTGAAGCGCAGACCGGCACTGTTTCCATTTCTCCAAATGATCGTCTCGCCGTCTTGAAACAGGATCATTTCGAATATGAAGAAGTGGAAGTGCTTCAAGTTGTCATAATGGGACACACCCGTCTGTATGAAATCATGCAGGAAAAAGACGCCATCTATATGAAACCAGATTTTACAGAGGAAGACGGAATGCGTGCTGCGGAGCTTGAAGGGGAATTTGCGGAGCTGAACGGATGGGAAGCGGAATCCGAAGCAGCTATTTTACTAAAAGGCCTTGGAATAGGTGAAGAGCTTCACAATAAAAAGATGGGCGAACTGTCAGGGGCCGAAAAAGTAAAAGTTCTCCTTGCACAAGCATTATTCGGGAAGCCAGATATTCTACTGCTTGACGAGCCGACAAACCATTTGGACATCAAGGCGATCCAATGGCTGGAAGAGTTTTTGATCAACTTCGAGAATACAGTCATTGTTGTATCCCACGACCGGCATTTCCTTAACAAGGTTTGCACCCATATAGCGGACCTTGACTTCAGCAACATCCAAATTTATGTCGGAAACTATGATTTTTGGTATGAATCAAGCCAATTGGCGCAGAAAATGGCTCAGGAAGCCAATAAAAAGAAGGAAGAAAAAATCAAAGAGCTCCAGACATTTATTGCCAGATTCAGCGCCAATGCTTCAAAGTCCAAACAGGCGACGTCCAGGAAAAAACTTCTTGAAAAAATCACCCTTGATGATATAAAGCCATCTTCCAGACGCTATCCATATGTGGCATTTACACCCGAAAGGGAAATCGGGAACGATTTGCTTACAGTGAGCAATCTGTCAAAAACGGTTGACGGCGTAAAGGTTTTGGACAATATCAGTTTTACTTTGAATAAAGATGACAAGGTTGTTCTTCTCGGAAAAAATGAGATCGCCAAAACCGCCTTGCTGCAAATTCTTTCCGGAGAAATGGAGCCTGATAGCGGGAGCTATAAATGGGGTGTCACTACTTCCCAATCTTATTTCCCGAAAGACAATACAGAATTCTTCGAAGGTGTCGAGCTGAACCTCATTGACTGGCTCAGACAATATTCACCACAGGATGAAACTGAAAGCTTCTTGCGGGGTTTCCTCGGACGGATGCTTTTTTCGGGTGAAGAAGCATTGAAAAAAGCTTCGGTTCTTTCCGGTGGAGAAAAAGTGCGGTGCATGCTGTCAAAAATGATGCTGAGCGGAGCCAACGTACTCCTGCTGGATGAACCGACAAACCATTTGGACCTGGAATCCATCACAGCGTTGAACAACGGATTGATCAACTTTAAAGGGTCATTGATATTCACTTCACATGATCATCAGTTCATCGAAACGATCGCCAACCGGATTATCGAATTGACACCGTCGGGGATTGTCGATAAATACATGACCTACAATGAATATTTGGAAAGCGAACAACTGCAAAATCTGATTGAAGAGATGTATGCATAAATCAAAGGGTCGTCCATAGCGGATGACCCTTTCTAATTTACAAGCAGATATTCCGATTTTTTGATCATGTCTGCCAATTTCTCCGAGTGCTTTTTATACATTTGTTTGGCCTCTTCATTTTCCGTTGCCAACGCAAAGCTTTCAAAATCGGCCTGGCATTTTTTTAATGAGCTCAGCAGCAATGGTTTTTCCTGGGGCTTCGGCAATTGGATTTTATCGTCATACAAATCTGCTGTGAACTGGCCATAGGCATCCACCTGTCCTATGAAGACGTTGTCGAGAACGATACCAAGCTTTTGCAGCTCTGCATCCAGCCATTCCCTCGTTAATCCGCATGCTGCAAGGCCGGAATCTATAATCTGTCCTTCCAATATGACTGTTTCCGGGACTTTTACAGGGGCTGTCTCCAGTCCCAAATCCTGGGGAGTCACCGGCTGTTTTTCTTTTTTAAGCAATATGTTCAAATCGCCGTTTGCTTCAAGAACTGCAAATTCAACATCGGAAACTTGAAAAGCATTCTTTTTTCTTAAAAGGTGAAGCAACTCATCTACAGTGTACTTCTGCTTTGTCAAATTTTCCTCTTGAATTTTTCCATCTTTGATTACAACTGTTTCCCGGCCTTCAATAAAATCCCTTGCCTTTTTACTTTTGATCGCAAGCAAACCGGCGAAGAATGGGATGGCTGTCCATACAATCATACTATATATGCCGTGGAAAAAGTTTGTTTCCAACCCTGTCGAGATTTCAGCTGCAATACTGCCTATTGTAATGCCGGCTACATACTCAAAGAAGGATAATTGCGACAGCTGCTTCTTTCCCAGCCATTTTGTCAGTAAAAATAAAACGATCACCAAAATAACTGATCGGATTATAATATTCAGCCATTGGGGAATATCCAAACTCTAGCCTCCTCTCAGGAGTTTTTGTATTGCAGCTCTTCTGCCATCATATATTCCACCCGCTTTTGCAAATCAGAGATAATGGGCTCTGTTTCCATCATGCACTCGTGAAAAATTTTTTTGGCTTCCTGATCCGTACTTGTCATGGCTAACTTGCTGAATGAAGCCTGTATTCCTTTCATCGTCGCAAGCGTTGTTTTCACATCGGAAATGACAGTCAAACCACTTACCTCCTTACTTTGAAAAAAGGAACAGAAGCAGCTTTGTTCTGTTCCTTTTTTAAAAGATTATTCGTTATATTGCGGCTCTTCCTGCATGATTTCCTGAACTCGCGGTTCGAGGGCATCAACGACGGCCTGCGTTTGCTGTGCAGCCATCTGATACAATTGCTTGGCTTGCTTGTTATCCGTCTGAAGTGCAAATCCTTCCAGGCTTGCCTGGGCGCTTTTCAAGCCTGTAAGTGTCTGTTTTACGTTATTGATAACAGTCATGAACGATCCCTCCATTGATCATTGTTCCTGAGAACGTTTCTATTTTATGAGTAAACGCCTCAATTATTAGATGAAAAAAATTCCGGGTTCAATCAAGTCTGACGTATTGGTACATATGACTGACAATGACCTTCAAAAGTGCATATACGGGAACGGCAAATATCAAACCAAGCAGTCCTCCGAATTTTCCTGCTACCAACAAGACAAAAATGATGGTCAATGGGTGGATGTTCAGCTTTTTCCCCATAACAAGCGGAGAGGTTATATTGCTGTCAAGTTGTTGGACAATGACCACCACAATGATGACAAGCAGTGCCTTGAAAGGGCTGTCCAGCAATCCGACAATCACTGCCGGAAATGTTCCGATCCATGGCCCGATAAACGGAATCACATTCGTAACCATAGCTACAACGCCAAGAACAAGGGAATAATCAAGCCCGATGATTACATAGCCGATATAGGCGGTCAATCCCACGCAAAAGCTTACGATCAATTGCCCTTGTATGTATGCGCTCAAAGCTTCGTCCATATCTTTCAAAATATTAACGGCTTCATTTTGATGTTTTTTGGGAAGAATCTTCAATAAAAAAGTCGGCGCTTGTTTTCCGTCCTTTAGGATAAAAAATAAAACAAACGGCACAAGTACGAGCACCATGATAATATTGGCAACAAAGCCGACAGTGCTGGCAATTTTTATTCCGGCATCCTGGAGCATGTTTTTTGCATTATTTTCCAAATAGGCCGTAATTTTTTCCACGGAGAGATAATTATTCTCCTGGAAGCGTTGGAACCAGTCTTTATCCATGATGGACAAAGCCCACTCCTGAATGTTCTTTGAATAAGCAGGAAGATTTTTCACAAAAAGATTATACTGTCTTTGCAGTTCAGGGCCAATCACGAAGACCGCCGCTGTCATCACGCCGGCAATCCCGACAAAAACAAGGATGATTGCCAAAGTCCGCGGTATTTTCTTTGCCAGCAGATTGACAACGGGGCGCAGCAAATAATAAAGGATTCCGCTGATGACAATGGGAGGAAATAACGTTTGTATAATGATCACCAACGGGGTAAAGATAAAACTGACCTTTGTTCCCAGATAAATGATCAAAAAAGCCATAATAATGCCGGTTCCTATCTTGAACCATTTCTCTTTTACCATAACTTCCCCTCTCTTCTTTCTATGTAACAATATGTCCATTATCGCATACACACATGATGTAAGAAAAGCGCAAGCGCCCTTTTAGCGACGTACAAACGGAAATGCGGAAGACGGCTGTTTAGGGGCGACAAGCGCTGAAGGGCAATCCAGTGAAGTCGTTCTTTGACTTCATTGGATTGACCGAAGCGACCTCGAGCCCCTGCCGTCTGAAGCTAGACACTGGAGCACTCCGCAATGAGATAAAGGATAAGGAAAGGCGGAGAGTGCCTGCTTAACGGCGACAAGCATAAGACGAGCGCTGAAGAAGGCGTAGTTTGCCTTCAGCAGCGATTGGCTTATGACCTCGAGCCGATGGCACTCGCAGCCGGACAACACGGCGACGAAGGCAGGCTGAGGACGCGACATCCTGTAGCTTCGCCTGCACTAGGACGTCCTGTCCGTCGGAGCCGATGTTGACTTATCGTAGTGCTCTGAGCCCTCTTCCTCGAATAAACATCCACGCAGAAAAAGCGAAGCTTTTTCGAGGAAAGGAGGGCGAAGTTTGCTAGTCGCTGGGCGCTGGAGCTGGACAAAGCCAATAATTTTATACGAATTTCTTTGAAAAAATTTATACTTCCCGCTTTCCTTTAAAAAAAGAAGAACCCGCCATCTTATCGATGAACGGGTCCCATCTTTAAACGTTCAATGCTTTTTCTTCTTCCAGCTTTTTAATCCGGTCATTGACCTCTTCTTCGGTCAGGTTGTGCTCCTTGACATAAAGATTTCGAGGATGCACCCGGCACTCGTCAGAACAGCTGCGCAAATATTTATGCTCGTTCTCCTCCGAGCAAAGGAATTGCCTGTTGCACTCTGGATTCGCACAGTTTACGTATCTTTCACAAGGCTCTCCGTCAAAATAGTCCCTGCCCACAATAACATGTTCCTTGCGGTTGACAGGAACAGAAATCCTTTCGTCAAAGACATAACATTTTCCGTCCCAAAGCTCTCCTTGGACTTCAGGGTCTTTTCCGTATGTGACGATTCCGCCGTGAAGCTGGGATACATCTTCGAAACCTTCCTTTACGAGCCAGCCTGAGAACTTCTCACAGCGGATGCCGCCCGTGCAGTAGGTCAAGATTTTCTTTCCTTCTAATTTATCTTTATTTTTACGGACCCAGTCCGGCAGCTCCCTGAATGCTTTTATATCAGGGCGGATAGCCCCCCTGAAATGTCCGAGATCATATTCATAATCATTGCGTGCGTCAAGGACGACAGTATCCTCTTCCTGCATCGCTTCATAGAATTCCTGCGGGCTTAAATATTTGCCTGTCAGTTGTCTTGGATCGATGTCATCCTCCAAGCGGAGGGTGACCAATTCTTTGCGCGGACGGACATGCATCTTTTTAAACGCATGCTTGTCTGCTTCGTCTATTTTAAAAGCCATATCCGCAAAGCGCGGATCCGCCTTCATCATTTCCATATACCGGTCAGTTTGTTCAACGGTTCCGGAAACAGTGCCGTTGATCCCTTCATTTGCTACAAGGATCCTGCCTTTCAGCCCCGTCTCTTTGCAGAATTTCAGGTGCTGTTTTGCGAACTCCTCCGGATCATCAATCGTTACGTAATGATAATACAATAAAACTCTGTACTCTTTGCTTGTTGTCATTTTTTACTACCACCTATTATTTATATTTGCAAGATACAAAAGTAGGTTGCGTAAAGATTATACTACCGTTTATAGTGCTTGGCAAATCAGGTTTTTAAACCCTTTATTTTTTTGAAATTTGTCCCATTTAAGAAACGGGAACTGCATAAAAAAAGCTTCAGCCGCTGTTGCTTGCTGAAGCTTATTTTATGCGATTTGTTCACTCTTGCTGTTCACAAGCCTTTCAAATATATTTAAATCTTTTTCATAGGAATCAATGTATGTTTTTAAACTCTGGTTTTTAAGAAATTCAAAAACCATCGAATCAACGATTCTATATTTTCTGTTCAACTTTTCAGCATTTTTCCATGCCGTTTCCTCAAAACCGATATTCATTTGATGCTCCTCGATCAGCATACACAGCAGATGCGGATTGTTATACTGGTCTCCAATCGGGTGTTTTTGTTTCATTTCATGAATTTCAATTGTTCTGTCCAATGACGCAAGCAAAGCTTTGCGGTCAACTGCATGCCCTCCTTCATGAAGAGAGAACGTTTTGATATAGTCTTCAAGGGAAATAGCCGCTGGAACTTCTTTTATGGCTGATTTGATCCGTTCTACATCGAAACCTACATAATGAAGAATAAAATTATAGCTCATGTTGATTCCGCAACGCTCTTCCTTAACATCCAAATCCATACCCGCTTTTGTCAATGTTGATTGAATCAACTCTTTAATTTCTATTTGTTTGTTGATCATTACTCCCCCGTTGCTTTCTCCTTTTCCTCGTTCTGATGCTCATTTTACCATGGATTTCTTTCAAAAAAAATGTTGAAATGCACTAATCATGTAAAACGCAGCGCTCATACCCGCCAAACTCCTGTTCAATCATCTCGCCCAGTTGAAAGAGTGCCTCTTCGTTTCCATTTTTGCTGATAAGCTGTATGCCCATCGGGAGACCTTTTTCATCTTTTCCGGCTGGAACGGTCAGGGACGGCAGTCCCCATACATTGGCATATGCTACAAATGGCATGTATGTTTTAAAAGTTTTTTTAATGGAAAAAATCTCGCCATACAGCTCTCCATGGAACGGAGCCGTTCGGTGGTAAACCGGCAATATAATGATTTTACGATGAAAATGTTCCGTTATCCTATGATCTCCTTCTTCGATAAGCCGATTAATTTCCTCCATGCGCCTTGCGCCAGGCTTAAATAGACCTGCTCCAATCAAGGCCCATGTCAGATAGGAATGATAGTCGGATCCCCCGGTTAATTTCTCTTTCAAATAATTTCGGACAACTGACCCAGTTCCGGAAAATCCCGCGGCGTCTGCGGTTGACTTGCCCCCGTCCAACGACATGATTTCCTGCCACATTAATGCACTCTCATCAAAAAAGGGAGGAATTTCAATTTCGACCTGCAGCCTTTTGTTCAAGTGGTCAATAACTTCCTGAAGTTTTTGCTCCATCTCCTCACTTAAGAAATAAGATCCTTTTGGAAGCTTTTGTATGACAAAGTCATTTATATTCAACGGGCTGTCAGAAGTTTGATTAGCTATTATCTGATAGATGAGCCTCGCATCCCTTACAGATTTCACCATCGGACCAATTCCCAGCATTCTTTTTTGAAGAGAATGGACTACTTCAGGATAGCTGCCGTCGTCGGAAACTCGGTCATTTCCCGATTTGAAACCGATTACACCATTAAAATGGGCCGGGAAGCGGATGGAGCCGCCAATATCTGAGCCAATTCCCGCTGCAGCACCTCCTAATGCAATCAATGCTCCTTCACCGCCGGAAGATCCCCCTGCCGTCCTGTTTAAATCCCAAGGGTTATTTGTCTTCCCATATAATTTATTATCCGTTTCCTGACAGAAGCAAAGCGTTGGTGTATTGCTCTTCCCCAGTATGATTGCACCTTCTTTTTTCAGGGCTCCTACCACCCAGGCATCATCTGTTTCCGTCTTGTCAGCGCGATGTTTTAATCCGCCAGTTGTCTTCATTCCTTTTACATGGAAGGATTCTTTCATGCTGATCGGTATCCCTGTCAGTTTTCCTTTCGTTTTACCGCTTTGGATTATGCTGTCAGCTTCTTCCGCCTCCTTCAATGCTTCTGAAAAACGGTCTTCCACAAGACAATTCACTTTTGGGTTTACGCGCTTCAGATGGTCAATATACATTTTTGTTATTTCTACTGAAGTGAGATTGCCTTCGGACAACTCCTGCAACAAATCGTTTACATCCATGTATAAAACGTCCCGCCGCTTCATTTGCTGGCGGGGATCTGATTGAACCGCCACTCCACTCCCCCCTATCTTATCCTCTTTCCATTCCTTATTCGCTAAACTCCTATTTAATTCCTTCCGCATCAAAAGCAAAACGGGCTTCATAATAGTATAGAGAACTCCGTTTATAATGAAAAAACCCCGGGGCAGCCGGGGTATAGAGTGCCTATTTACCTGCAGATGTCAATTCCCGGACTTTTTCATCACTTGGAAGCAGCCATGTCAAAATGCCCACAAGAGGCAATAGACCGCATAATATCATAACAAAGCGGATACTGTACATATCTGCCAATGTTCCCAGCAGCACGGCCCCCACCGCGCCCATGCCAAATGCAAGGCCGACAATCAAGCCGGATACCATGCCCACTTTGGATGGCAGCAATTCCTGTGCATATACAACTGCCACACTGAAACTTGATAAAATAATAAAACCAATGATGAAGAAAATAGGGATAATCAATGGAAGCGGAACAAACGGCAAAATGATTGTAAGCGGGGCGGCGCCTGCCATTGACAGAAAGATCATGTTCCTTCTCCCAAACCGGTCGGCCAGCGGGCCTCCGAAAAACGTTCCCAGAACGCCTGCAAACATGAAAATAAATACATATAATTGCGCGTGCCTTACAGTCAGTCCGTAATCTTCCATTAAATAAAACTGATAAAAATTATTGATGCCAGCCACATAGAATGATCTTGCGAATACGAGAAATACGAGCAGTCCCATCGCTATCTTTATTTTTGAGTGTACGGGGGCGGCGGACTGCTGGGACTTCACCCTGTTTTTTCGGCTGAACTTCATTCCGTCCTGGATCTGTCCTTTATACCATTTTGAGACGTACAGCAATATCATGATTCCTGTGATGGTCACCAGCGTAAACAGGAGCGCTCCTTTTTGTCCAAGAGAAACAAAAATGAATGCAGTAAAAACCGGAGCCAGCGATTGCCCGAAGTTTCCGCCAACCTGGTAAATGGACTGTGCCAGCCCGCGCTTTGTTCCTGCCGCCATATAGGCAACACGTGAGCCTTCCGGATGAAAGACGGCCGATCCGATGCCTATAAAAAAGACAGATATCAGTATGACATAAAAATTTGGAGAAAGGGCGAAGCCGATCAAGCCAAGCATACTCATGAACATTCCGACCGGCAGCATAAAAGGTGTTGCCCTTTTATCTGCAAAATACCCGAAAACAGGCTGCATGACGGAAGCTGTCATATTCAGGACGAAGGCAATCCATCCAATCTGCGCAAACGAAAGGTTCAGCGTCTGTTCAAAAATCGGGTTCATTGCGGGTACGACGGATTGAATCGAATCATTCAAAAGGTGGCTTGCGCTGATCGCAAAAAGGATTCCATATACCGTCGGCGTCTGGTTCTGTGCTGTTGAGGATTTTATTTTCGCAGTTGCCCTCATTTTATCTCTCTTTTCTTTATATCCGGCATTTCTGAGCTTTCCGGAAGTTGATAAGGCTCTCCATCTGCTAAAATCAGCAGCCCATAATATATTTGTAAATCGTCATCACAATGCTCACAATACGAGACATCATCATTGTTCCAAAAAGCAGCCAAAGATGTTTTTTTGACTTTAACATTTTCAAAATCTTTTTTTAACCGCTGAAAAAGGGACAGATATTTTTGGGTCGCTGCTGTTGAATCCGTATATGTGTACATTTCAATGATGTCATTTCTCCATTCAGGGAAAAACCACCACGGTTCGCTCTCACCCTTCGTAACGATAACTTCCCAGTTTTGAACCATGTTTTTTCCTCCACACTTTAAAAAATTACGAAATACCAATATTTAAAATACGCTTAACATTATACATTTCCGGCGTCAGGGTCTCCAATAAAATGCTTATATGGACCGTTTAAAAAAGCTTAAAATTGGAATTATAAGAAAGACAAGGAGGTGTTTTCGGGAATGAGAATCGGAGTAGAAGAAAATTTATCCAATGTTTCACAAGCACTTATGGAAAAGGGCTACCAGGTTATTCCCCTTTCTAACGCTTCAGACTTGAACAATGTGGACTGCTGCGTGGTCACTGGCATGGATTCCAACATTATGGGAATCGAAACGACGAGCACTCAGGTGCCTGTCATCGAAGCAAGCGGCCTTTCTGCCGAAGAGGTCTGCCAGAAAGTAGAGCAAAAACTGCATTAAGACTGAAGGCGGAAGCGCCTGTTTATCGTCGATAGGCGCTGAAGCTGGACATTACGTAACCTTTGTTTGACGAGAAAATTCGGGAAAAATTTATACCTTTAACTTAAATAAATGAGACTGAGGACAAGGTTAATCTTCAGTCTCATTTATTTTTTTCATGAACCAATGAACGAAACGGTCCATCTCATCGCTTCCGAAAATAGGGAAAGCTGGTGTGCAGCTTAAATGATCATGGGAAATGACTGCAATGATGTTTGTCAGTTGTTGCAATAGGATTTCATCTTGTGGATTTCGCAGAAGCACCACTTTCGGGTTGTTCATTTTTTTATATCCCTCAACAAGGATGATATCAACAGGCAGCTGCCCGTAAATCCGAATAATATCCTCCAATTCCCAATAATCCTTCATGGCCTCTATATGTAAGGCACCCGCTCCTTCAACTGCCGTGACCGCTGCACCGGCCTGCCGGTGCCGATCGGTGTCCTTATTTAAAAACGGGCGATCGGGCGTTCCTCCATGGCCGTGATGTTTAATTGTCCCTACTGCAATGCCCTTCTTTTGGCATGCTTTGATCAGCTTTTCAATCAATGATGTTTTTCCGCTGTTCTGGAATCCTACAATTTGGATAATTTTTTTTCCTGCCATGGCACTTCGCTTCCCTGTTGGTCTTCAAGAAGGATTAAATCCACTTCGTCTTTTTCTCCATATCCTCTTGTTCCTCCCGGCAGCACAATTAAACAATCAGCCCAGGCAATAGAGGTCACAACCCCGGATTTATCCAATCCCACCGGTTCAGCATATACCGTGCCGCCTGCATAGCTTAGCTTTCCCCGCACAAATCTGGTGAATGGATTCGGCTTCGGGAAATCTGATTTCAGTACACCTGTGATGAACCGTGTATACGGACGGTCGGAATGCATCCAATATCGTAAATAAGGCTTTACAAATAATTCAAATCCCACATAGCACGCCGATGGATTCCCGGAAAGCCCAAATAACAGCTGCCCGTTAATTTCAGCGCAGCTTGTTACACTTCCCGGACGCATGGCAATTTTATTGAATAAAAGCTTTGCCCCGAGCCTTTGATAGATTTCTGGCAAATAATCGAAATCCCCTACGGACACGCCGCCGGTTGTAATCACAATGTCGCATTCTTCTAAAGCTGTCTTCATCGCCTGATAGAGAGTTTCTAAATCATCCGCACAATTGTCATATTTTTTATAGATTCCGCCTGTTCGGAGGACTTGGGATTCAATCATATAGCCGTTGCTGTCTCTTATTTTCCCCGGTTCAAGATCATCTTCCGGGCGGAGCAGTTCACTTCCCGTTGCGATAATTCCTACAATCGGCTTTTTGGCAACTTTCACTTTGCCATATCCGAATGTGGCCAGCAAAGCCTTGATCCCGGGGTTGATCCTCTCCCCTTTATCTATCAGCGGGCTGCCCTTCTGAGTGTCTTCTCCCTGAAAAGAAATATTATCCCCTTCCTGAAGGGTTCTTTTTACTTCAATGTATTTTTTGCCGCCTTCCGTGAGTTCTTTAACCAATTCAAGCATGATGACACAATCCGCTCCGACAGGAATTTGGGCCCCAGTCATGATCCGGACTGCTTCCAGTTGGCCAACCTTCTGGAGACTGACCTGTCCCGCTCCAATTTCATCAATGACTTCAAACAATAACGGATTTTCACGGGATGCATTTTCCGTATCCTTCGCCCGTAATGCAAAGCCATCATAAGGGGATCGATCAAACGGCGGCACGTCATGATCTGCTATCAGCGGAGCATAGAGATATCGATCGTCACACTCATGTATGGATACCGTCTCCCCTTCCCCCCTTTTTTTATATTCCATCACTTTTTCAGTTGCTTCCTTGATCCAAATCGGCTTCCTTCTCTCTACCACTGCTTCATCAGGCTCCTTCCAAAAATTATCCGCCAATATAGGACATTTCTATTTTTTCTTTGGCCTTGGCGCTTTCTTCTGTCCGCTCATCGGAATAGCGGTCCCTCCGCTGATTCCAAATGGAACTGATCTCGTTGATCAAAGGTTCCTCTTCCTTATATGTGCGGACTAATTCACGCAGGTCATAGCCTTTTGAAGCGAACAGGCAAGTGTAAAATTTCCCGTCTGCGGAAATGCGCGCCCTTGTACAACTGGAACAAAACGATTCTGAAACCGAAGTAATGAAACCAACTTCTGTCTCCGTATGCTTATGTTTATAGCGCTTGGCCACTTCCCCAAAATAATTCGGATCCACAGGTTCAAGTTCAAAATGGTCCGACAACATAGCGAACATTTCCTTTTTTGTCACCACTTTACTGAAATCCCAGCCATTCGAATTGCCCACATCCATAAATTCAATATAGCGGAGAGTTACTCCCATATTTTTAAAATGGCGGGCCATCGGAATGACTTCGCTTTCATTTACGCCTTTTTGAACAACCATATTTACCTTCACGCCAAGACCGGCATCCAGGGCAGCTTCAATTCCCTTCAATACAACATCGGAACCGACACCCCTGCCGTTGATTTTTTTAAAAATGTCATCATCTATCGCATCAAGGCTGACATTCACCCTATGAAGACCTGCATCCACAAGATCCTTCGCCAGTTTCGGAAGCAGCACGCCGTTCGTTGTCAGTCCGATATCTTTGATACCAGGAATCTTTTTCAACCTGCCTATTAAACTGGCGACATCTTTTCGCAATAACGGTTCGCCGCCGGTGATTCTCAATTTTGTCACACCCAATTTGCTAAAAGCGGACGCTAGACGCTCTATTTCTTCAAATGACAATATTTCAGTCTTTGGCAAAAATTTAAAATCCGGACCAAAAATGTCAGCCGGCATGCAATATTGACAACGGAAATTGCATTTATCTGTCACGGATATCCTCAAGTCTTGCAAAGGCCGGTTCAATCGATCTTTTATACCGTTCATTTCCCTCAGCTCCAATCCGTACCCTTACGCAAGGTTTATACAGATTGTAACACTTTTCTCTTGTTCGTTCATGCTATATGATGAAAAGCAAAAGATAATTTTGCTTCATTTGGGTAAATAAAAGAAAGAGAAAGCTGAAACTTTTTTTCAGTACATCCGTTATACTTTTTGTAAGGAGTGAAGAGAATGAGAAAAGGATTGGGAGCCATCATTGGGGTACTGGTTGTTTTAGCTCTTGTATTAGT
This sequence comes from Siminovitchia fortis, assembly GCF_003605365.2. Lineage (GTDB taxonomy): Bacteria > Bacillota > Bacilli > Bacillales > Bacillaceae_C > Siminovitchia > Siminovitchia fortis. Next base: position 57,896 of record NZ_QYTU02000025.1, read on the forward strand.
TCCATTGTTCGGGAGCTACAACGGCTTTGTAAATGCGGAGGAGGATGTTGAACAAAAATATTCGCAGATTGATAATCAGCTTCAGCGAAGGGCGGATTTGATTCCGAACCTCGTTAATACCGTCAAAGGCTATACGAAACACGAGGAAAAAGTATTGGGAGATATCGCTGATGCCCGTTCAAGGCTGATCGGCGCAAAAACAGTCCAGGAACAGGCTGATGCAGACGCCTCTTTGTCCAACGCGCTAAGCAGGCTGCTCGTCATTTCCGAAAATTATCCGGAATTAAAGGCGGACAAGCAATTCACCCAGCTGATGGACGAACTGGCCGGAACAGAAAACCGGATTGCTGTTGCGAGGAAAGATTATAATGACCAGGTGGCAGTTTATAATAAAAAAGTAAGACAATTTCCTGGGCGTATCGTTGCATCGGTGTTCGGTTTTGAGAAAAAGGAGTACTTCAAAGCGCAAGCAGAGGCCGGGGAAACTCCAAACGTTGATTTTGAAGGGAATGGAGAGTGATGAGACGGGCTCAGCTCTCCCTTTCTTTTCTTGTCCTTTTTTTCTTTTCCATAACGGGCCTTAAAGTTGAAGCGGCAAATATCCCTGATCCTGTAGGGGATATTTATGTGCAGGACTTTGCCCATGTCCTTTCAGCCGATGAAAAGAATGAGCTGATAGAGCTCGGCAGATATTTAGATGACCATACACAGGCACAGATTGCTGTGCTTACAGTCAATTCACTGGAAAACGAATCTGTTGAAGAATACGCCTTGCAGGCATTCCGGCAATATGGACTCGGAAGCACTGAAAAGGACAATGGGGTTTTGCTTCTGCTTGCACCCCAGGACAGCAAAATAAAAGTTGAAGTCGGATACGGTCTGGAAGGCGCTTTGCCTGATGGAAAAGTGGGACGGATTCTCGACAGCTACGCGCTGCCTTATTTGGAACAAAATGAAATCAATCTTGCAATCACTAATACTTATAAACAGTTATTCAACGAGGTTTCAAAGGAATACAACCTGGACAAACAGGTGGAAGCGGAAGGCATAGAATACAATCAAACCGAAGGTCTGTCACCATTGGCCATGCTTATTTTAATCCTGATGTTTGCCGGAATCATCTTCCTGGATTTCCGCTTTCTCGGAGGAGCTTTTACCTTGACCATTCTCCGAATGCTTGCTGCTGTCGTAAACAGAGGCGGCGGTGGAGGCCCCCGATCCGGGGGCGGAGGTTCGTCAGGCGGCGGTGGAGCGAGCAGAAGCTGGTGACTAGAAAAGCGCAAGCGCCTTGCCCATC
>NZ_QYTU02000026.1 GCF_003605365.2 Siminovitchia fortis
AGCCGGACAACACGCGTAGCGGAACGATGTTGACTTATCGTAGGAAGAAGCGTGAAGTCTGCTAGTCGATAGGCGCTGGCCGCCTTAAAGCGCCACGTCCTGTGGCGCCGGCGGCACTAGGACCTCCTGTCCGTCGGAGCCAGACGCAGGACAAAAAGATAATGAATTATCAACAACCTAAGCGCTTTATAATTTCCTATACCACAAAAAACCAGGTGGGATTCACCTGGTTTAAAAAATGCGAAATTATCTTCTTCTATTTCTATTTCTAAGAAATGTCGGGATATCCAATGTATCTTCAAGAGGTTGCTGTTGGCCGGTTCTTGCCGGTTCTTGCGCCTCTTCCCTTTTTTGCTCACGGTTCGGAACCTGGTTTTGCTGAGTCCTCACTTGGCCGAACAATGGAGTTTGCTGCTTAGGCTGCGCCTGGACTTCATCAAATCCGGTTGCAATGACTGTAACCACGATTTCGTCCTTTAAGTTATCGTTAATAACGGATCCGAAAATCATGTTTACTTCCTGATCGGAAGCTGTTGCAACAATATCAGCAGCTTCCTGAACCTCATAAAGGCTCAAGTTCGTTCCACCGGTAATATTCATCAGGACACCTTGGGCCCCATCAATGGAAGTTTCAAGCAGCGGGGAAGAGATGGCCTTCTTTGCAGCTTCGGCAGCCCTGTTTTCTCCTGTGGCCACACCGATTCCCATCAAAGCGGAACCTTTATTGGTCATGATTGTTTTAACATCGGCAAAATCCAGATTGATCAATCCCGGAACGGCGATTAAGTCGGAGATACCCTGGACACCTTGTCTTAAGACGTTGTCAGCTTCCCTGAATGCTTCCAGCATCGGTGTGCTTTTATCAACGATTTCCAAGAGCCTGTCGTTCGGAATGACGATTAACGTATCAACTGACTCTTTCATGGCTTCAATTCCGCCGCTTGCCTGGGTTGCACGCTTTCGTCCTTCAAAAGTGAACGGCCTTGTTACCACTCCGACCGTCAGCGCCCCCAAGTCCTTTGCGATTTGAGCAATCACCGGTGCAGCACCCGTTCCGGTACCTCCGCCCATTCCAGCCGTGACAAAAACCATGTCGGCTCCTTTTAGGGCCTCTTCAATTTGTTCCTTGCTCTCTTCGGCAGCTTTTTTTCCGACCTCGGGATTGGCACCTGCTCCCAGTCCTCTCGTCAGCTTTGCGCCGATTTGCATTTTTATTTCAGCCTTGGATAAGTTCAAAGCCTGGGCATCTGTATTTACAGCGATAAATTCAACACCCTGCACTTCATGTTCAATCATGCGGTTAACAGCATTGTTTCCGCCGCCGCCAACTCCGATTACCTTTATAGTTGCCAAAGAATCAACACTCGTATCGAAATCCAACATGATATGTCCTCCTGTTCGTTTTATTCAACCGGATGGCCTATTCGAAAAAGTAGCCAAAAAACTTTTTAACTTTAGTGGATATTTTCTTATCCGGGTCTTTTTCAGGCTTTTGCCTTCCCGACTGGTGTGCGTCTGGAGCTGCCCCGTGATCGTGTTCATCTGTTACATGGACCGGGGACGCGCTAACGCTTCTCCCTTGCAATCTGGCATTCTGGTAGGAATACTTGATTAATCCTACAGCAGTCGTATACTGAGGCTCACGGACACCGATATAATCCGGGATGGCTACCCTGACCCGGCTTTGGAAAATCATTTGTGCGAGCTCAACGACACCGGACATGTTTGCCGAGCCCCCGGTCAACACAAAGCCTCCCGGAAGGTCAGTGATTCCCATTCTTTTCAATTCATTCTGGACCAATTCAAAAATCTCTTCCATCCTGGCTTCAATGATATCCGAGAGCTCCAATTGATTGAATTGCTGATGCTGGTCACTGCCAATTATGGGCACACTGAAAACTTCATCTTCCGAAGCATGATCATAAAATGCATGTCCATATGTAATCTTGATTTTCTCTGCATCTTCCGTAGCTGTCCTGAGGCCGATAGAAAGGTCTTTTGTAATATGTTCACCGCCTACCGGGATGACACTCACATCCTTGATGCTGCCGTTTTCGAATATAGAGAGCGTTGTTGATCCGCCACCCATATCAATTAATGCAGTACCAAGCTGCTGCTCATCCTTTGAAAGGGCTGCTGCAGCCGCTGCAAGCGGTTGAAGCACAATATCGGTAATACTCAATCCTGCCCGTTCAACACAGCGCAGCGTATTATGTAAAATGGTCTTGGCCCCGGTGATGATAGTTCCTTCCATTTCAAGCCTGACCCCAATCATTCCGCGGGGATCAGTAATTTCATCCAATCCGTCAACAATAAATTGCCGCGGGATTACATTGATGATTTCTCTTTCCGGCGGGATGGAAATGACTTGTGCCGCATCCATTACCCTGGCTACATCGTCATTCGTAATTTCCCGATTTTGGCTTGATACGGCCACCACTCCATGGCAAGGCTGTAAAGCGACATGGTTGCCGGCAATCCCGACAATCACGTCATTGATTTTCATTCCAATCATTCTCTCTGCCTGCTCGACCGCACTTTTAATCGAATGAACCGTTTCATCTATATCAACTATGGAACCTTTCCGAATTCCTTTGGCACTTACATTTCCAACTCCAATTACGTCCAAGGAATCGCTGCCCATGGAACCTATGATCACCTTTACGGTGGATGTTCCTATATCGAGACTCACATACATCTCGCTATTGTTCATTCCGCGGCACCTCCTTCAACTCTCTCTTTATACTGAACTTGATATATCGAAATTTCATAAATAATCATCCTTGACATGGCAATTACTTTTATGTATTCGGCAAATTCAGGTAATTTCCTTTTAATCTATCGAATTATTTGTGAGTTTCATTCGTTAATTTTCTCCGCCGCCGGCCTCTTCATTCCACAATATTCTATGTTTTACGCTATATTTTTTAAAGAGGCTGTAAAAAAACAGCCACTAAATATAAGTCTACACTAAGATTGCGCCCTAGAAAAGCCAAACTTGCGATAAGGAAAATATTATCGGGCAATTATAATAAAATCATGTAGAACTTTGTCACCAAAATTGAATAAGAATTCTTGCGGCTTCCCTGCCCCTTTCTATTCTTTGGTTTCATATGCTTTGAAGAATGAACCGACTTCCATATCTATGACACCTTTGACCTTTGGGTCCAGCTGGCTGACGATAGACGGGTAATGCACCATCTTTTCTGAGAAAGTCAAAATGGTTGCACTCACTTCGAATCCGTCATTCATAAAAAGAGTGATGTGGTACTTGTCCGTATTTTTCGGTGTATAATGGACTTCAGAGATAATATTTACAATTTCCGGAGGCAGTTCCTTCAATTCCCTTGCCATATTTTCCAAAATCTCATCTTCATTGAAATTGGATAATATTGGCGCATTGACCGGCACTGCGCCTTCTAGGCTATTTTTTACAATCAGCCCGTTCTCCAGTATCGGATGAAAATCCGTTCCTGTGGAGACGTAAGCAATAGTCTCATATTCCTGAATTTGCAATTTCACGGTATTGGGAAAACCGATTTTGACTTTTGCATGTTTCACTTCCTCATGGTTCTCCAGCTTTTGGATCACTTTCTTTTTGTCCAATTTCCAAATGTTGGCCCCCTTCTTAAGACCGCTTTTGTCAATTATTAATTGATCCGGGACCGATTCATTGCCTTGAACTGTAATCTCGTTCACATGGCTTAAAGGGGATTGAAAATAAATCACTAGCATGATCAGGAGAAAAAACAAGGAAATGAGGAAAATAAGCCGCCTGTTCGCTTTCCGCTTTCTATGTTCTTTTATTTTGGGAATCCTGTCTTCCAGGGATAAAACTTTCCTTTGATTCACGGCTTTCCCCCCTTCTCCAATTTTCTCCGGACTTTTCATCGATAAACAGGCGCTTGCGTTTTTCAAATGTCCAGCTCCGGGCTCTAGCGACTAGCAGACTTCCTCCTCTAGGTGCTCCAAGGTATAGTATATTCGAGAAGCTATGTTACCTTGTCGTAAAGCTGCTTGAAGTTTACTCGAGGAAGTTTTACACGATGTTATTGAAGTCAGCAGCTTTCCTACGATAAGTCAACATCGTCTCGCTTTTGGCTTCGCCGTGTTTCCTTTATCTCGTCAGGAGTCGTCCAGTCTAGCTACAGACGGCAGGGGCTCGAGGTCGCTTCGGTCCAACCAATGAAGTCAAAGAACGACTTCACTGGCTGGCCCTCCAGCGCTTGTCGCCCCTAGGCAGCCGCCTTCCGCTTTTCGCTCAGTCTGTACGTCGCTAAGCGTCGCCCTTTGCTTTTCTTTCTACTATCTCGACTTCTGTATGCATTTCAATGCCGTTTCTTTCCAGAACCGTTTCTTTCATATGTCTGATCAGCGCCAAAACATCCGCTGCTTTTGCCGATCCGTTATTGACGATAAAGTTTCCGTGGAGCTCGGATATTTGTGCCCCGCCAATGGAATATCCCTTCAGGCTGGCGTCCTGGATCAGCTTTCCTGCATGCTCCGGCAGCGGATTGCGAAATACACTGCCGCAGCAAGGTTTAACAGGCTGGGTATCGCGGCGGTAGGTCCGGTGCTTTTTCATTTCAGCCGCAATCACCTCGCGGTCTCCTTCCTCAAGGTCAAATACAGCCTCCAGAACAATTCCCGGGCGCTTCTTTTGAAGAACAGAAGTCCGGTATGAATATTCCATTTCTTCATTGGTCAGCCATTCCACAGTCCCATCCGGGAACAGTACCCGCGCTTTTTCCAATATCTTTGAAATATCAGAGCCGTGTGCACCGGCATTCATATATACGGCGCCTCCGACGGATCCCGGTATACCGCCTGCAAACTCAAAGCCGCTTAATCCTTTTCTCCCCAAGGCGTTGGCCAGAACGATGAAGGAATACCCTGCACCGACCCGGACTTTTGTTCCATCTATTTCAAGATGGTCAATGCCTTTTCCAAGTTTGATGACCACTCCCGCAATTCCTTCATCAGATACGAGAAGATTGGACCCTCGGCCGATCACCCTCCAAGGCAATTGATATTTCTGGACAATATCCATTGTCTTTAATAATTTATCTATAGAATCAGGCTCTACAAAAATTTCCGCCGGCCCTCCAACTTTTATCGTTGTATGATTGGATAGCGGTTCATTTTCCTTTACCTTTCCAACACCGTTGGCACGCAGTTCCTCAATAATCTTTTTCATTTTCATGCCCCTTTCAATTCCTGCCGCGTTCAATCATGTCTAAAAGTACATTATATAACCGGTCTGATGCATCGGGCATCCCCAGTTTCATCGAAGCCTCGCCCATGTTTTTCCTTTTTTTATCATCCAAAAGGATATCATCAAGCGCGGCAATCAGCTTTTGGCCGGACAAATCCTTTTCCGGCAGCATGATGGCTGCACCTGCAGACGTAAGCACCGAAGCATTCTTTTCCTGATGATTGTTCGTTACGTACGGACTCGGAATAAGTATTGACGGAAGCCCAAGCGCCGTGATCTCCGCAAGCGACGTAGCTCCAGCCCTTCCTACAACAACATCTATCTCTGCAAGCACTTCTTCCATATTATGAATAAATGGAACGACCGCTACATTCGGAGAGTCTCCGATCAGCGCCACTTCTTTCTTTACATCATCGAAATGAACCTCTCCGGTTATGTATAAAACTTGGTACGGTTTATTGGCAAGCTGTGCCAATGACTTTATTACAGCTTCATTGATCGGCCTCGCGCCTCTGCTTCCTCCCGTTATAAGGGCTGTAGGAATATTTTCCTTTAAGCCCAGCCTGGCCAATTCACCGCGGCCTTCTTTTCCGGCCACTTCCGAAGCGCGCGGATTTCCTGTGAGTATGACTTTTTGAGCAGGGAAAAACTCCTTGGCAGATTCAAAACAGATGGCTACTTTTTGGACATATCTGCTTAAAAATTTATTTGTTAGTCCCGGTACACTGTTTTGTTCGTGAATAACTGCCGGGACCTTCTTTTTTGCTGCTGCATATACGACGGGAGCGGAAACGTAGCCTCCGGTTCCAATTACCACATCCGGCTTAAATTCCTTAATGATTTGTTTGCTCCGTCTGACGCCCTTAAAAAACCGGATGATCGTTTTAATATTTTCAAAGGAAAGCGACCTTTTAAAGCCGGTAATTTCCACTGTTTCAAAAGGTAAATTCTCTCTTCGGATAATATTCGCTTCCAATCCTTTTTCTGTTCCGATATATAGAAACGTTGTATCCGGATGCTTCTCTTTGATTGTGCGGATCAAAGCTAGCGCCGGATAGACATGTCCTCCGGTACCCCCGCCGCTGACAATGATTTTCATGATAACACCTCAGTTAGTGTAATCTAATTAATAGACCAAACTCCTTAATTATCTTATTTTACTATATTTTATACAAGAAAAATGTGTTCAGTGCAGATTGTTGTTATTTTGAAATAAAAAAGAAACCCAAATGATATTGAGTTTCTTTTCAGACACGCGCATAGCGGCTTATATTCAGCAGTACACCCACTGCCATCAGCATGATGGTCAATGATGATCCTCCGTAGCTTAAAAACGGGAGTGTAATTCCAGTTACAGGCATTAATCCTGTCACCACTCCAATGTTGATCATCACCTGGATGGCAATCATGGAAATGATTCCCACTGCCAGGAAACTGCCATATAGGTCAGGCGCCCCAAGGGCAATTTTTATCCCGCGCCACAGCAGAAGGGCAAACAGCAGTATGACAAGACTTCCCCCAATAAAGCCAAGCTCCTCCGACAGGATGGCAAAAATGAAATCGGTCTGCGGCTCGGGCAAATAAAAGAATTTCTGCCTGCTTTCACCAAGCCCCAATCCGAATAATCCGCCCGGCCCGATCGCGTATAACGACTGGATAATTTGAAAGCCGCTGTTTAGCGGATCCTGCCACGGATCGAGAAACGAGGTGATCCTGGCCATCCGGTAAGGTGCGGATAAAATCAGGCCGACAAAGCCGGCAAGCCCGGCCAATCCCAAAATGGCAAAATGAAAAATCCGGGCACCGGCTATAAAAAGCATCACGAAGCAAGTACCGACCATCACTGTTCCCGTCCCGAGATCGGGCTGCAGCATGATCAGCCCGAATGCAAGAAACACCAATGATAAGGAGGGCGCCAGGCCCTTTTTTACCGTAGTAATATACCTTTGCTTTTCTGAGAGGAACTTCGCCAAAAAAGCGATCAGTGCAAGCTTGATGAACTCGGACGGCTGTACGGAAAACGCCCCTACTCCGATCCAGCTCCGGGAACCGTTTCTTTCCATTCCGATACCTGGAATCAAGACCACCAGCAATAATATGAAACAGATGATCAATATGGGCTTGGCCCATTTGCGCCAAGACCAATAATCAATGCTCATCATTAAAAACATGGCGGCAAAGCCCAGTCCTGCAAATAGAAGCTGTCTTTTTGCAAAGAAAAAGGAGTCATTGAATTTATAATCTGCCCATACGGCGCTGGCGCTGTATACCATGATAAGCCCGATGGCCAGCAATGTCATTGTGACAATGATTAAAATAAAGTCGGGTGTAGATTTTTTCAAGGGCAACAGTCAGCACCTCTGCCTCCACTGTAATTAAGCCTGTTCCATACACCTTTTATTGGCTCTCCTTCAGTTTATGCACGGCTTGGGCGAAAATATTACCCCGTATTTCAAATGTCCTATACTGATCCCAGCTTGCGCATGCCGGGGACAATAAAACAATATCGCCGGGTTCTGAAATTTTATATGAAAGCGGAACAGCCTCTTCCACATTATCGACGTGATAAATGGATTGTATTCCCGCTTCTCTGCCTGCTTCTTCCAATTTACCCGCTGTTTCACCGAATAAAATCAGCGCCTTGACGCCGGATAAATACGGAACAAGCTCTGAAAATCCATTCCCCCTGTCCAATCCGCCGGCAAGCAGTACGACAGGCTCCCGGAAAGCCTGCAAAGCACTTTTCGTTGCCAGTATGTTTGTGGCCTTGGAATCATTATAAAACTTTCTTCCGTTAATTTCCGAAATGAGCTGGGTTCTGTGCTCCACCCCTTGGAACGATGTCAGCACCCGTTTAATCGCGCCGTTGCCGACACCGAGGAGTTTCACCGCTGCTATGGCCGCCAAAATATTTTCCTGATTATGCTTTCCCGGAAGGAGGATCTCTTCAAGGTCAATGACCTCTTCACCGAAATAAACGATTTTCCCTTCCCTGATGGAAACGCCTTTTTCCAGATAGCGTTTTGTTGAAAAAGGAATGAGCGCGGCCTTGGAGAAACGAACGAGTTCCAGCAGCTCTTCCTGATCGGCATTGACGATCAAGAAATCATCCTCAGTCTGGTTCAGTGTAATATTCGCTTTGGCCCTCGCATAATTTTCTTTCGTCTGATGATAATCAAGATGCGCTTCATACAAATTCGTGATGACGGCAATATGCGGCCTGAACTGATCCACACCCATCAATTGAAAAGAAGATAATTCCACAACCATCTGATTTTCACGGGTCGCCCTCATGGCCACTTCCGACGCCACTGTCCCGATATTCCCTGCAATCAATGGGTGCCGGGAATCTTCTTCAAGCATGTTGAAAATAAGCGTCGTCGTTGTCGTCTTTCCATTCGATCCGGTAATGCCGATGATGCCGGCTTCTGACACGCGGTAGGCGAGCTCGATCTCCGTAATGACCGGGATCTTCATTTCCATCGCCTTTGAAACTAGCGGGTTTGTATAAGGGATGCCCGGATTTTTAACGATCAATTCGAATCCTTCATCAAGCAATTCGGGCGGATGGCTGCCGCAAATGACCGTAATGCCTTTTTCAAGAAGGCCTTGCGCCGCAGGATTTTCCTCGAAAGGTTTTTGATCATTGACGGTGACAAAAGCCCCCAGCTTATGTAAAAGGGTTGCAGCTGCAATGCCGCTTTTCGCTAATCCTAGCACGAGTATTTTTTTATGCTGGTAGTCCGTAATATTCTTCAATTCACACCCACACCTCTATGTAAATTCCTAAAATGGCAAAAAGCAGACCGACAGCCCAAAACGTGGCGACCACCCGCCACTCTGACCATCCGACCAGCTCATAATGATGATGCAGCGGACTCATTCTAAAAATCCGCTTGCCTGTTAGCTTAAAAGAGATCACCTGCAATATGACAGACAAAGTTTCAATGACGAAAATGCCGCCGATCACCAATAAGATGATTTCTGTCTTGGTCAAAATGGCTACAGCAGCAATCGCTCCTCCCAGAGCGAGAGAGCCGGTATCTCCCATAAACACTTTGGCGGGATGCGCATTAAAGACAAGGAATCCCAATACTGCTCCCACAACAGCAACCGAAAACACTGCCACTTCATACTGCGACTGGCTCCAGGCCAAAATGGCGAATGCCCCAAAGGCGATGGCGGCTGTGCCGGAGACAAGCCCATCGAGGCCGTCAGTCAAATTGACAGCATTGGAGAATCCTACAAGCCAAAATACAATAAAAAAGGCGTACAAAGGCCCAAGTTCAAGAGAGAATTCCGTCAACGGGATTTTAATGGCTGTAGAAAAACCAATTGACTTCAATACAAAATAAAATACAAGAGCAATGATGACCTGGCCAAGCAGTTTTTGCTTGGATGTCAGCCCAAGATTACGCTTAAGGGCGATCTTAATGAAATCATCCAAAAAGCCAAGCAGGCCGTAGCCAAATGTGACCAAAATGAGCAAATATGTATCAGAACCCGGTTCTGTATACTTTCCGGTCATGACCAGTGTTGTGGCAATGATGGATATGATGATCAAAATGCCTCCCATTGTCGGAGTGCCGCTTTTCTTTTGATGCGATTCCGGTCCCTCGTCACGAATGCTTTGGCCAAATTTCAGCCTTCTTAAAAAAGGGATGAAAAGGGGAGATAATAAGACGGTAATAAGAAAAGCCATGATGATTGTAAATAAAACGACTTTTTCCATCATCTTTACCTCACCCCGTTCCCGTCAACGCAATTTTCGCCAGAATGAATCAATTGTCTCGTTGTTTCAATGAAATCATCCGGAACTGCGCTTCCATCTGATTCAGGCAAAATGACCCGCGTCTTATTATCTGTCTTTTCGATGCCCATTTTGCGGCTGTAGTTTTCTAGAATCTGGAGGACAGCAGACAACGGTCCTTCTTGTGCAAGAAAGACCGGGAAATGATTTGGCGTGTAAAAAGGCAGTTCTTTTTCAGAAGGCCAGACGGCAGCCACTGCTCCGTTGGAAATGGCCGCCTGAAGATCTTCATCCTGTCCGGTTTGTACAAATAAGCCTTTTGGCTGTTCTTCATTGCTGGCGAAAGCGATGCAGCCAAAAGAAATGGCGGCATTTTTGACACCTTTTGTCTCAGGTATGATCTTTTCAACATCTTCATATGTCAACATGTTCTTAACTCCTTAATGGCATTGCTCGCAACGAGGCGGTCATCAAAATCAAACACTTTGTCCCCGATGATTTGATACGTCTCGTGCCCCTTCCCTGCTATTAACACTACGTCCCCTTCCCGGGCAGCATGGATAGCTGCAGTAATGGCTTCTTTCCGGTCTGGGATGACTTGATATTGCTTTCCCTCGACGCCCTTTTCCATATCTTTTAAAATGGCAATCGGGTCCTCCGTACGGGGATTGTCGGAAGTGAAAATCGGATCGGTTGCATATTTGCAAGCTGCTTCGGCCATGAGCGGCCGCTTTGTCCTGTCCCTGTCTCCGCCGCATCCGACAACGGCAAAAATTCGTTTTCCGGCAAATTCCCTTATCGTCTTCAACACATTTTCCAAACTGTCGGGTGTGTGGGCATAGTCGACGATAACGGAGAAATCCTGCCCCTCATCTACGCCTTCAAAACGTCCGGGAACTCCTTGGACAGACTCCACCGTACGAATGATGGTTTCAAGCGGGACATTTGAAACATATGCGGCTGCTATTGCGGCAAGTGTATTATAGACGCTGAATTTGCCCATTAATTTCAAAGAGACTTTATTTTTTCCTTCAGGAGAAATCAGTGTAAATGATGTACCGTTTCTTTCCATAACGATATTTTCAGCCATAAAGTCTGCGCGATAATCAATTCCGTATGTGACAACATGCGCAGACGTATCGGCAATATACTGCTTCCCTGCCGGGTCATCTGCATTGATGACGGCAAATTTAGGCTTCGTGTATGTATTTCCGAGCCTTGTAAACAGAAGCCCCTTTGCCTTCTTGTACTCTTCCATCGTCTTGTGATAATCCAAATGATCCTGTGACAGATTGGTAAAGACAGCCACATCAAAGTCACATCCGTCTACCCTTCCCTGTACAAGCGCATGCGAAGAAACCTCCATGACTGCGGCGTCAACACCTTCACTGACCATTTCGGCAAAGGTTTCCTGAAGAACGATCGTGTCGGGAGTCGTGTTCTTTGTCTCTATTATCCTGTTTCCGATTTTCATGCTGATCGTTCCAATCAGGCCTGCCTTAAAGCCTGCTTCCCTAAAAATCTCTTCGATCATGAAGCTTGTCGTCGTCTTCCCATTTGTGCCGGTGATGCCGACCAGGCGAAGCTTTCCGGTCGGATGACCGTAAAATGCATCGGCCAAAACCGCCATCGCATGTTTCGTATCATTGACAACGATTACCGGTACGGAAAGGGGCAGGGCCCTTTCGGATATTATGGCCGCCGCTCCCATATCGGCCGCTTCCTTTGCAAAATCATGACCGTCGGCATGATGTCCTTTAATACAGATGAACATCGAGCCCGGCTCTACTTTTCTATGATCATTTACAATTGCAGTGATTTCCGGATTTTCCAAATCAGGCTTTACCAGCGGCAAAGCTTTTAAAAGTGTATGCAGATTCATCCTTACGATCCTTTCTATATCATTGAAATCCGGTTCGGCAATGTAATTGCCAGGCCGGAAATTCAAAAAATTTCAAACGGGAAAGGCCTCCCGACTTTATTTGCAATCATTTTACCACATCCGGCATTCATAATATACCGCGACGGACAAGCGTATGGAAAGTGAAATCAATATATTTTCGAATGATTTATTTTCATATTTTTTAAAAAAAGCGCCGTTATCATCTTATGCCATTCCGGAAATAAGTTCCCGAATTTTTTTAATCTGAAAAATCTACCCTTAAGTCTAGGGTAGATTTTTGATCGACTCGTTTTTTCCATTTTAATACCCTATTTAAACAGGCGGATTTCATTATTTCATATAAACCCTTATAACTGATCCCTCTTCGACCTTTACTCCCGGATCGGGAGCCTGCTGGACAACTTTCGTTCCATCACCGCTGACTTCAAGCTTCAGATCCAACATTTGCTGAAGCAGTTCTTTCCTTGTGAATCCTTTCAGGTCCGGGACAGTGACCATCTTCGGATCAAGCCAGTTTGTCTTTTTTTCGATCTGATTTTTTCTTGGTTTGACATCAAGGGCACGCAATGAGTCCTCCATGATTTTCCCTACGATAGGTGCTGCAACAGTTCCTCCAAATTGAATTGTTCCTTTTGGATTGTCCACTGCTGCGTATACGACAAGCTGGGGATCATCCGCAGGCGCAAAACCGATGAAAGAAACGATATGATTGTTCTCAAGATACCTTCCGTCTTTGGCTTTTTGGGCGGTTCCCGTCTTGCCCCCGACCCGGTAGGTATCTATAAAAGCATTCCTCCCCGTACCTTGGGCAACGACACTTTCAAGGGCATGGCGGATTTCTTTGGATGTCTTTTCGGATATGACCCGCCTTTTAGCCACAGGAGTCTTCCTCATGGCAACTGTCCCTGTGATGGGATCAACCAATTCTTTCGCAATATACGGCTGGTATAAAGTCCCGCCATTCACCGCAGCAGCCACCGCGGCAACCTGCTGGATGGGCGTGACTGACACTCCCTGCCCGAAAGCGGTTGTTGCCTGTTCGACCGGACCCACCTGGTCCATTTTAAATAATATGCCCGTTCCCTCTCCCGCCAGGTCAATGCCTGTCTTTTGCCCGAAACCGAATCCTTTTATATATTGAAAAAGCTTTTCTTTGCCCAGCCGGTCTCCCAGTTCAACAAATCCCGGGTTGCATGAATTTTGGACAACTTCCAAAAAGCTTTGGCTGCCATGCCCCCCTTTTTTCCAGCACCTGAGATTGGCTCCGCCGACTTTCACCGAACCGCGGTCATAAAAGTGGTCATGCTCCAGGTCGACAAGTCCCTCTTCGAGTGCCGCGGCAAGGGTGATGATCTTAAAAGTGGACCCCGGTTCATAGGTGCTCCAGATCGGTAAATTCCGATTGTAAATTTCCTGGGGCACATCGCGGAAGTCCGCAGGATCAAACGAGGGCCTGCTCGACATGGCCAAAATTTCCCCGTTGTCCGGATCCATGGCTATTGCCACAATTCCGTCCGGCTTAAACTGGGCTTCTGCGTTATCCAATTCTCTTTCCATAATCGTTTGGATTCTCGTATCAATTGTTAATTTCAAATCATATCCGTCAACCGGTGCCTCAAAATCATCCGACATATCCGGCATCCTTCTTCCTTTGGCATCGGAAAAGAATTGAACAGAGCCCCTTTTGCCCCGCAGCTCTTTATCATAATAGAGCTCAAGGCCCATCAATCCCTGATTATCTATGCCTGTAAATCCCAGCACATGGGATAAATAGCGTCCGAACGGATAGTGGCGCTTTGAATCTTCGGCAATGTAAACACCTTTTATATCCAGTGCCCTTACTTCCCGGGCTTTCTCATAGGAAATTTTTCTTCCTTCAGGGATACGCTCGATGGAGGAATTTGCTGTCATGCGTTTGTACAATTTATCTTTTGATACATTCAGGACCGGAGCCAGGCTTTCGGCGGCAGCAGTCGGATTTTCAATTTGCCTCGGTATAATATATACAGTCGGGGCGCTTTTATTTTCGGCAATCGGTACACCGTTGCGGTCGGTAATCTTTCCCCTTTCCGGTTCAAAAGGGATATTTCTGCTCCATGAGTCACGGGCACGGCCCGATAAGTCATCACCCAATACGAATTGTACATATCCCAGCCTTACATCGATGATTAAAAAAACGATAAGTCCAATCAGCAGGAAATAGGACAGTCTTTTTCTCACTGTTACAGTTGAAACCCGCTTCACAAAAGGCCCTCCTCTTTTTACGGCTCGTTCAACTATATGTCTTGTCCTGCTCAATTAGACCAATCGCCAATCCGCCGCCGGATCAGTCCAGCGGCGCTTCTTCATCAGTCTTGTCATTTTCGGATTTCTTTTTTTCCATAATATCAGCTTGGGACGCAAAATTGGCTACAAGCTGGTCACCGGGTGAAACCTGGGATTTAGGCTTTATGTTTTGCTTTGTCAAATAGCCGTTTCCAACCATATTCACCTTTAATTCCGCCAGTTTGGCCACCTTGAGAACGTCTCTTTTCGACCATCCTGCCATATCCGGAATTGAAAGCTTTCCGTCCGTCTTAATGATCACCCTTTCCCCTTCTATGACTGTATCGCCATGTTTGGGAGAATGGGCAAGAACCTTTTCTCCACTGCCAAGAAGCACTGGCACAAGGCCCTTTTCTTTTAAATGTGCTGATGCCTGCCGAGCATTCATTTCGGTCAAATCCGGCAATTCTATGATGACAGCCTCTTTTTTCTTTTCGGGCTCGATGTTCAAATACTGGAGACTGCTTTTCATCACCGGCTTGAATATTTCCGAAACGGGCAATGCTCCATTTTCATCCTGCTTAAGTTTCGGCTTTTCTACAACCACATACATAAGCAGTTTAGGATTGTCTTTCGGAGCCATTCCCAAAAAAGAAAAGATATAGTTCTCCCTTCCCTGCAAATACCCGCCTCCTGGAGCAGCTATTTGTGCAGTTCCGGTTTTCCCTGCCACGGAATATCCATCGAGCTGGTAGAATTGATTTCCGGTACCGTTATCCGATGTTATGACAGTTTCTAGAATATCCCTCACTTCTTTGGCACTTTTTGGGCTCAGCGGCTGTCCGCTCACTTCGGGCTTTGTTTCGGTGACATCCCCGGTAGCCGGATCCACAATTTTATCGACCACATACGGTTTCATCATCTTACCGTCATTGGCGATTGCTGAAGCGGCTTGAATCATCTGCATGGATGTCACTGTCGTCCCCTGCCCAAATACGCTTGTCACTTTTTCAATCGGCCAATCATACAAAATTTTTCCGCTTGCTTCATTCGGAAGGGCAATACCCGTTTTTTGGCCGAATTTAAATTTGTCCATATACTCCCGCCAAGTATCTGTGCCCATTTTTTCCAAAAGGTATGCAAATCCGACGTTTGAGGAGCGCTGGACCCCTTCCAGGTAAGTGATAGGGCCCCAGCCGCGTCCTTGGTTATGATCTTTGATCGGCGGCTGCTTCTTGTTTATATAATATTTTCCGGAAGGGAATGTCGCATTCGGATTGAAGACCCCTTCTTCAACGGATGCTGCCAATGAAAATATTTTCATTGTCGATCCTGGTTCAAAGGAGCTTTCGACCACTTCGTTATGCCATGTTTTTTCTATTCCCTCCCGGGTGACAGGGTGATAGGTGGGGCGCTGTCCCATACCTAGGATTGCTCCCGTCTTCGGATCGGCGACAACTGCAAGGATCCTGTCAGGTGAATATTTCCGATCCACCTTATTCATCGCATCTTCAAGAAACGTCTGGATTTTTTTATCAATAGTCAAATAAATGTCATTGCCGTTTTTCGGCTCTTTGATCTGTTTTTTGGAGTTAGGCAAAATATAGTTCCAGACATCTCCCTTGTATGTAAGGGAACCATCCTTGCCTGTAAGCATTTTATTATAGCTTTGTTCCAATCCCGCTTTCCCGACAATTTCTGAAGGTTTCCCGTCAGCCTGCTCTCTTTGGGCATAGCCAATCAAATGGGAAGCGAAGATGCCGTTCGGATAAAAGCGTTTTGTATCTTTGATGAACCCTATGCCCGGCAATTTCAGCTTTTCAATTTCTTCTTTCACCCGGTGGGAAAGATCTCTTCCTGCCGGGCCAAATTCGACCTGCTTCCGCTCTTTCTTTGTCAGCAGCTCATAGATTTCCTGCTCACTGAGTGGAATATGTTCAGAGAGTTCCCTGGCTGTTTTCTCCGGATCCACTACATGGTTAGGGTGCTCCGGGTCCGCAGTAACCGTCTCATCCAATACAGCGATGAGTGTGTAAGATGCTGAATCTTCGGCGATCACCTCACCTTCTCGGTCATAAATGGTCCCTCTCTTGGCTTTTAACACATCGGTCCTCAAATACATTTGCGAGGCTTTTGCAGCCAGCGCCTGCCCCTTCACCTCACCGGTATACTGGATTGTTATGAAACGTACTGCCAAGACAAAAAAAAGCAGCCCGAATATAAAAAATAACAGCGCCGCTCCTATGTTTCTATTTTTTTTTGAACATTCATTTATTCTCAACAACCTTAACATTATTCTCGTTCAGGTTCAGCCCCAGTTCTTTGGCTTTCTTCCAAACCCGCTCGTATCTGCTGAGCTCGTCAACTTGCATCGCCAGGTCATCGTTGACTTTCTCATGTTTCTGTATGGTTCTTTCCATTTCCTGTACATCTTTATTCACTTCGTAGACCGCCGCCTGAACCGTGACAATTTTCACTGCCATAAAAATTATAAATGCAGCGAGAAGCAAATACAACACTTTTTCCCCCGGGCTTATTTTAACATGCCGCTGGACTTTTGTTATTTGGACTTCCTTTTGCTGGGCACTATTATTTTGTTGAAGTTGGCGTGCCAAGTTGCTCATTAGTTTTCCCCCATTTCTATCTGTTTTTTAGGTCTATAATTTTTCTGCTATTCGTAATTTCGCTGATCTCGAACGATTATTGGCTTCCAACTCAGCCTCTGTTGGAACAATCGGCTTTCTATTTACCAGTTTCAGTACAGGCTTGTACTCTTCAGGAATGACCGGCAATCCCGGCGGAAGATCAGGACCTTCGCTCGCTTCTTTGAATACATGTTTGCAAATCCGGTCTTCCAGTGAATGGAATGTAATTACGCTGATCCTTCCACCGGGATTTAAAAGACGAATAGCCTGTTTCAATGAATCTTCAAAAGCTTTCAATTCATCATTGACGGCGATCCGTATGGCCTGAAAAATCCTTTTGGCCGGATGGCCGCCTTTTCTTCGCGCCGGTGCCGGAATGCTCTCTTTGATAATATCAACCAGCTCGCCTGTTGTCTTAATAGGCTGTTTCCTTCTTGCCGACTCGATATTCCTCGCCACTTGCTTCGAAAACTTTTCTTCCCCGTACCGAAAGAAAATCCGTACCAAATCTTCATATGGCCATTCGTTCACGACATCATAGGCCGAGATCTCCCCGTCCAAGTCCATCCTCATATCTAATGGTGCATCATGGTGATAACTGAAACCCCGTTCGGGAGTATCCAGCTGCGGTGAGGAGACTCCCAGATCATAAAGAATTCCATCCACATGGGTTATGCCCAACTTCTCCAATTCAGCAGCCAGATCCTTAAAATTGCTTTTTACCAATATCAATTTGTCTCTGTAATCTGCGAGCTTTTTTTCTGCATTCGCAATAGCCGTCTCATCCTGATCAAAGGCGATCAGCTTTCCGCCGCCTGATATTTGGGACAAAAGGTATGAGCTGTGTCCTGCACCGCCCAGTGTGCAATCGACATATGTACCGTTTGGCTTTATTTTCAGTCCATCAACTGTCTCTTGTAACAATACTGTCGTATGGGAAAACAATTTTACAATTCACCATCCAAATCATTCAACAAGCTTACGCGACGTTTAAATGTCGAAGTCAATCATATTCTCGGCTATTTCTGCAAAAGATTCTTCAGATGCTAAAGAATAGTCTTCCCATAAATCTTTGCTCCAAATCTCAAAACGGCTGGATACCCCTAAAATGACACATTCTTTTTCCAGTTTCGCATAGCCAAGAAGCGAAGCGGGCAAATTGACCCTGCCCTGCTTGTCCAGTTCACATTCCACGGCTCCCGAGAAAAAAAACCGGGTAAAAGCACGTGCGTCTTTCTTGGTCAGTGGAAGGGCTTTTAATTTTTCTTCGATCTTTTTCCATTCTTCCATCGGGTAACCAAACAAACATTGATCCAGCCCCCGGGTAACGACGAATGAATCCCCCAAGTGCTCCCTATATTTGGCAGGCACGATCAGACGGCCTTTTGCATCAATGTTATGCTGGTATTCACCCATGAACATGGACATTGCCCCCACTTTCTATAATTACTGTACCACAATCCCCCACTTGCCACCACACTTTTTTAATCTATTTTCCCGGGTTTTTATCTTTGCTTTTCGATAAAAAAAAAGCCTGCTCCCGAGGAAGCGGCTTTTTTCCATTTATATCCTTATAATTTTATGTCTGCCGTCAAATTCATATGGCAAGTTTAACAGTTCATCGATAAAATTTTTTCCGTATTCATTGAGATAATAAAAGATGTTCCAGATTCTTTCCTGAGGCTGGCCGTCGGGTTTGAGCATCTGCTCAACACGATGATATTTTTCTAGCACAGCACTGTGCTTCTTTGTCATACTGTCTTCCACTTTTCTTTGCAAAAATTCCAATTGCCTGATTTGCATGGCCAAGTTAGTTTCCGCCAGCTGAACATGCCCCCGGTCAATTTCATTTATTCTTGCAATGATTTTCTTATATTGTCCAGCCAATACCTCTTTCGTACCCTGGATCAGTGACTCAAACCCGTCATCTTTAATGGAAGACATAAAACGGCTTCGGTCGTCGGCTGTTCCTTTTTCCAACACCTCTGCAACGGACAAATTCAATTCATCCAGGTTCCGGTCCGTTGTCTTATCAAGGAGCGTGATATTCAGCCTTGGAACAATGGGCGGCATCTGGCTCCCCATTGCCTGAAATGCGGGAAGCAGCTCTCCCCAGTATGCGATTTCCCCCGGCCCCGCAATAAATGCCAGTGTGGGAAACAGCCACTCCTGCATGAGGGGGCGTGTCACCACATTATTACTGAACCGTTCAGGATATGATTCAAGCAATTCAAAGAGCTCCCCCTCGGTAAATCGCAATTCGTTTGTTTTGCTGACAAATACTTTTTCTTCCGGATCAAACTCCAGCAGATCCCGTTCATTTTCATGATAATAAAAGAGATTCGCGGCATAGCCGTCGATTTCAATTGCTTTTGAAAAACCCATGCCCTGTTTTTTTTCCTGCTGGTTCAGTACGGAATCGGTGATCATTTGTCTATTATTGATGAGGCTGGAGAAAAATGGCTTTTCAAGCTGCCGGAGCATTGGGTCCGCAGAGTCAATGAGCAGCAGGCCGTAATCTTTGAAGAAATACATGATCAAATATGAAAAAAATTCGGTAAAGGTCCTTGTATTTGAGATCGCTTCATCAATGACAGCAAGCATATCCTTTGTATGGGAACGGTCGCCAAAATATGAAAAGATTTGGCGGGTCCATGCTTGCATCTTCTCTTTATCGAACTTCATATGGGAAGCCATCATTTTCCCTGCGAAAGCTTCATTATAATTTTTCTTTTTAAAATTCTCTTTCCCCGGGGCAAATATATGGTTAATCTCCAAATAATCATGATCTTCACCTGCAATCCAAAAAATCGGAATGACAGGCTGCCCCAAATCCCTTTCCTGCTGTTCAGCCAACTTTATGATCGAAATGATTTTATGTATTGTGTATAAAGGCCCTGTCAGTAACCCGGCCTGCTGTCCGCCGATCACTGCAACCGACCGGCGGTCCCTGAAATATTCAAGTGAACGCTTAACGGCGGCAGAAGTTGGAAATTTTTTCATATAATGATCGATGCATTCTGCAATGCCTTCCCGGTTAAATTGGCGTTTCATCAAATCATCATATCGCTGCCGGAAAACTGTTTCTTCTTTTATATTATATTGGAAGAAATCTTTTACAGATTCCATATTTTTAATGTATAGCGAAGCAAAGCGATTCGTTGCCGGTACGGCAGCATTTTCCAATTCCATCTATGTACTTCCTTTCTCCAACTGTTTCAATCACATGAAGTATAGCAAACTATATGAAGAAATGACATTTTCCTGCTTAAAGGCTTCATGCTAGACACTGAAAATCAAGCTTTTTGCTCTCGTTATAATTCCAAATAAAAGAAGGCCGATGTAAAAGACCGAGAACATGAGAAAGTTGAGCCGCAGGTAACCTGCAAACACTTTCCGGTAAATGATCTCTTCCCTTGTTTTCCAATGCAGGAAAGTGAAGAACACGGCCGTGACAAGCATGAATAAGATGATGATAAACAAATAGGAGCTTTCCCATATGGTCATGATTAAAAAATGCACCGAGACAATCAACACGAATGTAGTCGAATAAATGGCGGCATTGAGCGCTTTCCGGTGATTTTTTGTTAATTGTTTGACGACTGTGAATATCAATATATAAAAAAGGAGCGGCAGCGTGATGAATAAAGCTGCTGCTGATGAAAAAAGAGTCCCCACCTTTGATTGCTCATCTCCTCTCCTGTTCGATTCCTTTGACCATGACATAAGCCATCTGAACTGCCTTAAGCTTGGCCCCTTTTTTTTCCGCAATTTTGAGAATGTATCCTAATATGGCATCTATTTCAGTTTTTCTGCCTTCCTGGATATCCTTTAACATGGATGAGGTGTTCTGTTTAGTATTTTTGCAGATACCGACGATGCTATTAAATAATTCTTCCTTATTGCCCAAGGGGAAAATCGAATAAATTTCTTCAAACATTAGTTTTAATAACTCATAATAATACGGATTATCAACAAGCCTTCCGTTCTTTACCTGAAAAATCACAGTCAGCGGATTGATCAACGCATTTGCCATCAGCTTATTGATCAATGTAGTCCGATAATCATCATGAAAGCAAACCGGAAATCTTGGATCGGAACTTTTCGGAAACCTTTCTTCCATATCATAGTTCCCTTTGTAAACAGACACGTTCGTTTGCCCGGCTCCATTATGAGAGACGGTCCGGTCATCCAATCGCTTGGCACCATGCTCTACAGCCGCGACCAGGATTTCCTCCTGCGGCAGTGTGTTCAAAAACTCCAGATGCCCCATTCCGTTTTGGATGAAGCATAACGGAATTTCCTTTGGAATGGACCTAAGCATAGACATTAAATGTGATAAATCATACTGCTTCACAGCAATGATCAGAATATCCTGATCTGAAATTCCTGATTCTCCGATTGCGGCATCCGTTTCAATCACTTTTTCCTCTGCTTCCTGAAAAAAGAGACTGATTCCCATATCCCTGATTTTCTGTGCCTGTTCCTCTCTCCTTGTAAAAACGGTTACCTCATGGCTCTGTCCCAAATACGCTCCGAATAGTAAACCGATGGAACCTCCGCCAATTATACCTACTCGCATCCAATCACCCAATTACTTAATTAAACTTACTATTATTTTAGCAAATGAACGTTCTCCAGCCTATTCCTTTTCCAATAAAAAGTTCCTCTTTCGAAAAAAAGAGGAACTTTTATTCAAACAGGATATACAGGGTGCTTCCTTGTACTGAATACAACATCTTTTGTCTTGTATAAATTGAACCGGTCAATCAGCGTTCTCCGCAAATCTGCCGGCTCGGTTATTTCATCCACGATCAATTCAGACGCAAGCTTATATATATCAATATGTTCCTTATATTCTTCCTGTTTTTCAAAAACGAACGTCCGGCGTTCTTCGGGATCTTCGATAGCCTCGATTTTATTTGAATATACTGCGTTCACCGCCGCCTCCGGCCCCATAACTGCAATTTGTGCTGTTGGAAGGGCTATGCATACATCAGGCTCAAAAGCAGGTCCTGCCATGGCGTAAAGCCCTGCCCCATATGCTTTGCGGACGATGACGGATATTTTTGGCACAGTGGCAGAGCTCATTGCTGCAATGAATTTGGCCCCGTGCCTGATAATCCCTGCCCTTTCAACCTTTGTCCCGATCATGAAGCCTGGGACGTCAGCCAAAAATAGCAACGGAATATGGTAGGCATCGCAAAGCTGGATAAATTTGGCCCCTTTATCAGCAGAATCAACAAACAGGACTCCGCCTTTCACTTTGGGCTGATTTGCAATGATGCCTGCCGTCTGACCGCCGATTCTTGCAAAACCGGTAATGAGTTCTGAAGCAAAAAGTTTCTTGATTTCAAAGAAGCTGCCTTCATCAATGATGGCATCTATTGCCTCATACATGTCAAAAGGCGCATTTTGGTTTTTGGGGATGATCTCTTCAAGCCCTCTTCCCTCTTTAGGGCCTTTTCCTTCATACTCCTTGGGCTTTTCTGTAAAATTGGCTGGAAAATAGGTTAAATATTTCTTGGCTGCTGCTATGGCTTCCTCTTCCGACTGGGCCAAAATATCTCCGCAGCCGCTGACGGAGCAGTGCATTCTCGCACCGCCCATTTCTTCGAGGGTCACTTTCTCGCCAATGACTTTTTCAGCCATTCTTGGAGATCCCAAGTACATAGAAGCATTCTTGTCTACCATGATGACAATATCGCAAAACGCGGGGATATAGGCACCCCCTGCAGCAGATGGCCCGAAAAGAATGCAAACCTGCGGAACCATGCCTGACAATTTCACCTGATTGTGAAAAATTCTTCCGGCACCCCTCCGGTTAGGAAACATTTCCAGCTGATCCGTTATCCTGGCTCCGGCAGAATCAACCAAGTAAAGCAAAGGAACTTTTAACTTTTCCGCAGTTTCCTGCATCCTGATTATTTTTTCAACTGTCTTGGCGCCCCACGAGCCTGCCTTGACTGTTGAGTCATTGGCAATCACCGAGACGGTTTGCCCGTTCACCTTGCCGATTGCTGTGACCACACCGTCAGCCGGCAAATCCCCCGCCTGATAATTGGCAAACAATCCGTCTTCTTCATATCGCCCTTCATCAAAAAGGATGGACAGCCGGTCCCTTACAAACATTTTATTTTGCTGCTTTAATTTTTCATGATATTTTTGGCTGCCTCCTGCCTGGACCGCTTTCTTTCTCTCAAGCAAAATATCTTTGTCTGTCTTATCAGCCATAATGAAAATCTCTCCTTAATGCCTATTATTCCATAATAAAAAGAATATCCCCTTCATTAACAAAGTCACCGGAAGAGACGTTCACTTTTGTTATTTTACCGGCTTCCGGACTTTCGATTGGAATTTCCATTTTCATTGATTCCAAGATCAATACTGTTTGGCCCGGAGATACATCTTCTCCGGCGCCGACTTCAATTTTCCAAACTGTGCCTGCCATGGTCGCCTGAATTTCTTTCATCTCCATTCCTCCGTCTCCTTTTTTTCAAAACCTAAGACACGGACATCACAAGTGATGTAACCGCTTCCTCTTTTCCATTATATCTGAAATTTTTCGGAGTTTGGTATATAATTAGATTTAAATTACATAATTAAAATGAAAATTATTTACAACAAGGGGATGAAAGCATGCCGGAGGAAGTAAAAAAACTTAGAATCAACTACAAAACGATGGAGGAATTTAAAAAATTCAAGGAATATGGAGCCCAGGAACTTTCCATGCTCGAGGATTTGCAGGAAAACATCGTGGAGGATGATCTGGACTCTCCGTTTTACGGGATCTATTTCGGGGATAAACTTGCAGCACGCATGAGCCTGTACAAAAGGGAAGCTAAATTTGACAAATATTTTGATCCGCCGCAGGATTATCTTGAGCTGTGGAAACTGGAGGTCCTCCCGGGCTTTCAAGGAAAAGGGTATGGTAAGAAGCTTGTCGATTATGCAAAAAGCTTTAATATGCCTATTAAGACAAACCCGCGTTTAAACTCCCGGCCATTTTTTGAAAAAATGGGGTTTCAAAACGTCAAATACGATGTCGAAAGGGATCTGGGCGAAAATCCGCTTGTCTGGTATCCTGAAGGCGTAACTGAACAAAAAAATAATGAATAAATGAAACCAAATATGTTCCTGTCCCGTACACTTTAGTATACTTTTACAGCTATAGGAGGTTTTTATTTGAAACGTACAGGGGAACTTGTCCTTGGAATCATCGGCATCATTTCAAGCGCACTGATGTCGTTGTTCGGCATGGTTTTAATATGGGCCAAATCTGATGAAGTTAAATCAATAATGGAAGAGGGAATGGCTGCTGATCCGGACCTTGATCTCAGCCCCGGAGATATCAACATGTTGATGGAAGGATTGGGAAGCTATGGATGGGCCGTAGTAATCGCATCCATTATCGGCATCGTTCTGGGACTGATTGGGGTAATAAGCATAAAAGGAAATAAAAAGCCGAAATTAGCCGGATGGATGTTCATCATAGGTGCTTTGTTGACAGGTATCATTTCCATCGGATTGGGATTTGTACCGGCACTTCTTTATTTGATAGCCGGAATAATGGCTTTTGTCCGCAAGGCTCCGCCCGAACCAGAACCGCCTTACTAGCAGCCACCGGGCCGATCAACGATCGGCCCGGCTTTTTTATTGTTAGGAAATTATAAAGCGCTTAAGTTGTAGATAACTCATTATCTTTTTGTGCTACGTCCGGCTCCAACGCCTTTGTTCTGGGAATTATAAGCGCTTAAGGCAGGGTTAAGCCAAGATCAGCAGGGCACAGTTCAGGTGCCATCCGCCTTTCCTGTAGTTTCATATCCAGCTTCCTTGGCCGCCAGTTTTCGTGCCTTATCCAAGATTGTGAGCAATGTGGAGTACTCCGCTTTCAGATTCCCATATTCTTTTTGCATCTCTTCCATTTTCCCGCTAAATTCCTCGATTTTCTGCCTTAACCTCTGATTTTCCTCTTTCAATGCACTGTATGATTGAATACTCGCTTCCTGATTTTCCTGCAGGCCATTTAAATAACTTATTACATCCCGGATGGATAAATGTGAATCCTCCTTTTCGCGGCTGGCTTCGCTTTCATTTTTTTCATGCATTGACGGTGTTGTGCTGCTTTTTTGAGCGTGTTTTCTCTCTTTTTTTGCAAGCAAAATCTCATTTTGATATGCCTTCCTTACATAGGAATTCCAACGGAATCCGCAGGCCGCGGCAGTCCTCGCCAATTTTGCCCCGGCCTCTTTGAATGCCTTCAGTTGAGTGCTTCCTTCCCTTATATGTGAAAGGACCAATTCAGCAAGTAGTCTATCTTCCTCGGCAGTCCATGCATCCTGTCTTCCAGTCGCCAATCAAATCACTCCTGACTTTTTTAACACATACATATGCACGTAATAGAAAAGATAGACTAACGGGGAAATGATATTTATCGTTTCAGAAACCGGGAAACTGCCTGGTGATGCTCTTCTTTTGCCCAAAGTACTGCACAGCGTCTGATTTCTTGGTCCATCCGTTCCTTTAAATTGCCTGCTGTAACTTTTTCAATCATTGCCTCTTTATACGAATTTAACACACTTGCTTCTTTTGAAAGAATATGTTCCGTGAACTTCTTCAATGCACTAAGTGTATTGCCTTCATAAATTTCGTTTATGAATCCGTATTTAAGTAGTTCTTGTACAGACAATACCCGCCCCTCTGTCAAAAGCTTAAAAGCGAGTGATGCGTTCATCCTTTCATAAAGGAGGCTCGCTCCTCCCCACCCTGTAGTAATGGCAAGGTTCGCCTGAATGAAACCGGCTTTCGTACCTGCTTTGGCTATCCTCATATCACAGGCAGCAGCCAGTTCACACCCGCCTCCCACAGCCGATCCGTTTAAGGCAGCAACGGTGGGTTTGGGCAGAACCGCAAGCCGGTATAACAAATTGCCCATTCTGGACAACATGGCATAGGCTTGCTCCTCTGTTTTTAGATTGTGGAACTCTGCTACATCTCCGCCCGAGCAAAAGGAATATTCTCCTTCACCTGTAATGGCCACCGCCTTTATTAAGGGATCTCTTTCCACCTCATCAAGCATCAGCTCCAGCCCGTCCATTACCTCAAAATTAATGGCATTCCTTTTTGCGGGACGTTTGATTTTCCAAACAAGCAAACCATTCGTGTATACTGTAGAAGAATATGCTTTCACCTTTATCCCCCTGATTTTTTCTCTTATATCACATACATACCATAGAAAATAAGAAAAGCGCAAGGCGCGCAGCCTTAGGCGCCAAGCACAAGACGAATTTTGATGAGGGCGCTTTTCAGCCACCACAGCAAAGCAGCTAATTTAAATCACACCGTGTAAAGCATCACTGAGAGGCTGCGTGCAGCTTTGCGACGAGCTGAACAAGGCTTCCTCGAAAAGGCTATGGCGCAGGAGCACATTCTTCCTGAGTAAGCTTTCTTGCGGCTTGATCCTTGCGCCGATGGCGCCTGGAGCTGGACATTATGTAATCTTTGTTTGAAGAGAAAATTCGGTGAAATTTTGCTTTCTTTAACTACGTGGAAAAACAAAAAAACGTGAAGGATTGAATCTCCTCACGTTTTTTGTATCCGTATTAAAAGTGCAGCTTATAAAGTCTATATAAATCAATAATAATTCGTATTATTCGCCGTCCAGCTTCAGCGCCTATCGACTAGCAGACTTCGCGCTTCTTCCTACGATAAGTCAACATCGGCTCGTTCCTCGCCGTGTTTCCTTTATCTCGTCAGAAGCACTCCAGTCTGTACGTCGATAAACAGGCGCTTGCGCTTTCGAGTTAATCATTAGCAACTGATTTTCCTTTGTATGTTCCGCACTCTTTGCAAACACGATGGGCAAGTTTCATTTCACCGCAATTGGGGCACTCTACCATTCCAGGCACACGCAGTTTGAAGTGAGTACGACGTTGTCTTTTAGCCGTCTTGGACGTTCTTCTTTTTGGTACTGCCATTCTTCCCACCTCCTTAAAAGTTGTAGAATCTTATTTTTGTTTTTCATCTTCGTCTTTTTGAAGCAGTTTTGCCAGATCGGCAAGGCGCGGATCAATTTTTTCCTTTTCACGCTCTCTCGCCTCATATAACTGGTCTTCAGTCATTACTTCCCAATCATGTCCGGATGGCAACGATGCATCTTTTTCAGCCTCAGGCGAAAAAACTTGGATCGGAACTTCAAGAAGCACCAGTTCATAGACGACAGGCTTTAAGTCAATGACTCCGCCTTCGACCTCATGAATCTCTTCATTCTCATCGACCTCATAGTCGAGCGGCTTTAATAAAAAGGTTTCGATAGAATGAATATCAAATGGGTATTCAACATCTGCCAAAGTCCTGGAACACGGCAAAGTGAAAGTCCCGGTAATATGAAGATGGAAAGCCACCTTATGGGAATCGACATCTGCTCTTCCCTGTACCCGGATAGGAGAAACCGCTCTGATCTCCGGATCCGCTTTTTTCAGTTCTTCGGCAAGATCAATCGTCTTGTCGAATGTCATCGCCTTATACTCATACTTATGTAATTCGGCAATGGTCCATTTCATTATCATCACCTCTAGGCAACAAAAGTAATTATAGCTTTGCTCATACTGTTTGTCAATAAAATCTTCTTTACACTTGCTGATTGATAAGCCCATTATTTACTTTTCCCCATAAGGTACAATTGCACTCAGACCGTATGATTTAGTGTATTAAAACAAGTAGGCAGGAGCTTATACAACTTTTAGGATATAAACATAGACTATGTGGAAATGCATTTCAGGAGAGGTGAAACAATTTATGAAGAAGGAAGACAGACAGTTTCCAGGCATGGGCGGCTATCCGGGATATGGCGGAGGTTATCCGGGGTATGGCGGCTATCCAGGGTACGGCGGTTATCCGGGCTACGGCGGCTACCCGGGCTATGGATATCATCACGGCTACCATCATGGGCATCATGGACATCATGGGCATCATGGCTATCCGGGATACGGCCACGGATATTACGGTCATAGAGACGACAAATGAGGATATAAGAGGAGGCTTCTCCTCTTATATTTTAAAATTTAAAAAAATAAAGTATGATAAACAGAAGAAGTTAATGCAAGGAGACGATTATATGAGAAGTGTTGGGATCGTTGCTGAATATAACCCATTTCATAATGGACATTATTTTCATTTGAACCAATCAAAAGAGGTTTCGGAAAGCGAAGTTGCCATTGTTGCAATGAGCGGAAATTTTTTGCAAAGGGGCGAGCCTGCCATCGTTTCAAAGTGGACGAGAACAAAGATGGCTTTGCTCGCGGGGGCGGACATCATAGTAGAAATCCCCTATGCGTTCGCTGTTCAAAAAGCGGAGATTTTCGCTTTTGGATCCGTCTATTTGCTTGATGCATTAAAGTGCAGTTCTATATGCTTTGGAAGCGAATCGGGGAGCATCGATCCGTTTTTTCATACTGTGGAACTGCTTAAGGAGCAGGAAGAGAAGTACAATCAAAAGATAAGATTTTATATAAAACAGGGAGTCAGTTATCCGAAAGCCCTTGCCCTTGCATACGCAGAACTTGAAAAAAATAAAGATTCAGTTGATTTATCAAGGCCAAATAATATTTTGGGTTATCATTACATATCTGCAGCCGACAAATTAAATTCAAACATGCAGTTTTTTACAGTAAAACGCAACACAGCGGAACATGATGATGAAACGATCCATGATGATCAAATTGCAAGTGCCACCTCAATACGAAAGCTGATTAAAGAGGAAGGAAATTTGAATCGGATACGTCCCTATGTTCCTGAAAGTACATTCACTGAAATGGATGGATATTATCATACATACGGGCACTTCCATGACTGGGAGGATTATTGGCCGTATTTGCAGTACCGCCTCGCAACTATGGGGGAAGCGGAACTGAATCAGATGTATGACATTGAAGAAGGGCTTCCTTACCGCCTTCAAAAAGCAGCACAAACTGCCGAAAGCTTCCAATCTTTCATGGAAATGGCCAAAACAAAGCGCTATACATGGACACGATTGCAAAGAATATGTGTCCATGCTTTGACCAATACTTCAAGAGCCGATATACATTCCGCCGGAGAAGCACCGGGATATATACGCCTGCTTGGAATGTCCGCCAAAGGAAGAGAGTATTTGAATAAGGTGAAGAAGGATCTGTCCTTGCCCCTGGTTTCCACGATATCCTCTTTCCCGCAGGACATGCTCGCCCTTGACCGGAAAGCGGCTCTTGTCTACTCACAGGCATTGAAAGAGCCCGCGAGAAAAGATCTGCTATCCTTGGAATATGCCCAGCCGCCTATTATGGCCGATTAATCAGAGTTTTCTTTATGCCACCTTTGGATTGCCGCCTGGATCAACGGCAATTTCAATAAGGTGGCTTCTTCCCCTATTTTTATGATCTCTCCGATATTTTTAAAAGCCTTTGCGCTTACATGCTCTACCGGAGGAAGAATCATAATATCCGACTCCACTTCCCTTGCAGCGGTAATCTCTTGCTGCAGTATATCCAAGCTTTGCATGATCACATCATATACCGTAAGGATCTCCGCACGGCGATTCACTCTTGAAACGTCCACCCCTATGACAATATTTGCCCCCATTTCTTTTACGATCGATACAGGGACCCGGTCCGCAACCCCGCCGTCGACCATCAGCCTCCCATTCACCTTTTCCGGTACAAAAACTCCGGGAATGGAAATGCTTGCCCTCACGATTTCCGGAATCGGCCCTTCCTTGAATACAACCTTTTCACCTGTCTGCAAATCCGTCGCAATGACGGCCACAGGGATATCCAAATCTTCAAGCTTCTTCCCCTGCATAAACAGGTGGATTAAATTTTTCACTCTATTGCCTGCGATAAATCCCATTTTTGGAACTGTAAAATCTATATAGTACTGCCTTTTAAAGGCTTTCGATAATTTAATAAGCTGGCTGATATCATGCCCGAAGCCGTAAAAACACCCTATTAGCGCCCCCATGCTGCTGCCTGCAATCATATCTACGGGGATGGAATGATCTTTAAGGGCTTTTAGTACCCCCAGATGGGCAAAGCCTCTTGCTCCCCCGGATCCGAGTGCAAGGCCGATTTTCGGTCTTTTCACATTCACCGCCCCCTTGCCCCATTTTATGGTCTAAATAAGGCTCCTATGAGTATATTGGTTATGTAGGGTCCCTTGGACAAGGAGGTCAGAACTTGAATTTATCAAAAATAAAAACCATTTTCCTTGCCGCAATGGTCACATTAATGGCCGCTTCCATGGTCCTTCTTCCGGATAAATCTTTTGAGGCATCCGTCCGCGGCCTCAACATGTGGTGGGAGATCGTCTTTCCATCCCTTTTCCCTTTTTTTGTACTTTCCGAATTGCTGATAGGGTTTGGGGTCGTTAAATTTATGGGAGTACTGCTGGAACCGTTGATGAGACCGCTGTTCAGGGTTCCTGGAGTGGGAGGGTTCGCCTGGGCGATGGGAATGGCCTCCGGTTTTCCTGCAGGTGCAAAAATAACCGCACGGCTCCGGCAGGAGGGGCATTTGACGCGCAATGAAGCGGAAAGACTTGTATCCTTTACAAATTGCTCAAGCCCCCTTTTTATTTTCGGTGCGGTATCTGTAGGCTTTTTCCATAATCCCAAATTGGGGTTCCTATTGGCTTTTGCACATTATATCGGCAATTTTTCTGTAGGAATCATGATGAGAAATTTCGGCCAGAGGCAGTCCAAAAGAGATAAAAAGGCATATAAACGCCCCCTTTTGACCGAAGCATTGTCAGCTATGCATCAAACAAGATTAAAAAATAAAAAACCGATCGGAAAGCTGGTGGGGGATGCTGTCATTTCATCCATCCACACATTGCTTATGATCGGAGGTTTCATCATATTGTTTTCTGTTGTTAACAAGCTTTTGTTCCACATGCATATTACAGCATTTCTGGCTGAACTGATAAAAGGTTTCCTGATGATTTTCCAATTGCCGGCGTCTTTAAGCATGCCTTCCATTGCCGGTATTTTTGAAATCACTCTCGGAAGCCAGATGACCAGCCAGGTTCACGAAGCAACCCTGATGCAGCAGGCCATCATGGCAAGCTTTATTCTCGGATTCAGCGGTTTCAGTGTTCAAGCCCAGGTGGCAAGCATACTTGCCCAGACTGATATCCGCTTTCGCCCATTCTTTATCGCCCGCATTCTTCATGGCTTTTTGTCGGGTTTTTTTACATTTCTTTTCTGGAAACCTTTCGAACAAAGGTTTTTAAGCGGCCAGTCCACATCCATTCCGGTATTTTTACAGGAATATGACATCTGGTGGGAAAACTTGTTTCATTGGCTGAAACAGTTTGGACCCCTTTTCACCATTCTTATGTTATTGATTTGCATTGCGTTCTATGTACAGACAATGGTGTCAAAAAATTAGATTAATCATGATGAAACTTTTTCTTTAAAGCTTTTTCCACTTCCCAGGGAACGAGCTCTGATATGTCTGCATTGTATTTTGCAACTTCTTTTACAATACTGGAACTCAAAAATGAATACTGGTTATTGGTCATGATAAAAAATGTTTCAATATTTTCATTCAGGACCCTGTTCATTGAGGTGATCTGCATTTCATATTCGAAATCTGAGACCGCTCTCAATCCTCTTATGATTGCATTGGCATGGATGCTTTTTGCATAATCGACAAGAAGGCCGTTAAACGAATCCACTTTGACATTTTTTATATCTTTCGTCACTTTCCGAATCAATTCCGTTCTTTCATCTGTGGAAAATAACGGCTTCTTGGACGAATTGCTTAAAACCACCACGTACACTTCATCAAAAACCTTTGCTCCACGTCGGATAATGTCCAGATGTCCGTTTGTCACCGGATCAAAGCTTCCCGGGCATACTGCGATGCTCGTCATCAGTGCTCCCCCTCTTTTTCTCATGAATATACATAGCCAAACTGCTCATTCCATAGCTGGCACTTTTCACTTGCTCCAGCCCGCCAATCGTTTCCGGAAGCGCCACTTCCGGATCATGCTCGCATATGATGCAGCCCGATTGTTTTAGTAAAGACTTTTTTTCTATCATCTCAAGCAGTGACTCGAGCTTTTGCCTTTTATAAGGCGGATCTAAAAAAATCAGATCAAATTGCAGCTTTCTTTTGTCTATCGCCCTTAATGCACGTTCTGAGTCATTATTGTAAATCTCGCATTTATCATCCATGCCGCATATGGAAACATTCGTCTTGATTGTATGAATAGCCTGTTTGTTATTGTCCACAAAAATTGCAAAATCCATGCCCCTGCTCAGTGCCTCCAAACCGATGCCGCCGCTGCCTGCGTATAAATCAAGGCAGGAACCGCCGGAAAAATAGGGGCCGATCCAATTAAATATCGTTTCTTTCATTTTATCTGTCGTCGGCCTGGTTGATTTGCCCGGGACCGACTTCAGCTTCCTGCCCTTGCAGTTTCCTGATATTACCCTCATATTCGCCACCATTCGTCCTTATTATCGCTTTTTATACTAACACAAAAGCATTCCACAATCTATATTAATCAAATTCGACTTAAGCCTGCGCTCGTTTGCATAACGCATGTATAAAAGTTCTTTTTCAGGTGATAATATGATTAACAACATCGCAGCAGATGTTGTTGCCAACCGCGGAGAAGACTTACGCTTCCCCATAAGTTCTTCCTCCGGTTTCTCCTCTCCCTTTGCCTTCTATTTCGTTAATGCGGAAAATAGAAGGACCCTGCAGTTTTTCTGCAGGGTTTTTTATTGTATATTAATTTCATCGCTGTTTTCCTTCACTTCCAGGTCAAACAGTCCCTTTAGTGCGGCCGCATCCAAATAAATTTCATTTTGGTCCGTGAAAAACGGGTTCTTCTGAAAACCAAACTGCTGCCCGTTTTTGGCAAACAATTTCTTTGAAAAAACAAAATGGTATTTGTCCCCATTCTTTTCAATCATCATCTCATCAGGCTTGGATGGATCCAGTATACGAAAGCCAAGTTTTTTAATTAACGGAATGAAGGATATATAGGTCCGGTCATTTTGAAACAATATTTTAATATCTTCGGCTTTACGTCCTTCTATGTATATTTTCCGCCTGTCCAAAAAATAGAACGGCTGAAAGGCCTTGCCCATATCCGCGTTTTTTTGGAAAAAATCAGTTTTAATCCCCGCCGTATCTTCCAACAGTTCATCCAGCATTTCACTTGTGATCATTTCAGATCCTGCTGAAAGACTGCTTTCAAGCCAGCGCTCAATTTGGTCTTCTGTCAGTACTGATAGCATCGTTTTCCGCATTTTTTCCACCTTATTGTTATGTGCGGGGGTATCCAACATTACGGAGGCTATCAAATCCGGAATCCACTCATTCCCTTTCCTGAATGAGAGCTTTCTTTCAAGCAGCAGCCTTGCAAGCTCTTCTTCAACATTTTTTTTATTCTTCGGCACAATGATCAGTTTTCCTGTTTCCGCCAGTTCTTTTGCATGGCCGGACATGATGATGAACAATTTTTCGTCCGGAACGAGTTTTTGAAAAACTGATGTGTTTAACGGTGGCTTGCCTTCTGAATAAATGGTAAGATGCTGGTTCATTTCCATTGGAGCGAGGGCATTTTCCTGCCAATATAATGGAGGGACCCTGTCTTCCGTTTCAAATACATAATAATCGATGGCCTCCATTTTTTCCATTCCGGCTAATTCCGCCCCGGCTGCCCAGGTGCCATTACGCCAATTATGTTCAGTCAATTGGATCCGGGTTGTTATATTGGGTGCCTCTTCAATTATGGCTCCCCAATCTTCCAGCAAAAGTCCGGAAACTTTCTTCGGCGCTTTAAGTTTATAGGAAAAGGTCAAAGTCTCATCCTTAGCTTTCAATTTGCTGTTGCTTCCATTCACCCACCTGCAGGCTTTATCCTCTCCTGATTTGCAATCGATTTCCATCGCTTTTGCAGGGAACCGGACGCTATACATTCCCTCAGGAAGATTTGCAATAACCTGCTTAACAGCAAATTCATCATGTGTGTGGCGAACGGAAAACGTTTGCTCAATATTTAATGTGGCCGCATCTTTTACAGAGGTATATCCTTTCCACTGGATGATTAAGATGCACCCGACAACGGACGCAAGAATTAATGAAAAGCGAATAACCCTTTTTGTCAACAAGCGATTCCCTCCATTACCAAAAAACGGCCCTGTTTTGGGCCGCCGCTCTTAAAGACCTAACCTATAATCGTATTCCTTCGCTTTGTCGGGCTTCGCATTTTCAAATTCCGTCTTAAGAAAAGGCTTGTAGGATGGCTCCACTTTTTTCACAAACGGGAGTGATTCCAATTTTTCCGACAAAGCCTCCAATTCGCTTTGATTGCAATAGAGTACGGCATATTTCAACCGTTTGGAGACAAAATGTACATTTCCAAAGCGCCTGAGCATTTTTGTATTTTTTAAATTATACAGCCATATGATTAATCCCTGTCTTTTTGTAAACATATTTGTTCCCCTTTTTATTGCTTTCCTGGTGGTTATGCAGAGCATCCGCAACCGGAGCCGGTTCCGCATCCTCCAGAGCATGATGAACCTTTATCAAAAAAAGGATTGCCGGTATCCACTTTGATATTGGCGGAAACAGCATGGCTGACAATCACACTTATTTGATCCAGCAATGCTTGCAGATCATTCTCCGCCTTCCGGAAGTTTGCAACATTTTCGTCGAGATCCATCTCCCGTTTAAGCTCTCTCGTCTTTCTCATGATTTCTTTATATTCGGGATGGTAGCGCCCGAACCTTTGGACATCTTCGTATAACTCTTTCATTTTGACGAACGCTGCAATTTTCTTTCTTGTATTGGCATCTTCCTGCAATTTATGATAGTAATGCCGATACCGCTCGGCAATATCTGTTTCCCGAATAAGTTCTCCAAGCGCTTCGGCGCTCTCGATGATTTCAATCCTTTCAAGTGTAGCAAGCAAAGAGCTCACCTCCACCACTTATTTTACCATGTTTCCCGTTAGACGGCACCATCAACCGACTGTTGCCGTAAACTTTTTGCTGATCCCAAGCTTCCTATTGTCCTTTCCTACTATTTCAATTTTAAATGTGTGGACACCGCTTGGAATTTCCTTAACAACGAAGGCGGCTGTGTCATATTCATTGTACAATTGTCCGTCAATATATAAAAGGGCTTTCCCTGATTGCCTGTCCTTGGCATCGGAAAAAGAAATGCCGGGAATAAAACATTCAATATATAATGAATTGCCCTGGACACTATGGCGTACCGTCATTTCCTTGCTGCTTACATCATTTGTTTCCATCGCTTTAGCTTTATCGGCTTCAGGATCCGGCAGCCTTTGTGCACATCCGGCAAATATGAGAACAATCAATATATATGCCGTCATTTTTTTCAACGTCATCACCTCTTGCCTTTAGTTTTCTCCCCAAAGGATAAGGTTCATGCAAAAAATAAGAACACATAAATTTTTTATGTGTTCTGAATTCATGATTTCATAGCCTGTAGCATCCCCATCATCATTGAAGCCATTTGGACGCCTCTGGAGAACTTCTCGACCCGGTGAGGAATCGTCTTTTCAAAATAATGGCTGGAGGCAATTTCAAACTGTTCCAATAGCTCGGGCTTGCGGGAAAGTGTCCGGTACCACCGCGGCTGTTCCCGTATAAAACGCTTCAATTCATTATTGGCATATATATATTGCAATACATCCGCCCTCATTCCTCTCACTCCTTTTCCTTAATCTTTCCGGAATGAAAATGGATTTCTCGGGGCTTCATTTTGCGGTGGTATATTTTCTTGGCTGTTTTGGCTGTTTCCTTGGAATTGGGCCAGAACTCCTTGGATCGCTCCTATGGCCTCGCTCAAATTGTTTATATGGTGCTGCATTTGATTGGCATCCATCTTTTTAAACATTCCGGTCAATTGCTGTACCCATTTTTTCTCATCGTTTTTTTGATCAGGTGCCTTGGTTGGGCTTTCTTTTTTATATTGGGTCCATTTCGGATCGTCTTCACCGAGCAAATACCAATCCTCATATAGTTCCTGCCAGGTGTATTCTTCATTTCTTACCAATTTTATGAGGTTTGGATGCTCTTTAATAAATGATTTGAATCGTTCTACCGATGGATGAAGCTTTTTCCCGGCCATCACAATCACCTCAATTTATCCTCCATTTATATTATGATAATGGGGCATGATTGTTCATCGCAAACGGGAAACGCTTCATATTTCGGACGGCCTGACAAAGTTCTGTGTATATTTTTTCTTATAGACCCCCACACCGAGCAAGGTATAGTCCTTATCCAAAAGTGCTTTGCGGTGGTTTTCCGAATTAAGCCAGCCCTCAACCGCAGCAGGCCCGTCAACATAGTCGGCCGCTATATTTTCTCCGGCTGTCTGGAAGGGAACCTTCCCTTTCTTCAACCGTTTTGACAAGTCGCCGAAGGCCGGGGAATCATGCGCAAAATATTCATTTTCACTCATATCCTTACTATGCCCGTATGCCACTTCGGCAACTTCTTCATCCCATTCCAGTTCAGGGAGATCAAAGCGCATGCGGAAGTTGTTCGTCAGATCAAAGATCTGCTTTTCGCTTCCCCTTTCAATGGCTTCCCAGTCATCTTCCCCCGGTTCTTCCGGGCCGATCAAATCACCGCTGTAAATCAGCTCATACGGCCGCTGGCTGATAAGCGTCTTTTTGTCCAAAAATCTGACACTGAACAATGAACCGGTGAACTTATCAATGGACAGCTGGGCAAAAATATCGCCGAGCTGTATGAGCGGCCGGATATTCAAGTCCTCTTCCGATAATTCGAATCGATAACTTCCCTCTTTTGTATTCACTACAATTTCTGTCTCAAGTACAGTTGACCGGTAAATATTCTCAACCGGTTGATCTATTTTAAACGGTGCGATATTCAACTGGCTTCCAACTGCATATATGGTAACAACCTTACCGTCCTGAATACCGGCCTGCATATATGAATCAAGTTCATCATTGTAGACCCACCATTCATACCCGTAGGCAGAAGGATCCTTCCGGTCGGGCTCACCGAAACCTTCAATCAGATCAGTCTCCGGCCTCCCGATAAAGGAACCCAGTCCTTCGGCGGGCTGCTTGTCGGAATCGGTTATGTCGATATGGGGGATCGCCTCGTCATTGTCATGTTTTGGAGGAAGTGAAAAGGTATCATCTTTTATGGGGCCCGTTTCTTCAGGGGAATATATATAAAAGCTTATAACGATCAATGCTGCCGTAAAAAACATGATTCGGAATAAGTTACGCAGTTTTACCCCTTCTCTCTATGGCTCTCATTATTTAGGTTAAATTATACCATTTCCCCGCGTATGAACATATAGCAAAAATAAGAAAAACCCTGATTTACAGGGTTTTTTGATTGTTTAGGAAATAAAGCGCTTAAGTTGTTGATAACCCATTATCTTTTTGTGCTACGTCCGGCTTCAGCGCCTATCGACTAGCAGACTTCACGCTTCTTCCTACGATAAGTCAACATCGCTCCGCTCCGCTGCGCGTGTTGTCCGGCTGCGAGTGCCATCGGCTCGAGGTCATAAGCCAATCGCTGCTGAAGGCAAACTACGCCTTCTACAGCGCTCGTCTTATGCTTGTCGCCGATAAGCAGGCACTCTCCGCACTTCCTTATCCTTTATCTCGTCAGAAGCGCTCCAGTCTGTACGTCGATAAACAGACGCTTCCGCCTTTGTTCATTGGACCTAGTGTATCGCCTGTTCTCCATCATCTTCCGAGATTTCTGACAGTGCATGCTTAGCCTGATTGTCAGTTAAATCCCTGACCGCCAAATCCCCAAGTGCGACGATGCCGACCAATTCTCCATTTTCGACAACCGGCAGGCGGCGAATCTGCTCTTTTGCCATTAACCGTGCTGCTTCCTGCGTTGTCGTATCAGGAGAAACTGTAAACAGGTTTTCGCTCATAATATCTTCCACCTTGGATGAAGGCGGTTGTTTTTCGGCGATACAGCGAAGAACGATATCCCTGTCCGTGATGATTCCCATCAGTCTTTTATTTTCCACAATCGGTATGACACCGACGTCCAGTTCTTTCATTTTCATAGCCACTTCGAAGATATTATCTTTCAGCGAACAAGTTTCGACATCCTTTGTCATAATGTCACCAATATGGGTCATTTCTTATTCCTCCTCAACAATTTTTTCAATTCATACGTTTCCTATCGTCACCAATATTGGCCGGATTATACGTGCATAACGCGGACCGGGAGACGGCAGGCAAATTATATTTGATTTCGTTGCAAGAAGGTGTTTTTTCGACTATTATAAAATATGGGGTAATACTAGCGGCCTGAATTATTAGGAGGGAACTTTAATATGAAGTTTGAAAACATCGGATTAGAATCATTTAAAATTGATTTAAACCGGCTTGACGAAGTAATGAGCAAAAACCGCATGGTGCGTGCAGGTCAATGGGACTATGAAAGAGTGACATACGACCATAAATTTGTTATTCAAGAAGGTACATATTACTTGCGTATTCCAGGTTATGCCATTGAAGGAGATGTAGGAAGCGGCAAAGCTTTGATTCAATTGATGACCCCGCTGCTTGGAAAGCATTATTATCCCCATGGTGTGGAATACGGAGAAGATGAGGTTTTCCCTGCTTCACTTGTAAAACAGTGCAGCCAAATGTTAGAGGCGATCAAGAAAGAAGTTGAAGTATTTGCAGAGTGATACCATCCTGAACACGGAAAATATCCGTGTTCTTTTTTTGTAACCATATAAAAAATTTGATCTCTATACTATAATTTGTATAAAGAATTTTATAAAGGAGGAGAGATTTGTTTGGGATAAAAAGAAAACATGTGACGATCGGTATATTTATTGTTCTTGTTGCACTGGCTTTCTATTTCATCATGCCGGTATCCGTACCTTTGATTGCTGCATTGGTAACCGCCCTTATTCTGGAGCCGCTTGTTAAACTCCTTCAATACAAAATTTCCTTAAAAAGGCATTTTGTAGTAATGATCGTTTTTACTGTATTCACTGTCATTATGGGAATCTGTATTTTCTTTGTTACTACAAAGGTAGTAGGGCAGGCGGTTAAATTAGTTGAGGATTTTCCTCAGTATGTAAATAATGTTTCTGAGATGTGGAGAAATTATGAGGAGCATTTCAAGAATACAGCCCAAGGTCTTCCTGAAGAAGTGGTTCATTCCATAACCGAGGAAGTGAACGGCTTTTTAAATACGATCATCATCAGTATCCGCCAAAATTTAAATATTGAGAATATCAGTGCAGCCTTATCTTATATACCGAATTTTCTTGTCAGCTTCCTGGTATACTTAATTGCTTTATTTTTGTTCATGCTTGATCTGCCAAAAATCCAGTCCGGCATTTACAGACACTTGACTGATGAAACGTCTGAAAAGGTCAAATTTATGACAGGCCGGATTTCACATGTTGTAGTTGGTTTTTTCAAGGCTCAGTTCCTTGTGAGCCTGATTATTTTTGCAGTGTGCCTGATCGGCCTATTATTGATATCACCAAAGGTCGCCATTATTATGTCCCTGGTTATATGGGTCATTGACCTTATTCCCATTATCGGCTCAATCATAGTACTCGGCCCCTGGTCTCTGTATCACCTGCTGTCGGGAAATTTGGTTTTGGGAACAAAACTTGCGATACTGGCCATTGTCCTGCTAGTTATCAGGCGCACCGTGGAGCCGAAGGTGATGGGCACCCATATGGGCCTTTCACCGCTTGCCACATTAATTGCAATGTATTTGGGGCTAAAACTTCTTGGCATACTGGGAATTATTATTGGTCCGCTGCTCCTTATTATATTTAAGACAGCAAGGGAAGCAGGAATCATAAAATTAAATTTTAAAATTTAAAAGCATGCATAGCCCTATTCAGGCCATGCATGCTTTTTCAACCGCCCAGGATCGCTTTGATCAAGGATGTCGTTTCTCCTCCTTCATACAATACATAAAGGAATAGATACACAAAGACACCCGTAATGCCTGTACCAAACCAAACAATGCTCGTAACAGGTCCCAGTTTCTTATGAATATTCAATTTGTCTTTTAAGCCCGACCATAGCGAAATGATTCCGAGAACGGCACCGACGGTTGCCAATGTAATATGGAAAATTAAAAAAATGGTGTAAAAGAGCTTTAGATTCTCCGGTCCCCCAAAAGATGTATTCCCTATGAAAACCGTTCTGCTTGAATAGATGATAAAAAATATTACGGCAAAAACAGCTGCGGCAATCATTGTTTTCTTATGGCTTTCAATTTGGCCATTCCTGATTTTTCCCCAGCCAATGGCCACAAGCAAAGCACTGATAACAATACATGCCGTACTGATAGTCGGTAAGATTGGAACTGACATCTACTTCAATTTCCTTCCTTGTCTGATTTTTAAAAAGGAGGATTTTCTCCCCCTTTTAATCCACAGGATGGGGGTCGCCTTGAATGAGACTCTCATCAATTGGATCAACTTCAGCCGATTCTTTTTTATACCACTCGAAAAAGACTTTTGCCAAAATGGTAGCCAGCACAATCTCCTGGATGATTTTCATTAAGACTCCGCCAAGCTGCTGGTCTTCCCTGGCCGGCATATTCGTAAATAACTCGGGACCGCTTATGCTTAAGCCGGCAAGTGTCGCACCCGGCACACATAGCTCCATTGCCTTCATCCACATCTCGCCATCGGTGTATGTCGCATACATTGCTTCCGGCGCAAAAATGATCAGCCCGCATGCCGGGGTTAAAAGTACACCGTCTCCGAGAATATAGCCGATTTTCTTCAAGCCGTGCAGCTGGTATTGTCCCGGCAATTTGTTGACAAGCGGCCACCAAAGGAAAATGGCAAATATAAACAATACGACTGTATAAAAAGCGTGCAGAAAAATGTTCATTTTAACATAGTCCATCACCATCGGAATATGGTAAATGGAAAACAATCCATTAAACATAACAAGTGCAATCAGCGGTTTTGTAAAAAAACGAAACATCCCATTGAAGAAAGGCATCTCAATGATGTGCTTCCATACCCAGTTTGGTACGCCTGAAATAAGCAACGGGGGTATGACCAAATAAAGAAAAGCCATTTGGACCATGTGAAAAGTAAACATAATATGTGCCATCAGGTCGACAGGCGATCCTTTAATGATATAAAGCAGCAGCATGCTGATCAGGAATAATGCAGCCTGGCTTTTTTTTAAAGGCTCATTGTCTTTAAAAAGATGGCGTTTCTTAACCATCAAATAAAAGTAGCCGGCAACCAGGAGCAAAATGAAGATCATGAAATAAGGACTCCAAAGTGCACGAAAACCAAATATACTTAAAGGCATCCGCCTTCACCTCTTTTGTGGTTTACAATTTCTTCTACCTTCCATTATACTTAGCAGGTTCTCCTACTTCAACGATTCGGGATGACAAGTTGATGACAATCCCGCGTGTCTTTCAATGTCAGCCAAATAAGAAGAAAAGCCAGCCGAAAAATTCGACTGGCTAAAAGTTTACTTACCACCAAACGATGGTCAAGAAGGCCAAAAGGGTAACGAAACCGATAATGACCCCTCCATATATAAACAGCTGGACCGCTTCATGCCCCTTCTCGCTCATATGCATAAAGTAATATAATTGGAAGATTACCTGCACTAATGCGAGCAAAAGGATAAACGGAATAACAAACCATTTATCAAATCCGGCAGCTACTGCGCCGAATGCCACCAGCGTCAAAAAGATTGAGATGACAAATGAGATCACTTGATGGCGCATGTGTTCCTTGTTTCTTCTGCGACGGTATTCATAATCAACACGCGGATTTCCTGAATTTAAGTATTGATCTTCCATACGTTATCCCACCATTCCCATTAAGTAAACGACAGTGAAGATAAATACCCAGACTACGTCGATAAAGTGCCAATAAATACTTGCCAAATAGAACTTTGGCGCATTATAAAGACTTAGTCCTCGTTTTG
Organism: Siminovitchia fortis; assembly: GCF_003605365.2. Lineage (GTDB taxonomy): Bacteria > Bacillota > Bacilli > Bacillales > Bacillaceae_C > Siminovitchia > Siminovitchia fortis. The sequence continues at coordinate 41,766 of NZ_QYTU02000026.1, forward strand.
CGTTACGTACAAGCAATGCCGTGATCCAGCCAAGACCGAAAACAACGTGGCCTCCGTGGAATCCTACCAGGGTATAGAAGGCTGAACTGAAGGCACTGCTTTTAAAACCAAATCCTAATTCTGTCGTGTAGTGATGAAACTCATAAATTTCCAGTACGAAAAACCCAAGACCCAATAATAGTGTAATGATGAACCATAGTTGCATTTTTTTATAATTGAAGTTCCTCAAGTGATAGATCGCATATACACTTGTTACTGAACTTGTCAATAGCAGCATCGTCATGGCGAATGCAAGCGGCAGGCCGAAAACATCGGTTGAGGTCAGGCTGTCGCTGTTTGGAACTTTATCTTTAAGGGCCAGATATGTGGCAAAGAAGGAGGCGAAGAGAACGGTCTCGCCTCCAAGGAAAAACCAGAGACCCAAGAATTTATTTTTTCCTTCCAGAGTGGCCCGCTCTGGTGCCTCCGGCCATGTTTCCGGAGTAAATTGCTGTTCAACTGCCATTATGCTTTAACTCCTTTCTCACTATCATCCATCAATTCTGATTTAGGAATATGATAGCCGTGGTCGTCTTTCAAGGAGCGTACAAGCATTGAACCAAATGCAATGGCTAATCCGATAATCAATACTGGAATTCCCCAAGCATGCTCTTGGTGATAGATAGCTCCGAAAGATGCAACAAAGAAACCGAATGAGATCATGAAAGGAATAAATGATCCGTTTGGCATGTGAATCTCACCGATAGGCTCTGCCGGCGTCATTTCAGTTCTGCCTTCCATTTTTTCCAACCAGAAAGCATCAAGTCCGCGAACTAATGGAAGTTGCTTAAAGTTGTAAAATGGCGGCGGTGAAGGAATAGCCCACTCGATGGAACGTCCATCGCCCCAAGGGTCGTTGGAAACTGCTTCTCCTTTGGCAGCTGTCACTACTATGTTAATGAGCAATACAATTACTGCCACAGCCATCGTCAAAGCACCGATGGAACTGATCAAGTTTCCAGTAGTCAAACCCTGTCCATCAAGGAATGTGAAAACCCTTCTCGGCATTCCCATTAGGCCAAGGAAATGCTGGATAAAGAAAGTTAAATGGAATCCAATAACAAACAATGCCCAAGTGATTTTACCCAATGTTTCATTCAACATTCTTCCGAAAATTTTTGGCCAGTAGTAATGAACAGCTGCAAAGATACCAAACACTACTCCACCTACGATTACATAGTGGAAGTGGGCAACGATAAAGTAAGTGTCATGATACTGATAGTCGGCAGGAGCAGCAGCCTGCATGATACCAGTTACACCGCCCATAACGAATGAAGGGATAAAAGCAGCTGCCCAAAGCATTGGAGTAGTAAATTTGATGCTTCCTCCCCACATCGTTAAGAGCCAGTTAAAGATCTTAATACCAGTCGGTACAGCAATAGCCATTGTTGCAACCGCAAAAATCGCGTTGGCAATGTTGCCGAGCCCTACAGTAAACATGTGGTGAGCCCACACCATGAAGCCAAGGAATCCGATCAATACAGTAGCGAAAACCATTGATGAATATCCAAACAATCTCTTTCTTGAGAAAGTCGAGATGACTTCAGAGAAAATACCAAAGGCAGGCAAAATCAAAATATATACTTCCGGATGTCCGAAAATCCAGAAGAAGTGTTCCCAGATGATAGTGTTTCCTCCATTTGCAACGTTGAAGAAGTTCGCCCCGAACATTCTGTCGAAAGTCAAAAGGAACAATGCAACAGTAAGCGGAGGAAATGCGAACAAAATGAGTGCCGATGTGATGAATGTCGTCCAAGAGAACATAGGCATTCTCATGTAAGTCATTCCTGGTGCACGCATATTAATAATTGTTACAAGGAAATTGATTCCCCCCATGAGTGTACCAAACCCGGAGATTTGAATTCCGGTTACATAGAAATCAACACCATGGCTGGTTGAATTCATTGCAAGCGATGCGTAGGAAGTCCAACCTGCGTCAGGAGCTCCTCCAAGAAACCAAGATACGTTCACCAGCAAGCCCCCGAAGACGAACAGCCAAAGGCCAAGAGCGTTTAAAAATGGAAAGGCAACGTCCCTCGCTCCAATTTGGAGAGGCATAATCGCATTCATAAAACCAATAAGGATCGGCATGGCAGCAAAGAAAATCATTGTTGTTCCATGCATCGTCATCATTTCATTAAACGTACCGGCACTCACAAAGTCATTGTTAGGCACTGCGAGCTGGATACGGATAATCATAGCTTCGATTCCGCCTAGGAGAAAGAAGAAGAACCCTGCGGCGAAGTACAAGATGCCGACTTTTTTATGGTCCACAGTTGTCAAGTAGTCCCATACAGCGGCTCCGAAACTTCTTTTTTGAGCAATAGTACTCACAATTAAACCTCCCTTTGTTATACGTTAATTATTGTTGAACCTTTAATTCCATCAAATACGCAGCCAATGCATCCAATTCCTGATCGGACATTTCCGGATACGTACCTGTCATTTTGTTGCCCGGTTTAATTTTTTCAGGATCTTTGATCCATTTTTTCAATTCTTCTTCATTGTGATCGAGAACCCCTGCAACTCTTTCACGATCGGCAAACCCTGCTAAATTTGGAGCAAGTTCCCCGCTTGGTTTTGCCTCAGGTGTAACAGCGTGACAAGTAATACAGCTTTGGTTGAAGATTTCTTCACCTTGTTTTGCAAGGTCAGAAGTCGGTTTAACAGGCTCTTTTGCATTTTGCATATCGGCAACCCAGTTTTCAAAATCCTTCTGCGGCAATGCTTTTACTTTGAAGTCCATCAACGCATGAGAAGGACCGCACAGCTCAGCACATTTTCCGTAGAAAAGATTGCCTGCTTCCTCAGCTTTGTCACTATCGGCAATCAACCAGAATTTATTGACGTTTTCCGGGTTTGTGTCCAGCTTCCCGCCTAATGGTGGAATCCAGAATGAGTGTTTTACGTCTTTACTTGTTACCTGGAAGTAAACTTTTTCATCTGTTGGAATAACAAGGTCCTGGCTTGTTACAATCCCAAGATCCGGATATTCGAATTCCCACCAGTATAAGTGTGCATTGACGTTCACAACAAGAGCGTCCCGGTTTCCATCGGCGTCTTTTTTATCAATTGCAGAAACATCGCCTTGGCTGAAAGTAACAGCAACTGTCGGTACTGCAAGGATTAGAAGCAAGATGATCGGAATAACAGTCCATACAATCTCAAGCGTATGGCTGCCCTCCACCTGTTTTGGAATTCTGTCATCTTTACGCCGGAATTTAATGATAGCAAAAGTAAAGATAATTACTACAACAATGATTACCAGTGTCATGATCCCTAAACTGAGAAGAATGAGATCATACTGCTGTTTCCCAACTTCTCCTGCGGGAACCAGCCCCGATAGAAAAGGCTCGCCGCAGCCTGAAAGCACGAGCGCCAATATCGCCAAAACTGATAATAGACGCCACTTTTGCAGCCATAGTTTCATAATTCAATCAAACCCCTCTTTCGTAAAATATCTTAGTGGTTGCAAGGACCGGGTCTTTCTATTTGGATTTCTTTAAAAAAGAAAGAATTCCCTAGTTAAATAACTGCGAAAATTACCATTGCAGTAAAAATAATGGTCAAATGGTTCAATGAATAAACAAACATGAGCGTTGCCCATTTTATATCATTTTTCATTTTATAACCAGCAATTCCCATCACTAACCATCCAACATTTAATAGCGTGGCTAATACGACAAATGGTATTCCAAGCATCGTCATAAAAAAAGGAATCGGCAGCAATAAAGCCACCCACATAACGATGCTGCGCTTCGTGGCAGCAAAACCTTTCACGACCGGAAGCATAGGTATGCCGGCTGCTCTGTATTCCTCAGCTCTCCTCATGGCCAGTGCATAAAAATGAGGCGGCTGCCATATGAACATGAGCAGAAATAGCATCCATGCCATCGTTGGCAGGCTCGGATCAATTGCCGCCCAACCGATCAGTGGAGGAACCGCACCTGATAAGCTTCCAATAACAGTGTTGCTTACAAGCTTCCGCTTAGCCCACATGCTGTAAAGCACCACATAGCTGAGTACCCCAACGATACCGATAAAACCGGCTGTTGCATTGGTAAGAAAAATGAGAATCAAGCCCAATATCACGAAGGTGGACCCTACTGTAAGGACTTTTCCGCCGCTGATCCGCCCTGTTACCGTCGGCCTTGATTTTGTCCTCTCCATTATAGGATCAATGTCCCGATCAATATAATTATTGAAAGCACATGATCCGGCCATTATAAAGGCAGACCCGAGCAGCGTAAAAATAACAGTGTCCAAGGATTGGAGAAAATGCTGTCCATTATATATGAGTGCAAGCCATAGCCCCGCAAAAACAGGTATCAGGTTGGAGTTAACAATTCCAATTTTGATCAAGGCCATAAAATCCGACCAGGCTGTCGAAGGAGAGGCTTCCACTTCAGATATGCTCCGGCTGTTTTCCATATCTTTTTCCACTCGTCTCCTTTCCAAAACGTATTTACATATCATTGTTACTATAGGCCATCTTGGAACAGTTTTCCTGCATTATGTAAGATGTTTCAGTATTTGTTCATTTATTTACCTGTTTTTTCAACTTTTCCTGAAAGCATTGGCCCACGCCCGCACATCATATTGTAGCATACAGATGTTGAAAAGCCGAGTGCAGTTGAACAGGATTATGAACATAGGCCTTCAACAATATATTTAATCATATAATCCAACGATTTTTACATTGCATTCAGCCATTATTTTGTCCAAAATGTGTCACCCAAAAAGAATATTATGACGAAAATTCACCAACCTCTATATCATTACTATCAAAATTTATCGTTTTTTTCAAGTTTACACCTTTTTTGGCCGTGTTAACAAATTTGTCGGTTGTATTTTTAAATGTGTTTATGTAGTATCAAAGTTGAAATTAATCATTCCAATAAAATTTAATAAAGATAAGTGGGTGAAATTTTGCACCGGAAGTTAAAATGGTTTGCTGTACTTACAACGGTTGTAATGGTTTTTGTCCTTCTGGGCGGTGCTTTGGTTACAAAGACCGACTCCGGTATGGGCTGTGGAAGGTCATGGCCGCTGTGCAACGGCCAACTGATACCAACCGATATCACTGTTGAACTTGTGATTGAGTTTGCCCACCGGGTTGTTTCCGGAGCCGCCGGTTTGCTCGTTCTGATTCTTTCAATTTGGGCCTGGAAAACGATTGGGGACCAGAGAGAAACTAAAGCTCTTGCCATCCTTTCTGTCTCCTTCATCATTCTCCAAGGGCTGATTGGGGCGGCTGCGGTCGTATGGGGCCAGTCCGATTTTGTTTTGGCACTTCATTTCGGAATCTCGCTTATATCCTTTGCCGCAGTATTTCTTTTGACACTGCTGATTTTCGAAGTTGATAAGAAGCTGGATACATCAAAAATCAAGCTGGATAAAAAAATGAAATACCATACAATCGGAGTTACAGTATATTCCTATATAGTTGTTTACACAGGAGCCCTTGTACGGCATACAGAGGCAAGCCTTGTCTGTAAAGATTGGCCTTTTTGTTTAAACAGCACGCCTTTCTCCTTGCCAACCAATATGTATGAGTGGATCCAAATGGGACATCGTTTTATGGCAGGGCTCATCTTTTTGTGGATAGGCTATATTACATGGATGGCCATCAAAAGGTATAAAGACCAAAAAGTTGTTGTCAACGGCTGGATCACCGCTTTCATTCTTGTTGCAATGCAGGTTGTAGCCGGAGCTGCAGTAGTATTTACAGACTTGAATATTTATGTTGCTTTGGCACATGCACTTTTTATTACATGCCTCTTTGGCCTTCTAAGCTATTTTATCATGCTGATCACCAGAGGCAGCATGGAGTACTCGCCCGTTTCAGAAACGGATGATAATGTAAGTGCCGAGGCTAAAATCAAATCGCCAAATATGATTCCTCAATAAAAAATCTTGCGCTAACTTTGCGCAAGATTTTTTATTGGGTATGATTTATTTTTCCACTTCTATCAACAAATCACCCGGCTGGATGGCGTCTCCCGCCTGCACAAATATATCTTTGACGATTCCGGAAAACGGTGCCTGGACCGTTGTTTCCATTTTCATCGCTTCGGTGAGCACAAGGTGATCACCTTTTTGGACTTTCTCCCCTTTTTCGACGAGGACCTTCAGGACGGTTCCCGGCATCGTGGCTCCGATATGGGCCTGGTTCTTCGGGTCCGCCTTCTGTTTGAGCACAACGGTCGATTTGATGTTTTCATCCTTAATGACGACTTCCCTTGGCTGCCCGTTCAGTTCAAAGTACACAACCCGCGTACCATCCGGCTGCGGCTGGCCGATGGAGACAAGCTTGACGATCAGTGTCTTTCCTGTCTCAATCTCCACTTCGATTTCTTCTCCAAGCCTCATGCCATGGATAAACGTCGGAGTATCAAGCACCGAAATGTCTCCAAATTGATTCAGTGTGGCGATATACTCAAGGAATACTTTCGGATAAAGGGCGTAGGAGATCAAATCTTTCGCTGTTACGTCAGGCCCTATCTCTTCAGCCAGTTCTTTTTTGAGCTGGCCGAAATCCACATCTTCGAGCAGTTCGCCCGGCCGGACAGTGATCGGTTCGCGATTCTTCAGAATCACCCGTTGCAATTCTTCCGGGAATCCTCCGTGCGGCTGGCCGAGATAGCCTTCGAATAGTTCGACTACGGAATCCGGGAAGTCGATGGACCGTCCTCTTTCCAGTACCGTTTCTTCGTTCAGGTCATTTTGCACCATGAACAGTGCCATATCTCCGACCACTTTTGAAGAAGGTGTCACCTTGACGATGTCGCCGAACATGCGGTTGACCCGGCTATACATGTCTTTGACCTCATCCCAGCGGCTTCCCAGCCCCACTGCTTTTGCCTGCTGCTGCAGATTGCTGTACTGCCCGCCGGGCATCTCATGGCTGTACACTTCAGTATGAGGCGCGAGCATCCCGCTTTCAAAGTCGCGATAATACTTGCGGACGTCCTCCCAGTAATAGGAAAGTTTCTCCAGGGAATCGATGTCGACATCAAGCGCCTTGTCCGTCCCTTCGAGTGCATAATATAGTGTGTTCAAGCTTGGCTGGGACGTAAGGCTGGCCATTGAACCGAGTGCCGTATCGATAATATCCACTCCTGCTTCGATCGCCTTCGTATATGTGAGAATGCCGTTGCCGCTCGTATCGTGCATATGCAGATGGATCGGAAGATCGACCGTTTCCTTCAGTTCGGAGATCAGCCGATAGGCAGCTGCCGGCTTCAAGAGTCCTGCCATATCCTTGATCGCCAACATGTGTGCTCCCTGTGCCTGAAGTTCCCTGGCCATGTCTTTGTAATAGTCGATATGGTATTTCGGCCTTTCGGGATCGTTGATATCCCCTGTGTAGCAGATGGCCGCTTCGGCAATCTTGCCCGACTGGCGGACGGAATCAATGGCCACTTCCATGCCTTTAACCCAATTTAAACTGTCAAAGACCCGGAAGACATCAATGCCTGCGTCTGCCGATTCCTGAATAAAAGCCTTGATGACATTATCCGGGTAGTTCGTATAGCCGACGGCGTTTGAACCACGAAACAGCATCTGAAACAGGATGTTCGGCATCTTTTCCCGCAATTTTGCAAGCCTGTCCCATGGATCTTCCTTCAAAAACCGGTAAGCAACGTCAAAGGTCGCGCCTCCCCACATCTCCACGGAAAAGAGTCCTGGCAAGAGATGGGCAGTAGGTTCGGCCGCCTGGACGAGATCGCGGCTCCGGATCCGGGTGGCTAACAGTGATTGATGAGCATCGCGGAAGGTAGTATCCGTGATCAGAACCTTGTCCTGTTGCCTGATCCAGTCTACCAGTCCTTCGGCTCCGTGTTCATCCAAAATCTGTTTAGTGCCCCGCTGCACTTTTTCGCCCGCCGGCACGGAAGGAATCCTCGGATCGGGTTCGACAGGTTTTTTTGTCTTCTCTATGCCGGGAAAGCCATTGACCGTTACTGTCCCTATATAAGTGAGCATTTTGGTGCCGCGGTCCTTGCTCTCAGGAAAAGAGAACAGCTCAGGGGCACTGTCCAAAAAGGATGTGTCGTACTCGCCCGTTATAAACCGCTCGTGCTGCATAACGTTAATCAAAAAGGGAATATTTGTTTTAATTCCACGAATCCTGAATTCCTTCAAGTTTCTGACCATTTTGGCTGCAGCCTGCTCAAAGGTCAATGCCTGAGTGGACAGCTTCACGAGCAGGGAATCGTAATACGGCGTAATGACAGCCCCTTGGAATCCGTTCCCGGCATCCAACCGGACGCCGAATCCCCCGCCTGTCCGGAAAGCCATGATTTTTCCGGTATCCGGCATGAAATCATTCAGCGGATCCTCCGTCGTCACCCTCGACTGGATGGCATATCCGTTTATCTTGATGTTTTCCTGTTTCGGGATTTGGACGATTTCTCCATGGAGCGAATGTCCCTCAGCAATCAAAATTTGTGACTGGACAATATCAATTCCCGTGATCATTTCTGTAATGGTGTGCTCTACCTGAATTCTCGGGTTCACCTCAATGAAATAAAACTGGTCCCCTTCTACAAGGAATTCAACCGTTCCTGCATTGAGATAGCCGACATTTTTCATCAGCTGGACAGCAGCTCCGCAGATCCTCTCCCTCATTTCCTCACTGAGCGACACACATGGGGCTGTCTCCACCACCTTCTGATGGCGCCTCTGGACAGAACAGTCACGCTCAAACAGATGGACGATGTTCCCGTGGGCATCCCCCAGGATCTGCACTTCAATATGCTTCGGATTTTCAATGAACTTTTCAACATAAACCTCGTCATCGCCGAAGGCGGCCTTCGCTTCCGACTTTGCGCGTTCAAATGCTTCCTTCAATTCCCCTTTGCTCCGGACGATGCGCATGCCGCGCCCTCCGCCGCCAAGGGACGCCTTGACCATGATTGGGTAACCGTATTCATTTCCAAAGGCAGCAGCTTCTTCAAGGCTATCCACCGGCCCATCGCTTCCCGGGACGGCCGGAATGCCTGCAAGCACTGCCTGGTGTTTCGCTTTGACCTTGTCCCCAAACATATCCAAATGCCTTATGGCAGGACCGATAAAGGTGATCCCCTCCTCGGCACAGCGTTTCGCCAGCTCAATGTTTTCGGACAAAAACCCGTAGCCCGGATGGATGGCATCTGCCTCCGAACGTTTGGCGATTTCGATGATGCCCTCGATGTCGAGATAAGCATCGATCGGCTTTTTCCCTTCCCCGACCAAATAGGCCTCGTCCGCTTTATAGCGGTGATAGGACCCCGAGTCTTCGCGGGAATAGACGGCTACCGTGCGGATTCCGAGTTCTGTGCAGGCACGGAACACACGGATGGCAATCTCCCCGCGGTTGGCAACTAGTACTTTGTTAATCTTTGTCATAAGCTATCTCCCCTTAATAAACATTTATCTATTTAAGGTTCACCCATGGACGCTTTTCTTGGCTGCCTTCCTGTAATCTGTCAGTCCGGGGAACAGGAACAGTATTTTTTGTTTTGAATTTCTCCTCATATTGATTAAACATCGAAACGTTGGCAAGTATTCCCATCGCTATCGAAAGGACGAGGATGGAGGACCCCCCATAGCTGATAAATGGCAACGGCACACCGGTAATCGGGATAATTCCCGACATGCCCCCTAAATTTATGAATGACTGTATTCCGATCATTCCGGATATGCCGATGGCCAGCATGCTGCCAAATGGGTCGCGGCTTCTTGTACTGATATAAATTCCCCGCAAGACAATGTAGCTTAGGCCCGCCAGTACAAATACGACCCCAAAAACCCCCAGCTCCTCTGCAATAATCGCCATGATAAAGTCGGTATGTGCTTCGGGCAGATACCCAAGTTTTTGGACGCTCTGGCCCAGCCCCAGGCCTTTCAATCCCCCCGAGCCAATGGCCAAAAACGAATTTACCAATTGAAAGCCTTCGTTTTGGCCTGTTCCAAACGGATCCAAAAATCCATAGATTCTTCCAAGCCGGGTGTCGGTAAAGATCTTATCGGATTTTAAAATGACAAACGGAGCCAGAACAGCCGCTAAAAGCAGACCCATCAAGCCAAGTTTGAATATTGTTTTCAAACGCATCCCGGAACACAAAATGATCATCGCGCCGATTAGAAAGGTGATGAGAGCTGTCCCATTATCCGGTTCCATGGCAATGAGAAAGCAAACAAAAATGAGGAACATCAATGGCGGCATGACACCTTTGTCCAGCTGGTTTATGTATGCCTGTTTCTTGGAGTACACAGCTGATAAATAAACGATGACGCTCAGCTTGGCAAATTCCGAAGGCTGGATTTTCCTTGTACCTACGTTAATCCAGCTTTGGGCGTTGTTTGTTGCATGTCCGAAAACATCTACAGCGATCAGCCCAATGATCGCGGCTATTGTAATGAAAACTAGAAATTTTTTACTTTTAAATGCTTTATATGGAAATAGGGCAAAAAACAAAAAAAACAGAAAACCTGCTGCCAAATTGATTTTTTGCTTTTGATAAAAGAAATCTGCCGGATACTCATAATATTGAACGGCCATCACCATACTTGCGCTGTAAATCATGATTAATCCAAAGAAGCAAAGCAGCAAATATACTGTAATGATTGAGTAGTCATATGATTTCAAGATTTTTTTTAACATACTTTCCATCCAATCTATCATTCAGATTTCGCAGGAGCAGGGAATAACAGATTACAAGTTTTCTGTAAAAATCAAGCTTCCTGTCTTTAGAGTTGGATTCGGCCATTCAATTAGACGAAAAAACTCAAACAATTACAAACGAACTGTTTGAGCTTAACTGTTCAGTGAGACGTATGCAGCTTGCACCTTTTTATTTTTCACTTTCAGTAAATGCTTCGTGAAGCGCAGACAGTTTCCTTTCCAATGAAAAAATCAACTCTTTTCCGTCCTTTTCGTCAACCAGGCCAAGGCGGACGGCAAAATCTATCTCACGAGAAAAGCCAAACATTTGAGTATCAAGAACTTCCTCGTATAAAGGACATTGAGGCATTGTTAAGTTGTCCATTTGCACCTGAATCAAACGCAAGATTTTTTCTGCGTCTGCCTTCAAAAGGGCATAGGCTTTTTCCCGATGATTCAGCTTCATATCAGACACCACATTTAATCCCCCTATCTTGCGGCCAAATAGACAATACTATCTGTAAATTTTAACCCTAATACTACGAAATTGCAAGGGATTGTCCGTTAATTTTGTCTTTCTTAAGCTGCAGGCAGTCATCGCTTTCAGTTATCTTTCCGGAATTAGCATTATAAAAGATATATTCAGCTTTTTCGCCCAAACTTTTCATTTCATTTTTTTAGAGTTATACTAACTGGAGTGGAAAAGGAGGTAATATGAATGAATACAATCATGCCCATTAAGGGGAGAGTGAAATTTCCGATTACATTGGACGCCGGAGTATGGATCTTTGATGACCGGCGCATAGATTTGAATACATATTTTACAGAAGAAAAAAATGAAAAAGATCCCGATGAGGTAGAATTTACGGTGGCTTCAAAACACTGGGACCGCGTGATCAAAGAAGGTGCTGTATCACCACCTACACTGAAGTCGGAAAGACAATTTGAGAAGGTGAAAGTATTGACCGGTTCATTCGGCATTGCGCTGAAACCGTTCCTGGAAAATGCCGAGCCGGAGCCTGGGGCTTCGGAGCTTGTCATTGAAACTTCATCCGGCGAATATTCAGTGCCGCTTGAGGAAGCCAAAGATTTGATTCTTGCCTTTTCCAAGAATGGCAAACCCCTCCGCGAAGACGGGCCCGTTCATGTCTTATACCCGGATGGCTCCAATAAAGAAAACCCCATAAAGAATGTAAAGGGGTTTCGAGTGCAATAAAGCGATAGCAGGCGTTTCGGGCGCCTGTTTTTTACTGTTAAACCTGAATCCGTGACGTAGTTTGTTAA
>NZ_QYTU02000027.1 GCF_003605365.2 Siminovitchia fortis
ATTTTACTTTCGTAATTCAGGTTAATGCTTTATAACAATAAATTTAACAATATTTTTCAAATGTGCGGTGTTTAAACAAGGCAAATTATGTTGTATTATATATAGGTATGTTTTGATTTGGCACAACAGGCCGCTTTTATAAAAAATAACGAGGTGTGTGTATTGGATCTAGATTCTAAGCACAATAAAGCAGTATCTAAAAATTATTTTGCCGCTTTATTTTTTCTCTTCTTTTTATTTTTAGCAATAAATACTCCATTAACTGGTGATGACTGGACCTGGGGTACCGAGCGAGGAATAGAACGTCTAAAAAACTACTTTTCAAATTATAACGGTCGATATGTAAGTAACATCCTTGAGATTCTATTAACACGTTATGATTTACTACGTTATTTTACTCTGACTATTTTTTCAACCTTGCTTGTATATACAATAGGAAAGCTAACTAGCCGTGAGACGAAGGGCATTCATTTGCCTCTTTCATTTGTTCTCATACTTTTAATACCAGTGAGTGTATTTGCCCAAACTTTTGGTTGGACTGCTGGATTTGTAAACTATGTTCCATCCTTAGTTTTATTACTCATCTATTTAATAGTTGTTCAAAATATATACGATGATAAAACACCCACATACAGTAAAATGGCAATAGTCTTTATTGTTCCATTGGGAATTTTAACAGCTTTAATAGTTGAGCATGTGACTTTATTTGCATTGTTTACATCAGGATATGTGATAGTATACACATACGTCAAACATAAAAAATTTCTTGCGTTTCATATTGCTTATTTAGCCTCACTACTCTTTGGAAGCCTAATAATGTTTTCAAACGGAGCTTATTGGAATGTTTTAAGCGGCAATGATTCTTATCGAACAATTAGAAATGGGGCTAAAGAAAATACTGATTTAATTAATAGGATATCTGATGTTTATTCCGGGAGCATGCATAAGTATTTATTCTTTGATAACATACCAATTAATTTGTTTTTAGGAATTATGGTTATTATTCTAATTGTGCGCTTTACTTCCAAATCAAACTGGATGAACTATATTTTACGTCCAATTTTACTTGTTTCTATTATAGGATTTTTAATTTACGGATTGTTTTTTAAATCTATATTAGGGAATAATTTTCTTCAGCACTATACCAACGACTTTGAAGCTTTGTTTAGTATAATCTTTTTTGTAAGTATTGTTGTTGCAGTTATTTTTTACGTAAATAATCGAGCTTTTAAATGGCGGACCCTTTACTATTTGTCTGGTGTAGTTTTACTATCCGCACCCTTTGTATTTATAACTCCTTATGGTCCGCGTGCAGCACTAGCCTCTGTTGTTTTTTTAATATTAGCTGCTTTAGAGCTATTTGCGTATAACAGTAGTTTGTCATCCTGGTCTGCTAAAAGCATATTCAAACCACTTATTCCTGCTATTTTAGTGTTGATAATTGGCTACAGTTATGTTTTTGCAACAATAGGCCAAACAAATAAAGAACGTATCGCACTCTTGAAAAAAGAAGTCCATGCCGGTCGGGACATTATTTATTTACCTGATTTACCATTTAATCAATTCCTATGGATGTCCTCACCACCAAATAAGCATTTCAATAAAATGTATAAACGTTTTTATGAGGTACCTGAGAAGACGACAGTAAAATTTGTTCCGTATGAAGATTGGCTACAAGATAAAAACGCACAATAGTCCCTTTTCAAATGCTCTGGACACTTGAAAAACATTTTTGTTTTGCTGCAAAAGCATAACGAGTAATGGAGGAAAAAGTCATGAAGAAGCTTTCACTAATAATACCTTGTTACAATGAAAGCGCCCCTTTACGTGATACGTATATTGAAGTGAAACGTGTATTAGAGCTACAGCAAATTAAAGAAGACTATACTCACGAAATCATCTTTGTTAATGATGGCAGTAAGGATGATACTTTAGAAATAATTGAAGGGCTTTCCTTTCGAGATGAAAGTGTAAAATATATCTCTTTTTCACGTAATTTCGGTAAGGAAGCAGCCATGCTTGCTGGGTTAGAACATTCTACGGGGGATATGTCAATAATAATCGATGCGGATTTGCAACATCCTCCGCATTTAATTATTGACATGTTAAATTTTTATGAACAAGGATTTGATCAGGTAATAGCTAAAAGGTCGAGAAAAGGAGAGAACTTTTTTAGAAAATGGGTTACTCGCTTTTATTACCGTTTAATTAATAAATTAATAGATGTTGAATTAGTAGATGGTATTGGAGATTTTCGTTTGCTAAGCCGCAAGGCGATAAATTCACTACTCTCTTTATCCGAATATAATCGATTCTCTAAGGGATTATTTTCATGGATCGGCTTTGAAAAAAAGGTAATTGAATATGAAAATCAAGAAAGAGTAGCAGGAGAAAGTAAATGGGGTTTTGGAAGCTTGCTAAACTATGCCATTGATGGAATGACTTCCTTTAATAGCAAGCCATTAAGGTTATTAATATATTTGGGTCTCCTTATAACTTTTCTAAACGTCATTTATATAAGTATCACATTCATCAATATTCTTATATTCGGCATCGATATGCCTGGGTATTTTACTATTATTTCATCCATCCTTTTGTTAGGTGGTATTCAATTAATTGCAATAGGAGTCCTTGGGGAATATGTAGGTAGAATTTTTTACGAAGTCAAAAGGAGACCCCATTATATTGTCTCTCAAACAAATATTAGCCCTGAAAGTGATAAAAATATTAACAAAGATCAATATTTGGGTGTTTATAAATGAAATTAAATGTCATTTCTATCCTAAAAAATAACCCATCGTTTACTCGCTTTGTAATTGTCGGTTTCATAAACACCTTTAACTACTATTTACTGTATATTATTTTGATGAGCCTCAATGTCCCATATATTCTGAGCCATTCTTCAGCTTTTGTCATAAGTATGATCGGCTCTTTTTACTTAAATTGTTATTTTACCTATAAAACAAAACCTACATTTAAAAAATTCTTTCAGTTTCCAATGACGTATGTCGTGAATTATAGTGTAACAACGATTTCTTTATTTCTTTTCGTTGATATTTTAAACATGAATGAATTTGTAGCCCCACTTCTTGCGTCCATCATACCTATCCCTTTTACCTACATGGTATCGAAATGGATATTACAAGGTAAACAAGGCGTGGAAATTGGGAGAGACAAATAAAAAGTTGAATTTCACCTAACAATGGAATAAAGTAAGTATTAAATATTTGCATTTTATATTTCCTTTTTAATTTTTGACATGGAGGTCTCCACAATGAAAAAAGTAATCACGTATGGAACATTCGATTTGCTCCATACAGGGCATATTAATATCTTGCGTCGGGCAAAGGAATACGGCGATTATTTGATTGTGGCCATTTCATCTGACGAGTTTAATGCCTTAAAAGGCAAGAAGGCTTATTACACTTTCGAACAACGCAAGGCAATCTTGGAAGCAGTTCGCTATGTAGATGAGGTCATTCCTGAACATACTTGGGAACAGAAAGTGGAAGATGTTCAAAAGCATGGCGTCGATGTTTTTGTGATGGGTGATGACTGGGAAGGGAAATTTGACTTCTTAAAGGAATACTGCGAGGTTGTTTATTTGCCGCGTACAGTTGGAATTTCTACCACCAAAATTAAAAAGGATTTAAATCAGGCAAATAATGGTTAGGGAATTTGCAATCCACCTATATCTGTTTGTTTTTCGCTTTTTCTTTACAATATTCAGCATTTGTCCCCAAAAGAAGAAAACAACTTTTGTTGCTTCCTTTGGGGACAATGCTTTGTTTGTGATAAAAGAACTTCAAAGACAGACGGATGATCAAATTGTTGTCTTGAAAACTGCTTCGTGTAGAGTGGATTTTCAAGTAGATTCGTTAGACTTTGAGCCAAAAATTTTTTTTGATTGGATTCGCTCTATATACCATTTGGCCACTTCAAATGTTATTTTTATCGACAATTATTTCGGCTTTTTGGCAGCGGTTAAGTTTAAACCGAGTGTTAAATGTATTCAACTTTGGCACGCCGCTGGTGCAATAAAGCAATTTGGCCTTAAGGACCCTTCCAATGCAGGTCGCTCACCTAAAGCCATTGAACGCTTTAAAAAGGTTTACAGCCAATTCGATTATGTCGTTGTCGGCGGCGATAAAATGACGGACATCTATCGTGAAAGCTTCGGAATTGGAGAAGAAAATATTCTTCGAACTGGTATCCCTCGGACGGATTTCTTTTTTGATGAACAAGCATTGAAAAAAGCTTCCGATGCTTTACGAAAGAAATACCCGGCCATTCATGAAAAAAAAGTTATTTTATATGCCCCTACCTATCGAGAGGGTGAATTTAATATGTCGTCCCTTCCTCTAAATATCGATCATATGTATCAGGAATTAAAAAATGAATATATATTATTGTTGCGGCTTCATCCTGCTGTCCGCTTTGATTTTGTCAATCAATATCCAGACTTTATATTTGATGTATCCGATTACCCGGATATCAATCACTTGCTGGCTGTAACCGACCTTTTAATTTCGGATTACTCCTCTATCCCTTTTGAATTTTCGCTTTTGCAAAGACCAATGATTTTCTTTGCCTACGACTTGGAGGAGTATGCCAAATCCCGTGGTTTTTGGGAGCCTTACGAACAGCTTGTTCCGGGTCCGATAGTTTACAATTCAAAAGATCTTGTGGAAGCCATTCAAACAAATAATTATGATTTTAATCAAATTGTAAAATTTGCAAATGAGTGGAATGAATTTTCGACAGGAAGCGCCAGCCGCCGCTTAATTCAAGCTGTCTACTCTGAAAGTGAAAATGCAGGAGCCATAAGCAGGGGATAATTTTCAACCAAGGGTATGTACGGTTAAGCGAAATGATAGTATTATAGGGAGTAGCGTATCTATATTGAAAAGGAGTTCAACCCAAATGGGACGACATAATTCTACAACGACTAGAAAACGAAAGCGCAGAAGGCGCATATTTTGGTTCGCCATTTTTCCATTGCTGCTGGTTGCATCAGTGAGTGCCTCTTATGGGGCATACTTATATAAAAAAGCTGAAAACATGATGGGCGGAGCCTTTTTCGATAATCGAGGAAAATCTGATCTTCGAGACAAAAAGGTTGACCCCCATATTGACAATGTATCGATTCTTTTTATCGGTATTGATGAGAGTGAAAAGCGCGGGTATTCCGACAACGCCCGTTCCGACGCCCTCATGCTCGCCACTTTGAATGAAAAAGAAAAATCGGTTAAACTGTTGACAATTCCTCGCGACTCTTACGTCTACATCAAAGAAGTTGGCTATAATACAAAGATCAATCATGCACACAAATACGGCGGGCCTCGTGCCACGATTGAAACTGTGGAGGATTTGTTAGATATCCCAGTTGACTACTATGTCCGTCTTGATTTTGAAGCATTCATGGCTGTTGTCGATGCTTTGGGCGGAATAGAAGTGGATGTTCCTTATGCCTTCTCGGAACAGAATTCTAAAGACAAGGCTGATGCTATTTCGCTTGAAGCTGGAATGCAAAAGCTAGATGGCGAAGAAGCTTTGGCACTTGCTAGAACCAGAAAGCTTGATAACGATATTGAACGCGGTAAACGCCAGCAGGAAATCATGAAAGCCATTGCCAAAAAGGCTGCCAGTGGAGCTTCTATCACAAAATATGGAAAAGTGATTGATGCGATTGGTGACAACATGCGGACGGATATGACATTCGATGAAATTAAGGCATTTGTTGATTACGCTGTTTCAGGAGATTTAAGTATCGAATCCTATACATTGGAGGGTCAGGATACACAAATCATGAACAGCCAGGGGCAAAATATTTATTATTGGCAGCTTGATGAAGATAACCTGGCGGAGGTCAAAGGGAAGCTCAAGGAGCATTTGGATATCGCCACTTATGATAATACCGAAGTGGCCAAACCGGCTGAAGAGGAATAAGCGATTGAACATTAATAGGGGGCTGGCAGGAAATCAATGAGATTTGATTTCCCTGCAGTCCCTTGTTTTTATCGATGCAAAAATGCATCTAAGGTCCGCTTCCATCGACCCTAGATGCCTTTTTTAAGTCTAATTCTTATTTAAACTTTGGAATATCAAACTCCAGGTTCGGATTATCCAACTGTTTGTAGAGCGACTCGATTCTTGCCGTCTGTTTTACAGCCCAGCCAATATCTGTTGCATATTGCTTTGACGGATTTACGAAGTTCCACCTCATTTTATAGATGGTATTTTGTTTGTATTGATTATGAATATATTGCTGTCCAATAAACTCTGCTCCGCCGACAACGGCCTTGGCAGGTGTATCCCACCCCTGTTCATATGCATGAACAGCTCCACATGTGTTTGGACAGGAATCATACGCCTTGATCCCGAACATATTATATACTTTTTTAATATTTTTTAAGTCCTTTCGATTGGCGGAAGTAACAAGAACAACTTTACCCTCTTTATCCTTTCCTACTTCAGTCCCGCTGGCCAGCTTGGATGTCCCTTGCCCAGTCTCTAAAAATGCATGGGAAATTAAATATATTTCATTTACCTTATGTTTTTTTCCACCGTCTATAAATGCCTTCCCAAGCCCTTGCAAGGTACCTTTTCCGGCTAATACTTTGTCCAGCTCTGCAGCGGAAACGCCCGCACTTGAACTTAATACTAAATGCTGATATCGGCTGTTTTTATTTGGATTTACATTTTGTTCCACATCGCCGGCCTTTGCATTTCTCCAAGTTCCATATTTAATTTCATGCCAGGTTTTCCCCTCTTTGACAATGGTCACTTTAGTCCCCTTTGCAAGAGTCGCATATACGTGGCTTTTCGAATCTGCCGATTCCCGTATCTGAACATTGGAGGTTGTAGTGGCTGTTGTGTCCTTGAGATCAACCAAAGAGGTCTCTACGTACAGTTCCTTATTGCTATATTTTATTTTATACCATTCGTTCGTTCCTTCCGATTGATCTCCGGTCACGGTTCCCAAAATGGTCACCTTTGTTTTATTTTTAACAGTTGTATGCACATTATCGCCCATTTTTGGTGAGGTGCGTAATTTTACTTTATCCCTTTTTACCTCTCCGGTTTTTACAATATTAATATAATCCTTATGAACAAAAGCATTTTGATTTTTATACTTATCTGTCTGCGGATTACGGCTCATCTGTATTTCAACTGCTTCTTTAAGAGTAATGTTATGTTGAGTGTACTTAATTTTATTTTCCTTTATGTTTGAAGAGTGAATCCAAACGGTTTTGCCGTTCAAAGTTCCCCGATACCAAACATTGCTGCCGACCTTTTCAGTAAGATTTACATTAAATTCTTTGTTCGTGTAAACCTTCAAATCGGAATATACCAAGTCTTTCCGCCCGCCCCATGCTTTGCTGTAGGCACTGCCAACTCCCTTGATATATAATTTTTTAGCAGTCTTATCTATGCCTGCATGAGGGTGTGAGGACATATCAGTCGATTTCACCCAACCGACAACACCTTTCGCACTGCTTGGCTGCCTGCTTATTAAATAAAAGGTCTGACCATTAATAATTGATTGTTTCTTTATATAGTAGACTGAATTTGTATAAGTAGAGCCTGCTGCTGATGAGGATGGAGAACCCAGAGTTTTATAGATTCGAACTTTTGAGTTTTTGATATGACCGAGTCTGCTTATCTTGCTCTCCTTCGCCTGTACAACATTGCTGCTTAATATCCAAGCCGTTTTACCATCAAGCTTTCCTCGGTACCATGTACTGTTTCCAACCTTTTCAGTCAAATCCACCTGAAATGCTCGATTTTTAAACTTAGACAAGCTGGAGTATGTATAGTCTTTTTTGCCGCCCCACGCTTTCGTATAAGCACTGCCGGTCCCTTTTACATAAAACGTTTTTTTCTTTTTGTCTACCCCTGTGTGCTTCTTGGTTGACATATCTTTTGACTTTACCCAGCCAACTACACCTTTTTTATCGCTTGGCTGCTTGCTGATTAAATAATAGGTTTCTTTTTTAACTGTGGCTTGCCTTTTAATATAATAAACTTGGTTTGTGTAGGTGGAGCCAGCCGTTTTAGATGATTTCAATTTTAAATCAGAATAAATTTTTACTTTAGAATTGCGGATATGGCCAAGTCTGCTTGTTCTTTGTTCAGCAATGGATTGTGTTGATTTTATTTGATTTTTTGCCGCTTCTTTAGCATGTAATTGACTTGGATAGGAAAAGAAAATGAAGATTATTAAAATAATAGACAATAGCTTTTTCATTTGTTCCCCCTGAACGTAAATATTTTGTATATCACCATTACATTTTATTCTGCTACTATACTCATCCTCCTAAATGCTCAAACGATCTAGTTAATTATGGAAATATAGTCTGATTATAGCATGTTTGGTAATCTTCTATACTAGAATTGCAGAAGAAATTTTTAAAATATAATCCCCTGATTTGATTTTAATGTTGTCGTCATGCCGTGACTTTTCCTTAGCTGTTGAAGGTTGCCGCTATCTAGGATATTCGTACTAAAAATAGCCTATGATTTGCCGATAAAAAAAGGTAGAAACAAAATTTCCATTATGGCAGGCTGACATAGGAAATTTTGTTTAAAAGATGGGCTTTATTTTTGCTAATAGATCAGATAAAGAGGAGTGTATGAATGAAGAGAACGTTATTTTTGGCTTTGTTGGCAATAGGATTGGTTTTCACTCCGTTTGGCAATGCTGCCGGCGCCCAATCCGTAAAGAAGGTTATCGTTGATGCAGGCCACGGCGGAAGTGATACTGGTGCAACAGGAAATGGGTTGCGAGAAAAGGATCTCACCTTAAAAATCGCTCAAAAGGTCAATAAAAATTTGGTCAACAATTATACAGTCAATACGAAAATGACTCGCACATCTGATGTTTACATATCATTGAAACAGCGGACCAATATTGCTAATAGCTGGGGAGCAGATCTGTTTCTATCTATTCACATCAATGCTGCTGGCGGGAGCGGGTATGAAGATTATATTCATAATAGAAATGCGACGTCTGAGGATATAAAGGTTCAAAATGAGGTTAATAAAGAAATCAGCAAAGTTCTTGCTGAATATGGAAAAAATAATCGTGGAAAGAAAAAAGCAAATTTCCATGTATTAAGAGAATCAAAGATGGCCTCTATATTACTTGAAATTCTTTTCATAGACAATAAATCCGATGCTGCTTTATTAAAAAACGAAAAGTTTTTAAATGATATGTCGAAAGCCATTTCAACAGGTGTCGCCAATGCATTGGCTCTTCCTGAAAAAGGAAACAGCGCGACTGGAACCTCTAATACAAATACCTCTGCTAAGGAAAAGATTACCGTCTCAAAGGCAACCGGTACATACATTGTAACTGCAGATTCACTCAACGTCCGGACGGGTGACGGAACGAATTATCCGACTATCGGCTCTTTGAAAAAGAACGCTCAAGTGAAAGTAACAGGCAAGACAAGCAAAGGATGGTACCAATTTAGTTTTAAGGGAAAAACCGGCTATGTCAGCGGAGCCTATTTAAAAGTTAAGCCCGCAGCCGCAAAGCCTGCGCCGAAACCGCAAAATAATCAAATCAAGGTTTCCAAAGCAAGTGGTACCTATATTGTCACAGCCAACTCATTGAATGTACGCTCAGGCAACAGCACAAAATTCAGTTCACTGGGATCTCTTAAAAAGAATAGCCAAGTGACTGTTACAGGCAAAACCTCAAACAATTGGTACCAGTTTAAGTTTAAAGGAAAAACCGGTTATGTCAGCGGAGCTTATTTGAAGGCAAAACCCGTTGCGGCTAAGCCTGCAGCTAAGAAGCCTGCGCCAGCAGCCAAAAACAATCAAATTAAGATTACCAAAGCAAGCGGTACCTATATTGTCACAGCCAACTCATTGAATGTACGCTCAGGCAACAGCACAAAATTCAGTTCACTGGGATCTCTTAAAAAGAACAGCCAAGTGACTGTTACAGGCAAAACCTCAAACAATTGGTACCAGTTTAAGTTTAAAGGAAAAACCGGTTATGTCAGCGGAGCTTATTTGAAGGCAAAACCCGTTGCGGCTAAGCCTGCAGCTAAGAAGCCTGCGCCAGCAGCCAAAAACAATCAAATTAAGATTACCAAAGCAAGCGGTACCTATATTGTCACAGCCAACTCATTGAATGTACGCTCAGGCAACAGCACAAAATTCAGTTCACTGGGATCTCTTAAAAAGAACAATCAAGTGACTGTTACAGGCAAAACTTCAGACAATTGGTATCAGTTTAAGTTTAAAGGAAAAACCGGTTATGTCAGCGGGGCTTATTTGAAGGCAAAACCGGCACAATCAGCCAAAGCGAAGTCAACAAAATCAATTAAAGTTACGAAAGCCAGCGGGACATATAGAGTAACTGCAAGTAAATTGAATGTACGTTCAGGAAACACGGCTTCTCACTCAAGGATCGGAAGCTTGGCCCGCGGGAACAAAGTCAAAGTAACAGGAAAAACTTCAAATGGTTGGTATCGTATAAACCTTAAAGGTAAAGTTGGATTTGTAAGTGGTCAGTATTTGAAACGATAAGTTAAGTTTTTAACAGGCCGGACCTTCCGGTCTTTTTTTATTTTCTCCCGCAATATAAAAAACAAAAAGAGCACAAGCCCGGATCATTTCATCCGTTCTCATGCTCTTTTTCTGCGTTCTATACGTTGTGCCTGCTTCCCTTCCATGAAGCGGAGCAGCGGTTTATAATCCTTGCTGACGAGCCCTACCAATTCCACGAATATTTCGATGGCGAGGATCAGTACTGCCAGCAGGAGCAGTGAGCCCCACACAGTCGCCATGGAGAAGATGACTGCTGCAAGGCTGAACAATACCGCGATTCCATAGATGAGCAGCACTGTCTGGCGGTGAGAAAAACCGGATTTTAACAGGCGATGATGGAGATGGTATTGATCTGGTGCCAGCAATGGTTTGTTATGGATCAACCTTCTTATGATGGCAAAGAAGGTGTCTGAAATGGGAACTCCCAAAATAATAACCGGAATAACCAATGAGAAAAAAGTGATATTTTTAAATCCGAGCAATGAAAGCAAAGCAATCATGTACCCAAGGAATAAGGCTCCCGTGTCGCCCATGAATATTTTTGCCGGATAAAAGTTATGAACCAAGAAACCCAATGTGCTTCCCAAAACCATCATTGCGATCGTTAATACAAATATATCCCCTTGTAAAAAGGCCATGAAGCTGACCGTTATGAGCGCGATGGAGGATACGCCTGCCGCGAGACCGTCCAATCCGTCAATTAAATTGATGGCGTTGGTAATTCCAACAATCCATAGGATTGTGATTGGGATGGTTAAGTATCCGAATTGCAGCTCTCCTCCGAACGGAAGGTTGATAAATTCGAGGTCAAATCCACCGCTGATTGCTACAATTGCCGCAATCAGCTGCCCCAGCAGCTTATATTTCGGGGCGATGTCATATATATCATCCAACATTCCGGTTGCAATAATGATCAAACTGCCGATTACAAGATAAATCATATGAGGATCCTGCGGCCTGAATATGAAGAGTCCGATCAGGAAACTGATATATATGGCCAAACCGCCCAGTCTGGGCATCAATGTTGAATGCACCTTCCTGTAATTCGGCTGATCTGTTATTTTAAATTTTAGCGCAAATTTTTTTACAAAAGGGGTAATGAGCACTGAGGCCAAAAAACAAAGTATTAAGATTAAAAATTCCAACTTTGTACCCCTCCTTATATACAGGTTTGCAAAAAACCATCTATTCTATCCAGGCCATTTTAAAGGAAAACAGCCAAAATAAGGAACCGCTAGTTTACTATATTTAAAATACATCATATCTCTATCCGATTAAGTTTTCAACTAGACTTGGATTCTAGTTTTTTTTCGTGCGCAGCACTTTCAGGATGAATAATGGAAGGAACGTCATTCTTTTCCATCTTTGGGGCTGTTTGATCAATCGATACAGCCATTCGATGTTCAGCTTCCGCCAAAGTTCAGGTGCTCGTTTGACAGTTCCGGAAAGTACATCGATGCTGCCGCCCACTCCCATAAAAATACCTTTTTCAAACAAATGGAAGTTATTGCTGATCCATCTTTCCTGTCTTGGAAACCCCAATGCTACGAATACCATATCAGGATTTGACTTTTTAACCATAGCAGCAATTTGCGGATCATTTTCTTTAAAAAAGCCATGATGGCAGCCGGCAATCTGAATGCCGGGATATTCACGCTTTACATTGTCAATTGCTTTATTCAATACCTCTTCCCTTGCACCTAGAAAGAAAACTCTCAAGCGTTCCTTATTAGCTATGATAAGCAGATCTTTCATCAAATCAAAGCCCGGAATTCTTTCCGGAAGCGGATTTTTTAATAGATTGGCTCCCATTATGATACCAATACCGTCAGGCATTATGTAATCTGCAGACTGGAGAATCTTCTTATACTGCGGATCCCGCCCTGCGTGCATCACGATTTCAGGGTTTGCCGTGACAATAAACGTTTTTTTGTTTTCCATTATACGTTTTTTTAACGTATTGATTGTTTCCAATTTTGTTGTATGATCAAACTCGATGCCGAGTACGTCCACTTTTTTTGACATTGTTTGCTCCATTTATGTAAATCATCCGGACTGATGATTTATTATATCAAATTTTGCAAGTAATTTGTTGATATTTTCTATAAGATCAACAATTATTATACCACGGCCGTCAAATTGTAAAGGTTAAAATTTTATTTCAATTCTTTTTGGGCCGCTCAGTGCTAATCAAACGTTTGATTAGCTGCATGTTTGGGGGAGGTTTGTCGAATTGGGGGACAGGCTTTGTTAAGTTAATGCGATAAAGGGGATAAAGGGGGACAGGCCCCCGGTACGGTGACGCGTTAACGCGCCGGGGGCCTGTCCCCGGAAGATGCCTCCCTCACGAACGCCAAAAAAGTATCCAGCGCTTTTGTCCTGTACGGGCTCGATGTAACAATGGAAAATTTCCTCGTAAAAGGAAGGCCGTCGACTTGGATTTTTTTCAGCGAACCCATGGCAAGTTCTTTTCTTATCGCCCATTGCGACAAGAGACTGATGCCGAGGCCTGCCTCCACTGATTCTTTGATCAGCTGAATGCTTCCGAATTCCATTATTTTTTTCGGGGATATGTTTATGGCCGCAAACATGTTGTCCGCCGCTTTTCTTGTGCCCGACCCGATTTCGCGGATAATCCATCTTTCTTTTTCAAGTTCTTGCGGTGTGATGTTTTCTTCTTGGGCAAGAGGGTGGCCCGGAGCTGCGACTATGAACATCTGGTCCTCGGCAAACGGTTCGATCACCAGCTTTTCATGCCTGAAATCGCCTTCTACAATCCCGACGTCCAGTTGGTGCTTCAATACGAATTCGGCGATGTCACGGGTGTTTCCGATTGAAATGGCCGGATTAACCAGCGGATGTTCTTCAAGCATGTCTGCAATGACGTGAGGCAGGATGTACTCCCCGAACGTGTAGCTTGCTCCAATTGCGAGCGGGCCGCTCGTCTTGTTCGTCAGGTCATCGACGAGCCCCTGCATTTTTGTGTAAAGACCGACGATTTCTTTTCCATGATCGTAAACGATCTCCCCCGCCTTGTTGAGCTTCACATATTTATTCGTCCGCTCCAACAGCCGTGTCCCTATTTCCCGCTCGAATGCCCGGATGTACTGGCTTACCGCAGGCTGCGTCATATGGAGTTCTTCTGCCGCCCGTGAAAAATTTTTCTTTTCTGCCACCGCGATAAACACTTCCAAATGTTGATCCATATTTCGCTCACTCTCCTTATCGGGGACAGGCCCCCGGTACAGTAAAGCGATAAAGGGGGGGCAGACCACCTATATGTTTTACTTATCATTACTATTATAATGATTTATTTCTCTTATACATGCAAATCCCTTATTCTTAAATCAAGAGACAGAATGGAAGGGTGAGTCATGTGGGCATATTAAAAGAAAATGAAAAAAGGGATGAAAGCATGGGTTCGGCTGAGAAAAAGACGGCTCCTTCACCTAAGAAAAATTCAACAGGATTGTGGATCGGCGGAATCGCGTTTACTTTTTTTATTGCCTTCCTTGGCTATTTGTTGGCGAAGGTCCCGGGTTTCAGCCTGGTTGGCCAGATGGCCTCAGCCATTATTATCGCGGTCGCTTACAGGCAGTTGTTCGGATATCCGGAAGCCTTAAAGGCAGGAATCAATTTTTCATCAAAAATATTGCTTCGTGCAGCGATTGTATTATATGGATTGAAATTGAATATCCACACAGTGTTGGAAGACGGGCTCGGATTGCTTGTCCGTGACATCGGAATCATTATCGTGGCAATTTTGCTGACAGTGTGGCTTGCGAAAAAATTGAAGGCGAATCCGGTCATTTCAATGCTGCTCGGTGTTGGAACCGGCGTGTGCGGAGCGGCCGCCATCGCCGCGGTGGCGCCCATCATCAAGGCGGAAGACGATGATACAGCGATCAGTGTCGGAATCATCGCATTGATGGGGACGATTTTTGGGATTGTATACACGATTTTGCGGCCAATTTTACCATTGACGCCGGCGGAATACGGCGCCTGGACAGGGATGAGCCTCCATGAAATTGCGCATGTCGTCCTGGCCGGAGCGCCCGGCGGACAGGAGGCGCTTGGAATCGCATTGCTGGCCAAGTTGGGACGCGTCTTCTTATTGGTGCCCCTCTGCTTCGTTTTGATGTATTGGATGAGGCGGAAATCCGGAGCGGATGCAGCGGACGGCGCGAAAGTCGGTTTTCCTATGTTTCTGCTTGGATTCATTGCGATGAGCCTGATCGGAACGTATGTGATTGGGTCTGTTGTGGTAGTTCCTGATGGCGTCATGGAGTTTATCGGAAGTGCGACAACATGGCTGTTGACCGCTGCGATGGTGGGACTCGGATTGAATGTCAGCTTGGGGGATGTACGGAAGAAAGCGTTGAAGCCATTGATTGCGATGACCGTTGCATCAATTGTATTGTCGGTGTTGGCGTTTGTGATGGTGTGAGGTGGGGGTTCGGCGAGGCCGAAGCCTTCCTCTTTTTTATTGCAGTATTTCCTTCAGCCATACCGTTAGAAGTGGGAACCGGGACTATATTGAGAAAATTGAAGGTATTTTTGAATAGCCGAAAGTTTCCAGAAATTGAAGAGTATTTGTTCATAAGGAGGGTTCACCGGAGGCTGAACCTTTTGGGGTGCCGTCAGGAAAAAACGGATATACGATGTTAAGAACAAAATAGCAGATGATGAAGAAAAAATGTGAGTGGCTGACTTGGAAGAAGGAATGCATAAAAAACGATAGATTATGGTGGTTTTTTAAGTGACAACGGTAGGTTGCGCCTTTGTGCGCCTAGAACTATCTTTACTTTGGCTATTCACTCCAACAATAATGGAAAGTAAGGGAGGGCGATGAATAACATGCTTTTTAATGACCGATTAAAAAAGGAACGAGAAAAAAGAGGGTGGTCACAAACCGACCTCGCTGAAAAAATTCATGTTAGTCGTCAGTCAGTTTCAAAATGGGAAACGGGCAAGAACTATCCCAGTATCGAAGTGATCATTAATTTAAGTGATTTATTCGGTATCACGATAGATGAATTGTTGAGGAGTGACAAAGAATTGAAAGAAAAGGTAATTCAGGATAGTAAGCAATTGGCGTATCCAAAATGGAAAGTGTTTTTTGACAGTATTTTTTTATTAGGTGTGTTTTTAATAGTGGCCAAATTAATTATCGCTGGCTTAAATTATTTTATTGGTACAAATATTATAATTTCAGAGGGTTTACCAAAAGTCACAACTAATTTTTTACCATTAATTTTAATGATAGTTGGTGGAATTGGTTCGGATCAATTAAAAAATAAGTATATCGATTAATAGTCAAGGCCTTAGAACGATCAAACATTTTAATAAAAATTTCCATCTGTTTTTAAAACTGTAGAATCCATTTTGATCAATCTTTTTTTCAAAATGGATTCTTATTATTTGCTTTAAAATGTGGCTTTCCAGAATGTTTTTGTTCAATCTTATTTTAAAGCAACATAGTGGTCCCAAAGGACAGGAGCAGCTCCCGGCTGCTCTTTATTCCTTACATCCTCCTCGCCTTCAGCAGCCCATTCGCCTTGTTGATCGTTTCTTTATATTCCAGTTCGGCTTTTGAATCATGGACGATTCCCGCGCCGGCCTGCAAATAGGCACGCCCGTCTTTAATGACCAGCGAGCGGATGGCGAGCGCGAAGTCGACGTCCCCGTTGGCGTTGACGTAGCCGAGCGCTCCGGAGTAGACCCCCCTTTTCACGTCTTCCAATTCATTGATGATTTGCATGGCGCGCACCTTTGGAGAACCGGATACGGTTCCGGCCGGCAAACATGCGATCAATGCGTCGATCCCGGTTTTTCCTTCACCTAAGGTTCCTTCCAATTCGGAGACGATGTGCATGACATGGCGATAGTATTCGATTTTCATTTCCTTGACGACCCGGATTGTTTCAGGATCGCAGATTTTCCCCATATCTTCACGGCTTAAATCGATTAGCATCCGGTGTTCGGACAGTTCTTTTTCATCAGATAAAAGCTCGACAGCAAGCGCTTTATCCTCTTCTTCCGTCCGCCCTCTCCGCCGTGTTCCGGCAATGGGGTTGGTGCTCATCTTCTGTCCTTTTGATTTGATGAAGCTTTCCGGTGAAGCGCCCAGTACAACGTAATTGCCGAAATCGACGAAGAACATATAGGGCGATGGGTTGGAGTTTCTGAGCACTCGGTAAAAATGAAACGGGTCTGCCTTCACTTTGCCGCTCATCCGCTGCGACAGGACGACTTGCTCCACTTCGCCGGACACGACATAATCCTTCGCTTTTTTAATCCGTGCCATGAACTCTTCTTTTTCAAGCTGCGGCTGGAATTCGATTTCGCATGCTGTCAAAGTTTCATCCACTTTTCCTTGAAAAATTTGGCTCTCGATTTCCATGACACGTGATGCGAGCTGTTCTTCCGAGCGGTTTCCTTCCAGGTTAATGGCCAGGATGTAGATGGACTGTGCCAGGTGGTCGAACACAATCACGTCTTCGTAGACCAGAAAGTGGATGTCCGGCATCCCGATTTCATCTTCCAGGGCCGTGCCAATGTCTGCATATTGCCGGATGGCATCATATCCGACATACCCTACAGCTCCTCCATAAAAAGGAAATGGAAGATTCGCTTCGACTTTCGGCAAGACGTCCTGCAACGTTTTGAGCGGCAGCCCTGCATCTTCCAGAAGCACCTTTCCTTCTGCAGAAATAACCTTCGCAATCGCACCTTCTGCCGTAATTTCCTTGATCGGATTCACGCCGATGAAGGAATAGCGCCCCTGCTCATTATGTTTCAGCGAGCTTTCGAGCAAAAACTTTTTATCGCCTTCAAGCCGCAAAAAAACTGTGATCGGCGTTAACACGTCTGCATTCAATTTTGTCATTTTCACGTTTATATTTTTTACAGTTGTGGCCATTGTACATTTTCCTTTCTATTTTGTTATGGGTACTTTAATGCATTATCGTATTGAGGGACTGTCCCCCATCACTTTAACGCGTTACCACATTGGGGGACTGTCCCCCCCAAAAAAGCCCCCGAACAAGCAAAGTTTGCTTGCTCGAGGGCGATCATAACCGCGGTGCCACCTCGTATTGGAGAATGAATTCTCTCCATCTTATTCAGACACGGGAAATTTGCCTACACTTTTCCGATGCCCTATCCATATAACGGTGGAACTCCGTGTTTCCCTACTGCGGTTCAGGAAACAGCTCGCAAGCCCATTCTGTCCGACTTTTGCCACCGGATCCCACCAACCCCGGCTCTCTGCATGCGAAAATTTTCGGACATACTCCTCTTGCTCAACACGATTGCTGTATTCATTTTTTTTACGGTAAAAAGAACAAAGGCGCAAGCGCCTGTTTATCGACGTACAGACCGGAGCGCTTCTGACGAGATAAAGGAAACACGCGCAGCGGAGCGGAGCGATGTTGACTTATCGTAGGAAGAAGCGTGAAGTCTGCTAGTCGGTAGGCGCTGGAGCCGGACGTAGCACTAAGTGACAAATAAGTTACTAACAACCTGAGCATATTATAATTTCCTAAAAAACAAAGAGGCCCCTCATCCGAAAGGACGAGGGACCGCGTTGCCACCTTTTTTAGCTTTATAAAAAAGCTCTCTCAAAACGCACGAAACTTCCATGCGCGTTCCCGTATAACGGCGGGATGTCCGTCAAAGCCTACAACTGATATCAGGTTCGGTTTGAAAGCTCGGAAGCCCATTCCCCCGGCGCTCCACACTGGTTTGCACCAACCACCAGCTCTCTTTTCGCTTCACGCAAGGGTACTCTTCTTCGTCAACGCTGAATTTGCGAAAGTTCATTTTGATTGTATTTGATGATATAAAAATTCGTCTCTAATGTCAATATGTTTTTTATTTTTCATCCGGAAGATCGCAGCTTCCGTCCACGCAAGCGCCGGCATCACCGCTGCCAAGGTTTTGCAATATGGGCTCAGATGACTCCTCCTGCCATACCTTTTCAAGTGCGGCCAGAAAGGTGTCGATCGGCTGGGCACCGGAAATGCCATATTTTCGATTAATCAGAAAAAACGGCACGCCGCGCACGCCTATCAGCTGGGAGGCCTGTTCGTCGTTTCGTACTTCATCCACAAGGGCTGTTTCATCGGCCAAAAAGGCTAGTGTTTCATCCCGGTCAATTCCAGCTTCTGCAGCAATGTCGGCGAGGACTTCATGGTCACCTAAATGTTTGGATTCCGTAAAATAAGCGTGTAACAGCTTTTCGTGAACTTCTTTTTCTTTATTTTTGGATTCGGCAAAGTGAGCCAGACGGTGGGCATCGAATGTATTGGTCGGAATCATCGTATCAAAGTTGAATGTCAAACCTTCTTCCGCAGCCTGCCGGCGAATGCCTTCGTTCATTCTTTTGGCTTCATCCACACTTATGCCATACTTTCCAGCCAGTTTTTCATACATGCTTTCATCGCTGACACGCGGAGCCTCCGGCTCAAGTTCAAAACTCTTAAACTGAACATCTACCTGATCGCGATGATCAAATGTTTCCAGTGCCTTCTCCAACCGGCGTTTTCCAATATAACAAAACGGACAGACATAATCTGACCAAACTTCAATTTTCATGTCGCACCCTCTTTTTTTAAAATTTTCCGTCTATAAAAAGGGTATACCAAATAGCGGTCACCTACAACTTTTTCGTGTCAAAGCTTCCCAGCACGCGCACATCGTGGCCGTATGTCCGCAAAATAGTGATGGCTTTCTGCATATTGACTTCCTGCACGCCCGTTTGCGCTTCGATGAAAAAGCGGTATGTTCCAAGCTTCTTCTTTGTCGGACGTGATTCAATCCATGACAGGTTGATATCCAGCGATGAAAAGACGTTCAAAATAATCGCGAGCAATCCGGGCCTGTCCTCGCCTGGCGTGATGAGAAGCATCGATTTGGACGCTTCTGGAATCTCCGGCTTTTCATTTGTCACGATGAGGAATCTGGTCGAATTGCCTTCGAAATCCTGGATGTTCCTTTTTGCCATTTCAAGTCCAAATGTTTTTGCCGCCAGCTCTGAAGCAATGGCACCGGCGTTTTTATGATTGGCTTTTACGAGCGATTCCGCCGCATTGGCCGTGCTGCTGAAATGCTTCGTCTTCGCCTGTAGCTTCCTTGTAAAATCCCTGCATTGGGCAAGGGCCGGGCCGATTGACCAGATTTCGCGGATATCGTCGACATCCGCGCCCTCCACCGTCAGCAAATGAAGGGCGATCGGCAAAATTGCCTCCCCTTCGATCCACACATCATAATTGATCAATCCGTCCGTTGTCATCGTGATCGTGCCCTCAATCGCATTTTCAATCGGCACAATCCCTTTATTCACTTCACGCTCTGCCACCGCTTCAAGCACATCGACAATCCCGTCGTACATCACAAGTTCCGTTCCGTTCGGCGGGAAAAAGCGCAATGCGGCTTCTTCTGAAAAAGTCCCCTTCGGGCCTAAATACGCAACTTTCAAAATTATATACTCCTTTAATTGAAAAATTGAATGGAAGGAACCTCCGAACAGTTCCCTTGTCTTACGTAACCGGATGGTCGTATGAATTCATCTTTTTGGACAAGTACGATTTGAAATTGCACAAAACATTATTTGATTGGGACAAGTTTATCATAATCGCACAATCCCCCGTGAATTGCACGATTTGGAGTCATTATTGCACGAGCTTACCCCATAATTGCACGATTTGGAGGCATTATTGCACGAACTTACCCCGCAATTGCACGATCTGGGGGCATTATTGCACGAACTTACCCTATAATTGCACGAATCGATTATTGCTCGTGCCTGGTTTCCGCTAAATGCCCGCAACTTCAAAATAATCCCCTTATCCGAAAGAAGTTCCGGCTTGCAGCCGGAACTTTCCGCTTCCCCCTTATTTGCTTAGCGCTTCTGTTAAGCTTGGGACGATCTGTTTTTTGCGGGAGACGACACCTTTCAGTACGCATTGGTTTTGATCCAATGTTACGTTGAATGCCTGCTCGACGCTTTTGGCCGCTTTTCCGTGAGCGATCGCTGTTGAGTCGTTTGTCAGAATATCCGTGACGACGAACAGGAACAGGTCCAAGCCGCGTTCTTCGACCGCACGCTCCAACGCTTCTTCGATTTCAGCTTTGCGTGCAAGGATATCTTCGACGCCGATCGCGTTCACCTGCGCGATTTCCACTTTGGCCTGCCCCATTTGGAATGGCTTCGCGTCCAGGGACAGCAGCTCTTCCGCAGTTTTATCGCTGACATCCGCTCCTGCTTTCAGCATGTTCATTCCATATTCCTCCGGATCCACACCTGCAATTTCAGCAAGCTCGCGGGCAGCCTGAACGTCACGCTCCGTGCATGTCGGAGATTTGAAAAGAAGCGAGTCGGAAATGATTGCGGACAACGCAAGCCCCGCGATGTCTTTTTCGATTTCCACGCCATTTTCCTCGTACATTTTTTTCAAAATGGTTGCCGTGCATCCGACCGGCTCCGCGCGGAAGTAAAGCGGGTCGCTTGTTTCGAAATTGGCGATGCGGTGATGGTCGATGACTTCCATAATTTGGACTTTCTCAATATCATCCGCACTCTGCTGGCGTTCATTGTGGTCGACCAGGATGACTTTATCCACTTCATTGGATACCGTGCTTACTTCGCGCGGCGCTTCCACGTTAAAATGGCTGAGAGCGTATTCCGTCTCGCCGTTGATCCCACCAAGACGGACCGCTTCCACATTTTCACCCAATTTGGTTTTTAAATCAGCATAGACGAGCGCTGAACAAATGGAATCTGTATCAGGATTTTTATGACCGAAAATGAGAATTTTTTCCATGCCTCTACTCCTTGTTTTCTGGTAATTTTTTATGATAACTATTTTAACATATTGAAGGTTCTTAGTGTTAAAATGACAAGGTGAGGAGGGGGATATACATATGAAAAAATGGATCGGAATGTTGCTTTTGCTGCTCATGGCTTTGTCGGTCGCCGGCTGCAACAAGGAGCCGAAGCCAGAAGACCGTTTCACTGCCTATGTAAAGGAATGGAACGACCAAAACTTTGAAAAGATGTACGATTATCTTTCTGAAGAGGCGCAGGAAAAAATTTCAAAGGGAGAATTTACCGATAGATATGAAAAGATTTATGGCGATTTGGAGATTGAGAACTTAAAAGTTGATTTCAAAGCTCCGGAAGAAGTGGAAGAGAAAGATGGCATGGTCGAATTTCCATTTCACGTAAAAATGGACAGCCTTGCGGGCGAAATCGCGTTTGACCATACCGCTGTATTAAAAAAAGAAGAGCGGGACGACGCTAAAAACTGGTTTGTGAATTGGGATACGACGTTTATTTTTCCTCAGCTGGAAGAAGGCGACAAAATCAGCCTCCCGACTACTCCTGCCAAACGCGGCGATATCGTCGATAAAAATGGGGCAGGACTTGCTGTGACTGGAAAAGTGACCGAAATCGGCATTATTCCCGGGGAGATGGGCGATGATGAGGAGAAAATTATTAAAAAGGTTTCTGATCTCCTTGGATTGAGTGAGGATCAGATCAAAAAAGCACTGTCCGCCTCTTGGGTTCAGCCGGAACATTTTGTACCGCTCAAAAAAATCCCCGGCGATGCCAATGATGTATTGGAAAAAGCGACGGCCATCCCTTCTGTCAACAACCGCACGGTCGAAGCAAGAGTGTACCCGCTCGGTGAAGCGGCAGCCCATTTGATCGGATATGTAGGTCCGATTACAGCCGAAGAGCTGGAAAAAGCGGGCGGCGGCTACCAAAGCTCGGATGTGATTGGCAAAAGAGGATTGGAGCAGGTTTTTGAAAAGAAATTGAAAGGCGAAAACGGCGCCAAAATCGTCATCAATAAGGAAGATGGCACGGAAGAAGTGTTGGCGGAAAAAGAAGTCAAAGACGGGGAAGACGTCCAACTGACAATTGACGCAGCCGTTCAGAATAAAATTTTTAAAGAATTAAAAGGCGAAGCGGGCACAGCTGCAGCGCTAAATCCGGTGAGCGGCGAAACACTCGCGTTAGTGAGCAGCCCAAGCTTTGACCCGAACGTCCTGTCATTGGGCGCGACAGCGAAGGATTGGGAAAAACTCGATAAAGACAAGAAGAAGCCGCTTGTGACAAGATTCAAAAATGGCTATGCGCCGGGTTCCGTGATGAAGCCGATCACGACGGCGATTGCACTGGAAGCAGGTGCGGTGGATTGGAACAAGACATATGACATCAAAGGTTTGTCTTGGCAAAAAGATTCGTCTTGGGGCGGATATTCCGTAACAAGGGTCAGCGATACGAACGGGCCGG
The DNA here is from genome assembly GCF_003605365.2 of Siminovitchia fortis. Lineage (GTDB taxonomy): Bacteria > Bacillota > Bacilli > Bacillales > Bacillaceae_C > Siminovitchia > Siminovitchia fortis. Next base: position 22,874 of record NZ_QYTU02000027.1, read on the forward strand.
TTGACCTGGAAAAAGCGCTGGTGCTGTCGGATAATATTTTCTTTGCAAGGACTGCGCTGGACCTTGGGAAGGATCAGTTCGCAGCAGGATTGAAGAAATTCGGATTCGAAGAGGACATCCCGGATTATGCCTACCCGCTGGAACAATCAAAAATTGGTGACATCGATTCGGATATTGCGCTGGCTGACTCGGCCTACGGGCAGGGGCAGATCGAAATGAACATCGTCCATTTGGCGACGGCGTATACGCCGATCATCAATAAAGGAAATATGATCCAGCCGGTTTTGGTAAAGGGTGAGGCGGATGGCGCTGTCTGGAAAAAAGGCGTCATGAGCGAAAAAACGGCTGCTGACATCCAGAACGCTTTGCTGAAGGTCGTCGAGGATCCGAAAGGAACGGCGCGGGGCGCCCGGATTGAAGGCAAACGGATTGCCGGGAAAACCGGTACCGCCGAGATAAAGGCCAAGCAGGGCGAAAAAGGAAAAGAAAACGGATTTTTCGTCGCTTATGATACAGAAAAACCCGACATGCTCGTGGCCATGATGGTTGAAGACGTTCTGGACCGCGGCGGATCAGCGCCTGCGGTGGATCGGGTGAAAAAGGTTCTAGAAAAATAGTGGTGCGGTGCAAATGCAAAAGGCAGTCCTGGCGGACTGCCTTTCTTTGGGGACTGTCCCCCACTGCTTTAAAGCGTTACCGTGACGGGGGACTGTCCCCCACTGTGTTAATGCGTTAACGCGCTGGGGGACAGGCCCCGTTTATGATTTTTTGATAAAGACTTTCCAGTCGACGCCGGTTCCGATTTTGTATTTTTGCGCAAAGGATTGCTGGTTGATGGCAACTGCGATGTTGTCAAGCGAGTTGATGTATATCAACGATTCCCCTTTTTCGGTGGCAGCGAAGGATCTCCCGTAGATCATTTCCCGCTCAAATACAATAGCGGATTCGTGTTCGATCGTAACTTTTACTAAATCTCCGTACTGGACTTGCAGGTCGACCAACAGAGAGCGGCTGATATTTGTCCATACATTTCCATAACGGACATCGAGAACATCGATGATTCCATGCAGCACCCCGTCCGCCATGTAGGCATCCATGGAAGGAAGCATGACGAGTTTTTCAAGATCGATCTGTGGCCCCACCTGTTCAAAGCTGATGACTCCGGCAGCGAGCCGCGCGCCTGTATAGGCATAAATATCCCTGCCATGGAATGTATGGGAAGCGCCTGAATTCGGCAGGCGGTTGACGGTTTCGTCGATCAGCCTCATCCCGGTGATCCCGATTTCTTTATGTACATGCGTGAGCGTCCCGTTATCCGGGGTGACGATGAAATGGTTGGACGCGGTCCGGGCGACAACGCTGCGGCGGTCGGTGCCCACTCCCGGATCGACGACCGAGACAAAGACCGAATTCTCCGGCCAGTAGGCAATTGTCTGCAGCAGCCGGTAAGAGCCTTCCCATATATCAAACGGGGGGATTTCATGTGTCAAATTATAGATTCTCAGATTCTGGTCCACGCAATTCGCCACTCCGTACATGGCGCTGACCGCCCCGTCACCCAAGCCAAAATCCGATTGAAGTATTAAAGGGTTGCCCACCGTCTTCTTCCTCTCTTATATTAATTTTTCAGAAAAAAATTGATACGAATAATACGCTATCATAATACACACGAAGGCCTTTGTCAAAGTTCTCTGTTAGTTTTCCCTTGAATTTAAAGGGAAATAACATTGTAAAAGCAGCTAAGAGACAGGTGACTTGCCATGAAAATAAGAACGGCTTTTATATTTATTTTTTGTGTGCTGATTTTTCCTTCCATTGCATCAGCAGAAACTCAGGTGGTCATTTCTTTTGACGGGATGCGGCATGATTTTTTGGGGGATTTTATGAAAAATGGGTCGATGCCCCACTTTAAAAAAGTAGCTGAAACAGGAATGTACGCTGAAAAAATAGAAACGGTTTATCCCTCCCTGACCTCAGCTTCCCATGCCGCAATTGCAACAGGGGCATCCCCTTCCAAAACAGGAATGGTGAGCAATGAGATCCACAAGCCGGGCCAAAAATTACCGGACAGGGACAACGCATTTTTTTCTCCGCTTGATGCGGAGCCGATCTGGTCGAAAGCACGAAAAGAAGGAAAAACGACTGCCGCCATCCTGTTTCCCGGCTCAAATCCCAAGTTCGGGAACCAGGCGGATTACGCCATCTATTATGGAAAGACATGGGCGGAAAGTGAACTTGTTCCGATTCATTTTAAGGAGAAAAAAGCGGAGTTTGCGTTAAGTAAAAATTACAAAGTTTATATTCAGGCAGCCGATTCCAACACATTTCATGTTTCATTTGATCCGGACATGAAGAATGCGGAGAAGGTTGCCTTGAACGAATGGGGCTCTCTTTCTTTTTATACAGAAAGCGGGGATTTGGCCGGATTTTCTTTTAAGCTGAAATCTTCCAAGCCGGATTTGTCCGATGCAAAGTTGTACCGGACTGCCGTAACGTCTGCCGAGATTGCCGGCCCCCCGGGATTTAAAAAAGAAATCAACGAGAAGTTCGGATTTTTTCCCGTGCAGGACGATGATATTGCACTTGTGAAAAAATGGATTACACGTAAGGAATATGAAGAAATCTGCGAGCGGTTTGCACAGTGGACGACAGATGTATCGCTGTATATTAAAGAGAAATACAGCCCGGATTTACTATTTTTTTACTATCCGCAAGTCGACCATGAATCCCACAAATATTTGCTTGCAGATCCGCGCCAGCCGGGTTATTCGGAGGAACGGTCCAGGCAGTATATGGGTTATATCCACTGGTCATACCGTTTGGCCGATGACATGCTTGGGCAGATTCTTCCTAAGCTGGGTGCAAAGGACCGCCTTTTCCTCGTTTCCGACCACGGCATGGAGCCGGTGCATTCGAAGCTGTCGCCCAATGAGGAGCTGAAGAAGTCAGGACTCCTCGTGCAGGACAGGGACGGGAAAGTGGACGTTTCGAAATCGAAGGCTTTTGCCGTATCGAGCGGCTCCATTGCGCATGTATATATCAACTTGCGCGGCCGCGAAAAAGGCGGGATTGTCGGAAAAGATGAATATGAAGCGGTGCGGCGGGAAGTTGTTGATGTTTTTAAAAAAGCGGAAGTTGAAAAAAAGCATTTCCCACTTCAGGATTATGTATTTTATGGGTTTGCCGCATGGTGGGACAAGATTGTTCATGAGAAAGGAAATGTTACTGGCGCAGCCGGATCTGTGAAGAAGGCCGTCAGCCTGGCGAGTGAAGAAAAAATCAGACCGTATCAGGACGTGCTTTTGCGCGGCCGGACAGCTGCAGTCAATCATGAAAACGCAGGGGACGTCATTTTAGTGGCAAAAAAGGGCTACTATATGGCTCAGGACGAAGGAAATGAAGTCATGATGCCTGATGAACTTGGAAACCATGGCGGCGACCCATCAAGACCGGAATTGTTTCCAATTTTCATTGCAGCGGGTGATGGAATTTCTGCGGGTACAATCGAAACGCCCGTTTCAACACTGGATATCGCTCCAACGCTTTACGAACTGCTCGGCGTCAGGCAGCCGGATTTTGTGGAAGGGAAGGCGATCCGGGAGTTGAGCGTGTCGGAAGATGGATAAGATTTAGTCCGGTTTACGAACGACTGGCAGAAGGCCCGGTATTTTAATGCCGGGATGAATGCCAGTAGCATAGATTTAAAAAAGAAATCGTCCCTTGCATTTATTTTTTAAATATTATATTATTAATACAGAACGTGAGTTCGAAGTATAACCTTTGTCGTGATGAAACCCACGAAAGATAGGCATATCTCCTGTCGTGAGACAGTGGGTGCAAATGTCTATTGGTGTTGTGTAGGTCAAACACCGGATGCGTACGTTAAGTTGTGAGAGCCGACCGCAAGGGAAGCCTCGAGCGAGTCCCCTCGTTCGACAGAACGATTTGTGCGCGAACGTCGTGTGGAAAAGCTCCAGTCCGCAGCCAGAACCTCATCCGGAAAGGGAAAAGCACAAAGTACACACGCGCCATTGCGATTTGTCGCAATGGAACCGTGACCCTTTAGGGTCCGGGAACCTCCCCATTTTAATGGGGAGAGGTTTCAGTTTGATTTTAAGGGCAATGCCATACACAAAAATGCCCTTTAAGCAGCTGATTGCTTAGAGGGCTTTTTGCTCCTGCTCATTTTGGGCTTTGAATGAACCCTGTTAGGCAGCACTTTTAATTTCTCGTATTGCGAGCAGTGGATTTGCCTTTCTTTTGTTTTTGCTCATCCGGCCGTTTGCCATTCCCATTTCTCGGTTCTCTGTGTGCTTCTGAGTCTTTCACCATGCTATTCCCTCCGATATCGCTTCAGGTTTCTGCTGCATTCGGTATTATCATGGCCGAAATATGTTCGATTATTCTTGTGACAGCAAATGCGGAGGGTGGCTTAAAAAGGCTCTATAAAATGAATTTGAAATTTATTACATAATCATTTAATCGGAGCGGCACGCCATTGACCGCGCAGGTGCTTTTTCAGCGTTAACGGGCGTTGGATCGGCCCTTGATACACGTCAATTTTCTATACGAAAATGAAAAAACGCCCTCAGGCGTTTTTCCAACTGAACTTATGAAAGTTCCAACATGCGATCCAGCGCCAGCTTTGCAAATTTTGCGGTTTTATCATCTACTTTGATCACGTTGTGCTCCCCGCCTTCTTCGATCGTTTCTAGACACCAAACGAGGTGCGGCAAGTCGATCCGGTTCATTGTCAAACACGGGCACATATGCGGATTCAACGAAATGATATGTTTGTCCGGATGATCCTTGATCAGGCGGTTCACCAGATTCATTTCTGTTCCGATCGCCCAGGCCGACCCCGGTTCCGCATTTTCAATCACATTGATAATAAAGCTTGTCGACCCATTCAAATCCGAAAGAGCCACGACTTCACGCGAGCATTCCGGATGGACGAGCACTTTCATTTCAGGATATTCATTCCGGACATCTTCGATATTTTTTACAGTAAAATTCTCATGAACGGAGCAATGCCCCTTCCAAAGCAGGACTTTTATTGTCTCAACAGGCCCGTCGAACTCCAATTCATCGGTGATTGGGTTCCAGACGGCCATTTCATCCAAGCCCACGCCTAAATTGTACGCAGTGTTGCGCCCGAGGTGCTGATCCGGTAAAAACAGGATTCTTTCCTTTTGCCCGAACGCCCAGCGGACCATATCTTCAGCGTTGGACGAAGTGACGGTTGCGCCGCCATTTTCGCCGACGAACGACTTGATCGCAGCGGTCGAATTGACGTAAGTGAGCGGCAGAATCGTGTCTCCGAATATGGCAGTCAGCTTCTCCCACGCGCGTTCAGTCTGATAAATGTCGGCCATGTCCGCCATTGAACAGCCCGCCCGCATGTCCGGCAAATACACTTTTTGATCCTTTGCCGTCAAGATATCCGCGGTCTCTGCCATAAAATGGACGCCGCAAAAAACGATGTGCTCCGCTTCTTCATTCTTTTCGCAAAGCTGTGCGAGCTGCAGCGAATCGCCGGCAGCATCGGCGAATTGGATAATTTCATCTTTTTGGTAGTGATGTCCGGGAATATACAGCTTGCTTCCAAGTGCGGCCTTCACGGCGCGCACCCTCCCCTCCAATTCCTCCGCTGACATGTTGCGGTACTTTTCAGGCAGCACATTCGTCTGCTTTTCCAACGTTTGAAAAATAGTCATACCCCTATATCCTCCTTTAGCGGGCAGGCTTGTGCCCAGCGTTTTTTGATAATAAAAACCGGATAGGAAAGTGGTCCCGAATTTTGAATAGTGTTTATGAATTCTTAAGAGTATTTTCCGATAGCCGGAAGTTTCCGAAGAGTATTTTCAAAAGCCCGTATACAGGTAAGGCATCCGAGACTCCTTCTTCCGCTCAATCCCCCACCTTCACCTTCGCGCTTATATCCAGCGCAGAAACGGAGTGAGTCAAGAATCCCAGTGAAATATAATCGACGCCGGTATCCCCATAGGAAGCAAGATTATCCATCGTGATCCCGCCTGATGCCTCTGTGACAATTCCTTCCGGAACCAGTTCGATCCACTCCCGGATTTCCTCCGGCGTCCTGTTGTCGAACATGATGACGTCGGCTTTGGCGGCTGCGGCTTCGAGCACCATTTCCTTCGTCTCGGTTTCGACTTCGATTTTGACCATATGGCCCGCCTTTTCCCGAACGGCTGCAACCGCATTGGCGATCGACCCTGCGAAGGCGATGTGGTTGTCTTTCAGCATCGCCCCATCGTACAGGCCGTAGCGGTGGTTCTGCCCGCCTCCGCATCGGACGGCGTATTTTTCAAGCATCCGCAAACCAGGCGTTGTTTTCCTTGTATCACAAATTTTCGTATGGTCACTGTTCAGAACCTCAACCGCTTGGCGCGTTTTTGTCGCAATGCCGCTCATCCTTTGCACGAGGTTCAGAATGACGCGCTCTCCTTTTAACAGGCTTGCCACCGGCCCCCGCACTTTCGCAAGCAGCTGTCCTGCCGCGATATTTTCTCCGTCACGGACAAAGACTTCACACCGCAGCTCCGGATCTAGGATGGAGTATCCCGTCCTGATGATCTCTTCCCCGCAGAATATTCCGCTTTCTTTTGCGATAAAATTGACTTCACCACACTGCCCGTCCCCAAATATTTGGCTGGTTACGTCACGGTCTCCGACATCTTCAAGGAAAAATTGTTCAAGTTGCAACCGCAGTTTCAATTTGTTCATTTTGATCATTCCTTTTTTGGATGATTTGCCTGCCCATCCAATCGTGATTTTTTTCACAAGGGTGGTCGCTGCGAAAGTGTCCTCCCCTGCTTTCTGTTCTTTTGAGTGCTGAATCCGTAATCAGCCATGATGTGATAAGCATGAACGCCCGCGTCATTTCTTCAAAGTTCAAATGCCCCAGGTCCGCGTTCAGCCATTCTTCTAATTGAAAGCTTTCCAGCCATCGCTTTTGTTTGAGTAAACCTTCTTCAGACCGGACAATCCCTGTATTCTCCATCATGGTTCGTTTGATATCCTTGATTTCCGGCAGTCGAATACAGCCGGATAGAGGACGCCTGATTTCCGTAAATTCGATGCCCACCTCATCCCGTCTGCCCTCATTGATCCATTCGGACAATTTTTTTCCCATAAAAAGTCCTTCAAGCAGCGAGTTGCTTGCCAATCGGTTCGCTCCGTGCAAGCCTGTGCAGGCAGCCTCACCGATTGCATACAACCCTTTGATGCTTGTCCGCCCGATGAGGTCGGTTTTCACACCGCCCATTAAAAAGTGGCTTCCCGGCGCAACGGGGATCCGGCTTTTCCACTCCACGTGATTTTTTTCACACAAAGCGGTAATCGTCGGGAACCGCTCAGCAAAATTTTTAATGGCCGATACGTCCAAATAAATGGATGTTCCTTCACGTAAATAATCGTAGATTTTTTGGGCGACGATATGCCGCGGCGCCAGGTCTCCCATCGGGTGGACGCCTTCCATGATCGGTACTCCCGCCTCGGTAACGAGCCTTCCGCCATCTCCGCGGACGGCTTCTGAAATCAAACCGTGCGTTTTTCCATTCAAATAAAGCAGGGTTGGGTGAAATTGGACAAATTCCATGTCGGCGATTTCCGCCCCCGCTTTGTAAGCAAGCGCAATGCCATCGCCCGTCACGGTTTCGGCATTGGATGTGTGGCTGTAAAGCTGGCCGCAGCCTCCTGTAGCCAAAACAACGTGGTTAGCAAAAAACGATTCGATGTTTCCATCTGCGTTTTTTCCTTTGGCCCCGATGCAGCGGCCGCTGGAATCTATGATTAAATCAAATACAAACGTATTTTCAAAGATTGTACATTTACCGGCAGCAGCAGACGCAAGATGTTCCATAATCCGCCGGCCTGTCGCATCCCCGCCTCCATGGACGATCCGATTTTCACTGTGCGCACCTTCCATTCCAAGCAGAAGTCCGCCCTGTTCATCTGTGTCGAACCGGCAGCCTTCTTCCGAAAGCTCTTCGATCAGATCCGGTGCTTCCTTTGTCACCGCCAGCACGGCGGCGCGGTCATTATGGAATCCGCCGGCTTCCAGCGTATCGGCAAAGTGGCTGTCGGGATGATCATTTTTCCCGATGGCAGCGGCAATCCCTCCCTGCGCCAGATTGGAATTTCCATTCTTCAAAAAAGACTTTGTGATAATTATCACATTCTTATCATCACGAAGGCGCTTCGCCAATTGCAATGCAGCCACACCGCTTCCGATTATAAGAACATCCGCTTTTGTCATCACATGCCTCCGTATATTTACAGGTGTCTTGACACTTATATTTACATAGAATTAGACTTATGACAAGAGTTTTTTACAAAATTCATAGAAAGCAGGTTTGCCAGGTGAAATATTTCGATTATTCAGCTTCCTGCCCGCTCGATCGGGAAGCGGCGGAAGTGTATGTAAAAGCGGCATCTTCTTACTACGGAAATTCGAGCAGCCTCCATGATGCCGGGGATCAGGCAAATGAGCTTTTGGAATACAGCCGGGCCCAGTTCGCACGCTTTTTCGGTGTATCGAAGGACGGGGTATTTTTTACAGGCAGCGGATCCGAAGGCAATTTTTTGGCCATTCAAACATTATTGTCTGGCAAGGTAAAAAGAGGAAAGCACATCATCACCGGAATGGCTGAACATTCCTCCGTTTTAAATACAATGGAAAAATTGCAGAAGGCAGGCTGGGATATCACGATGCTTCCTTTTGCTCCGGACGGGCGGATTGATGTGAGCGCATTCGGGAATGCTGTCCGCCATAATACGGTTTTGGCAAGCATCCAGCATGCCAACCCGGAAATCGGAACGCTGCAGCCGATTGAAGAAATAAGCCGAATCTGCAGGGAAAACGATATTCTTTTTCACAGTGACTGCGTCCAGTCTTTCGGTAAGGTGGATTTGACTGCGGTCGCCCGTTCCGTTGACAGCCTGACAATTTCCGGCCATAAATTTTACGGGCCAAAAGGAGTTGGAGCCGTTTATCTGAATCCTGCCTTGCGATGGGATCCCTATGTTCCAAGTACAACGCACGAAGGAGGATTCCGGCCGGGAACGGTGAACGTACCAGGGATTGCCGCCATGGCAGCGGCAGCGGAAAAAGCTGTGAGCAGATTGGAAATTGACAGCAAGCATTACCACGAGCTGCGAGGAGAATTTTTAAAATCGCTTGAGCCCGTCAAGGCAAAGTGCACGGTCTATGAGGCGGACCTTCCATCCACGATCGGCATGAGAGTGGCGGGCCTTGAAGGGCAGTTGGTCATGAACGAAGCAAACCAGCGCGGATTTGCCATCTCGACCGGAAGCGCCTGCCAGGTGAGCCTGCAGGCACCATCGAAGACAATGATTGCACTTGGAGTTGAAGTGAAAGCAGCGAAGGAATTCATCAGAATTACGCTTGGCCGGGAAACGGAAATGGAGGATGTCCGGCAGCTTGGGGAAGTACTTGTAAAAATTGTTGAGGAAAATTTGCAGGGGACGTTTGAATGAATATGTACAGAAACCGCGGGTTTATGATCCGGGTGCTCGGGTTTATGTTCCGAGACAGGACGGATATGATCCGAGAGACGGGGCGGATATAAGCTGGGAGTTCGGTTTTATGATCGAAATGAACTGGGGCTTTCGGGTTTGCGATCCGTTCCTTCGGCACTATGACCCGGAGCCAATCTGTTATATATCACACCAGCAGCTTTCGGCCCAGCCGAAAGCTTCTTCTTTTTTACACAAAAATAATCTGCTCTGTCTCAACCGGAAACAGGCAGATTATGGAGGGTTTCCAAATAGTTTTTCCAATTTTTCATTACTCCTCTGCTTTGCTTAGGCAGCGCTCACACTCGTTGAAATAGCACTCGTGCATTTCATGCATTTCTTCTCCGCATTGGCAGCATTGTTTGGCAGGAATGTTTCTGTAAAATTCGATTGGCAACATCTTAAATGGCCTCCTTTTTTGTTATTAAACACATTGTAGTATAACAGATTAATAATGTCAACATCTGTTATATACCTGTTTTATATATATTTAATTCATTTTGAAAATAAATGTGCCAAAAAAAAAGCGAAAATATGATAAAAAAAGCTCTATTCACAGGACAAGATTTCGACTATAATTATGTTGATATTTAACAATTTAAGGGGGAGTCTCATTGAAGCGTTTGTTGCCTGCAGTGCTTGCGGCAGTCCTTGCCATCTGGGCGCTGCCATTATCCGCTTTTGCGGCGGTGGATCCGAAAGATCCAGAGTTTCAAAAATATTTAGAAAGAATTGGAATGTCTGAGGAAGATTTTGTTACATATTTTGAGGATGTCCATGATTTCACGCTTGAAGATTTCGATTCTGTTAAAGAAATAAAAGATTACTTGGGCGACCCAATAAATAAAGAAAACCTGAACGCCCTGCTTGCCGACTACGGCATGACAAAGAAAGAATTGGAGCAGCTTCTTGCGGAAAACGGAATGTCTTTGGGTGATTTTGTTTTTATTGATGATTTAGAGGCTGAGATCTTGTATTTGGCTTTTGACTCAATCGATGAAGACGCGATCATTGAAGCCCTTGCCGGATTTGGCCTGACTAATGACGAAATGCAAAAATTGGAAGCTCACTTGGAAAAAGTTCTTGAAAATTCTGATCAGGAAGCATTTTTAGCCAAACTGTTAAACTTGGGGGACCGCTTGATGTCCTTCCCGGAATTTGACAGCGCATCTGAGCTTACACCAGGCCAGATCGCAGAGCTGCTCAGCATTTGGGACGAGCTCTTGGACCTTCTACAATTAAAAGTAGATTACTATTTAGTAAAAGACGGCATTGAAACGCCTATTTCTCTATCAGCATTAATTCAAATGGATACAATCAACGGTGCTGACTTGCTCATAAAAATTTATTCCAAAGATGGCCAATTCCTTGCCGACCTGCTGATTACAAAAGAAATGTTTGGCTCTGATCTTTTGAATAATGCCGGACAAAAAATAAACAAGGTGGAAACGGCAACCAAAGCTTCCGCCAAAAAGCCGGTTGCCAAAACAGTCAAGGGTAAAAAGCCTGTTGTCAAAACCGTTAATGGCGGAAAACTTCCAAACACAGCGGGAGGCTACCTTCCTCAGACAGCTGCCGGACTTGCGTTTATTATCTTAGGTGCCTTCTTATTCCGTAAATTCAAAGCTAAAGGTGCATGATGAAACGTTTCATTCTTCTTGCAGCGGCAGTTGGATTGATTGGGTTTGGTACTTGGCTTGCCGGGACGAATGCCTTTAAATTTTTGACGGGGTATATGATTTTTACCGTGAATAAAGCCAGTTCAGAACCTGCACCCGTCAAACAAGAAGAAGCACCTCCTGTAAAAGTGAAACGGGATACAAAAACGGTCGTTTATGAAGAACGCCCTGAAGAAGGCGAAATCATCGGCGATTTGATCATCCCCAAGCTGGACGCCACATTGCCGATTTATCATGGAACAGATGAAGACGAACTGGAAAAGGGTGTCGGCCATTATGCTGGCAGCGTCCTTCCCGGAGAAAAAGATAATTCGGTCCTTTCCGGCCACCGGGATACAGTCTTCAGAAGGCTCGGCGAAGTGGGAAAAGGTGATTTATTGATCGTCACCACGTCTAAGGGTGAATTCACGTATAAAATTCGGAAAGTCCGAATTGTGGATGCAGACGACCGGACAGTCATCGTTCCGAAGCCTCGCGCCACCTTGACCGTCACCACATGCTATCCGTTCCGCTATATTGGCGATGCGCCGGACCGCTACATTTTGGTCGGCGATTTGATCGAAAGCAAAAAATATGAAGAATGACAAGCCGCGCCAGTTGGTGCGGCTTTTTTTTGAGATGGGACATGGCGGAGGTTGTTATACGGAATGGGGGCGATTATAAGAGAGTTGGAGCGTTTATAAGAGAGTTGGAGCGTTTATAAGAGAGTTGGAGCGCTTATAAGAGAGTTGGAGCGCTTATAAGAGAGTTGGAGCGCTTATAAGAGAGTTGGAGCGCTTATAAGAGAGTTGGAGCGCTTATAAGAGAGTTGGAGCGCTTATAAGAGAGTTGGAGCGCTTATAAGAGAGTTGGAGCGCTTATAAGAGAGTTGGAGCGCTTATAAGAGAGTTGGAGCGCTTATAAGAGAGTTGGAGCGCTTATAAGAGAGTTGGAGCGCTTATAAGAGAGTTGGAGCGCTTATAAGAGAGTTGGAGCGCTTATAAGAGAGTTGGAGCGCTTATAAGAGAGTTGGAGCGCTTATAAGAGAGTTGGAGCGCTTATAAGAGAGTTGGAGCGCTTATAAGAGAGTTGGAGCGCTTATAAGAGAGTTGGAGCGCTTATAAGAGAGTTGGAGCGCTTATAAGAGAGTTGGAGCGCTTATAAGAGAGTTGGAGCGCTTATAAGAGAGTTGGAGCGCTTATAAGAGAGTTGGAGCGCTTATAAGAGAGTTGGAGCGCTTATAAGAGAGTTGGAGCGCTTATAAGAGAGTTGGAGCGCTTATAAGAGAGTTGGAGCGCTTATAAGAGAGTTGGAGCGCTTATAAGAGAGTTGGAGCGCTTATAAGAGAGTTGGAGCGCTTATAAGAGAGTTGGAGCGCTTATAAGAGAGTTGGAGCGCTTATAAGAGAGTTGGAGCAGCCGGCGGAAGGATTCTCCTTCCCGGCTGCTCCAACTCTCCCAAATAGAAGGCAAAAACCCGGTTCCTACCTCCCTAAAAACTTCCCAATCGGCTCCACCTGAATTCCTGCCTTCTTCAAGGCTTCAGGGATAGCCCGGGCAAATTCCAGGGCACTCTCCCCATCTCCATGAATGCAGACGGTTTCCGCCTGGATGGAAATATCCTTCCCCTGTACTGTCTTCACCTTATTCTCTTTGACCATCCGGATCACTTGTCCTGCCGCCGGTTCATGATCGGTGATTAAGGCATTTTTTTTAAGTCTGGGAGTGAGTGTGCCATCAAGCTGGTAGGTCCGGTCGGAAAAAACTTCGTTTGCGGTCCTGAGCCCTATTCTCTTTCCGGCCTTGACGAGTTCCGCTCCCGCCAATCCGAAAAGGATCAATTCCGGATCAACTTTGTATACGGCTTCGGCGATGGCTTCAGCAAGTGCCGCATCTTTGGCTGCCATGTTGAATAAAGCGCCGTGGGGTTTGACGTGCTGCAGCTTGCCTCCTTCGGATTTGACGAACGCCTGCAATGCACCGGTCTGGTAGACTACTAGATCATAGGCTTCCTCGGGGGAAATGTTGATTTCCCTGCGCCCGAATCCCTGCAGGTCCGGCAGCCCCGGATGGGCCCCGATTGCCACGTTTTTCCCCAATGCTTTCCTCACGGTTCTTTTTATTGTTGACGGGTCTCCTGCATGGAACCCGCAGGCGATGTTGGCGGATGTGATATAGTCCAGAAGCAGATCGTCGTTTCCAACGACAAAGCGTCCGAAGCTTTCGCCCATGTCACAGTTGAGGTCCACTTTGTACATTCATTTTTCCTCCCGGTTTATTTTTAAAAAAAATTCCCCGTTTCACTTGCTCTATGAGCTTTTCTCTCTCAATATATAAGACTTGCGCTTCTTGGGGGCTGATTTCAGTAAAAGAGATTCGTTCCCCCGGCTTTGTCTGTGCAACAACCGACAGATCGACCGATGCAATTTGCCCGATTTTCGGGTATCCTCCAACGGTTTGGCGGTCTGCCATCAAAATGATTGGTCTCCCGTCAGGAGGAACCTGGATCGACCCGAAGTTGATGGCATCGGAGATCATGTCCCGCTGCTGCTTGAGATTCAAAGGCCGTCCCTCCAACCGATAGCCCATTCTGTCAGATTGAGCAGTCACTTCATATTCTTTTTGATAAAAATCGATCTGGCTTTTTGCGTCAAACCAATGAAACTGCGGACCTTTGATCGCCCGGATTGCCGCAGGCCGTTTCATAGAGGGATAAATATCTCGAGCGACGCACCAGCTGCTTGCGGTAAAGGGCCTGCCGTCATTTCTCCCTGTTAACGCATTTATTAGTTTTTCTGAGACGTTGGAAAGCGGTCCAAATGGAATTTTATCACCAGCCTGCAAAGCGCGCCCCAGATACCCTCCAAGGCCGGCACGCAAATAGGTTGACTTGCTTCCCATCACAGCCTGTACGTCAAGTCCGCCAGCAACGGCCAAATAGGCCCTGCAGCCTTGTTTCGCATATCCAAAGGCCAATTTTGCCCCTTTTTTTATAAAAACAGGACGCCACATAGGCACAGGCTCACCATTTGCCAAAGGATTCAGATCACCGCCGCAAATGGAGATCAGGGCATCTGTTTCAAACTGTATAACCGGCCCCGACAAAGTCATTTCAAGCGTGGCTTCGCTTTCCGGGTTGCCAACAAGTACATTCGCCAGCCGGCAAGCGAGCGGATCCATCGCCCCGCTTACGATAACGCCATATTTTTGGAATCCGGTTCTCCCCAAATCTTGAATTGTATCCAGCAGTCCGGGCTTCAAAATTCGAATCATAACTGCGAATTCCTCCGATGATGGTACTCTTCTGCGCTGATTGGATTGAACTTGATCCTGTCCCCTGCCTGCAGCAATGAAGGCTCCTCTTTTTCAGGCTGAAAAAGGCCGAGCGGCGTTCTGCCGATCAGCTGCCAGCCGCCCGGTGTTTCAATAGGGTAGATACCAGTTTGGCTGCCGGCAATTCCCAACGATCCGGAAGGGATTTTCTGTCTTGGCGTGGCTCGTCTTGGAGCGGCAATTTTTTCGGACATTCCGCCCAAGAATGGGAAACCCGGCGCAAATCCGATCATATAAACAAGATATTCTCTGCTTGAATGAATATGGATGACTTCTTCTGGAGTCAGACCGTTATGTTTTGCGACAAATGGCAAATCCGGGCCGAACTCGCCGCCATAGCAGATTGGAATCTCAACGTTTCTTTGCTTGTTTTTAGTATCTGTCGAACAGGCGGATAAAATTTCTCCTATTTTTTTGGAGACCGTTTCATATGGAAGCTCATGTTCTTTTGCCAGCTTGGCTGCTTGATAAGGATCATAATACAAGGTGACGGCTGTAAAAGTCGGCACATATTCTATTTGCCATTCCTCATTGTTTTCATCCAAAAGGCGGCTAACTGTTTGAACCTTCCGCTGTGTCTCTTCATTGATTTCAGTACTCAGTTCTATGACCACCGCGTTATCTCCGAGCATGTGCAGTTTGTAATCCATGTCTTCACCTCAATGAATTGTCCGGGTTCCAAACACTCAATTTCAGTGGGAGCAACTTAATGTGCAGGTGCCGGGCACCTTGATGGCTTTATTTTATCATATTAAAGCGGATTGAGGATTTCAGATTGCGTCGGAGGGGCCAGGCCCCTGCTACTTTAAAGCATTAATAGGGGTCTGTCCCCCGACGCTTTAAAGCGCTAATACTTTAATTTGGTGGGGGACAGGCCCCTTGTTCAAATTGATTCGATTTCACTAGCTTTTTTTAACAATCCATGGGTATGATAATTTATGACAATTTTTTTAACGTCGTGTCAAATGTTTGAATCCCACGGTTAACATTGTTATGGTAAGGCATGTTGGTCTCCATTTCAGGAAGGAGAGAATTTGTTTTGCGGAGTAAAGTCTCAAGTGTTTTTTGGGTATCGGCTGCCATCTTGATGGTTGCTGTTGTTTTCGGTGTTGCCGCACCTAACCGATTTGAAGCGGCTACATCCAATATAGAGTCTTTGGTCACTTCAGGTTTCGGATGGTATTATTTGATTTTAGTCACGGTCGTTGTTGCATTCTGTCTTTTTCTTATCTTTAGCCCAGTTGGATCGATAAAACTGGGAAAGCAGGATGATCAACCCGAATTTTCCAAACCGACATGGTTCGCCATGCTGTTTTCCGCGGGCATGGGAATCGGTCTTGTCTTCTGGGGAGCGGCCGAACCGATTTCCCATTATGCGATCAATCCTCCCACTGCCGATCCCGGTACGGATGCCGCAATCAAAGAATCCATGCGTTTCACATTCTTTCATTGGGGGATCCATGCCTGGTCCGTCTATGCTTTGGTCGGCCTGTGCCTCGCCTATTTCAATTTCCGTAAAGACCGGCCTGGTCTGATCAGTGCAACACTAAGTCCCTTGCTGGGAAAATATGCGAACAGCAGGCTTGCGATGCTCGTTGACATCATCGCTGTTGTTGCGACCGTTGTCGGCGTGGCGACAACCCTTGGTTTTGGGGCAGTACAAATCAACGGAGGGCTTGCCTATCTATTCGGAATCCCAAACAATTTCGCTGTCCAATTGATCATTATTGTGATCGTGACAGCTTTATTTGTCATGTCGGCCTGGTCTGGCCTCAGTAAAGGGATCAAATATTTAAGCAATACGAATATGATACTGGCGGTTATATTAACTGCGCTCGTTTTCATACTGGGCCCAAGCCTGCTCATCCTGAATCTGTTTACGGACACGATCGGAACTTATGTGCAAAATATTATTGCAATGAGTTTCAGAATTGCGCCGCTTGACCCAGGACACCGGGAATGGATCAATAGTTGGACGATCTTTTATTGGGCCTGGTGGATTTCGTGGTCGCCGTTCGTCGGCCTCTTTATTGCCCGCGTTTCCAAAGGAAGGACAATACGTGAATTCATGATCGGCGTCTTGCTCCTCCCTGTCATCGTCAGCTTTATTTGGTTTGCCGTCTTTGGAACAACGGCTATTGACGTTCAGATGTCCGGTGCTGCCGATCTGACAAAATACGCAACGGAGGAAGTGCTTTTTGCCGTCTTTAATGAAATGCCGTTTTCGACGGTTCTTTCAGTGATTGCCGTCATCTTGATCGGAATATTTTTTATCACCTCTGCAGATTCAGCCACATTTGTGCTCGGAATGCAGACGTCATACGGCTCCTTGACGCCGCCTAACAGTATAAAAGTGGTGTGGGGCTTCTTCCTTGCGGCGATGGCTTCCATTCTTCTATTCAGCGGCGGTCTGCAGGCATTACAAAACGCGCTGATCATTGCGGCATTCCCCTTTTCAATCATCATGATATTAATGATGATTTCCATCTACAAGATGCTTCGCCAAGAACGGAGAGAATTGGGCCTTCACAGGAAAAGAAGGGCTTAATGCGAAGCCCGGATTTTTCTTTTAATCATTGTGAGTTGCAGGAGCCTGCTGCCAGACAGCAAGCTCCTGCAGCTCTTTTTTTGGTTGTAAAATGATGACAGGGGGCCTAGTGCAGGACGCTGATCCTGCCAACGGAAGGGAGATCCTAATGCCGACAAAGCCACAGGACGTTGCGGCCTGAGGCGGCCAGGCGCCCGGGAGGCCGGGATGTGAGATGGCTTTTTTGAAATGGAGCGCTTATAAGAGAGTTGGAGCGCAGGCCGCCGTCCCGGCAGCCTGCGCTCCAACTCGTTCTTATTTTTTGTATCGCTTGTGAATGTTATTCTGTTTGTAAGTCGGCCTTGTAAATTCTTCCACTTCCATTGACAATGCGAGGTATCTTTTTTCAAATAAGTCGGCGAAGTGCTCTTTCACGACTTCAAACAGTTTGTCGCACGCCGCCGTCAGCTGCTCTTCTGAACGGCCGCCGCCGATTTTCAGCGCGACATGAACGAATGCATCATCTTCCGATCCGTCGGCGACGACATAATCTTGCAGTTCGATGGCACGGGAGCGAATTCCCGCGATTGGAAAGACGCCGCCGCTGTCGATGAGCGACGCGTTGATTTTTTTCAGCAGGCCGCCGATTTCGGCTTCCTCTTTAATGTTATCCGTGTATTCAACGATGACATGAGGCATCTGCGATCCACCTCCTTATTTATTTGGCTGCACTTTTTTCAGGGCTGCTTTTTATGGAAAAAACTTCATCTCCAACGATCGTATTTTTTAACTGGCCAAGCCCTTCGACTTCCGTGATGACTTCATCTCCTGGAACGACGTCCACCGTTCCTTTCGGTGTTCCAGTTAAAATGATGTCATTTTCATCCAGTGTCATGAAGCTGCTCAAGTATTCAATCAGGTAAGGAACGTCGAAAATCATATCCTTTGTTGTCCCTTCCTGTTTCAGTTCGCCGTTCACATAGGTGCGGAGTTTCAGATTCATCGGATCTTTTATATCAGCAGCATCCACAAACCACGGTCCGAGCGGTGTACATGTGTCGCGGTTTTTCACCCGGAGGTTCGGCCGATAGTAATTTTCCAGATAATCCCGAAGTGCGTAGTCGTTCGCGATTGTGTAACCCTTGACGTAATCATAGGCATCTTCGCGCTTCACATTCTTTGCTTTTTTCCCGATTATAACTGCCAGCTCGCACTCATAGTGCATGTATGTAACGTCTGCCGGCCGCCGTGTCTGCGCATTGTGGCCAATAAATGTATTCGGCCCTTTTAAAAAGACCAATGGCTCTTCAGGCGCTTTAAAAGCAAGCTCGCCTGCGTGGTCAGAATAATTCAATGCGAGAACGAATGTAGTTCTCGGTTCGATGGGAGGAAGCCATACGACTTCATCTTCGGAAACGATCCGGCCGTCCAAAAGTTCAATTTTTCCATCCTTTTCAACAGCATCGTGCACCGCGCCAAAGCAAGCTACCCGTGCCTGTTTCATGATGCATGACCTCCTTCAGCCAGCTTTTCCTCGGAAACGACTTTGTTCACCAAAGCTCCGATTCCGTCAATCTCAATACGGATTTCATCTCCGTCTTTTACGTGCGGCGACTGCTCGGGAACTCCGGCAAGTAATACGTCGCCTTTTCGAAGAGTCATAAATTCGGTTACATCTTCAAGCAAGACCGGAATCGAACGGATCAGGTTCTTCGTATTATTTACCTGCTTTAATTCCCCGTTGATGTAAACTCGGGTTTCCAACTCCCCCGGGTCCGTCACGTCGTCCTGGGAAACGATCCACGGCCCGATCGGACAGAATCCGTCGCGCGCTTTTTGCTTGATCGCAGGGCGGTAATAGCTTTCATGCGGAATGCTGACGTCATTTGCAATCGTATAGCCCTCGATGTATTTATACGCGTCCTCCGCTTTAATGTGGGTCGCAGTTTTTCCAACCACAACCGCAAGCGCGGCACCGGCCTCCAGCTCTTTTTCCCCTTCCGGCAGCGGAATGGGCTGATTGCATCCTGATAATGTATTGGCAGGCTTGATATATAAAATTGGAGCTTTCGGCGGTTGCTTATAAGGTGCCTCATTGAATTGCTCTTTCAATTCATCGTATTTCCCCTGATAGTTCAACAGCACGCCGTAAACCGTTCCTTTCACCGGCGGATTCCAGGAAACATCTGAAACAGGCTGCTTTTGTCCGTGCAGTTCAACTGTTGCATCATTCGTATTTGCCTGGACCTCATCCCAAACGCCGAGCCCATGAAGGCTCGCTTTTACATGACTCATATTCTCACTCCTTATTTTCTTCGCGGAAATTAGCTGGCTTGGACGGCTCCATGCCATCACACAAGAGTCGCTCGCTGGTATTTTCCCTTATCCGCGGGTGCTTCCGATTTCATCCGCGGGTATTTCCCTTTATCCGCTGGTATTTTCCGTTATCCACGGGTATTTCCGATTATCCGCGGGTGTTTCCGGTTTTCCGCGGGTATTTCTGCTTGCCCTAGCTCAGCTGGACCTTTGTCCCTTTTAGAGGCTGGCTTCTGCAACTTATCCACTTCGCCCCGACAGAAACATCCCGTCCGCCTTCCAACAAATCATGAAGACGGGCGGGATCCCTTTTAAACGACTTTTCTATATTTACCTTCGAAGAATCCGAGCGCCTCACCATCTGTGACACGGAGATCGGTCACTTCACCGATGTATAGTGTGTGGTCTCCTGCAATCACGGATTCATGGACGTTGCACGTCAGGTTGACAAGGGCATCCTTGATGACCGGCAGTTCGTTGAACGTATCGAACTCTATGTTTCTTTCTTCTTTGACCTGGCCGGCAAAGTAAGCGGAGAGATCCTGCTGGCCCTCATTCAGCACGCTGACGGCGAATTTGCCGGATTCTTTGATGAGTTTGTTCATGTTCGCTTTTTCTCCGATGGAAATGAGGACGAGCTTCGGGTTCAGGGATACCGACATGAATGCGTTGGCCGTCATGCCGTGCACGTTTTCCCCTACTTTCGTTGTAATCACTGTCACTCCCGTTGCGAATTTTCCCATGGCTGTTCTAAACAGGCGATCTTCCATTCGACTCTCCCCCTTTTGTAAAAATTTCCCTTATCCCTAAATTTTATATCACAAATTCAGGCTTGCGCTTCGCAAGTTTCGGCTGCTTCAATGGCACTTCCTTGCCGCTGATGACATCCAGGACAACAGATGCTTCGTTGAACCAGCTGTCCGGTGCTTCGTGGCCCCAGAATGTCTGGCGCATCGGGTCGTCGATATCCCAGCGGATCGGCTTGAAGTCCGGGTCGCTTGTCAAATAGTCGCCGCTGTACAATTCGAGGCGGTGTCCGTCCGGATCTCTCAAATAGAGGAAAAATGCGTTGGACAACCCGTGGCGTCCAGGCCCTCTTTCGATGCTCTTTCCATATCCTGAAGCTGCCAGGACATCGCACGCATGGATCAATGCGAGCGGATCAGGAAGCCAGAATCCGATATGGTGCAAGCGCGGCCCTTCGCCATTCATGAACGCCTGGTCATGGACAGTCTGCTTGCGGTGAAGCCATGTTGCCCATACATCGCCCTCTTTTGTATCCGTATACTCCGAGCAGGCGAAGCCCAGATCTTTCATGTAGAAATCCTGCGCTTTTTCCACATCTTCCACCATACAGTTGAAATGGTCGATTCTTTGGATGCGCGCTCCCCTGTACAAGTCATAGCGCTGCAGCAACCGCTCTACATGATCCATTTTTGCAAAGAATTCCAGGGGCAGGCCCGAAACATCCTGCACACGTAGTGCACGCCCGAGGGCACGCTGCTCCCCTTCTTTCAACCATTTTGTCTGATATCCTTTTGCTGTAAAAAATTCATCCAGCGCATCCAGGTCAGCATCTGATGCCACCTTATAGCCAAGCGCTTCCACAACCGGCTTCTCCGCTTTTTTCAAGTGGATGCTGTGATGGTTATGCTCTTCGAGTCCTCTCAAATATAAATTCTCTGAATCTGATTCTGTTTCAATAAAACCGAGTGTATCAACGTAAAATTTTCTTGAAGCTTCCAGGTCAGTCACATGTAAAACTGTGCGTGCGCAGCGAATGATATTAAAATCCATCAGAATTTTACCCCCTTATGCTTTTATAAAATCCGGCTTGGATGATGGTTCTTTTTTAAGAAACTCAGAAACGAAATCTTTATATTTGTCTTTTTCGTATCCGTTGAAATAAGTCATGCCCATGCGGATCGGATCTCCAAAGAAGTAGTATTCGTAATGCGCCTGTCTTGCTCCGAAAGCGCTTAATGTCATATCCCATGCCAATCTGAACAGTTGGACACGCTCGTAGCCGTTCAGGTTTTTGCCTTGGAGTCCGCGGTCAAGGATCGCTCCGATGTCTTCATTTTCAAAGTCAGCCTGTGTCGGAATGCCCATCAGGCCGGATGCACCAAGGATACGTACAATTTCAACAAGGCGCGGATAGATGCGCGGGTACCAGTTGCGTGCTGCGTCAAGTGCCGCAAAGTCAGGTGTCATCATGCCCCATTTGTCAATTTGTGCGTTGTGCTCCGCTTTGTACATGTGGGAACGCATTGTTTCAAGCACCAGCATGATTTCGGCGCCTTTATCCTGTACATGCTGGAATTGGTCGATTCCGATAGCATCCATGATGCTGAGTGCGACACCTAGGATGAACTCTGTTTTCACGATATTTTTAGCAACAACCTGATGTGACATATGGACAACCGCGTTTGTTTCTTTAAAAGTCCTGTTGCAAAGGCTGGCGTTTCCGCAGACAAATACGCGCTCCCAAGGAACAAAGACGTTATCGAAAGATACGATGGCATCGCCTTCTTCAAAGCGGGAGGCAAGCGGGTGATCCCAGGTTGACTTGCCATAGTCGAATGCTTCACGGCTGAGGAATTTCAATCCTTCCGTGTTGTTCGGAATGGCAAAAGCAAGTGAGTATGGATCGTCCTTTGTATCGGATTTATTGACCGTAGACGGGAAGACAATCAACTCATCGGTGATGCCGCCCTGCGTTGCCAGCAAACGGACACCGTCAACGATGATTCCGTCGCTTCTTTTTTCCACAAGGTGAAGGGCCACGTTTGCATCTTTCTGCTCCGCCTGTGCTTTCGCACGGTTCACTTGCGGATGAATAAGCGTATGTGTCAAGCTCAGGTCGTTTTCACGTGCATATTCGTAATATTTTCTAGCGTTTTCAGCAAAACTAGGATCTGCTTCCGCGAAGAAGTCTGCTGCTGCACCGGTCGCCATCACTTCAGCGTTCATGTAATCCGGCGCGCGTCCCATCATGCCGCCTGATGTGCGTGCCCATTCCTGGATCGCTTCACGGCGTGCAATCAAATCATCGATGGTTTCAGGGATTTTATAAGTCATCCCGACTTTATCCCCGGTTGTCGGAGATGTATAGAGCATCTTTTCAGGCTTTTCATATTGAAGATCGTACAAGCGCGCCATGGAGCGTGTGACACCTTTGAAGGCAGGGTGCTCCGTGACATCGTCGACTCTCTCTCCATGAATGTAAACATTGTTGTTCGCTTTCTTTAATCGTTCTAAATACTCTTTTCCTGTTTTTGCCGGCATTTATATTCACTCTCCTTATAATCACTTTCCGAACTGCGGAATATGGTGGTCGCCGATCGCGACGTGAATGACTTTTGGTTCCGTATAAAATTCAAGGATGGCGTAATGCCCGCCTTCGCGCCCGATGCCGCTCGCTTTCGTCCCGCCGAACGGAATTCTGAGGTCGCGCACATTTTGGGCATTGATCCAAAGCATTCCTGCATCAACCGCCTGTGCGACGCGGTGTCCCCGTTTGATGTCGTTTGTCCAGACATAGCCTGCCAGGCCGTATTTCACATCGTTTGCTGCCTGAATGACCTCTTCTTCCGTTTCAAACTCAATGACTGCCATGACCGGTCCGAAAATTTCTTCCTGCGCGACTCTCATATCATTTGCCGCATTTAAAAGCAGCGTTGGAGGTACATAGTTTCCAGCTTTGAATTTCTCAGGAACCATACCCTGGATCACTTCGCATCCTTCTTCTTTGGCGATCTCGATATAGCCTTTTACTTTTTCAAAGTGGCCTTTGTCAATGAGCGGCCCCAATTGGGTGGAAGAATCCATCGGGTCTCCGACTTTAATGTTTTGAACCCTTTGTTTCAACGCTTCGACGAATTTCTCTTTGATGTTTTTGTGTAAAAATACTCTGGAGTTCGCTGTGCAGCGTTCGCCGTTAAAGGAGAACAATCCCCATACGGCCGCATCAAGCGCGCGGTCGAAATCAGCATCGTCAAACACGATCAACGGTGATTTTCCGCCAAGTTCCATGGAAGTCTTTTTCAACGTATCAGCTGAATTTTTAATGATGACGGATCCTGTCACGGTTTCACCTGTGAAGGAAATCGCTTCCACTGAAGGGTGGGCTACAAGTGAAGCTCCTGCTGTCTCCCCGAATCCGTGAACGATGTTGAATACGCCTTCAGGAAGCTCCGCTTTTTGAATAATTTCAGCCAGTTTATTCGCCGTAAGCGGTGAAAGCTCCGCAGGTTTTAAAACAACGGTGTTGCCGGTTGCAAGCGCCGGTGCGACTTTCCATGTCGTCAGCATGAACGGTGCGTTCCATGGCGTGATCAATCCGACAACGCCAAGCGGGTTGTATACGGTGTAGTTAACGAACTCGCTGTTTTGCATGTAAGCTTCCCCGTGCATTCTTGTCTGCACCATGCGGGAATAGAAACGGAAATTCTCCGCAGCGCGCGCCGCCATGTTCCTTGTCTGTGCAATTGGAAGTCCTGTATCAAGGGATTCAAGATATGAAAGCTCCTCGGCCTCTTCATCGATCAAATCTGCGATTCTTTCAATATATTTCATGCGCTCGGAAACTTTCATTTTACCCCAAGGGCCTTCTTTAAACGCTTTATTGGCCGCTTGGGCAGCTTTATCGATATCTTCTTTTCTTCCCTCTGCCACACGGTTGATTGTTTCGTTTGTGAATGGGCTCGGGTTATCGAAGTAGACTCCGCTTTCGGATTCTGTGAATTGGCCATTGATAAATAGCTTTACATCGGGTTGCCGGGTGTGTTCGCGCACCTTTGCCTGTTCTGCTGTTTTTTGTGCCAACATAGTCACCTTCCTTAAAGATTCTCGTTTCAGGGAGAGCGGGTTTGCAAAACCCGCCGCAATTCTTTTTGTCTGAAAGTATATGAAATTAGCTCTTTACTTCGTCTTTCAGTTCGATTCCATAGTTTATAAGCACTTCACGAAGTTCTTTTTGCAAAGCTTCAGATGGAATATCCATCGGTTTGCGCAATACCGGCTTGATTTTGCCCATCATGCCAAGAGCCGCTTTTGCCACTGAAGGGTTTGTGTCTTTAAAAAGAATGTCGTTCAGTTCCATCATTTCAAAGTGCATGTCTTGTGCACGTTTTACATCACCACGTGCCCATGCGTTGTAGATTTCGGCAACCGGTGCCGGCGCGACGTTGGATGTGGCGCTGATGTGGCCGGCTCCGCCAATCGCAAGCATCGGATAGCAAAGAAGCTCGATTCCCGAATACAGGTTGAAGTCGCGGCCGGCTTTTAACAAGACGCGGTTCACATGTTCGAAGTCTTTATTAGATTCCTTGATTCCGATAATGTTCGGGCAGTCCTCGGCAAGGCGTGCAATCGTTTCCACTTCAAGGTTGACTGCTGTCCTTCCGGGGATGTTATAGAGGATGATCGGAATGTCAACTGCATCGGCGATTGTTTTAAAATGTTTGTAAAGCGCGTGCTGGTTCGGCCTGTTGTAATAAGGCACAATGACCATCGCCCCGTCCGCACCCATTTCCTGGGCAGCTTTCGTCAATCTCATCGCTTCGTTATGATTGACGGATCCTGTTCCAGGGAGAAACGGCACTCGGCCTGCGACCGCTTTCTTCGCAGTCTCCATGACAAGCTCCCTTTCTTCGACCGTCAAGGAACTGGGCTCACCGCTTGTTCCGGTAACAGAAATTCCGTGGCTTCCGCTTTCAATCTGCCAATCAATCAATTTTTTAAACGTTTCCAAATCAAGGCTTTCATCTTCATTAAAAGGCGTGATAACCGGAGCAATGGACCCTCTGAACCTTTCTTTTGCTTCTTTAAAAGATGGCATATTCAAGTCCTCCTATATAAAATTATTTTAAATGCTGATTAATTTTCTGAACAATTAAATCATATACGATTACATATATCATGTCAAACACTTTTTAAAAAGAACAATAGAAATCGCTTACATTTTCTTTTTAAAAACAAGAAACAGACTTCACGCGTACTGTTTCTCAACTTTCCAACGTATTTTCCATTCTCATGGAACGGCGTCTTTCAAAATCTTCCGCTGTGCGTAGTTTATGCGTGCGAACCAATTCCTCGACCGTTTGCGGATCCGCTTTTTTCTCAAGCAAAGAGATGATTTCTTCATGTTCCTTGATCGATTCCTTCACCCTTCCGGAATACAGCGTAGATCCGATTCCCCTGATGGAGTCCAGGCGTTTCCATAAGTTCCGGATATTTTCGATCAAAACCTTGTTTGTGCTCTCCTCGTATATGAGCTGGTGAAACTCTGCGTTCAGTTTGGCATACCCGATGATATCGAAATCTTCCAAAGCCTCCTTCATCTGTTTGTTTTTTTCTTTCAGCTTCATGATCTTGGCAGCCGGGAAATTTTGCGAGCAGGATGCCACTGCATACCCCTCAAGGACTGCAAGAACCTGGAGATTCTCGTAATACTCAGACTCATTGATCGGCGCCACAACCGGCCCGATATTGTGCTTGTATTCGATCAGCCCCTCTGCTTCTAGCTGGCGGATCGCTTCCCTTATCGGGATGGAGCTCGTCTGCAATTCCCTTGCCAGCTGATCAATCACAATCCTTTGGCCGGGTACATAAACCTTTTCTACAATCCTTGACTTAATAATCCTATAGGCTCTTTGTTGTTTATTCTCTTTCTTCATCATGCTTCTATCATATGTAAAATCATATATGAAGTCAAGGGGAAGTGAGAGGGCGCTTAGTTTCGGGCGGAGGAACGCTCTGATTTCATTCATATCGCAGTCTGCTGTCAATGGACGCCGCGGTTGGACAAAGAAAAATGGAAATAGCTGTATATGGTAATCTAAAAATGAACC
>NZ_QYTU02000028.1 GCF_003605365.2 Siminovitchia fortis
TTCTATTCATGATTAGAAAAGCCCGATGAAAGAAAGCACTTGGCTTTCATTCACCGGGCTTGTTTTTGCAGTGCATTCATGTAATCGGATATAGAAAATGCCAGTTCTTTTGCCTCTTTTTCAGAAGGTGTGTTGTTAAAAGCATCAGCGAAAGCATGGAGAACGGTTTCCATTAAATGGATTCTCGGTAGGTCGGACTGTATTTCATTAATAAGAAAATCGGCATACTGCTTCCCTTTATGTCCTTCTCCAAGCGAATTTGAAAAGCTTAAGAGGCTTTCAAGTATTTGCTCCTTCGTATATAAATCTTTCTTAAAAGATTCCTCGTAAGGTAAAAATAAACGTTCCCCCAACAGGTTGTCTTTCGTTTGAATCATATTAAGAATAATGGAGTCGGTTCTGCGCAGTATAAAGTTGATAAGCCTGAATGTGTCTACATCCTCCTTAAGGCCGGTCACCCAAACGTTAATAAAATGTTTGAGCATGCCTGCAACCATGATTGCACAATCCAGGGCGTAGGGATCCGCTTCCTTGCCATATACGTCAACCAGTCTTCGGGACAGCCACGCAAGTTCAGCCATGTGATGTTTTTTTATAAATTCTCTCAATTCACGGTCTTTGGAATGAAAAATCGCTTCAAAAAGGGGGACTAATTGCTGTTCTCGATGGATTTCCATCCGGACTGCAATTTGTCTGGCCAAAACTTCTTTATCCGAACGGTCTTTTCCGATCAGTAATTCCTTTCTTCTGGCGGCAGTTATTTCGTGCGCATGAATCAGGATCGTCATCAGGCATTCATTTTTAGATGAAAAATAGTTATAAAACGTACCTTTTGATATCTTTGATTCGTCCAATATGTCCTGAACTGAAGTGGCGGCGAAGCCTTTTTCTATAAAAAGCCGCTGGGCAGTTAATAAAACACGGTGTTTCCGGTCGTTCATCCAATCACCTTTAGACTTGAAGTATAGTCTTATATTAGCCTTTTTTTCTATGTTTATCAATGTTTTAATTGGATAAGAGAACTTTTTATTGCAAAAGTTGAACGCAGAGTATAAAATGTGAAAAGTAATCAGTAATGAGCGATTTCAACGTGAAGGAAGGGAAAACAAAATGGATATGGAAGAACTGCATAAAAAGCCGCCTTATGGCATGATTGCAATCCTTTTTTTCGGCGCATTTGTGGCTTTTTTGAACAATACGCTTCTGAATGTGGCGCTTCCGACAATCATGGCGGAATTTAATGTAAAACCGGCCGTCGTTCAATGGCTTACGAATGGATATATGCTTGTCAATGGGATATTGATCCCGGCAAGTGCTTTTTTTATTCAGAGGTTTACCAACAGAAATCTGTTTTTGACAGCTATGTCGCTGTTTACAATAGGAACCGCATTTGCGGCTTTTGCACCTTCATTCGGTTTTCTTATAGCAGGGCGCATGATTCAGGCTTCCGGTGCAGGGATGATGATGCCGCTGCTTATGAATGTGATGCTAACCGCATTTCCTGTTGAGCGGCGGGGAACCGCCATGGGTATGTTTGGACTCGTGATCATGGCCGCCCCGGCCATCGGGCCGACATTGTCGGGCTGGGTAGTGGAACATTATGATTGGCGTACTCTTTTTAGAATCATCCTGCCTTTTGCCGTCATTACGCTGATTTTTGCATTGTTTAAGTTAAAAAACATCACTCCGACCCGTGATATCAAAGTGAATATATTTTCGCTTATTTTATCAAGCATCGGATTTGGGAGTCTCTTGTACGGATTCAGTACAGCCGGCGATAAGGGCTGGGATGTCCCGGAAGTGTACGGCACCATCGTCATTGGTGTCATTGCGCTTATTATATTTGTCGTACGCCAGCTTAAAATGGAAGACCCGATGCTGGAATTCAGGATTTATAAATATCCGATGTTTGCCCTTTCCTCGGTGATCATGGTAGTAGTTTCGGCTTCCATGTTCTCCGGAATGATTTTGACTCCGATTTATGTTCAGACGATTAGGGAAATCTCGCCGTTCCATGCGGGATTATTGATGCTTCCCGGTGCAATTTTGATGGCCATCATGTCGCCGGTCACAGGAAGGCTTTTCGATAAATACGGAGCAAGGATTTTGGCAGCGATTGGCCTTACGGTAACTGTGATTACAACGTATCTTTTCAGCAGGCTCACCGCGGACACCGGATTTTATCATATTATGTTTCTATACACGATTCGCATGTTCGGAATGTCCCTCGTCATGATGCCTGTAATGACAAATGGCCTGAATCAGCTTCCGATGTCTGCCAATCCACACGGAACTGCCATGAACAACACATTGCAGCAAATTTCCGGCGCGATTGGAACGGCAGTCCTGATCACGATTATGAATAAAAGGATGGAAGCAAGCGGCGCTGAACTTGCGGAAAAAGCAGCGGCTTCAGGCAATGCACCGGCCACTCCCGAAGCTTTAAAAGAATTATCCCAGCAGGCTATGCTTGACGGGATTACACATACATTCCTTATATCAACTTATATCGCGGCAGTTGCGCTTGTGTTGGCAATGTTCATGAAGCGGGTCACTCCCCCGAAGACTGATAAGGCACTCGCTAAAAAATTTAAAACGCAAACCGAATAAGAAAAGCGCAAGGCGCGCAGCCTTAGGCGACAAGCACAAGACGAATTTTGATGAGGCAGCTTTTCAGCCACCACAGCAAAGCAGCTAATTTAAAGCACACCGTGTAAAGCATCACTGAGAGGCTGCGTGCAGCTTTGCGACGAGCTGAACAAGGCTTCCTCGAAAAGGCTGTGGCGCAGGAGCACATTCTTCCTGAATAAGCTTCCTTGCGGCTTGATCCTTGCGCCGATGGCGCCTGAAGCTGGACATTATGTAATCTTTGTTTGAAGAGAAAATTCGGTAAAATTTTATGCTTTCTTTAACTATAAGAAAGACTGTTCTACTGCCTTTGGGATGGATTGAGCTTAGCTCACTCATCCCTTATTTTTTTGCTCCAGTATCCGAGACTCCGCATCTGTCCCTTTCATCAACGATTGACCCACATACAATAAATAGGAGATTATAGGTCAGGAAGTGATGGAATGCATACTAAATATAAAACGGGAAAGAAGGTTGATCCCTCCAATCCGGACACTATTCCGAAGTTCGAGGATGAGCTGCCGATTCCTGCGGTTGCCAGGCCAAGAACCGCCATTAAAGGTAATCCGTATTATGAAATCGCAATGAAACAAATACAGCATCGATATCATCGTCTTTTTCCGACAACAACGGTTTGGGGATATGATGGAATGCATCCCGGCCCCACAATAAAAGTCCGGAAAAACGAAAAAATCTACGTGCGTTGGAAGAATAAATTGCCGAGAAAACATCTTTTGCCAATTGACCGGACGCTTCATGAATCGGCCGGCCCCCCGGACGTCCGGACAGTTGTCCATTTACACGGTGCGAATGTTGCCTGGGAAAGCGATGGCCATCCAGAAGCTTGGTTTTCCAGGGATTTTGCCGAAACGGGTGCAGCCTTCAGGCGTAAAGTATACGAATATACAAACAGGCAAATGGGAGCGACTCTTTGGTATCACGATCACGCCATTGGCATTACAAGGCTGAATGTATACGCTGGTTTAGCAGGGTTCTATCTGATTGAAGATCCGGTGGAAAAGCAACTGAAATTGCCCAAAGGCCCATATGATATACCTTTGATGATTCAGGACCGGTCATTCCGTTCGGACGGTTCATTATTTTACCCGGAAAACACTACTCCGCCAGCACCTGTAAACCCGTCTGTGCAGCCTTTTTTTATCGGGAATACGATAGCGGTTAACGGGAAGCTCTGGCCCAAATTATCAGTCGAGCCCCGCAAATACCGTTTCCGCATTTTAAATGCCTCCAATACGAATGCCTATACATTGAGATTGGGAGACGGCCGGACTTTCTATCAGATCGCAACAGATGGCGGATTGCTTGAAAAACCTGTTGAACTGACAGCTCTTCCTTTGGAACCTGCTGAACGCTCGGAGGTGATCATCGATTTTTCAAAACACAAAGGAAAAAAAATCATTTTGCAAAATACAAATGATGACGGGAATATGGGAGTGATTATGCGTTTTGATGTGGTCCTGCCTTTAAAAGGGAGGGATTCCAGCGAGATACCGGATAAGATGATGTCGGATGAACTGATATTGGACGAAAATAAGGCCGATAAAACCAGATTATTAAAGCTTGATGCGATCCAAGATGAATATAATAGACCAGTATTGTTGCTGGATGACCGAATGTGGCATGATCCTGTCACTGAGAAACCAGTCATTGGTAATACGGAAGTTTGGAAATTGATCAACATCACTAACTTTCCCCATCCCATTCACATCCATCTGATCCAATTTAAAATTTTGCATAGAATACCGTTTGACCTGGAGCGCTTTAACCAAGACGGCCATATTCAATACACCGGCCCTCCGATTGAACCTGAGATACATGAGAGGGGATGGAAAGACACGGTGAAAGCCGAGCCAGGTATGGTTACAAGTGTCATTATGCAATTTACGGAAAATCCCGGCGAATATGTATGGCACTGCCATATACTGGAACATGAAGATTATGACATGATGCGGCCAATGAGGGTAGTAGAAAAGGAAGAATAGCCATTGCTTAGGGCATGCTTTGCGTGCCCTGTCCTATGTTACAATAAAGTGGACAAGTTGTAGCAGGGTGTGATGGCTTTGGAGGAAAAAGAGGATAGAAATGTCGACAGGGACTTAATTGAAAGAATTGATGAAGAAGAAATGCAGGAGCTCCTGCAACAAGCCCAGGAAGAAGCTTTGCTTAAGGAATCTTTTGAAAAACAACATGAAAAAACATCACGGCGTTTTCCCAGATGGTTGTTTTGGCTGATCTCCGGCGTGTTTTTATTCAGTACCTTTTCTTTTATTTTTCAAATTTATTCGATACCCGCTATTGAATTCCTGGCAGCTTCAGCCCGAATGTCAACGGATGAAAAAGTTCAAGATTATAAAAAATCAGTTGTTACAATCGCCGCTGGTGACAGTAAAGGAACGGGGTTTTCCATCTCAAACGATGGCAAGATTTTAACAAATTATCATGTCATAGAAGGCTATGGCCAAGTGACCGTGGATTTTCCGGACGCCGGAATTTTTACGGCGGATGTAGTGGAAACGTATGAAGATATCGATTTGGCTGTCCTTGACGTTGATGGAGAAAAATTGCCTTATTTGGAGCTTGAAAAGCATCCGGAATTTACCGAACATGAACAGGTAATGTTTATCGGTAACCCTCTCTATTTTCACGGAATTGCGAATGAAGGGGCGATTATTGATATGGTTCGTTTAAGCGGCTGGAATGATGATGTCGTGATGATGAAAGCCCCGGTATATCGCGGAAACAGCGGAAGTCCTGTCATAAATGAAAACGGACAGGCCATAGGAGTTATTTTTGCGACGCTGAAGCATGAGGAATATGGGAAAGTCGGTCTTTTCGTGCCGATCGGGTTGTTTCTGGATCGCGCGCAAGAAACTGAATAACGGGATAAGAAAACTGCATTAACGCAATTTTATCGAGAAACCGGCACTTTGAGCGCAGGCAACAAGACAAAATTCAATTTTTGCCGGCATTTCTAATCGGCAATATTGTCAAAACCCGTTCCTTGCAATAACACATGCGTTTTTTATAATGGAATAAACTTTGAAATTTGATTTTTCACATAGGCTCCCGGAGGGGATGAAGATGTTCAGGAGAAGGATCAAACATACCCAGCGCTATCAGGAGATTATCAACGCTTTTTTAAAAAACGGGCTCAGTCATTTTCTGTTTCGCATGGGTTTGATAGACCGTTCAAAAACTGCGCAAATTACAGAGGAAAATATCAATTTGGTAGACATAGGGATCAGGCTTCGCGCAGCATTGCAGGGATTGGGGCCGACTTTTATCAAGCTCGGCCAGATTGCAAGTACGCGGCGTGACATGATTCCGGAGGAAATTGCTTCTGAATTGGAAAAGCTTCAGGATAATGTTCAGCCTTTTTCCTATGAGGAGGTTCTTGTAACTGTAGAGGCGGAGCTTGGCGATCCGATAGACAGTCTTTTTCAGGCGTTTAGCGAAACACCGCTTGCGACCGCCTCAATCGGACAGGTTCATACAGCACAGCTTTTCACGGGAGAGGAAGTGGCAGTAAAAGTTCAGCGTCCGGACATCCGATCGATCATGGATACGGACTTGGAGATTTTGCATGATCTGGCCAGAGTGGTCGAAAATAGGCTGGAATGGGCAAGAAGATACCGTCTCCGGGAAATGATCGAGGAGTTTTCCCTTTCTTTGCGCAATGAACTGGACTACGAAGTGGAAGGGCGCAATGGGGAAAGGGTTGCGAGATAATTTGAAAGTGACTCAACCATTCACATACCCAAAATTTATTGGGATCTGACGTCAAAGAAAGTCCTTACGATGGAAATGATCAAGGGAATCAAAGTAACTCATATAGAAGAGCTGGATGAAAAAAGTTATGACCGGGAACTGATTGCTGCAAGGCTGGCCGATTCAATGTTCACCCAAGTTCTGGAGTATGGATTTTTTCATGGCGATCCGCATCCGGGGAATATTTATATTTTACCTGACAATGTGATTGCCTATTTGGACTTTGGGATGGTGGGCCAGTTAAGGGAGGATTTGAAATACCATTTTGCCTCACTTTTGATCAATCTGCAGCAGGGAAGTTCAAAAGGAATGATCAAGACATTTTCCGCGATGGATCTTCTCGATGAGAACACAGATGTGCCGCAGCTTAAATATGATTTGGAATGTTTGATCACCAAATACTATGACACTTCCTTTAATGAAATCAAAATGGGGGCCGCGCTTGCCGATGTGTTTGCGGTCGCTTACCGTCACCGTGTGAGAATACCGACTGAAATTGCCATATTGGGCAAAGCGATCCTTACGATGGAGGAGATCATTAAAAAGCTGGATCCTGGTTTCAGTGTGATGAAAGCGGTCAGGCCTTTTGGTGAAAAATTGTTCAAACAAAGGCTGAATCCAAAAAATATTCTGAGCAGATCATGGGATGATCTCGTCGAAAACATGGAAATTATCCGGGATTTGCCAAAGGATTTAAAAGAAATTGCGACAACGGTCAAAAAAGGAAGGCTGCGTTTTGATATCAACGTGAAAGAACTGCAGACTTTTCTGCAAAGGCTTGATAAAATCAGCAACCGTCTTTCTTTCAGCATCATTCTGCTTTCCTTCAGCATCTTAATGGTCGGCTTGATCATCGGGACCGCCATCGCTGACAAACAAGCATTATTATTCAGGTTCCCTGTCATTGAAATAGGCTCGATCATTGCGACATTCATGTTTTTATTTATGATTTTTTCGATTTTCAGGTCCGGAAGGATGTAGAAAAAACCCGATTGCGGGTTTTTTTGCATTTATATAGATATTAACCTTAAACTGCTTTGTGATCCGTTGGGATGACAATGGAAGCAGTCCAGGAGGCAACCATTCCTTCTGGCTGCCGGCTCTTCGCACATTTTTATAAATATGGCAGAAAAATAATGGTATAATAGGAGAAAAGATTTCCGGGAAGGGGACCGGCAATTCTATGAAAATTAATAAATTTGTCATGCCGGAGCTTATATTTGGAAACGGTTCCATTAATCTAGTGGGTGAAAGCTGTGCAAGGCTTGGGGCAAGGAAACTTTTTATCGCCACAGATCCGGGGGTCCTGGCTTCAGATTGGTTTGAACAAGTGACAGCCAGTTGCAAAAACGCGAAGCTCCCTTATGTCATTTTTGCAGACATTACGACGAATCCGAAAGATTACGAGGTCGATAAAGGCGTATATCAGTATTTACAAGAGGAATGTGACGCGGTTGTCGGGGTAGGAGGCGGCAGCGCCATCGATGTGGCAAAAGCGGTCGCTGTACTGGCAACGAATGGAGGAAGCATTCAGGATTATGAAGGGGTTGATAAAATCAAGATGCCGCTGCCCCCGCAGGTGATGGTGGCAACCACTGCCGGCTCAGGCTCCGAGGTTTCCCAATTTTCAATTATTATAGATTCGGAGAAAAAGAAGAAACTGACGATCATCTCGAAATCTCTCATCCCTGATATAGCGATTGTCGATCCGCAGACGTTGAT
This sequence comes from Siminovitchia fortis, assembly GCF_003605365.2. GTDB lineage: Bacteria > Bacillota > Bacilli > Bacillales > Bacillaceae_C > Siminovitchia > Siminovitchia fortis. Next base: position 8,140 of record NZ_QYTU02000028.1, read on the forward strand.
GACAAAAAGCCCCCATTTGACAGCAACGACGGGATTGGACGTGCTCACTCATGCAATCGAATCATTCGTCAGTATCGCAGCGACACCGCTGACAGATGTGCAGGCTATAAGTGCTATTAGACTTGTAGCTCAAAACTTACGGCCGTCTGTTGCTTCCAGAATGAATAAAGAGGCAAAGGCAAAGATGGCGATGGCCAGTGTACAGGCCGGACTTGCCTTCTCAAATGCGATTCTTGGAGCGGTGCATGCGATGAGCCATGCGATTGGCGGACGTTTCTTGCTGCCGCACGGTGATGTGAACGCCATTTTACTTCCTTATGTGATGGAATTTAATTATTTGGCCTGTCCTGAAAAGTTTTTGCAAATTGCTGAGTTGTTTGGTGAAGAGAGCAGCAGACGATCCACGATTGATTCAGGACTGAGGGCGATTGAATACGTCAAAAAGCTTTCGGCGGATATTGGCGCACCCCGGCGGCTATCCGAAATGGGCTTGTCCGAATCGGATGCCCCCATCGTAGGCCAAGTGGCCATCGAAGATGCCTGTATGATTACAAACCCGCGTGACATTACAGCAGCGGATGTTGAACGGTTGTTTAAACTCGCATTATAGGAGGGCACCTTATGTCAGACAGACTACAGATGATTGAGCGGCTGGTTGGAGTTTCGTCGTCAAAAATCAACTATTATACGGAACTCAAAAGTACAATTGATGAAATGAAAAAGAAAAATACGCAGCTGGAGATCATCAATGAAGTTATGAGAAGTTTCAATATTGATATGTCAATGGACGACATGCTGAAAAATATATTGGAAAAACTGCAGCAGATTTTTCCGCTTAAAAGGTTGAGTCTTTCCATTTTAAAGAACGGCAAACTCATGCCGGCCAATGTATACCCCCACGATTATGCGCATCTCGATGTCGGCAATCCGATTCCCAATGAAGGGTCCCTTTATTGGAAAGTGGCGGATTCCGGCGCCTCCTGCGTGTATCTGGTTAATGGGAATGAGAGGAAAGAATACAGTGAAACTCCGGCTTTTAAAAAACTAGGCCTGCGCCAGGTGCTTGTCTTTCCCCTTTATGGTAAAGGGCGGATCCTCGGTGTTTTAAGTCTTGGCAGCGCACAGCAACAGGATTATGACGGCGAAGACCTCGCTTTTTTGCAGCAGCTTTCGGACCAACTGGCAGTCTGCATTGAAAATGTCCGCTTGTATAATGAGGTGCTGAATAGTAAAAAGGAGTGGGAACAGACATTTCTTGCGGTTGCCGATCCCATCATGCAAGTTGATTTGAATGGCAATATCCTGAGATGTAATGGATCCGTCTATTCTTTTTTTCATCTGAACGGAAAAGATATTTCGCACATGACATTGGATGATCTATTATACAGGCAGCAGGCAGAGCCTGACAGCCCATTTCAAGAAACCCGGAAAACGAAAGAGACGGCCTATCGTGAAATTACATTGCATGACAAGACCATTTGCGAAGTGCATACATATCCGATCATGAATGAAAAGGAAGAGATGTACGGGGTGATCGCCTATATAAAAGATGTGACTGAAAAGCGCCATTTCGAAGCGCGCATGATGCAGTCCGGCAAATTGGCCGCATTGGGGGAAATGGCTGCAGGCGTCGCCCATGAATTAAATAATCCTTTGACGGCGATTCTTGGAAATACCCAGCTTTTGATGCGGAAAGCGAACGAAAACGAGTCTTCCCACGTGTTGCTGACAGATATTTTTAAATGCAGCAAACGGTGCCAGGACATTATTCGAAATTTGCTTACATTTTCCCGGCAGGATGAATATCTTTTCCAGACATGTTCGATCAATGAGGCGGTAGAGCAAGTACTGAGTCTCGTCGGATATCAAATTCGCCAAAGCCATATCGAGTTGGAGATTGACCTGGATTCAAATGTGCCTTTTATTGATGGAAGCATTCAGCAACTGGAGCAGATTATCATCAATTTACTTTTAAATGCAAAAGATGCACTGGATGAGGTGGATAAGACTGGAAAAGAAATCTCCATCCGGACGGAAAGCGGCGCGGAAGAAGTCACTCTTTCGGTCATTGACAATGGAACGGGCATTGATCCGGAAAAATTGAAGGAAATATTCCATCCTTTTTATACGACGAAAGAAGCTGTAAAGGGGACAGGACTGGGTCTATCGGTCAGCCTCGGTATTGCGGAGGCTCATGGCGGAACGATTGATGTAAAGAGCGAGCCGGGAAAGGGCAGCGCATTTATCCTCCGTTTGCCGGTAAAAAAGATTCGATGTAAGGCGGGTGAGAACGGTGGCCAACATATTGATCGTCGATGATGATCGGGAGGTCGGCAATTTTTTACGTTATTTTTTTAAGGAGAAAGGCTTCGAGGTGCACATGGCATACAGCGGCCAGGACTTCAGACGGCTATTTGGGCAGCAGGCCTATCATCTGGCATTGATCGATGTGAAGCTTCCCGACACAAGCGGGCTGGACATATTAAAGGACCTATCTGCACATATGCCATCATGCAAAACCATTGTCATGACCGGTTACAGTACGGTTAAAGTGGCTGTTGATGCGATCAAGCTCGGGGCCAATGACTTTATTGAGAAACCGTTTGATGACTTGGATGATTTGGAAAGGACAATCGATCATCTTCTGGCGAATAAGGCGACAGCTGCGGAAACCGACATTCAAGGACTGGCAAAGGAATGCGGCATCGTGACAGAAAAAAGCGATGCGATGGCTCGGTTGCTGACGCTTGCTTATAAAATCGCTCCGAAAAATATAAATGTCCTGATCCAGGGAGAAACAGGAACAGGGAAGGAGCTTTTAGCTCATTTCATTCACCGTGCGAGCCAGCGAAACGGACAGCCTTTTATCGGCATCAACTGCGGCGCCCTAACTGAAACACTGCTGGAAAGCGAATTGTTCGGCCACGAAAAGGGAGCGTTCACTGGAGCGGCGAAGGAAAGAAGAGGTGTGTTTGAAATTGCCGGAAAAGGAACTTTGTTTTTGGATGAAATCGGAGAGGCGTCGATATCCACACAGGTGAAGCTGCTGCGTGTTTTGGAAACCGGCGAGTATATGCGGGTGGGCGGTGAAGCGGTACAAAAGACAAATACCCGTATTGTTTCTGCGACTCATGTTGACTTGGCTGAAGCAGTAACCAATAGAGCGTTCCGTGAAGACCTCCTATACCGGCTGGATGTCGTAAAGCTGGTCATCCCTCCATTACGGGAAAGGCGGGAAGACATCCGGCTGATTGCGGAACATCTGCTGGAAAAAGCAGGGGTGGCGGTACAATTGAACGAGGCTGCTGCGACGCTCCTTGAGCAGTATGAATGGCCCGGGAATGTAAGGGAGTTGTCCAATGTCATCAAGCGCGCTATATCGATCATGGATGAGGGCAGCGGAGTCATAACACCAAAGCATTTGCCGAAAAAAATTCTCTCTGGAAAGTCCCTGTTGATTGAAAAGGTAAAACCAAAAGAAGAGAGTTTTGAGGAATTTTTAAAACAATGGACTGAGGATATGCTGGAAATCTGGAATAATGAGGGAAAAGTGGAAATGGAGATGGTCCTCAACAAGGTAAAGGTGCTGGAGCGTGAGATTGGCAGGGCATTCGTCATGAAAGTTTTAAAGGAAACGGTAGGAGACCGTCAAGAAGCCGCTGGAAGATTGAACATAAGCATGCGAAAGCTCCGATATTTATTGAACGAAAAAGGGCAGCCGTCCATAAAATGAACGGGTGCCCTGTTTATGGTGGTATAGGAAATTATAAAGCGCTTAATTTGTTGATAACTCATTATCTTTTTGTGCTACGTCCGGCTCCAGCGCCTATCGACTAGCAGACTTCACGCTTCTTCCTACGATAAGTCAACATCGCTCCGCTCCGCTGCGCGTGTTTCCTTTATCTCGTCAGAAGCACTCCAGTCTGTACGTCGATAAACAGGCGCTTGCGCCTTTGTTTTTCTCTGGAACGGATCATGCACCTTGGATTGCATATCCGGATCACCAGGTGGAAGCGGAGTACCGGAGTTTCCTTGAAAAGAATGTATTCCGGCTGTTTAATCTTGATGGAAAAATTGGTCTTGCTTTAAAACGTCAATACTACACGTCCGTTGATCTGGCCTTTTTCCATTCGATCAAATACGTGGTTGATTTCATCAAGCTCAGCAGTAGATACAATGGCTTTAACTTTCCCATCTGCGGCAAATTGAAGGGCTTCCTGCATATCTTTTCGTGTGCCGACGATGGAGCCTTTGACTGTTACACCGTTTAAAACCGTATTGAAAATCGGAACAGGGATCTCATCGTTGGGCAATCCGACAAGCACTACCGAGCCCCCGCGTTTGACAGAATGATAAGCCTGTTCGAATGCGGCTTTGTTTACCGCCACGCTGATAGCAGCCTGAACGCCGCCCACTTGATCCTTGATGGCTTGCGCCGGGTCTGAGGTTTTCCCGTTAACAGTCAAATCAGCCCCTAAGTCTTTAGCAAGTTGGAGCTTATCATCATTGATATCGACAGCCACTACATTGAAGCCCATGGCTTTTGCATATTGAAGGGCAATATGGCCCAACCCGCCAATGCCGTAAATCGCAACCCAATCGCCGGCCTTGGCACCGGAGACTTTCAGAGCCTTATAAGTGGTCACTCCTGCACATAAAATTGGTGCAATTTCCACGGGGTCGACGCCATCCGGAATTCTTGCGACGTAATCAGCGGGCGCCACGCAATATTCGGCAAAAGCACCATCAGCGGAGTAGCCGCCATTCAATTGATTTGGGCAGAGTGTTTCATTTCCGGATAGACAATACTCGCATTCTCCACAAGCCCTAAAAAGCCATGGAATCCCGACGCGGTCCCCTTTTCTCAAAGAAGTTACGCCTTGTCCAACCTGTTCAACAATACCGACACCTTCGTGGCCCGGAATGACCGGAAGCTTCGGCTTGACCGGCCAGTCTCCATGTGCGGCATGCAGGTCGGTGTGGCAAACCCCGCATGCTTCCATTCTGATCAAAACTTCACCAAGCTTCGGCTGGGGAATTTCCACCTCCTTAATTTCAAGTTTTTCTTGGAACTCATTGACGACTGCTGCTCTCATTACTGATTCCTCCTTGGGTATGATGGCTTGCTTGTAAACTTAATATTGCAAAAATAGTGCCAGCTTGATTTTGTTCATAAATTGGGAGTATAAAGTCGGTGCGGCCGTTTTATTGTCTCAATTTGCCAAAATTTCGGCTTGTGCGGCCGAAATTTTGTTGGGGATTTTTTAAGTGAGGGAGAAACTAAAAACGTGATGCGTGCTTACGAAGGCACACATCACGCTTTTCGGACGCTCAGTTTTTTATAAATGGGCTTATAATTATAATGAAATAAAGCCGAAGGTTAACAATTTTTTCCCTCCTATAGGTCTATTTCTTCTCTACATAAATAATAAGCCAGAGGATTGCCCCACCTATTAATGATGCCCACCATGGAAAGTTGAAGGATGGGCCGATTTCCGGGGTGAATTTTGTCAGAAGCAATACGGCTCCCATACCCGCTGCTCCCGTTACCCCAGCTTTTAGCATATTCTTTTTTGTGTTTCGATTTTCTTTGAATAAGGAATTGTTTATCAGCCTTAAAATGAACCATATCGTAAGACTGACGAAACACGCGATGCCCAAGGAGACAACACCGGCTGCAAACAAGTTGACCTCTGTTTTAACCTCGATAAATTGTGAAAGCACTAAAAGAATGACGCCCCGTATCATAAGAACCCAACCTGCTATATTGCCAATGATGCCCGCAATAAAAGGAATTACATCCCGCTTCTTTTCTTTTGGCAGCTGTTCAATAATTTCATCCGCAAAGGCTTTTGGATCATCCCCGAAAATATCTTTGGCTGTTTTTCCTTCTTCCTGGCCATCAAGCAAATGATCAAGCATTTCCATTAGTATTTCTTCGGACTGCTGCTCGGAAAGGGAGAATTGCAGACGAATATATATGAGTAAATCACTGTAATATGCCTCATTTTCCGGCGTCAATAATTCTCTTTTTTGATTGTTTTCTTCAATTAATTCTTCTGAATTCATGTTTTCACCTTCTTTTTAATAGCTCATTGACAGGGTTAGAGATCTGATTCCATTCCTCAATGATGGTTGCCAAAGTTTCATGGCCTTTATCTGTTAAAAAATAATATTTCCGGTTTGGTCCGGAATCGGAGGGCCTCATTTCTCCCCGGATCAATCCGTTTTTTTGGAGTCTTAATAAAACGGGATAAATGGTGCCTTCGCTGACATCTTGCAAGCCGATGTCCTGCAGTTTTTTTGACAGTTCATAGCCATAAACCGCTTCTTTTTCAATTACTGCCAATACACAGCCATCTAATATTCCTTTTAATAACTGACTTCGTACAGACATATGCACCTTCCATTCCACATCTATTATGTTATACAAGATAGCGGGGCGAAAACGAAGAGGAAAGCTCCTCTGGATTAGGTATTTGGTTATGCAAGATAGTCAGGTGAAAAGATAACTACTTGGTTATGCAAAGTAGTTATCTTAAATATATACACATGTTTTAATCTTGTCAAGTCTGTCAATCATAGTTCCACAAAATTTTTCCCTTGATATATAAAACCGGAGGAAAAAATGATCAAGTTCTGAAGTTTTTAGCTAAATACCTTTCCGCTCACAATACTCATCGACCAGTTCCTCAATCTGATCTAACTCCGGATATTCCCCGGAAAAGGAAAACTTCAATTCTTCGATGAACTCACCTTCACGGTAAACATGAATTGCCCCATTTTGCTCAATGACACTGTATTCCGGTTCAAATATAAATCCATTTCTTTCAATGGCACCCATTTTCAACAACTCCAAATGAAATATATTGGATTTATTATTTCTCACAACCAAGTTAATCATGCAATATTCGAATCATGGAAACCCTGACAGATTCCCTGTAAAATGAGATTGATCATTTGAAAAAGTGAGCTCAATAACCCAAGGTCCCATAATATGTTAAAATAATGAAACTTGGAGAAATTAAAGGAAAGATTACGGTCCAATAGCTTGGAGTGAATGTGATGTTTCATGATATTACAGTATCTGATTTACTCGCCAAAAAAGATCAAGAGCCGCATACAATAATCGATGTCCGCTCTCCCAAGGAATTCAAGGAAGCGACGATTCCAGGCAGCATCAATATTCCGATTTTAAATGATGAAGAGCGTGCGGAAGTCGGAACGATTTACAAACAGGCGGGAAAAGAAGCAGCGATGGAAAAAGGGCTGGCTATCTTTTCAAAAAAGCTCCCTGAGTTTATCGGCGAATTCAAAAAGGTTGAAACGCCTATGACTGTTTTTTGCTGGCGCGGAGGAATGCGCAGTAAAACCACGGCAACTGTTCTGGATTTAATGGGAATCCGTGTGAACCGTTTAAACGGTGGTATCCGCTCATACCGGCGCTGGATTGTCAATTACCTGGAAACAGGGAGGTTCCATCCGGAATTGCTTGTTTTGAATGGATACACTGGGACAGGCAAAACTATTATTTTACAGAAACTGAAGGAAAAAGGGTATCCTGTCATTGATCTTGAAGAAATGGCGGGACACCGCGGATCGATTTTCGGCCAGATAGGCCTGACGCCGAGCAACCAAAAGAAATTTGATGCTGCACTCGTGACAGAAATGCTGAAATATGAAAATGAACGGTTTGTTTTTATCGAAGGGGAGAGCAAACGGATCGGAAGAGTTTATTTGCCGGATATCATTTATGACAAAAAGGAAAAGGGCTTGCAGATCTTCATCGATTTGCCGCTGGAAGAGCGGGTGAAAAACATTATTGAAGAGTACGAGCCTTGGAATTATCCGGAACGGTTTCAAGAGGCATTCCGATTGATAAAAAAGAAAATCCATACCCCTGTCGCAAAAGAGATAGAATCGTATTTGGAGAACGGGAAATTCATACAGGCTGTCAAGCTTCTGCTGGAATATTATTATGATCCAAGATATGAATATTCCGCTTCGCATTTCCCAGAATCCCAGAAAATTACGATTCAGGCGGATTCTGTTGATGATGCATTAACAAAGGTATTGGAAACGATACAACGAGCAAATATCGGAATAAAGTAGAAAGAAGATCATCGGAATGTTGCGATGATCTTCTTGTTTTTTAGCTCAAATCATGCCCAGTCAGCATAATATAGCCTACCAAAAAGATATTTAATATGACGATAACAGTTGTACAGAGCCAGGCAGCAATTTCACCCCTGAACTGTTTGCAAGGTCACCCATTTCACAAGCAGTTCAAAGAAGGGAATTATGTGAATATGTTCACAATAAATGACATTTGTCATCCGAAAGTGATTACGTTTATGCCTACTCTAAATTGGTACTTGCTCTTATCATTAGATGTAACAACATTTGGGAGAGGGTTTCATGGATAAAGAGAGAACGAAACAACTGCGTAAAGGTGTATCGGCATTTGCCAAATCTGATCTGAAAAAGAGTACCATTCAAATTTTAAATACGATTCCGCCGTTTTTACTGTTATGGTTCCTGGCGTACCAGAGTTTATCCGTATCTATCTGGCTTTCAATTGGATTGGCAGTTGTGGCCGCAGGGTTTGTCGTCCGTATATTTATCATCTTTCACGACTGCACCCACGGATCTTTTTTCAAAAATAAGAAGGCGAATGATATGCTTGGGACAATTGCAGGAATCATGACCCTATTTCCTTATGAAAAGTGGAAGAGGGAGCACGCGATACATCATGCCACCAGTTCGAATCTCGATAAGCGCGGCGTTGGCGACATCTGGGTGATGACCATCGACGAATATAAAAAGGCTTCGAAGTGGCAGCGTCTTGGCTACAGGTTTTACCGAAATCCGTTTGTCATGTTCGGATTGGGACCGCTGTATCTTGTCCTGGTCTCGAATCGGATCAATCGGAAGGACGCAAGGAGAAAAGAGCGTTTGAATACGCATTTGACGAATTTGTTGATTGTTGGCATTTACACGTTGATGATGGTTGCGGTCGGCTGGCAGGATTTCCTTATCATTCAAGGAACCATCATGTTTATTGCGGCGGCGCTTGGAATTTGGCTCTTCTATATCCAGCACACCTTCGAAGACTCTTATTTTGAGGATGAATCGGAGTGGAATTATGTAAAAGCGGCCGTTGAAGGCAGCTCCTATTATAAGCTGCCCCTCGTACTGCAGTGGGTAACCGGAAACATCGGCTTCCATCACGTACATCATTTGGCGCCGCGTGTCCCGAACTATCATTTGGAGGAAGCGCATGAATCTAACCCACCGCTTCATCACGCTACGACCATCACAATCGGAACAAGCCTCGAATCTTTGAGATACAAATTGTATGATCCGGAAAATAAAACGTTTGTCACTTTCAAAGAGGCACAGCGAAGGATTCAGACAGAAAGAAAACGGCCGAAATTGAAGCCGAAACATGTAAGTTTTGAAACAAAATAGATGGTCCGGGCCATTCCATGTAGAGGGAATGGCTTTTCTTTCATTTATATCAGAGTAAGAAAGCATAAGATTTTTTAGCTTTAAAATTTTGAACAAAGCCTTTTGTTGTCTAGCTCCAGCGCCTATCGACTAGCAGACTTCGCACCTCCTCCTACGATAAGTCAACATCGGCTCGTTCCTCGCCGTGCTGTCCGGCTGCGAGTGCCATCGGCTCGAGGTCATAAGCCAATCGCTGCTGAAGGCAAACTACGCCTTCTTCAGCGCTAGTCTTATGCTTGTCGCCGATAAGCAGGCACTCTCGCACTTCCTTATCCTTTATCTCGTCGGAGGCACTCCAGTCAGTACGTCGATGGGCAAGGCGCTTGCGCTTTTCTAATGATATAATATGTCCAACAGACAGGGGGGGACATCTGGCGTGGATAGCTGGTTCAGTATTTTTCCAAGAAATAAATGGTTGAGTATTTATGTATGGATTATTTTTTGCCTATTGCCTTTCTTTTTCATTTTCAGGTCGTCGTCGCCTTTGGAAATCTTAATCGGGATAACATTGATGTTGCTATATTTTTTGTCGTATATGTTCTCATATAAGGCTAAAAATGGTCTTGTGTATATGTGGGTCAGTTTTGAAATTGTCATTAATATTGTCATGACCTTATTGTTCGGATATGTATATCTGGCTATTTTTACAGCATTTTTTATAGGGAACATCCGAAATCCTGCCGGATTCTATATCATTTACGGATTGCATATTGCGTTTACTGTAGGTGCGATCGTAGCGGGATTTTTTATAGAAATCGATTTGTTCCTTCCGCAAATCCATTTTATTCTCGTATCTGTTCTTGGAACGGTGCTTCTGCCCTTCAATTTGTATTACAGGAATAAGCAGATCAATTTGGAGGGGCAGCTCGAGCATGCGAATGAACGGATTTCAGAATTGGTCGTTCTGGAAGAGCGGGAGCGGATTTCAAGGGATTTGCACGATATCCTTGGGCAAAAACTATCATTGATCGGCTTGAAAAGCGATTTGGCGGGAAAGCTGATTTTCCGGGATCCCAAGACTGCCGAAAAAGAACTCCAAGATATCAGGCAGACCGCCAGCACAGCATTGCGTGAGGTTCGGGAGCTCGTTGCCGATATTCGGGCGGCGAAGCTGGAAAATGAGCTTGTCAGGGCGAAACAGATGCTCCAAGCGGCAGAAATGGAATTAATCATTGAGGGCAATCCTTCTTTTGGACAAATACCGGCAATTATTGAAAGTGTTTTGAGCATGTGCCTGAAGGAAGCGGTGACGAATATGGTCAAACACAGCCGGGGAACAGCGTGCCGGATCAAATTCGAACAATTGCCAAACGAATATGTCCTCTCTGTCGAAGATAACGGAATCGGAATTGTCAGGGGAGGAAAGTTGGAACCCGGCAGTGGGTTGAGGGGAATGAGGGAGAGGCTGGAATTTGTAAATGGCAGCCTTCACGTCGAAGGTGAAGAAGGAACAAAGCTGACAATCCGCGTACCTGTAGTTTTGACACATATCATGAAGGAGGTTGACTGATATGATTCGTATTGTCATCGCGGAAGATCAAGGGATGATGCTCGGCGCCCTTGGCTCTTTACTAAATATGGAAGAAGACATGGAAGTTGTCGGGCAAGCGAGGAACGGGGAAGAGGCGGTCAGGCTTGTTAAAGATCTTGAACCCGATATTTGCATCATGGATATTGAAATGCCGGTAAAAACGGGACTTGAAGCAGCGCAGGAATTAAAAGGCTTTTCCAGTAAAATTATCATCCTGACCACCTTTGCAAGGGCAGGCTATTTTGAACGCGCCCGAAAAGCCGGAGTCCGGGGCTATTTACTGAAGGACAGCCCGATTGAAGAACTCGTTTCAGCGGTCCGCCTAATTATGGACGGGCGTCGTATGTACGCCCCTGAGCTTGTGGATATCGCCTACGGGGACGATGATTATATGGAAAACCCGCTGACAGAACGTGAAAGTGAAGTTCTCCGCCTTGTTGCCGAGGGGAAAACGACAAAGGAGATTGCAAAGGAACTTTATTTGACACCGGGCACTATCCGAAACTATATATCTTCCATCCTCGAAAAACTGAACGTCGGCAACAGGATTGAAGCCATCTCCCGGTTCAAGGAAAAAGGATGGTTTAAATAGCCGGGCGCCCTTGTAAAATGCGGGAATAATTACTCGGAATGGAATCCTTTATCCAAAGGAAAGCATAAATTTTATGGATATTCGTGTACTTTAAAATGAGGGGTTTTCGCAAAGCCTTTATGTTATAATTCCAATAAAAGGAATTATAACATGGGGTGAAATAATGAGCGATTTGGATATGGAGCTCTATGGCTATCTTGTTGATCGGATAGAAAGTATTTCAAACGAGTGGCTTACTCAAAGAAGAAAAGAGCATGGTTCCATTTACTCTGTTGACGCAGACAAAGAAACGGAAGCCTATTTGAAGGAACAAAACCAATTAACGAATCTGACTGTCACGAGCAGTCTGTTGGAAGATAAAAGGGAATTTGAAAAGAATAAGGAAAAGTGGGTGCGGCTTGTAGCCAAAAGCAGGGTCAGCAGCAATACCCCGATCCCTGAAGTTTTGGAAGCATTAAGCAACGCACGGAAAGTTTATTGGCGTTTTGTGGAAAGGTTTCTGGAGATAAATTCAGAAAAGGTGACCCAGGAGAATCTTTTAAAGTGGGGAATGAAGATAAACAGGGCATTCGATGAATTGGCCATAGAATTTTCGCAAGCTTACAACTTATTAATGAACAATAAACTGTCAGCACAGTCCAGTTTGATCGACGAGCTAAGTGCGCCGGTTATCAAAATAAATGAAGTGTTCGGTGTACTTCCGCTGGTCGGCGACATTGACACATGGCGGGCGAAGAAGATTTATGAATGCGTTCCGGTAAAATGTACGGAAATCAATATATCCCACCTGTATATCGACTTATCCGGAGTGTCAATTATTGATACGATGGTTGCCCATCAAATCTATCAGTTGTCGCAAACCTTGGATCTACTTGGCGTAAAATCCACTATCACCGGTATCCGCCCCGAAATCGCCCAAACCGCCATTCAATTAGCTTTGGATTTTTCCAAAATCGATACATACAGTTCGCTGCAGCAGGCATTGAAGGACAAATTCCTGATTGTGGCAGAACAATCCGTGAAATAATCATGACCTCTTTCGCAAAGAAGCAGCCATCCGCTGGACCGGCTGCTTTCTTTGCTGTTCTTGGAAATTTAAACGACGTTTTCTTTATTAAGCAATTTTCCAATTTCCTCTTTTGTTATCGGAGGGCTGTAAAGATAGCCTTGCCCAAGATGGCAGCCGTTTTGCATAAGGAATTCTGCTTGTTCTTCCGTTTCGATACCCTCGGCAATCAAGCCGAAGTTCAGGTTGCTGCCCATTTCTATAATTGTTTTTACCAGAGATGCAGTATTTTCGTCTGTCATCATTTTACTTACGAAAGATTTGTCGATCTTGATAACGTCAATCGGCAGATTGCTCAGAACGCTCAAAGATGAATAGCCGGTACCGAAATCATCAATCGATACTTTAATGCCGATGTTTTTCAGTTTGCCGATAATGGCAAAGGATTGATTGATCTTCTGCATGACGCTTTCAGTTATTTCAAGCTCCAGGTATTTAGGAGGCAGCAAATTTTGACTTAATGATTCATTGACAAGTTCGATGAATTGATGATCCTCAAATTGCAATGCCGAGACATTTACGGCGATTTTGATCCGGATGCCCGCACTTTGCCATAATTTGATCTGCCTGCATGCCTCCTGTATGACCCATTTTCCAATTGGTATGATCATGCCTGTATTTTCAGCCACCGGAATAAACTCATAAGGTGAAATATTCCCCAATTCCGGATGCTTCCAGCGAAGCAATGCTTCCACCCCGACAATCCGCCTGCTTTTCAAATGTACCTGCGGTTGATAATATAGCTCAAATTCATTATTATGGAGGGCCTTTTTCAATCCCTGTTCTATTTTTATCTTTCTGTCATGCACCGTGTTATCTTCACGTACGAAAAATTGATAGTTGTTATATCCGTTTTTTTGAGCCAGATGCATCGCTTTATATGCATTTTTCATCAAGCTGCTTACATCTTTGCCGTCATCCGGGTACATACTGAGCCCAATGCTTGTTGTAGTAAAAAATTCTTTTTCTTGAATTATGAAGGGCTTCATAAAAAGGCTTAAGATTTGTTCGGCGGCTTTCTTAACTTTTGATTCATCCGTATTTTCCAGCAAAAGAATGAATTCGTCCCCGCCGTGCCTTGCAATAAGTATCTCCGAAGGGACATTTTCAACTAATCTTTCACCTACTTTGATGAGAAATCTGTCTCCATGCTGGTGACCCAGCGTATCATTGACCAGCCTGAACCTGTCCAAATCGATGAACATAACTGCAAGCTGATGATTGTTTTTCTCGCTGCGCAAAATGGCGTCCCTTAAATTACACTGAAATTTCATCCGGTTTGGAAGTCCGGTCAATTGGTCATAATAGGCCATGTAATTCATTTTCGCTTCATGATTTCTGCGTTCCTTCAGCGACAGGGTATGCATCAAGCCTACTATGATGAAGTTGAGTACGACAATCCCGATCAATACGGAATTTGATCCGATGGAGAACTCCCATGTTTTGGAATTCAAAAGGCCCGCATCATGATGAGTTTCATAGATTGTCATTGATTTCATTCCGATGAAATGGGTTATGCAAACCCCGAACGACAAAATGGCAGCAACAGGTATGTGATAAAGAGAGAAGCTTTCTTTAATTGTCTTTGAGAACAAAAAGACTGCAATAAAAGATAACCCCGCTGCAGAAACAATCGACATTGCCACTAGCAAATAATTATATTCAATGTGAAAATTTGTAAGGGTCGCCTTTACTCCAATATGGTGCATGACGATAATGCCCGCCCCTAACAGGACGGCAGCAGGTACCAGGGTTGAAACAGTGATCTCTTCTTTGAACGTGAAGACATAGAAGGAGGCATAGGATATGAAGATCGCTGCAATAAGCGAAAACATTGTCATCGGCCCATTGTATATGACCTCAGCACCAGTCTCAAGAGAAAGTATGGAAGTGAAATGCATGGACCAAATGCCAATGCCCATCATAGAGGCGCTTGCCGCGAGCCAGAGATTTTTGCTCTTTTTAGTCTCTGCTTTATGGACCCTCCTGAGCAGATCAAGCGTCGTGACACACGCAAAGATTGAGATTAAAATGGAAATGAGTACAATTGAACTGTTATAAATAAATGTAATTTTTTCCATTTGCGGGACCCTCGTTCCAACTTAGTTTAGGTAAAAGAACTGTTCATCCTTTTTATCGGCTTTTATCGAATTTTGTAAAGGGGAATGTTTAGATTTTTAAAGAAAAGCGCAAGCGCCTTGCTCATCGACGTACAGACTGGAGTGCCTCCGACGAGATAAAGGATAAGGAAAGGCGGAGAGTGCCTGCTTATCGGCGACAAGCATAAGACAAGCGCTGAAGAAGGCGTAGTTTGCCTTCAGCAGCGATTGGCTTATGACCTCGAGCCGATGGCACTCGCAGCCAGACAACACGGCGAGGAACGAGCCGATGTTGACTTATCGTAGGAAAGCTACTACTTGAGATGGCCTCGTGTGATGCTTCCTCGAGTTGGCGTCGTGCAGCTTTGCGACGAGCTGAGCCTATACTTCCCGAATAAGATGCGCCGCAGGAGCACCAGAGGTGCGAAGTCTGCTAGTCGATAGGCGCTGGCCGCCTTAAAGCGCCACGTCCTGTGGCGCCGGCGGCACTAGGACCTCCTGTCCGTCGAAGCTAGACAACAAATGGCTTTGTTCAAAATTTTAAAGCTAAAACATCCTATGCTTTCTTACTCTGTAAAAAGTCGCATGACACGGGATATTCAACATTTTGGTGAAAGTTATCCGTTCTTTTATGCGAAACAGAAATTTCATATTATAATGGATGCAGATGGTAGTACCATCGTTGAAATAACGGCCTGAATGGCTCGAATATCGGCGGGCTGTTGCGCCCTGCCTTTTTAAGGGGACTAATGAATATGATACTGAGTAAGACCGAAACTCACGGAGGACAAGTAAAAGGCGGGCAGATCACGGCATTTTTTGCCGATATGATGGCGCTTTTCAAGGGAATTGTGCTGATTGCCAATGTACTGCCCGTTTTTGCAGGGTTCTGGCTTGCATTGGTTTTTACCAATACCCCATTTGCGATGAACCTGAATTTGTTTTTCCTGACAATCTTCGGGAGCACGCTCGTGATGGCCGGTGCGCTTGTCCTGAACAACTGGTACGAAGTTGATTTGGATACTGTCATGGACAGGACTCAAATCCGTCCAACCGTAACTGGCAGGATTTCACTGAAAACAACTGTAGTGCTTGGGATAGTATTGAGCATAATTGGATTTGTCTTTTTGGCTTTCACAACATGGGAAGCCGTCCTTTATGCATTTATCGGGTGGTTCACGTATGTGATCATGTACACGATGTGGACAAAACGCAAGTATACATTTAACACGGTAGTGGGCAGCATTTCCGGCGCGGTTACACCGCTGATCGGCTGGGCGGCAGTCGGTTCTGCCAACCACATTGTTCCGATTGTGCTTTTCATGATTTTGTTCATTTGGCAGATGCCGCATACTTTTGCAATCGCAATGAAAAGACATGATGAATACAAAGCGGCGGGAGTTGCGATGCTTCCTGTCATCCGCGGATTTGAAATGACAAAGCGCCAAATATTTGTTTATGTTGCATGCCTATTGCCGTTCCCTTTCTTTTTGGGGCCGCTTGGTACAACATTCATCGCTGTTGCAACCGTGATGAACCTCGCATGGCTCGGGCTGGCGATTTGGGGATTCTTTGTAAAAGATGATTATAAATGGGCGCGGATCAATTTTGTGGTGTCAGTCAATTATATTGCGATTTTATTCATCATGATGGTCTTGGTGACTTTGTAGAGTGGAGGGGTTGATGTTGAACTCCTCTTTTTTCACTGTTAAAAAAGTATAAATTTGGACAAAACGTTTATTTGGAATGATGATGTGATATGTCCAGCTCCAGGCGCCATCGGCGCAAGGATCAAGCCGCAAGGAAGCTTATTCAGGAAGAATGTGCTCCTGCGCCATAGCCTTTTCGAGGAAGCCTTGTTCAGCTCGTCGCAAAGCTGCACGCAGCCTCTCAGTGATGCTTTACACGGTGTGATTTAAATTAGCTGCTTTGCTGTGGTGGCTGAAAAGCTCCCTCATCAAAATTCGTCTTGTGCTTGTCGCCTAAGGCTGCGCGCCTTGTGCTTTTCTGAGTGCTTTTTTTTCGGTTATAATGGAGTTAACAGTAATTGAAAGGATTTTTTCGGAATGTCTCATGAATTTTTTGGCCGAATGCAGGCGGAAACAGGTGTTATTTTAAATGAGGTTCAAAAAAAGGCGGTACTTCAGACGGAAGGACCGCTGCTTCTGCTGGCTTCGCCCGGTTCGGGAAAAACAACCACAATCATTATGCGGATTGGCTACCTTATTCAAGAGAAGAAAGTTCCTCCAACCCGGATAAAAGCCGTCACCTTCAGCCGGGCTTCTGCCAGTGATATGAAAGAGCGCTTTAAGCAATTTTTTCCCGGACTTCCTTCTGTGGATTTTTCTACGATACACAGCCTGGCCTATGAAACGGTTCGGGAGCAACTGTACAAGGAACGGGTGGATTACCAGATTATTGAGGGAAATACTGAGAATGGCTTGCATAAGAAGTTGGTTTTACGGAATCTGTTTGAATCTGTTGCCGGTGAAACCATGACGGACGATCAACTGGAAGAGCTTATGACGTATATCAGTTTTATTAAAAATAAAATGATTGCCCGGGAAGATTGGCCGTCGGTCAAATGCACTGTTCCTAAAGCGGTGAAAATTTTACAGAGGTACGAAAAATTCAAGCAGACGGGGCATCAGAAGCTGCTGCTTGATTTTGACGACATGCTGACAATGGCAAATGATATTTTTGAGAATGAGAAGGAGCTTCTGAAGAAATATCAGAGCAGATACGATTACATATTGACGGATGAAAGCCAGGATACGTCGTTGGTACAGCATAAAATAATTGAAAAGCTGGGAAGGGAACATCGCAATCTTTGTGTGGTGGCGGATGATGACCAGTCGATTTACAGCTGGCGGGGTGCGGAGCCTTCTTATCTGTTGAATTTCAAGAAGACTTATCCGAATGCGGATGTTTTATTCATGGAGCAGAATTACCGCTCCTCCAAGGAAATTGTGGAGACGGCGAACATTTTTATTAAACAGAATAAAAACCGGTATGCCAAAAACATGTTCACAAAAAATTCTTCGTCAAAGCCTATTATATTTAAAAAATTTTCAGATTACAAGCGCCAGGCGAAATATTTGGTGAAAGAAATCAGGGAAGTGGGAAATCTGTCTGATATTGCAGTTTTGTATCGGAACAATTCATCTTCAATATCATTGATAAACGAATTTGACAGGGCAGGCATCCCTTTTTTCATGAAAGATGCGGACAACCGTTTTTTCTCCCATTGGGTCGTCAGTGATATATTGAACTTTATGCGAATGACGTTTACGGATAAGCGGCCGGATATTTTGGAGAAAATCCATACGAAGCTTAATGGATATATTACAAAGAAACAGATGATGGCCTTAAAGCGGATCCAAAATAATGAGTCGGTTTTTGATAATCTGATAAACTTTGTCCAATTAAAAGATTATCAGGTGGGAAAATTGATTGAAAATAAGGAGACCTTCCAACAGATGAAAGGAATGCCGCCGCTGCATGCGATCCACGTTATCAGGGGGCGGCTGGGATATGAAAAAGCGCTGGAAAAGATGTGTGAGCGCCTGGGATTCCGGAAAGAATACCTGCTCGGCATTTTAAATACGCTGGAAGAAATTGCGCAGGACCTCAAAACAATGGAAGAGTTTGCGGCCCGTCTAAAGCATTTGGAGGCGAAATTAAAAACATCCCAATTCAAGAAGGATGAAAATGCGGTCACCTTTTCCACCTTCCACAGCGCAAAGGGCCTTGAGTTTGAAAAAGTCTACATGATCGACCTGATCGACGGTGTCATACCTTCAGCTGAAGACAAAAAAGGGGACATGGAAGAGGCCGTCCGCTTGTTTTACGTCGGAATGACCCGGGCAAAAAAGCATTTGGAGTTGATTTCATATCAAAAGAAAGATGGTTCGAAAGAAGTGGAATCCCAGTTTGTCAGTGACGTTAGGAATATCGTCCATCCGTCAAAGAAAATTGAGTCCAAAGGCACGGAGCGGTACGGTGCTTTGAAAAAGGAGAATACTAAGGCTGGTATTGCCATCAATCCAAATGCCATTCGTGTCCGGTCTGCACTGCGCTCTGGCATGACAGTGAAGCACAGAGTATTTGGGACGGGCACGATTACGAGTGTAGACCAGGAAACCATCAACGTTCAGTTTACCAAGCAGGTGAAGGCGCTCTCTGTAGAAATGTGTTTGGAACGCGGGCTGCTGGAGCTAGTGTGAATATTGGGCATTGGCGGCCAATTGACCGTGCGGATGTCTTATCCCGGGATTCTTTAGCAGGAACGTCGGCCACTAATTAGCGGTATAGATGCCCGATCTTGGGCTGTACCGCTCAAACCGGCCACCGCCCGATCCGTTTAGTAATGCTGCAAGAAAAAATGCATTAACCCTTTAAGATTAATGCATATGACAGTTGAAGCCCAAAAAGATTATTATATATGTAAAAGTTGTTTCACTCTTGAGTATCAGAGGGAACCGGATGCCTCAACAAGCAGTTTGGCTAGCACATCATACGGAGGTAAATCCCCTTCACGAATTTTGAGCCATTTCCGCTCGGCGGGACCATCAAAACCTTTCGGAAATTCAAGGTCGCCCGCATTCATAATCATAAAAGCTATGGCGTCCTTTGAGGGTGAGATGACTGCGGCATAATGACCGTTCTTCAGGAAATGCGGCTTTTTGTATTGAATGCGTTCTTCCACTTTCGGTATTGCTTTATGGACCAGTTGGCGAAGTTGATTGCAGACTTCAATCTTCCACGGCTGGCCAAGGTTTTCGATAAATGTAGTGACTTCGTGGTTCATTGTTTCCACCTTTCTTATAACATG
The DNA here is from genome assembly GCF_003605365.2 of Siminovitchia fortis. Taxonomy (GTDB): domain Bacteria; phylum Bacillota; class Bacilli; order Bacillales; family Bacillaceae_C; genus Siminovitchia; species Siminovitchia fortis. The sequence continues at coordinate 27,772 of NZ_QYTU02000028.1, forward strand.
TATTTTTATATTTTTTCAAGATGCTTGGCAAACCGCTCCATCGAATCAATTGCGCCTTGCTCCATTCCCGTATCCAAAGCCCCTTGGAGCGCTTCGGCTGACTTGAATTCCGTTCTGCTCGTCAGTTTTGTCTTCTCTTCTTCAATTTCTTCAAACGTATCGTACGTCACTGACTCATGCTCATTAAAGGGTTCGACGTCAAAAATTTGGGTATAGACAAGCCTATTAGGAGTGTCAACCTCAAGATAATTCCCAATAAACGGATATTCGGTGCCATCTTCTCCCTTTTGGACATACCGGTAGAGCCACCTTGATGTAAATCAACATCGCAAACATAAAGCGGCACGCCCCCGTAGCCCCACCAGAGAGAAACATGTTCAGGCTTCGTCCAAGCATCCCAGACTAATTGCTGCGGCATATTGTACACACGCTCAACAATAAGGGACAGGTTCTCTACACGAGAGATAGTTTCGGTTTCATTTTTGCTCATGATTATCCTCCTTTGGAAAATTATTCCCCACCATCGTACGGTATGTTTTTCCTCACATTTGAGGTTCCTAGTTGGCAGGCAATAGTAATTATTTGGTTAAAATGGCTGTTATCCTGCGTTTATAGACAACGACCATCCCTATAGGTATGAGGGCTTCCTTGCCGTAAATGACTTAAAATAATCTTCTGTCAGTAAAATGGTAAATATATTGTTGCCGAATACGAGGTAAGCCGCTTTTTCCTGTCTGTGAACTGCAAGTTGAACTTGAAGCCGAGTTCCGTAAAAAAGCCATCGATCTTTTCACGTCCTTCGCATGCAGGTTTAAAAAATGTGGGGTGATGTCTATACCATTGCGATCACCTCAAATATCATTTTTGTTCAAGGTTTGATCCTGCTGTCTGCAGCTTAAAGGTATATGAAACTAAATAATCCGTATTGTAGAAATCGGAAGCGATGAGTGATCAAAGCCTGTTCAAACCAGAAAATTGGTGATACATTAGTTTCAAATCCATTGTTCAGGACTCATTAATCGGAAATGCCAGTAAAAAATATGCATGTACAAAATTGGGGGTGGGATTCACATGAGCAACCTTACCATCAGTCGCTTATCGCCTCGCCTTGATCTGAAACCATTCATCAAAGACATTTGGATATTCGAAAGCAATGGGATGCTTTCCGAAGATGAGATGCGGATCATCGCGCCAAATGGCTCCGTGAAGTTGATGATGCACTATGAAGGGCATCTTGCGGGCAGGATCGACGGGCATTCGTTTCCGGTTCCAGAACACCGGTTGATCGTTGCAGGTGTATCAGACTGCCCTGTGATCGCCGATTTCGATCAAGGGAAGCCGTTCGGCTGCATCTGTTTCGAACTTAATCCCGCCGCCGCTTATCGTCTGCTCACTGTACCGCAACATGAATTGCGAAATGTAATCTTGCCGTTTGGAGATATTATCGATACGTCGGCAATCCGAATCCTGGAAGAGCAGATGTATGTGGCGTCTGATCCGGTGCATAAGTCAGTCTTGTTTCAAGACTACTTTAGTGTGGCACTTACCCGGACCCAAAGAGATACGACTTTTGAACAAGGAGTGTTCGCAATTATAAACGCAAGCGGCAGGATTTCGATGGCGTCGCTTTCACAACAGACGGGACGAAGCGATCGGTGGCTTCGTGCCAAGTTCGCGGAGCGGCTGGGGATTGGTCCGAAAACATTTGCCTCGATCGTTCGTTTCCAATCGTGCTTCCAGGCGTTGCTTCAAGATAAGCACAGCTTCTTGCAAGGCGGAGCTTTCATCGATCACTACTACGATCAGGCGCACTTCATAAAGGAATTTAAACGTTTCATGGGGTACCCGCCAACTAAATATACGTCGCTGCATAACGAGGTCGGAGAGATTATCTATTTTTAGCAATTCGAGTCAAAGCCCATACACGTGCTGCCAGCAAAGCGACCAATCATAAACATCCTGATCGATAGCTTTTTTAAAAAAATTCGTAATATATTTTATATAATGAAAGGAATGTTTAAGATGAAAAACAAATCGAGCAGAATCGACTCTGCATCGAGAATCATAAAAACGGTGCCGCAAGCAGTCTATCAGGCATTTATGGACCCGAAGGCGCTCGTTACCTGGCTTCCTCCGAAAGGAATGGAGGGCAGAATCGATGCGTTCGACGCAAGGGAGGGTGGCTTCTATCGCATGACCCTAACCTATATCGGTTTGGATCATCCTGTGGGTAAACCTTCTAACAACTCGGATGTTGTTCAGGGGGAATTCCTCAAGCTTATTCCGGGAAAGAGAATCGTGCAACGAATTGTGTTTGAATCCGAGGAACCTGCGTTCGCTGGAAGCATGATCATGACTTGGAATTTTGACGAAGTCCCGGAAGGTACCGAAGTCACAATCGTCTGCGAAAACGTGCCTGAAGGCATCCGGCAGGACGACCATGAAGCCGGTATGAGTTCCACGCTGGCCAATCTCGCCGCTTTTCTGGAGTTACAAAAGACTGTACGTTGAAAATTCTATCCCCGAAAATATACGATTGGAGACAGTATGAGCAGCGTGCCTTTGGAGGGCATGTAATGGATTGTATCTGGCATTCATCCTGGGATTGAAACCGGGATGAATGCCAGTCTTAACAGGGAGGCTATAAATGAACAAACATAGATTGGAACTAACTATATAAACTGAACTAAACATTGTTACCATGGCGGGCCGATCTGATTAAATGATTATGCAATAGGTATGTAATGGGCGGTATGATGTTGCTGCTCAAAGCCCGGAAAACAATGTGCCTTTCTTTACCTGTTACACTTTCTCCCGCAATGGCATAGCCTTGAGAAATCTTGGCTTCGTTTCTGAAATCAAGATGGCGAGCAGGATCAATGCCGCTCCGACAGCCATTTTCAGTGTGATCACTTCTCCTAACACTGCAATCGACAAAACCATCCCCCAAAAAGACTCTGTTGAAAGAATAATTGCCGCCTTCGTTTCCGAAATGAATTTTTGCGCGACCGTCTGTAATAAAAACGCGGCCGCTGTCCCGAAAATTCCGAGATAAACCAAGGAGAATACCGCCCCGTCCACAATTGGCACAGCCGCTTCTCCCCTGAATAACAGGATTATGAATCCCATAACAGCAGCAGCAAGAAGTTGAACTACCGTTAAATGAATCGGATTCTCGGTCTTTACAAATTTGGCCGTATAAATGATATGGAACGCAAAAACAATCGCACATAAGAAAGAAAGGATATCTCCGATATTGAGCTCCGCTGAAAATTTGAGCGAGAGAAATCCGATGCCGAGCATTGCCAGGACTGCTCCCGCCACTTCAAATTTGTCCATCCGCTTTTTATAAATGGCCCAGCCGATCAACGGCACGATGACTACATTGACCGCTGTCAAAAATGCATTTTTGGAAGGCGTCGTGAACTGCAGACCAACTGTTTGCAAGGCAAAAGCCAAGTATAAAATACTGCCAAGAATAGCCCCTTTAATAACGGTTCCTTTTTGTACATGCTTCATTTTTTTATAAAAAACCAGCCCCAATATGACGCCGCCGATTAAAAATCTGACCGCCATATTCTGGTAAGCCGAATAATAATCCAATGAAATCGATGTGACAACGAAGCCGCTTCCCCAAATGAAGGCTGTAATGATAAGACCTAATTCCCCGATATATTTACGCATAAACTTCCTCCAAAAACCAAATTTTCGAACAATAAAATACAGCTTCCGCCCAATGGGATGGAAGCCGTCTTTAGAAAATTAAGACCTATCTCATATCGTATTACAAATACAAAAGAAAAAAAAGACCCTTCTAAAGTTTTTTTATTTCATTCTTTTAAGGCGAGGTACATCTTTACACCGGATTTTTTGCTGATATTTACCAGCCAACATGCATATACTACGAAATGGTGATGAACATGGCCTGTCGTTCAAAGAAAGAACTGAAAATGTTTGTGGAAGAAGCCAAGAAATGTGCTGCATTCGGAAAAGTGGCGGATTATATCCCCGCTTTAGGAAAGGCAAATCCAAATGATTTATCAATTGCCATCCATTATCCTGACGGGGAATGTGTTTCCGCAGGTGATATCGATAGAAAAATTACACTCCAAAGCATTTCAAAAGTGATCAGCCTTGCGCTCGTGTTAATGGAAAGAGAGACCGATGAAGTGTTTGGGAAAGTGGGAATGGAGCCGACCGGTGATCCTTTCAATTCCATCGCCAAATTGGAAACGATGGCACCTGCCAAACCGCTCAACCCGATGATTAATGCGGGAGCCCTTGTTGTGACACATTTGATCCAGGGAAGCAATGTTGAAGACCGATTCCAGCGGTTACTTTCCTTTGTCAAGGAACTTGCCAACAATCCTGATATTTGCATAGATGAAGAAGTGGCAAAATCCGAATTTGATACGTCGCAACTGAACCGGGCACTTTGTTATTTTTTAAAGCAGCATAGAGTTATCGATGAAGACGTCGAAGAGCTCATGGATCTGTATACAAAACAGTGTGCGATAGAAATGAACTGCCTCGAATTGGCCAGAGTCGGAATGATCTTCGCTATGAACGGCCGGGACCCGGACAGCGGCAAACAACTCATACCCGAACATATTGCGCGCATCTGTAAAACATTCATGGTCACATGCGGCATGTACAACGCATCCGGTGAATTCGCCATCAAAATCGGCATCCCGGCAAAAAGCGGTGTTTCCGGCGGAATTATGGGAGCAGTCCCGCAAAAATTCGGCATTGGCATATTTGGTCCGGCTCTGGATGAAAAAGGAAACAGCATCGCCGGAATTAAACTATTGGAATTGTTGTCTGAGACGTATCAATTGAGTATGTTTTAGAGAACAGTGGGAGCGGCTTCAGCGCTCCAAAAAAACTTGTAGAAAACAATCGAAAGAAAAACTAAATTTCCTCTTGATTTGTTCTTTATAATGAACTTAAAATAAAGGTAACATAACTTTTGTTTATTATTTTTTTACCGATGACGTTCTTAATTAGGAACAAAATAATTTAAAGGTGGTCCATATGAATCAATTTGATAATAGTGTGGCAAAGGAATTCGATCTGAGAAGCTTGTCTAAATTAATAAAAAAGCGGCTTTGGCTTGTTATTCTTATCACAGTAGTTTTTACCGGGGTGGGTTGGACTTATACAGAATTGAATAATATGTCGCCGAAGTATGAGGCATCAACGAATGTCATCATTGATGCAGAAGCCGAGTATAGAAATACACTGCAGGTCGTCATTAAAGATATTACCGTTTTGGAAACGGTGATTAGGGAGCTCGGTCTCGACAAATCCACCGAGACCCTTGCAAAACAGGTTCGGGTTGAAAGCCTCGAAGATACGCAGGTAGTGAAGATAAGTGTGGTGGACACAAATCCTGAAAGTGCAGCTGATATTGCCAATACAACAGCAAAAGTGTTTATTAAAAAAGTGCCAAGCGTGCTGGATATCAATGGCGTAAGTGTTCTTTCAGAAGCAAAGGTTAATTCTAAGCCAATGCAAAATAACGGAATAAAAATTCTATTAGCTGCATTTTTGCTAGGGGCAGTAACGGGTTTGGGCCTTATATTCATCATGGACTATTTTGACAGCACCATTAAGAGCGAACGTGAAATCGAACAATTATTGGGAACCCAAGTATTGGGCAGCGTATCCAAAAAGCAAAAAGGAAAAATAATTAGTTGGAAAAAGCCAAAAAGGGAATTAAATTTCAGGAGTGAGACCATTGGTATCAGGTAAACAAAGAGCGTTATTTCACGCGAAACGTAAAAATGAAGAGGCTGTCATTTCTGAGCAATACCGTATGATAGGAACCAATATCCACTTCATCGTCGGTGATGAAAAAAGCAACGCTATTCTGGTCACATCTCCCGGAAAAAGGGAAGGCAAGTCCGCCACCGCTGCCAATATTGCTGTAACCATGGCCCAACAAGGAAATGAAGTCCTTCTTATTGATGCAAATTTCCGCAATCCTGCTATGCATAAGATCTTTAATACTCCAAATATCTTTGGGTTTACAGATGTCCTTGACGGAAACGTCACTTTTGAAGATGCGGTGAGCTTTCCAAAGGTGAACGGTTTGCATATCCTGACAAGCGGTACAGTTCCCTTAAACTTAACCGGCCAAAGGGCGGGAGAACTCCTGGATTCTGTAAAAGCTTCCTATAATATGGTCATTATTGATTCGCCGTCTCTTCTGGAAGCAAATGATTCAAAAATATTGGCTAACATCTGTGACGGCGTTGTACTGGTAGTCAAGCAGAATACCACAAGCATTGAAAGCGCGTTGGAATCAAAGAAAATTCTTAATTATGCCCAGGCAACGCTGTTGGGTGTAGTTTTAAACGAAAAAAATTAAAAACAAATTTTTTTGAAACTATTGTTCGTTATTAGGAACATAACATTCTTTAATAATAACGCGGAAATGTCTCCTTTCCCCTATCAATGGAGGCACTCGATCATGCTGTGGGCTTTACGCCTTAGACGCCAGTCGTCAGTGGTGTGATGTGAGGGCGGGTTAGATGCCCCTTTTATAAAGTTTTTAATTATGGGTTTTAAATTTTTAAAACTTTTAATTAAGATCTTTATATTTTTAAACATGAAGATGAGGGGGAGACCTATGACTTATCGAAAAAGGATATCTTTTTTTATATTTGTAGATTCCTGCTTGGTCCTTGCGGCCGTTTTACTGGGGAGTTTATTGGTAAATGGGAGTGTTAAATTCACTTTTCTTAACATCGCCAGTTCCATTGCGATTTTGGCCGGTCATCATTTCTTTTCATTTATTTTCAGGTCGTATAAAAAAGCTTGGGAATATGCGAGTATTGGGGAATCGATCGTCATTTTTAAAGTTGTGTCGCTATCTATAATAGCCGCCAGTCTCATTCAGCAAATAATGTTTAATGCTGTTTTTTTCAGGCTTAATATGGTCATTTGGCTGATTCAATTGCTGCTTATCGGGGGATCAAGATTTTTTTGGCGTGTATATAGAGACAATAGTGCAGGTAAACCGCCAAATATGAAGAGACGAACGGTTATTATCGGCGCCGGGTCGGCGGGAAACATGGTAGCGAGGCAGTTATTAAAGGAAAATGAAGCAGACTTGATGCCTGTCGCTTTTATTGATGATGATCCCAAAAAGCATAACCTGGATATATTGGGATTGCCTGTATTTGGCGGCATAAATCAAATCCAAAAGGTTGTTTCGGAAATGAGTGTCGAAAACATTATTATCGCCATCCCCTCGCTATCAAAAAAAAGATTAAATAGAATTTTTCAGGAATGCGCTGCAACAAAAGCTAAAACACAAATTTTGCCAATGCTGGAAGACCTGGTGACGGGAAAAGTTTCCGTTAAGCAATTCCGCGATGTTCAGGTGGAGGACCTTTTAGGCAGGGAACCGATCGATTTGGACATTGGGAGCATTTCGGAAAATGTCGAGGATAAAACAATAATGGTGACGGGGGCCGGAGGCTCAATCGGTTCTGAGATTTGCCGGCAGATATGCCAATTCAACCCTGGAAAGCTGATCTTGCTTGGGCATGGTGAAAACAGCATCCATTCGATCGAATTGGAGCTGAAAGAAAAGTTCAGCCATAAACACATTGAAATTTTAACCGAAATAGCTGATTTGAAAGATGTCAAAAAAATTTTAACCGTAATGGGTACATATCGTCCTGATGTTGTTTATCATGCCGCCGCTCATAAACACGTCCCGCTGATGGAGCGCAATCCGGAAGAAGCCGTGAAGAATAATGTGATTGGGACAAAAAATGTGGCGGAAGCGGCCAGTTGGAACAGGGTGGGGACGTTCGTCATGATTTCAACAGACAAAGCCGTCAATCCGACAAGTGTCATGGGGGCAACAAAGCGACTTGCCGAAATGGTTGTTCAGCATATGGATAAAAAGAGCGATACCAAATTTGTGGCAGTCAGATTTGGAAATGTTCTTGGCAGCCGGGGAAGTGTGATTCCCATTTTCAAACAGCAGATTGCAAAAGGAGGCCCGGTCACTGTTACCCATCCGGAAATGGTCCGGTATTTCATGACGATACCTGAAGCTTCAAGGCTTGTAATCCAAGCCGGCGCATTGGCAAAAGGCGGAGAGATTTTTGTCCTGGATATGGGTGAACCTGTAAAGATAGTAGATTTGGCTAAAAAAATGATTCAGCTGTCCGGTTATTCAGTTGATGACATCGGTATTGAATTTACCGGAATCAGGCCGGGTGAAAAGCTTTTTGAAGAATTATTACATGATGATGAAGTGAAGGATCAGCAAGTATACCCCAATATTTATATAGGAGAAACATCAGATTTGTATTCTGAGGAAATTGAAGAAATCATCAGCTTTTACAATACTTGGGACAGAGAAAGATTGCGAGAGATACTTATTAATCTTGCAAACAATAAAGTGAATTTGATACCGGGGCAACTGGTTTCGGCTTCCGGGTAAGGGGAGTGAGTAATATGAAGGTAAAAAAAGCGATCATACCGGCAGCAGGGTTGGGAACAAGGTTTTTGCCGGCAACCAAGGCGATGCCTAAAGAAATGCTCCCGATCGTGGATAAACCGACGATCCAATATATTGTTGAAGAGGCAATAAATTCCGGAATCGAGGATATTATCATAGTAACAGGGAAAGGGAAGCGGGCGATTGAAGATCACTTTGACCATTCTTTTGAGCTTGAACAGAATCTGATTGAAAAAGGAAAATTTGATTTGTTAGATCAGGTACAAAAGTCATCGACAATGGTAGATATTCATTATATTCGCCAGAAAGAGCCGAAGGGATTAGGACATGCTGTGTGGTGTGCACGGAAGTTCATAGGGAATGAACCATTTGCGGTTTTGTTAGGCGACGACATAGTAAGAGCAGGGAAGCCTTGTCTAAAACAAATGATAGAGCAGTTTGAACGGTATAATGCATCAATACTAGGTGTCCAGAAAGTGCAGGAGGATGAAGTTTCAAGGTATGGAATTGTTGATGGAAAGGCTATTCATGACCAATTATATAGTGTCAACAACTTGATTGAAAAACCCAAAAAAGAGGAGGCTCCTTCCAATCTGGCAATCATGGGGCGGTATATTCTCAGTCCGAAAGTCTTTGAGATATTAGCTGAACAAACACCGGGTGCTGGGGGGGAAATCCAACTGACGGATGCTATTGCTGGGCTCAATCAATTCGAGGCTGTCTACGCTTATGATTTTGAAGGCGTCCGGTATGATGTGGGAGAAAAAATGGGGTTCATTCAAACAACAATAGAGTTAGCCCTGCAAAGAGATGAATTAAGGAATGAGTTATTAGACTACCTGTCATCAATTGTTGACAGGCAGGTTATTGGGTAAAAGCTATGAAAAGGAAAATACTATTCTGTGCAACAGTAGACACTCATTTCAGCTCCTTCCATTTACCGTATTTACAATGGTTCAAACAGCAGGGATGGGAGGTTCATGTAGCTGCAGCCGGGGATCATCCATTACCGTATGTTGATGAGAAATATTCGATATCAATCAAGCGGTCACCTTTTGATCGGCAAAACATAGACGCCTATAAAGAGTTGAAAGCTTATATTGATGAAAATCAGTACAGCATAATTCACTGCCATACCCCCATGGGCGGAGTGATATCCAGATTGGCTGCGCGCGAGGCCAGAAAGCAAGGAACGAAAATCATATACACAGTCCACGGATTTCACTTTTTTAAAGGAGCTCCATTGATCAACTGGATTTTATATTACCCGGTTGAAAAAATATTGGCTCGTTATACCGATTGTTTAATCACCATCAACGAAGAGGATTTTCAAAGGGCTGTAAAAAAACGATTCAAGGCAAATCTGATCGAACATGTACATGGTGTGGGAGTAAATACGGATTTCTTCACTCCTGTAAATAAATATCATAAAGCAAAGTTAAGAAAAAGGTATCATTATCGCGATGATGCTTTTTTAATTTTTTATGCAGCTGAAATCAATAAAAATAAGAATCAAAAAGTGCTGATTGAAGCGATGGCTTTATTGAAAGATGAGGTTCCCAACGCGAAGCTTCTGCTGGCAGGAACTGGCCCGCTCCTGAATGATTGTATCGATTACGCTATGGAATTGGAAGTTGATCATATGGTTGATTTCCTTGGCTATCGGAACGACATCCAATCATTGTTGCACATTAGTGACATCGCTGCCGCCTCCAGTCTGCGCGAAGGCCTGCCTGTCAATATAATGGAAGCAATGGCCTGCGGGCTCCCTGTCGTGGCTGTCGATAACCGGGGCCACAGAGAGCTTGTCATCAATGACATGAACGGGTATCTCGTCGAAGGGAATCCCGGGGAAATTTCAGAAAAAATGACTGTTCTCGCCAAAGACAAACTGCTGCGTACTGAGTTTGGGAGATATGGGCGGAATGTGATTTTGGAAAAATATAATTTAAACAAAATTATTAAGGAAAAACAGGATGTTTATATGAAAATAATGGTTGATTCCAGGGAAGGTGTATGGGAAGTTCAATAAGAACTATTGAGGAAAACGCCAGAAAGGGGACCGAAAAAGGTGTTGACATGGAATACAGACTGAAGCGGCGAGAAACAATTTTTGCAGAGAAAATTTTTATACTCATGATGGTGTTGTTTTTTGGTTTTACAACTTTAAGGTTTGGCAGATTTGGGATCGGAGAAATAATCCTTTTAATATTATGCATTTCCCAGTTCTTAAAGAGCAGGATTAGCGCCATAACGATTCAAAATCATGCCTTCACGATATTTTGGATTGTATATCTGTATATTATCACATTCGGTTTTTCAGTTAACAATTTGCTGGGTATAGCCCCGCAACCAGTAGTATTTGATTATACATCTTATATTGTTATATTGTTCCTGTGTTTGACTTTCGAAACAAAATTTGCAATGAAGAGTTTTACTGAATTATATAGCCTGCTCAGGATGGTTTATTGGGGTGGGATTTTAGTGATCGGATTTCTCTATTTCTTGTATTTAATGGGGATAGATAATATATTCGGCCATTATTTAACGTATGATGGGGCGGATATTTTTTCGCCATTTGCTTCTGACTATCACCAATTTGCTTATTTTATCACTCCCCTTCCATTTGTCGCTTTATATATGATAAAAAGAGAAAACAGGTTTATCGTAAAGTTGAGTGCAGCCTTGAGTATCGTTTTGTTAATTAGTATGGGGTTATCAACATCCTCCAACACATTAGTCTCGTCTTGGGTGAACGCAACGATATTAATTATTGCTTTACTATTATGGAAAAAGTTGAGACAACAAGACAGATCGGCAAGCATTATCTCGTTTTTTATTTGCCTGGCCATTATTGGCTTGCTTTTCAGCTTTGATAACATAATGGGAATTGTGAAAGACTTTTTTGAAGAAAGCTCGAATGGGGAACATCGAATCTTACTGTGGATTAATTCTATAAAAGTTTGGCTTTACTCGCCAATTGTCGGTTTAGGCCCAGGTTCCTTTTCTGGCAATCAACTTTTTCAAGGGACAGAAGCCCATAATACTTTTTTGCAAGTTTTGACACAGGGAGGCATATTGGGTGGGATAGCCTATGTGTCATTAATATCCAGGTTGATCAAAGTCGCCCATGTGAATATTTTTATACTGTGTGCTGTTTTATCATTGATTATGTATGGTTTTGGAATCAATGATTTACGGAGAACAGTACTTTGGTTTTACTTCATCATGTTTTATTTTTTATGTATGAAGGAACAAAGATCATGATGAATAATCAGGCAAGGACCCAATCGACTCTAAAAAACTTAAGCTATGTAATGGTCGGCCAAGTACTGGGAATTATTGTAAGCATCATCGCCAGGATTATATTTGTCAGAACGCTGTCTGCAGAATATCTAGGTTTGGATGGCCTTTTTACAAATATTATCACGGTCTTGTCATTAGTGGAATTGGGGATCGGACCCGCTTTAGTTTTCAGCCTGTACAAACCGATAGCCGAAAAGAATATCAAATTGATCAAGTCGTTGCTGAAGCTGTATCAAAGGGCATATTTAATCATTGGATCCCTGATTATTCTGTTTGGGATCACCGTTGCACCATTCATCCATTACTTGATTAAAGATATGCCTGACATGCCGCATATTCACTTTATCTTTGTGCTGTTTGTGTTAAATGCAGCGGTCACTTATTTTTATTCTTACAAAAGATCGTTGATCATTGCAGACCAAAGAAAATATATTGATGCAACCTACCGTTATGGCGGTTTTATTTTGCTTAATATTGTCCAGTGTATAGTCCTTATTATTTGGAAAAACTTTATTTTTTTCGTTATCTGTCAACTGATATTTAATATAGTGGAAAACATCCTGGCATCAAGGACTGCAGATAAGCTATACCCTTTTTTGAAGAGCAAAAATGTTGCACCGTTGAACAAGGAAGTCATTAAAGGTATTTATAAAAATGTGAAGGCCATGGCTATGCATAGAATGGGATCGGTTGTAGTATTATCAACGGATAATATTTTAATTTCAAGTTTTGTAGGACTTCTTGCAGTTGGCCTGTACTCTAATTACCGATTAATTTTAACGGCATTAAATATTGTACTGATGCAATTTTTTGAAGCTGCCAAGTCGAGTGTTGGCAATTTAAGCGTACTGGAAAGCAAAGCTAGGACCAGGGAGGTATTCAACAAAATATATTTTATGAATTTTTGGCTGTATGGCTTTGCTTCTGTCGGAATCCTTTGCAATTTGAATCCCTTGATAGAGCTTTGGCTGGGAAAAAAGTTCGTTTTTACGATGGAAATTGTTTTGCTGATTATCATACACTTTTTCCTCGAGGGGATGAGGAGGGCATCCCTGACATTTAGAGATGCTATGGGACTGTATTGGTATGACCGCTACAAACCTGTAGCAGAAGCTTTAATAAATTTGGCTGCGTCTATCATATTGTTGAAAATTATGGGAATAGGCGGTATTTTTCTTGGTACTATCCTTAGTATATTGACTACAGGTTTTTGGATTGAGCCGTACATCCTTTATAAGTATGGATTTAAGTCCAGTTCCAAATCGTATTTTATTGCTTATTCCAAATATTTATCATCTGTCGTTTTGGCTGCATTGCTAAGTTATGGGATTTGTGCACTTCTTCCAGAAACGACATTTTTGATTTTAGCCGCCAAAATATTCATTTCAACTACAGTAACTAACTTATTATTTTACTTTCTATTCAGGAAGTCCGATGAATTCCAGTATTTCAGGGAATTAACCATTGAAATCATAAGAAGGACAGTCTTAAAAAGAAAAAGGCTTCCGGATGCGAAAACTTTTTAGTGGAGGTATGAATCTCGTATTGGAAGAATGGTGAAACATGGTGAAAACGTATTTTTAATTATGAAGTGCAGCGTGATAATCATTTTGGTGTGGGCTGCTATTTTTGTTTTGACGACCGATATTGTCAGGGAACAGGAAGGGAAAGGGAAGGTTATTCTTAATTCAATCGCCCTGAATAAAACAAGTTATAACTTGAAAGTGGAAGAAAGTGAAAAAACCTTTGCATCAGCTCTATATTCCAATGGTTTCAAAAAAAATATATCGAAATTCAGCACGTATTCCACCTCAAACCCGAACATTGCTGCAGTGGATTCCAGCGGCATCATTACAGGGGTTGGTTTAGGTACCGCTGAAATTACCGTTATTTATGAGGGCTTAACTGAGACAGTTTCGGTGTCCGTCTCTGAAAAAAAACTGACGATAAACGTGAAAGATTACGGAGCCTACGGTGATGGAATCCATGATGATACAAATTCCTTTCATCAGGCAATTGATGACCTGGCCGACAATGGCGGGGGGGATATCTTTATTCCTTCGGGAACATATATTTTACAGCCTATTTTCCTAAAGCCGAATATTGCACTTGTCGGGCAAAACCGTGATCAGGTCATTTTAAAGTTGGCGGATGAAGCACAAGACGGTTACACCCGTTTGATCACGATGGACGACAATACGAAAGTTGAATCAATTACTTGTGATGGCAACTATCAAAACCATCCAAATGGTACAGAGCATATGCATTGCATATTTGCTTTTGATAAAAATAATCTGGTGATCAAGAACAATCGATTAATGAATGCGGTTGGAGACGGAATTTCTATTTCGGGTTCAAGGAAAACCAGCCGCTATGTCACCGTTTCCAATAACATGATTCTTGAAAACCAGCGATCGCAACTGGTTGTTGAGCAGGCGAACCATCTATTTATATTCAATAATACAATTACATCAAAAACAGGTCGTCCGGGTATACATTTCGAACCATGGGAAGAAATTCAATTTTTTGACGCTGTTATTACAAACAATAATATTATCACCAACTCGAAGGAATATTGCGTTCTGTTGGCAGGATCAGATTCAGGGCTGGCTAAAAAGAGCCATCCGGGCTTTTTTTATCATGGAATCGAGTTTTCACACAACACCGTCGAGGGGCCTGAATGCTCATTGCTCGTTATGGATACATCGGATGCGGAGATTTACAACAATAAACTGTTGATTTCCGACATATTTGTTTGGAGAAGAAACAAAAACCTTTCCATTCATAACAACTATATTGAAGGGGAGAATGGAGTCCGTATGGAAGGAGGGGAAAACGGACATTTAGTTTCCTTTGGAACGATCATATATCAAAATACAATCCGCTCCTCCGTTGACGGCATCAACATAGCAGCTGGAGCGAAAAACACCACCATTACCAATAATAAAATCAGAGGAATGAAAAAGGGATCCGGAATTACTCTATTTGCTTCCAATTCTATTGTTCATACAACAGTGACAGACAATGTATTTTCAAACTTTCGGGATGGTGTTAAAACTTCAAGTGTGATGAATGAAGAGGTGGAAGGGCTTACGGTGTCCCACAACAGATTTATAGATAACAATGGATATGCATTGTCACTTCAGGGAGAGGGGTCCAATGTAACAATGAAAAGCAATCATATCACAGGTACCTCAGGTGTATATTTTTTAATTGAGCCCAATATGTCAATAAACAATGTTTTGGTTAAAGAAAATGTGATTACCGGCGGCAGCAAGGGAATATATCAAAGCGAGATCGGCAAAGGCCTGTTGAACCATGTAGTCATTTCGGACAATGAAATTTCGCAGACAGCCGGTGAGCCGGATGACCAATCAACTGGTGCTGCTATCGAATTTTATAGTGATTCCGGTATAGTAAAAAATATTACCATAAGTGGGAACTTCTTAATAGACAATGAGGTAAATGAAATTAGAGTCCCTGATTCTTTATTACGCTCGGTAAAAGAGAATAGAATTAATTAACGCGCTTCGAACAAGGTTTGAGGCGTTTTTTATGTGAGGATGTGACCCATGAAAATACTAGTTACAGGCGGAGCAGGCTATATTGGCAGCCATACTTGCGTGGAATTGCTGAATGCCGGATTTGAAGTTATTGTAATGGATAATTTATCGAACAGTAAACCGGAATCATTGAACCGGATTCGCCAAATTACGGGGAAGCCTTTGTCCTTTTATAGGGCTGATATATTGGACAGAGCTGCATTACATGAAATTTTCACCGCCAATGAAATTGAAGCTGTAATCCATTTTGCAGGGCTGAAAGCCGTTGGCGAATCAGTGAGATTCCCGCTTTCCTACTATCAAAATAATGTGATTGGAACATTAAGGTTATGTGAGGTGATGGCAGAGCATAATGTCAAAAGAATGGTATTCAGTTCCTCTGCTACAGTGTACGGAAATCCTATATCAGTGCCCATATCTGAAGAACATCCTGCTGGAGCGGCAAATCCGTACGGGCGGACAAAGCGGATGATTGAGGAAATCCTTGTTGATTTGCATATTTCGGATCAGGAATGGAGTGCTGCTCTTTTGCGGTATTTTAACCCCATCGGGGCCCATGAGAGCGGAATGATCGGCGAGGATCCAAATGGCATACCCAACAACTTGATTCCCTACATTTCCCAGGTGGCCATTAGAAATCTTGATGAACTGAAGATTTTTGGAAATGATTATTCGACAAAGGATGGAACAGGCGTAAGGGATTATATCCATGTCGCTGATCTGGCTTGCGGGCATGTAAAGGCACTTGAAAAAGTCATGGTTACAACAGGTGTTGAGGCATATAATCTTGGAACGGGCAGGGGATATAGTGTGTTGGAAATGGTTGATGCGTTTGAACAGGCATCCGGAAGGAAAATTCCTTTCCGTATTTCAGGCAGGCGTGCCGGAGATGTCGGGATCAGTTATGCGAATCCGCTCAAAGCACAAAGAGAATTGGGTTGGAGTGCTGAAAAAGGAATCAATGAAATGTGTAAAGATACCTGGAGGTGGCAGTCAAATAATCCGCAAGGATATGATTCAAACCATATTCATTACATTACTAATGCTCAGACGGTGGTGAATTATGAAGAGAGCCTTTGACTTATTTATCTCAATTGGATGTTTGACTTTTTTTGCTCCACTCATATTAGTTACGGCTTTATTAATCAGAATTAAGCTGGGAAGCCCGGTTATTTTCAAACAGATGCGTCCTGGCCTGCATGGAAGACCTTTTATGCTGTATAAGTTTCGGACTATGACGGATGAAAGAGATGAGAATGGAGATTTATTGCCGGAACATATCCGATTAACTTCATTTGGAGCGACAGTCAGAAAATTAAGCCTGGATGAATTTCCACAGCTGATCAATATCGTGAAAGGGGAGATGAGTTTAATTGGCCCCAGGCCGTTATTGATGAAATATCTTCCGCTGTATACCGAAGAACAGGCAAAGCGCCACTTGGTAAAACCCGGCATGACAGGTTGGGCCCAGGTAAATGGAAGGAATGCAATTACATGGGAAGAAAAATTCAAGCTGGATATTTGGTATGTTGAAAATCAAAATTTTTTATTGGATTTAAAAATACTTTTACTGACCATTAAAAAGGTTTTGGCATCGGAAGGAATCAACAATGGTACTCATGTCACGATGCCTGACTTTGAAGGAGAGCCCGGAAAACAAAAACATACATCTATTAATTTATAGAGGCAGTAAGAACTATCGGTAAGATGTGAATTTCCGGTAGATTTTTTATTTTAGGCAGTTATAAGAGGTGAGAAAAGTGATTGATCTAAAGGAGAAAATTTATCTTTCACCGCCGCATATGAGCGGGAATGAACTTAAATATATAAACGATGCCTTTGAATCGAATTGGATTGCGCCGCTGGGGCCCAATGTCGAGCAATTTGAGAGGGAAATTGCCTCTTTGGTCGGGGTAAAAGATGCTGTCGCGGTCAGTTCGGGGACAGCAGCAATTCACTTGGCTTTACGGCTGCTCAATGTTCATCCTGGGGATATTGTATTTTGTTCAACACTGACATTCGTTGCAACCGCAAATCCCATTTTATATCAAGGGGCCAAGCCGGTATTTATTGATTCTGAACCTGACACCTGGAATATGTCCCCTCAGGCATTAGAACGGGCATTGAAGGAAGCCGAGTCTGTAGGGGTTCTTCCGAAAGCAGTGATTGTTGTCCATCTATATGGCCAAAGTGCCAAAATGGACGAAATAATGGATATATGCAACAAGTACGATGTTCCAATTATCGAAGATGCGGCGGAATCTCTCGGTTCTAGTTATAGAGGAAAAGCAAGCGGTACAATAGGAGACTTTGGGATCTATTCATTTAACGGAAATAAAATCATTACAACATCAGGAGGGGGAATGCTTGTTTCAAATAATCAGCAAGCAATGGAAAAAGCCCGCTTTCTGGCTGCCCAGGCAAGAGACACCGCTCCTTTTTATAAGCACAGTGAAATCGGATTTAATTATCGGATGAGCAATTTACTTGCTGGCATTGGCAGGGCCCAATTGGAAGTGTTGGATGACAGAGTCCGATTAAGGAGGCTTATTTTCAATCAATATAAAGAGTATTTATCAGGTTTGCCCGGGGTTGCATTCATGGAAGAATTGGAAAACACACACTCGAATCGGTGGTTGACAGCATTATTGATAGATGAAAAAGGGGGAGGGGTTTCAAAACAGGCATTATTGGATTTCTTATCTGATTTAAATATTGAGGCGAGGCATGTTTGGAAGCCGCTTCATACGCAGCCTCTGTTTAAAAATGCTCCTTATTATTCCCATGGAGAAAATGAGCATGTGGGAGAGGCATTATTCGAAAAGGGCATTTGCCTTCCGTCCGGCTCGGGTATGACTATGGGACAGCTGTTTAAGGTGATCAATAGTATTTTGTCATTCTGCAGCAAAAGGAAAAATTATTCGGGCGTAATAATATGAAACTGATGACACAGGATGAGCTTTACCGGCTCTTGCTGGACACATATAAAAAAGTTAATCAATCAGAGGATTTAGTGTTGAGGGACTTAATCAATGAAATCATTAGACAGATTGAATCTGGATATATTTGATGGATTCTTTCATCGGGATCGATTCTAACAGCAAAAAGGGGAAATGGAAGTGAACTCCAAACAAAAGACGGCCTACATCTTACAAATACACAAAAATCCAGAACAAGTAAACAAATTCATTAAGCAGCTGATTGCAGGCGATCAGGCTGATGTTTATGTCCATATAGACAAAAGAAATTACGAACAAATCCACAGTAAACTAATAAAAAATGAAAATGTAAAAGTTTTAGATAAAGCAATCGTCTGTGAGTGGGGGGATATTAGCCAGGTTGATACGACTATTCTGTTGCTGAGAGAGGTTTTGGCTGCAAAAGAAAATTATGATTTTATTTGTTTAAGGAGCGGTCAGGACCTGTTGGTCAGAAATGGGTTTAAAGATGTATTAATAAAAAACAAAAAAAGCATTTTTATGACTCTGCGGAAAGTGGACAAAAGAAATTCGGGTTTAATGGAAGTAAATTGGCCCAAAATTACACGCAGAAGATACACCTCTTTTCATCCTGTCAGAGTTTATAGAAGCGTTGTTCAAAGCTTTTACCGTAAAGGAATTAATGCATTTCCCAATAAAAACGATTGGCCTGAGGAGTATTCCCTGTTTAACGGAGCGCAATGGTTTTCCATACCGCTGGAGGTGGCCTGGTATATTATAGACTTCATTGATACTAATCCTTGGTACTACAAATACTTTGAAAATACTCTTTGCCCGGATGAATGGTTTTTTCACACCCTTATTATGAATTCCAAATATAAGGAGGATGTAGTCAATAATAATTTTATGTTTGTAAATTGGGGAAAAACGCTCCAAACGCGCAATTCCCCCCTGTATTTGGAAGTAAATGACATAAAAGCAATCGAGGCATCGGGACAGTATTTTGCCAGGAAATTTGATCAAGATATAGACCTGAAAGTAATAGATTATTTTACCGATAGAGTTAGTTTTGAACCAATGTTGTGCAAAAAGGATGAAGTGCCCGGGTAGCTCGTTGTCTTGAAATAATCCATTCAGGAGGAAAAATGTTAACTTTTACTTATAAAGTAGGCCTTTTTAACGTTACTGAGCGGGTTGGAAAAGCAGGTTCTTCCCATTTTATGGAGCACGAAACGCATGTTTCGTTAGATATGAGGCTTTTTATTACTGAAGATGATGTAGCTGAATTTGTAAAGCCAAAGAATTCAGTTTGTCTATTGATGCCCAATTACATCATTGATTTAAGGCAGACGGAAGAACAAATATTTAAAAATATTAGCCGAAGTACAAGAAGAAATATAAGGAAAGCAATGAACCAAGATCATTTCAATTTTATCGAGCATGAGAACCCGACAAATGAGCAAGTCATTAAATTTAGTGAGCTTTATGATGAATTTGCAAGGGAAATCAATATAAAAAAATGCAACGTCAGAAAGTTGAAAGCGATAAGGGATAAAGGAGCATTAGTAATTTCGTATATAACGAATCAAAATAATCAAGTTCTCTGTGCTCATGCCTATTTAATGAACACCAGACAGGCATATGGCATTTATTCGGTGTTGAGGAGTTATAAAAAGGGTGATTCAATCGACGGTCAGACAATAGGCAGAGCAAATAAGTATCTCGATTGGAGAAATATCCAAAGTGCCAAAAATAAGGGATGCAGCTGGTATAACTTTGGTGGAAAGATATTTGAGGAAGTTGATGAAAAAGGCAAAAATGTCAATCAGTATAAAAAATCATTCGGATCGATCAGCGGTTATGATCTAAGGGTTTACAAAGCCAACGGAACTGTCGGAAAGCTCTTCTTGCTGCTTTTGCACTTTTATTATAAGTGGAGGCGTAGTCATGAATACGCCTTTACTTTTGAAACATTGTCCACCTACCAACAGAATAGACGAATTTCCTGACAAGCAATCTGCTTGGGTGCCCCGGTGTTGTAACGGTTAAAATAATCCTGAATTACGAAAGTAAAATCT
>NZ_QYTU02000029.1 GCF_003605365.2 Siminovitchia fortis
GATAAATTTAGTCACGGATTAAGGTATTATGATTTAAAACATCCTTGATCGTCGAAATGATGAAGTCGACATCTTCGTCTGTGCATGAAAGAGGAGGAGATAAAGTTAAAATATTGTTATAACCGGCGACGGTGTCCCCGTTTTTACCGATGATCAATCCTTTTGCACGGCACTCCGCAATGATCTTTCCGACACGCTCGTTCGTTGCAGGCTCTTTTGTTTCCTTGTCTTCCACCATTTCAATCCCCATTAAAAATCCTTTGATCCGAATATCTCCGACATGAGGATGGTCATTCAAGTCAGCCAGTTCGTTTTGCAGGCGTTTTCCGAGTTCCGCAGAACGGGCCACAAGATTTTCTCTTTCCATAATTTCCAGGTTTTTCAATGCCAAGGCACAAGCTGCGGGATTTCCGCCAAATGTGTTCACATGCCGGAAGTGGCTGTTTTCTTCGCTCTTTTTAAACGTCTCATAAATATCTTTTCTGACAGCCGTCACGGATAGCGGCAAATAGGCACTTGTCAAGCCTTTGGCCATTGAAATGATATCCGGCTTCACCTTATAGTGCATGTGTCCGAACATCTTGCCGGTTCTTCCAAAACCGCAGATGACTTCATCGATGATCAACAGTACACCATACTTATTGCAGATTTCCTGAACTTTCTCCATATACACCGGATGCGGGATGATTACGCCACCGCCAGTGATCAGCGGTTCCATAATGATCCCGGCAATCGTTTCTTTTTGCTCCCAGATGATCTTTTCTTCAAACTCCTGCGCTTTTTGGATGTTGAACTCCTCTACGGACATCCCTTCCGGCCTCCTGTAGCTGTCAGGCGGTGCAACATGTAAAAATCCGGGTACCAACGGCTCGTATTTATATTTCCTTAACGCCTGGCCTGTTGCGGATAATGCACCCATGGAGCTGCCGTGATAGGCGCGGTAACGCGAGATGAATTTAAATCTGGACGGTTCGCCATTTTGCTGGTGATACTGCCTTGCAATCTTAAACGCAACTTCATTGGCATCAGATCCGCTGTTTGAATAGAAAATCATATAATCGTCATCTAAATATTCATTCAACTTTTCCGCCAGATCGATGGCCGGCTGGTGGCTTTGCGTCATCGGGGTATAAGTCATTTTAATCATTTGATCATAAGCGGCTTTGGCCAGTTCTTCCCTTCCGTAGCCGACATTCACACACCATAGCCCGGACATGCCGTCCAGCACCTTATTTCCTTTGTGGTCCGTCATCCAAGCCCCTTTCGCTTCTGTAAAAACAGTCGGAGGGCTCGCTTCATTATAAGGAGAGATGTGATGCCATACATTTTGGCGGTCTCTTTCTACCAATGTATCAGTTTGGATTGTTGACATAATATAACCCCTTTCCTTTTTGGGCCTGGCCTGCCCGCAGTTGTGCGGGCAGGCCAGGCTGTCTATGTCCATACTTTTATAGATGTTCTGAATTATGGGCGGCAGATCCTCTTTCATTAGATAAAGGCTGTCCCCCTTGTATTAATAAGCGTGTCTCTGCGTAACCATTTTCTTGCGAGTGTAAAATTCGATTCCGTCGCGTCCGTTTGCATGCAGATCTCCGTAGAAAGATTTCTTGTAGCCGGAAAATGGGAAGAATGCCATCGGAGCAGGGACTCCCAGGTTAATCCCAAGCATGCCGGCATCAATTTCTTCCCTGAATTTGCGGATGGCTTTTGCACTGTCCGTGAACAGGCAGGCACCGTTCGCAAAATCGGATTTGTTTGTCAATTCGATTGCTTCATCCAAATCTTTTACGCGGATGACTGAAAGAACCGGAGCAAAGATTTCTTCTTTCCAGATTTTCATATCAGTCGTTACGTTTTCAAAGATTGTCGGACCTACGAAGTAGCCGCCCTCTGACAAAGATTTATCCTTACGGCCGTCGCGGACAAGTGTTGCCCCTTCTTCAATGCCCGATTCGATATATCCGAGTGTTTTTTCTTTATGGGCATCGCGGATGACCGGTCCCAAGAAGATACCGTCTTGCAGTCCGTCTCCCATTTTGATGCTGTCGGATTTTTCAACAAGCTTTTTCACAAGCTCGTCTGCGATGGAGTCAACGGCAACAACGACTGAGCATGCCATGCAGCGCTCGCCTGCTGAACCGAAGGCTGCGTTGAAGATGTTGTTTGCAGCAGAATCCAAATCAGCATCCTCAAGGACGATCGTATGGTTTTTGGCCCCTGCCAATGCCTGAACCCGTTTGCCGTTTGCAGTACCGGTCTTGTATACATACTCGGCAACCGGCTGTGATCCAACAAATGAGACGGCTGGAATGTCAGGATGCTCCAAAATTCCGTTTACGATGTCGTGTGCACCGTGTACGATATTGAATACACCTTCAGGAAGGCCTGCCTCAACCAGGAGCTCGGCCAATCGATTCGCCAAAAGCGGTGTTCTTTCGGACGGCTTCAGGATAAATGTGTTTCCGGCTGCAATCGCAAGCGGGAACATCCAGCAAGGAACCATCATCGGAAAGTTGAACGGAGTGATCCCTCCAACTACACCAAGCGGATAACGGTACATACCGGATTCAATATTTGTTGCAATATCAGGAAGCTGATTTCCCATCATCAATGTTGGTGCGCCTGCGGCAAACTCCACACACTCGATCCCTCTTTGGACTTCACCATACGCTTCAGCAAAGTTCTTTCCGTTTTCGATGGTGATCAATTTTGCCAGTTCGTCCCACTCATTAATCAACAATTGATGATACTTAAAGAGGATTCTCGCCCTTTGCGGAACTGCTGTCTTGCTCCATGTCTTATATGCTTTTTTGGCAGCTTTTACCGCATCTTCCAAATCTTCTTTCGTGGAAACCGGAACACGGGCAAGAGTTTCACCAGTGGCCGGATTTGGAACGTCTTCATATTTGTCCGTCTTTGATTTAACCCATTGTCCATTTATAAAATTTGCAAGCGTTTGCGTCTTTTCGGAAACAGTACTCATCTTTTCATCCTCCTAAGCTTAATATATTAATAGTTGACTCATTCTTCCTTTCACTTCATAATCAATTTTACAGACAATTCCCCCTTAAATCATTAGACATTGTGTAAAATCATCATTCTATTTCATTTAACATATTGGAGGCCGTCGCCATGATGAATGAATTCACATTAAAGGTAAAGGATGTTTTTACAAGGGAACATTTCAGGCATGCTAAAGTGCTTGCCGGATCCGGCGGCCTTGACAGGGTAATCCGGTGGGTCCACGTTTTGGAAGTGGAAGACTTCGGCTCCCTTATTCATGGAGGAGAATTGATTTTAACAACCGGCGTCGGACTCCATCTCGATTTCTCGGCGCAGCTAAAATTTGTCCGGCAGCTGATCGCTTCGAATGCAGCCGGCATCTGCATCGAAAAAGGCCCTTATTTCCAAGAGATTCACGAGGATATTTTAGAGCTTGCCGAAAACAATGATTTTCCTATTATCATGTTCGAAGAGACTGTCAAATTCGTAGACATTACGCAGGAGCTTCATAGTCTGATTATCAACAGGCATCATGACCTGCTGCGCTATCTGGACACCTCTTCGAGAAAGTTTATCGAGTTGTCCATGTCTTCAAACGGCATTTTAAAAATCCTCCATGAATTGTATGATTATTTTCACCGGACAGTCATTTTTGTACCTGTACAGGGAAAATCCTTTCACTACCCATCTGACCAAAAACATTATCACGATCTGATACTGGATTACCTTCGAACTGCCGAAAGTGAGGCCATCTCCCAAAGAATGCTGACGATTGGTGATGAATCATTTGTTTTAATGCCGGTTGAGGGACTTGGCCAAATTTGGGGCTACTTATGCCTTCATGCCGCTGATGAAGCACCGGAGGAATTTCATTTTTTAATTTTGGACAGGGCTGCACTCGCCATTGCCCAAATTCTTTTACGGAACAGGACGATCGAAGAAAGAAAGCAGCATTCCGAGGACAAATTCGTAAGGGCCGTTTTGCAAGGCAGGGATTACGAAAACGAGGAACTGATCAGCCATTTGCCGTTTGCGGGCCCCGACATGAGTTACCGGGTATTCGTCATGGAAATTCAGCCGCCTGACCGGATGATCAGCGAAGAGGAATGGGAGGACATAAAGCTGCAAAGATCATTGATGATGCGGGCGACTTTTAAAAGATTCGATTTCTTTCCCGCTGTGTCGGCAACTAAAGAGGAAATCGCCGTTATCGCGGCATTCCCGGCAAACGCTCCGGAAAAGGCGAAAGATATGCTGGCGCGTTTGATCCAGTACCTTCTGAAAACGAAGGACCAAAAGGCATTGCTGGGAAACAGCAGAATTTATGGGGTTGGGCGGGAATATGATCAGATTGGCCAATTATCGAAAAGCTATTTGGAAGCAAAAGAAGTGGCCGCTCTGAACCACTCAACAATCAAAGAGAAGATGGTCACATTTGACGATATCGGAGTATACAGATTGCTTCTCCCACTGAAAAAAAGCGGTGAACTGTCAACGTATGTAAAAGATTATCTTGGGCCCATTCTGGATTACGATTCCAAGACTGACAGCGACCTTTACGAGACATTGAAAGTCTATCTTGCCTGTGGCGGCTCGAAAAAAGAAGCAGCGGAACAGCTCTATATCGTAAGGCAGACACTTTATCACCGGCTTGAAAAGATCGAGCAGCTGCTTGGCAAGGACTATATGGACTCAAACAGAAGAATCGCCATCGAAACGGCGATTAGGGGTTATGAATTAATCAAGAGATCTTGAATAAAGAGGAAAAACCTTGCTTTAGATTGGCAGATGTTTTTCCTCTTTTTATAATCGGAATGATTAAGTAAAAACGGCCATGATAATAAGTACAATACAAAATCCGATAGAGCGTCACACTTTTTTCATCACATATCCAATTTAAAAGGATCCGCCGCTCCAGATTTTTTCACGGAATTCATTCTAAACAACAACACGATGATTCCAATAAACATCCAGGAAAAGCCCACCGTAATTCCGATGGCATCCATTCCGAATAAAATATTCAAGCAGACAAATACTCCCAATGCCGGGAATAACAAGTGCAGCAAAATATATTTCCCTGAACGTTCCTTTCTTTTAATATAGAATTCCAAAAATACGGAGATATTAACGCAAGTAAATCCAATCAATGCTCCAAAAACCATAATCGAAAAAATGAGTGACAATGGAAGTAACAGAGCTCCTAAATACCCGGTTACAGCCAAAATGATGATGCTGGCATAAGGGCTTTTGTGTTTCGGATGAAGTTTAGCAAAGATCGCCGGAAGCACCCTGTCGCGCCCCATGCCAAACAGAATTCGTGATCCAGAGGATTGCCCAGCTAATCCTGTAGCAATACCAGTTAAAGCGATGATGACAGTACAAATAGTAGCTAATCCGCTGCCGCCGACAGCCGTGGCAATCTCAAAAAAGGCTGTATCGGGAGATTGGAAGGAATTAAAATTCGGAGCAACCAAGGTTGCAAAATAAACTTGCATAATATAGAAAAGTGAAGCAAACAACAAAGCAATCACCGCTGCTCTGCCAACTATATTCCCGGATTCCCTTGAATCTTCCGCCATTGTCGTAACCGCATCAAATCCTAGGTACGATAAAACAGCAATGGAGGCACCCGCTATTAAAGCGTCCATTGAAAATGTGCCTGGGTTAAAGATTCCTGCGATTGAAAAGAGACTTCCAAACCCGTCAGTACGCACAAGGCTTGACATCGCAAAGATAATAAAAATAACTAGACTAAATAACATGGCAGCAGTCATGGCCATATTTACACGAGCTGTAATTTTAGTTCCGTAATAATTAAAAAGAGTGATCGGAACAAAAAAAACAAGCAGCATAATCCAATATGGAACATTTGGGAAAAGTTCCAAAGAAAATAATGCACTCAGCTTGGTCAATAAAATAGGCATCATTAAGTAGTCTAGTAAAATGGTCCAGCCTGCAATAAATCCAACAGCTGGGTGGATAGCGCGTGCCGTATAACTATACGTTGAACCTGCGGCCGGAAAAGCGCTTGCCATTTTTCCGTAACTAGCGGCCGTGAAAATCATGGCAACAAGGGCAACAAGATAAGATAACACGGCATGACCTTGTGAGATCAACGATAATTCTCCAAATAATGTCTGCGCTGATACCGGAGCCATAAAGACAAGTCCAAAGACGACCAAATCTCTTGTTTTAAATACTTTCTTCAATTCGTCGGTGCCGGTATTCGTATCAGCGGGTTGTAAAACCGCTTCAGAGGTCCTGCTAGCTTCCATAATAACACTCCTCTCTTAATCTATTTTCTATAAACTTAATTGAAATCGTTTACACTAAATGAATCGGAAAGAAGCAGCATAACTTAGAAAAAGAGCTGCCCCAAAGGTCTTCTCTGAATTTTTCAATTTTGGGACAGCCCTTTAATCAGTAATTAAAGAACTTTTTGCTCGAATTCCTTAATAGCATCTGACAATATTTCAATAATCGTATCAATATCCTGTTCGGTTGCGATTAGCGGAGGAGCGATAGCAACCGCCTCCATACCAAAGGCAAGTGGCCTTAAAATTAAGTTTCTTTCTCTGCACAGTTCCACAACAGCGGTGGCTGCATGCAAATCAAAATCAAAGCCTTCTCTATTGTCCCGATCTTTAAAGAGACTAATTGCTCCCAACAGACCCAGCGCTCTTGCATCTGCTGTAATTTGGTGATTTTCTTCCAGGTACTTTAATCCTTGGAACAGCTTTTCTCCCAATTTTCGAGAGTTTTCGACCAAACCTTCCGTCTCAAGAATTTCAATATTCTTCAATGCTACTGCGCATGCTGTTGGATGCCCGCTATAAGTAAATCCGTGGAACATCGGGCCGTCCGAAAGCTCTGTCATTTCATCTCTCATTTCACTTGAGAGCATAACAGCACCTAACTGTACATAGCCGCTCGTAATCCCTTTCGCCACACACATAAGATCCGGTACCACATTCCAGTTGTCAACTCCGAACATTTTTCCAGTTCTTCCGAATCCCGTAATGATTTCATCAGTGATCATCAAGATATTTTGCTCATCACATAAGTCACGAACAGCTTGTAAATAGCCTTCCGGTGGTATATTAACCCCGCCTACACCTTGAACAGGTTCCATAATAACAGCCGCTATCGTTTCCGAACCTTCCCTCTCAATAATCCCCCTTAAGCTGCGTTCATAATCCGGATGTGATTTATCTCCTTTTTCACACTCAGTCAGATATGGAATTGCATGCAAAAAGCCAGGCGCAACTTCTGTAATCATATCTTTAAATACCGGAACACCAGTAGCACTTGTAGTTCCCATGGCTACTCCGTGATAGCCGTTTTCTAAGGCGATGATTTTACTTTTTTCCGCTTTACCTTTCAGCTTCCAATAATGCCTTACAATTTTAAATGCTGTCTCATTTGATTCAGATCCTCCAGAAGTAAAGAAGCTGACATCCAGCTTTCCTGGAGCGATCTTTGCCAATTTTTCCGCAAGGCGGATAACATTCTCATGAGATTGATTGAAAAATGACGATGCGTACGAGAGATTCATCATTTGTTCCCTTGCAACTTCAGCAAGTTCTTGGCGGCCATAGCCGACATTCACATTCCACAAGGCCGAGACTCCATCAATAAATTCATTTCCTTGTACATCTGTAATGCGTAATCCTTTCGCACTTTTAAAAATAAGTTCAGGTCCCTCAGCCTGCTGCTGCTTTAATGGAGTGATCGGATGCAGATAGTGCTTCTTATCCAGTTCGCGTAATTCTTCTACACTGATATTAGCTGCTAATGATTTAGTCATTGATAAATTCCTCCCCAAAATTTCTTCTATAAAATAATTTTCGCTGGTGAGGTACGGCTTAAGCGCCGTACCAATCGATAGCATCAGGATTTAAGTCAACCCAGACATGCTTTGTTTCCGTGTACATATCCATCGCCTGGATACCCAGTTCACGGCCGAAACCGCTTTGTTTGGTCCCGCCGAATGGAGCGGCACTGTCTAAGAGGCTGTAAGTATTGAGCCAAACGGTTCCGGATTTGAGCCCTCTCGCCATCCGGTGGCCGCGTTTAATATCGTTCGTCCAAACGCCTGCAGCCAATCCGTAAATCGTGTCATTCGCTTTTCTTAAAGCATCCTCTTCATCCTTGAATCGGATCACGGAAGCGACCGGTCCAAAAATTTCTTCCTGTGCAATTCTCATTTCATTTGATACGTTTTCCAAAATGGTCGGCGTATAGAAAAACCCGTCTCTCGAAGCAAGCCTTTCCCCCCCTGTCAGCAAGTTGGCTCCCTCATCCAGTCCTGCTGCCACATAATCTTCAATTCTTTCAAGCTGTGCTTGTGAAATTTGCGGCCCCATTTGTGTGGCCATATCCAATTGGTTGCCGACTTTGATAGATTTTGCCTGCTTGACAAATGCATCCATGAAATCATCATAAATGGAATCCTGGACAAAGATGCGGGAACCCGCCGCACAAACCTGTCCCTGTGCAAAATAAATTCCGAATGCAGCCATCCTCACCGCATTTGCAAGGTTAGCGTCTTCAAAAATAATATTTGGCGACTTTCCGCCGAGCTCAAGTGACAACGGTTTCAAATGTTGGCTTGCAGCCCGCATAATGAACCTTCCTGTAGCGGTAGATCCTGTAAAAGCAATTTTGTCTATGCCAGGATGTGACACCAGAGCGCTTCCTGCTTCCTTTCCAAACCCGGGAACAACGTTGATGACTCCATCCGGAATGCCAGCTTCCTGGAAGATTTCCATTAATTCAAGCAAGCTGGAAGGTGTCTGTTCAGCAGGCTTAAGAACAATCGTATTTCCGGCCGCAAGTGCAGGTGCGATTTTCCACATGGCAAGCATCAAAGGGAAATTCCAAGGTACCACTGCCCCGATGATACCAAGCGGCTCCCGGATCGTATAATTCAGCCGGTCAGGCGGCGAAGCGAGTGTCTCCCCCTGTACTTTGTTCGCAAGACCTGCGTAAAACTCAAGCACATCGATGGTTGCCGGCAACGCGATGAATTGAGTCTCTTTTATCGTCAAACCGCATTCCCTTGACTCTACCTCTGCGAGGTGCTCAATCTTTTCCCTCATCTTAAGGGCTGCCATGAACAGAAGCCTTCCTCTTTCCCCCGGCGGCATGTTTTTCCATTCATTGGATTCAAAAGCGTTTCTTGCCGCCTGGACAGCGCGGTCGACATCTTCCTTTCCGGCTTCCGCGACGACAGCATTCACTTCCCCCGTCCCCGGATTGTAAGTTTCAAATGTTTTGCCTGAAACGGCATCTGTCCACTTACCCTCGATAAATAGTTTGTATTCCTTAGTCATCGTCAATCTCCCTTCAAAGTGATATTGAATATTGTGAGGATTTAACTTACACTAAATGATAGACCAAAAGACTTACTGGAAACTTACAAAATTTCTTACTTTTAATAGATAGATAAGATATACAAACTTGAGCCGGTGGAACCATCATTTAAAAAAGACAGCGGTTACATAACTTACTGTACAGAGCTATGTTTTACAGACTTTAAAATGAGGGGGAGATAATGATGAATATTGAGGAAAATAAGTTACAAATACCTAATTACTCTCCATCTTTGAAAAGAAAGCGGTTATTCTATGAGCTGGATCAACACAAAAATGTTTCATTGCTGCTGGTTACCGGTGACAGCGGCTATGGAAAAACTATGCTTATTTCCAGCTACATCCGTGAGAAAAATATTCCGGCAGTCTGGTATCAGTTGGGAAGCTCGGACCGCTTTGCCCATATCTTTCTCAGTTATGTGAAAACCGGTATATACAGATACATGGGGATTGACCACTCGCCGCAAATCATAGAAGCAGAGGACGTTGATACTGAACTGGCCGCCGTCGTTTCTAAATTGGCGGACAGAAAAGAGCCGCTGCTGCTCGTCTTTGACGACTACCAGCTTGTAGATCCAAGCCCCGAAATAGAGCCGATCATAAATGAACTGACCCACTCATCCCCGGCAGTGACAGTCATCATTATTAGCAGGGGTCTCCCGCGCTTACCAATAGCCAAGTTGAAAGTGGAACGAAAATATAAAGAACTTACAACTTCCGATTTGGCCTTTACCCTTGATGAAACACGCAGCTTTTTCAATGAGATGAATCAATTGAATCTGGAAGATCAGGAGGTGCAGTTCATTTTTGAAAGAACCGAAGGCTGGATAGCAAGCTATCAGCTTATACTTGGTGTGATAGCGAAAATGAACAGAAAGGAGCGATTTTCCCTCTGGTCCACTTTTCCTTATATGCAGGATATTTATGATTATTTATCAGTAGAAGTCTTGCAGGCACAGCCTGAGGAGGTCAAACATTTTTTATATAAAACTAGCATGCTGTCTGAACTTGATCCAGTAGTGATTAACGAATTTCTTGGCATTGATTATTCAGAGAAAATATTAAGCCGCCTTCTGACCCAGCATTTATTTGTATATCGGGACCAACAGGGAATGATCCGCTACCATAGATTGTTCAGGCAGTATTTGTATCAAAACTATAAGGATCATTTAAAAAATGATTATATGAAGGAACATTTGAGGCTGGCCGCCATATATGAAAAGCGTTACCAACTGATCAATGCCTTTGCCCATTACACAATCGGAAAAGATTACTTGAAAGCAGCCGAAATTATGGGATTGATAAGGGATCTATATAATCCGGTGGAATCGATGTTATTTTTGGACGGATGGCTCGAAGAGATATCCGCGGGCGACTCGTTTGCCAATAATACACTCTTTCTGATCCGTTGCGTACCGCTCGCCACTTTAAAAGAATTGACAACACTCTTTGAAGAAAATATATCTCTCTTAAAGAAAAAGAAAAATGAACTATGGCTTTGCAACCTTCAACACCGCCTTGCCACCATCTATTTGATGCGGGGAGATATTGTGAAAGCCAAACAGCTTTTCAGCGACTCATTGAAGGGTTCCGAACAATTTCACGATCATGCCATGAGTGCACTGAATCTAATACTGATGGCTGAAATATACAGATATTTGGGAAAGTATGAAACAGCAATTGAGCACGTACGAAAGGCCGTTTTCATTTCCGACCGTTATAAGATTAAGCATACGCAAATTCATGCCCTTGACACTCTGGCCACCATCTATCTCGATAAAGAGGAAGTGGATAAGGCTGCCCCTTACATTCAATTAGCCCTGAATATCGCCAAGGAGCATGATAAATCAACCTTGATTTTCGTTTATACTACAATGGGCAGATTATACAGTGTAAAAAACGAAGACGCCAAAGCCATTGAATGGGGAGAAAAAGCAGTCAGTCTTGCTGAAAGCTTCAACAATGACTTTGACAATGGATGGTCCAAGCATGAACTCGGGAAAAGCTATTTAAAAAGCGAAAAATTTGAAGAAGCAAAAAAATGTTTTGAACAGGCCTTTCAAGCGTTCGCCCTTTTCACGCATTACCAGTGCATGGTAGCCATATCGATGTATCATTTATATACCGTTATCGGAGATGAAGCCCAAGCAGAAAAAACTTACACAGAAATAAATAACACATGTGATAAATATGACTTTTATTGGCTTTTAGATAGCTTGGAGCCAAAGGGAGCTACGATGGCACCAGGAGAACAAACTAAGCAGCTCTCCATCCAAACGCTCGGAAGCTTTAAGGTATTCTATGAAAACAGGCCTATTACAATCAAGCGCCAATCAAGTCTGCGCCTATTACAATATTTCATTACACATAGAAACAAAAAGATCGAAAAGGACATAATTATTGATACCGTTTTTCCTGATGGTTCGCTGAGTAATATCGAAAACCATTTCAACGTTTCACTGTCCGTCCTTAGGAAAACATTGGAACCCGATTTGAAGTCCGGGGTCCGTTCCCGCTTTATTAAAAGGTTCGGCAACCAATATTTGTTTGATTCGACTGATGTAGATTTGGATGTAGAAGTTTTTACGAATTTGACGAAGGATAACAGCGACCGTGATATAAAGAAATTAGAAAAAGCCGTTATGCTTTTCCAGGGAGACTATTTTGAAGAATATCCGTATGAAACGATGCTTGAGAGTGAGCGTGAGCGAATAAGGCTTTTATTCGTAAATGCAAGCCAAATACTTGCCAAGCATTATTTTCAGCAAAAGAATTACCAACAATGTTTTGAGCATTACGAGAGGATTTTGGACAAGTATCCATATCAGGAAAATATTTATTTTGACTATCTTGAACTGCTTTTAAAGAAAAACCTTGTTACCAAAGCAAATAAAGTAGCAGGTGACATGAAGCAGTTTTTTGATGAGGAGATGGGCATATCCGTAAATGATCAAATAAAGGATGTATTTTCCAAATTCAGCGTGCAAATGCACGGTTAATTTCACAAAAACAGCGCCTGGTTTCCATCTGTGACCCAAGTATTTTTTTGTACGTCCACAAATAAAAGGGCCGCCTCACAACATCTTTGAAGGCGGCCCTCATATAGACTGTCTTTTTTCAGGAAAAACTCATCACCTCCGTCATTCTGCTCAAAAAATGCTTTAGAAAACGAGGGGCATCCACCCCAGTACAGACGCGTATTTTTGGCTCACTGTCTTTGTATCCAACCGTATTCCCCGTTTCTTCCCCTTCCGTAATGACACTGACTTTCATAAACTCCGTCTGGACAAAGCCAGGATCGATCACTACTCCCACTGCAAGCGGGTCATGCAGGGCACAGCCACCGATCCCCGGATAAAAAGATTCATAGGCGCCAATATAATGTTCCGTCATATCCGCAAAAAAGTGCGCAATGTTACTGTCCACATTGCGCCATCTGTCCACTTGGGACAACGGCAATAATGTTTCCATCGTAACGTCAAGGCCGACAAGGGTGACAGATAGCCCGGAAGAAAAAACATAATCGGCAGCTTCGGGATCAGCCACAATATTGGCTTCACCATATGGTGTCACATTACCCGGCACATTCACTGCGCCGCCCATGATGACTACATCTCTGACCAAAGGGATGATTTCCGGAGCTTTATTAATGGCGCGCGCCACATTTGTCAGCGGTCCGACCGCTATGATCGTTATTTCGTTAGGGCGGCTTTTAACCTGTTCAATGATAAAGTCCTCTGCAGAGCTGCTCGCTGCGCGATTAGAAGGGGTCGACTGAAGCACATTGCCGAGACCGTCTTCTCCATGCACTATCCGTGCCCATTCAGGCTTTATTCCACGTTTGAAGGTTTGATCGGCTCCTTCATATACCGGAATTTCTTTTCCAGTCATCTCCAAAACAGCAAGGGTATTGCGGGTCGCTTCCTCAACCGGAACATTTCCAAAGCAGGTCGTAAATCCAAGAAGCTCCAATTCCGGAGAGCTTAAGGCATACGCCATAGCCAAGGCATCATCAATCCCCGTATCTACATCAAAAATGACCGGCTTCACATCCACCACCCCCCATCAGTTATCATTTGGATAAATTATTCAAGGCCTCGATGACCATGTCCCAAAATTTTGTATGATCCAGCTTCACTGCAAAATTGACGTTCGGTTCCCGGCCCGTAACCCCAAGAAGATCTACAGCTGTCATTCCGTACGTAAACTCCCCTTTTGTTTCAACATCCACACGGACCCTTTTCGTTTCAACAACGGTGGGGTCTATGCAATAAGCTACGCTGCAGACATCGTGTACAGGCGGATGTTCAAAGCCAAATACATCGAGATAGGTCTCACGGAAAAATTCCAGCAGTTCGCTTACAAATTTTCCTGCGCGGTTTTCGATTTGGGCAATCCGGGAACAAACCTCCCGAGTAGCCAAAGCCTGGTGAGTCAGATCCAGCCCCATCACCGTAATGGGGACGCCGCTGTCAAAAACAACCTTGGCTGCCTCGGCATCTACAAAAATATTAAATTCGGCAGCTGGGGTCCAATTTCCAAATGTGCCGCCGCCCATCAATACAATTTCCTGGATTTTTGATAAAATCGCCGGTTCCCTTCTCATTGCCATGGCGATATTCGTCAGCGGCCCAACTGGAACCAGCGTAATATCCCCGTCGGATTCCATTAATTTTTGAATGATAAAATCCACTGCATGCCCATGTTCTGCTGTCTTTTTCGGTTCTGGAAGCACGGGCCCGTCCATGCCGGAATCACCGTGGATAGACGGGGCGGTTTCACGCTTTCTGATCATAGGCTGGCCGCTTCCTTTAAACACAGGAACATTGGCGATACCGGCAATTTCACAAACTTGCAAAGCGTTTTTCGTCGTCTTTTCCACTTCCGCATTGCCTGCGACTGTCGTAATCCCCACCAGCTCAACATTCGGGTTTCCGGCAGCAAGTAATATGGCGATCGCATCATCATGCCCCGGGTCACAGTCCAATATAATCTTTCTTTTTGCATTATTTTGCATCACTAAAACCGTCCTTTTTATTTAGGTGCCGCCGCAGAAGCAGGTCCTGTAGAAGCTTCGCTCAGCGAATCGATTTGTCTTCCCTGCTTTCGCACCGCATAAACGACCAGGGCCAAAATGGTTACAACGTAAGGCAGCATCTGAACAAATTGGCTCGGAATCGGACTGTTCGGTATTGTTTGAAGGAGGGTTTCCACCGCTTTCGCAAATCCGAAAATCAATGAACCTATCAATATCCCAAATGGATTACGATTTCCAAGCAGCACAACCGCAAGAGCCAGAAATCCGGTGCCCGCAGTCATATCTTTTACAAACATGCCGGTCATTCCCATTGACATGAACGACCCGGCCATCCCGACAAATACACCGCTCCATGCCAATGCGGAATATTGCAATCTGTGTACCTGTATCCCTAAAGAACTTGCCGCCTGGGGCGATTCTCCGATGGCACGCAAATGAACGCCATAAGGGGTCCTGTACAACATGACAAACACAAAAGCGACACATAGCAGGCCTATCCATACCATTAAACTGTGCCCGCTGAATATTTTGCCGAGGACCGGGATGTCCTGGATGAAAGGGATATTCACAACGGGGATCTTATCCAAACCGGATGGATTGAAGCTTCCGGTTGCATCAAAAAACTTGCTCATCAAGAAGATCGTTACACTGGACCCGAACATATTGACCGCAAATCCTGTTATGATAATGTCCACCTTCATTTTTAAATGAAAAAAACCCATTGCGTATGAAAGCAGGACGCAAACAATGACTCCGGAAACGACCCCAACGGACCAGTAACCTGTCACAGAGCCGACAGCAATGGATGTAAAAGCAGAAACAAGCATCAAGCCTTCCAGCCCGATATTGGTCACTCCTGTCACATCTGATATCAGGCCTCCAAGGGAAGCAAGTAAAATCGGAGTAGTAGAACGAAGCAGGATGACAATGATGCTTAAATCGACAATCTGGCTCCATAAACTAGACCACATCTGCTTTCACCGCCTTGTCGCCGGAAATTTTCCCGTTTTTGTTTTTCATAATCGACCTTTGTTTTAAATAATTGAATACAGCCTGTGCGGAGACAAAAAGTACAAGAAGCACTTGAATAATAACTGCCAGTTCCCTGGATACATCACTTTCCGCCTGCATGACCTGGCCGCCCACCTGCAAATAGGCATAGAATACAGCGGCCAGCAAAACAGCGATTGGGTTATTGCGCGCCAGCAGGGCAATGATGATCCCATCGAAGCCCAGATTGATAGAAAAGCTGTCTTTGTATGTTCCGTGGATTCCCATCAGTTCCACGATACCTCCGAGTCCCGCGAGGGCTCCGCTGATCATGACACTCACAATGATAATCCGGCTCGTCTTTATTCCGCCGTACCGGGCAAACTCTATGTTTTGCCCTACAAGGCGCATCTCATAGCCCAGCCTCGTTTTATAAAGCATCGTATAAACGAAGATGACGGCGGCAATGGCGATGAAAATTCCATAATGGACCGGAAAAGTTCCCGATATTTTTCCCAGCAGAATATCCTTATCGAAAAAGGGCATTCTCGCAAATCCGCCGCTCTCCGGGTCCTTGAAAACATTATTGATCAAATAAGAAGTAGAAATGATAGCCACATAGTTCAGCATCAAAGTTGTAACAACTTCATTTGCATTCCATTTGGCTTTTAGATAGCCGGGGATAAAGCCAAAGACGGCGCCGCCCGCCAAAGCAAAAAGGAAAATGACAAGTATATGGATCATGGCGGGCATACCTTGAATATATGTGGCTGCCAATGCTCCCACAAATCCTCCCACATATAGCTGCCCTTCGGCACCCATGCTGAATATGTTCGTCTGGAACACAACTGCCAAAGCCAGACCCGTAAAAATGAGAGGCGTTGCTTTGTTGACGATCGTACTGATGTTGAACGGGCTTGAAAAAGGACCGAGCACAAAAGATGAAATAGCCGCAGCCGGTTCTTCACTGACAAAGAAAATAATGACGAACCCGCATAGGACAGCAAAGAATACCGCACCTAAAATACCGATTATGTCGAGGAATAAAAATTGCCTTTTATTCATGCGCAGCCACCTCTTCATCCGCTCTTTTAATACCGAGCATGTAATATCCGATTTCCTCTTCCGTCAACTCCTCGGTATTATCCAATAATGCCACCAGTTCCCCGTTATACAACACTCCAATACGGTCGCTTAGACTGGTAATCTCGGACAGTTCCGCCGAAACGAGCAATACCGCAGTGCCTTCATCCCGTTTTTTAATAATTTCTTTGTGTATAAATTCAATCGCCCCGATGTCCACTCCCCTTGTTGGCTGGGCGGCGATGAGCAGCTTCGGATTTTTGGCCATTTCCCTGGCAATAACGACCTTTTGGAGATTTCCCCCGGAAAGCGAGCCGGCCAATGCTTCTTCACTGTCCGTGCGAACGTCGTACATCTTTATATATTTTTTGGCGAATTCCTTCAATTTCTTTTTATTTAAAAAGGGTCCTGTCCGAAATTGGGGGTCATTGTAAATGTCCAGAATCAAATTTTCTTCAATCGTCGTTGTCAGACAAGCACCCGTTGTTTGCCGGTCTTCAGGAATATGCCCTATTCTCATGTTCCGGATCTCCCCGATGCTTTTGCCGAGGATATTTTCATTCAAATAGAGCACCTGCCCGCTGCTGGCTTTGGCAAGTCCGGTGATCACTTCAACCAATTCCCTTTGGCCGTTTCCTTCTACACCCGCGATGCCCAGAATTTCACCGCCCCTGATTTTCATGGACACATTATCGAGCAGCTTTAACCCTTTTTCGTCTGTAACTGAAACATCCCGAAGCTCCAAGATCGTATCTTCCGGCTCTTTCTCCTGCTTTTCAACCCTGAATAATACATCCCTCCCTACCATCAGCCGTGATATTTCTTCCTGATTTGTCTCTTTTGTAACGAGTGTTTCGATCGTATTGCCAGCTTTCAATACAGTAATGCGATCTGAAATTTCCATTACTTCCCTCAGTTTATGAGTGATGAAAATGATCGTGTAGTTTTGGCCGGCAAGCGATTTGATTGATTCAAACAACTCGTCTGTTTCTTGCGGCGTCAGCACAGCGGTCGGCTCATCCAAAATGATGAGCTTCGCTCCCCGGTATAAAACCTTCAGGATTTCCACCCGTTGCTTCTGTCCAACGGATATGGATTCCACTGATTCATCAGGGTTGAGCTTAAAGCCGAAACGGCGAATCAACTCTTGGATTTCTTCCTTCTCTTTTGTCCTGTCACGGAACAAATGAAGAAACCCTTTTCTCGGTTCATCACCCAAAACGATATTTTCTGAAACGGTGAGCGACGGAGCAAGCATAAAGTGCTGATGAACCATTCCAAGACCTTGGCTGATAGCATCTCGCGGCCCATTGAAACGGACCTTTTTACCTTTGAAAATAACTTCGCCTTCTGTGGGAGTTTCCAGCCCGAAAAGAATTTTCATAAGTGTTGATTTTCCTGCTCCATTTTCACCTACAAGAGCGTGGATCTCCCCTTCTTGAACTTCCAGATTCACCCCTCGATTCGCAACAGTTCCATTGGGGTACACTTTATGAATGTTTTTCATTTCCAACAATGCAGCCATGTATGAACCCCCTATTTTAGAAAAGCCGGGACGGTTTTCCCTTGTCCCGGCCCATTCATGCAATGTATTATTTCAGGGTCGATTTTACTTCTATTTCGCCGTCGGCGAGCTTCTTCTGGATATCTTCCATCTGGTCGCGGATCGACTGAGGGACATGCTCATTATAAAGGTCATCCTGTGCAAGCCCGACACCTTCTTCTTTAACACCAAGTTCCTCGTGTGTTCCAAAAGGCAATTCTCCCGCCTGGAACATTTCCAGAGCGCGGAACGTCGAAATGTCCAGGTTTTTCATCATGGACGTCAGGACGCTTCCTGGATGAATATCGTTTTGGTTGCTGTCCACACCGATGGAATAGACGCCTTTTTCATTTGCTGCTTCCAATACACCGAGACCGGCTGCTGCCGCAACCTGATAGACAATATCGGCTTTTTGCGAATTGATTTGTGAAAGGGTCAGCTCCTTCGCTTTGGGAGCGTCTGCAAAGTTACCGATAATAGAAGAAACGACTTTAATATCCTTATCTACATAATGCGCACCTTGTTCATAGCCTGATTTAAAATCATTAATGATGGGGATGTCCATTCCGCCAACAAATCCGATCACCTTTTCAGGATTCGCGCCTTCAAGTTCATCACTCGTTGTCACCAGCCCCGCGAATGCACCGGCAAGAAATGATCCTTCACTCTGGGAGTATGTCATGGAATAAACGCTTGGCTGGTCTACAACATCATCAAAGAATATGAATTTTTGATCCGGATATTTTTGCGCCAATTCGTCCACCATTTCTACTGTTTGGCTTGTCCCGACCAAAATGACATCATACTTGCCGCTTGAGACCATCGATTCAATTCCGGCGTGCCAGTCACCTTGATTCGTTCCGCCTTCAATAGTTTTAACCTTATAGCCCAGTTCTTTTTCCGCCTGATCCACTCCGCGTTTTACTGAGTCAAAGAATGACTTGTCACCGAGTGTAGCGTTTACATAATAACCCACGGAAAGTTCGCCGCCTGAATCTCCGCTGCCGCCTTCTTTGCCGCTGTCTTTTTCACCGGATGATTTATTTCCGCCGCACGCAGCCAGAATGAGCACGATACTGATAAAAATGGCAAAAAGCAATTTGGAATTAGATGTTTTCCTCATATCCGACGCCCCTTTTCATTTTGATTTTTTCAAGAAACTGCAAAGTCTCATCCAAATCAGGCATGGATGCTTGGGCTCCTGCCCGGGTTACAGTTCCATTTGGTCCTCCTGCTCATGATTCTCTTTTGATGAACCTGTGTTCCAGAATCAAGTTTTTTGCTTTGGGCCTCACCCCTTTCTTATTCGGAAGATTATAAATATTTTTAATCATTTACTTAAAATGAATAATACCACATTCATATTTTTTTACACAACCTTTATGAAAAAAAAGCAAATGAAAATAACCCCTGCAAATAAATTTGCAAGGGTAGCAAAAGCCCGCACCATTGGAACAGGCTTGCACTCTTATAAAACCTTTCCCAAGAAAGCTTTCGTCCGTTCATGCTGCGGGTCGGAAAAAAGCTTTGCAGGTTCATTTTCTTCGACGATATAACCATTGTCCATAAAAATGACGCGATCCCCGACTTCCCTGGCAAAACCCATTTCATGTGTGACAACAACCATTGTCATCCCGTCTTTGGCGAGCTGCTTCATGACTTCGAGGACTTCACCGACCATTTCAGGGTCAAGCGCTGATGTCGGTTCGTCAAAAAGCATGACCTTCGGCTCCATTGCCAGCGCCCTGGCAATGGCTACACGCTGCTTCTGGCCACCGGACAAAGAATCAGGGTAGACATCCGCTTTATCGGCCAAACCGACTTTATGAAGGAGGTCCATCGCTATTTTATTTGCTTCCTGTTTTGAAATTCCTTTGACATTGATCGGGGCCATCGTAATGTTCTCCAAAACGGTTTTATGTGGAAACAAGTTGAAATGCTGGAACACCATGCCGACATCTTTGCGGATTTCGTTGATGTCGGTTTTTTTATTAGTAAGATCTTTCCCTGTCACATATACATGGCCGCCCGTTACAGACTCAAGGAGATTCAGGCAGCGGATGAAGGTAGACTTTCCTGATCCTGAAGGGCCGATGACAACGACGACTTCCTGCGGTTTCACTTCCAGTGATATATCTTTGAGCACTTCATTGTCTCCGAAGGACTTTTTCAAATTTTTCACAGAGATCATTCAGTCTTCATCCTCCTTTCAATGAAGTTCATCAAGTAGGT
The DNA here is from genome assembly GCF_003605365.2 of Siminovitchia fortis. GTDB lineage: Bacteria > Bacillota > Bacilli > Bacillales > Bacillaceae_C > Siminovitchia > Siminovitchia fortis. Next base: position 20,264 of record NZ_QYTU02000029.1, read on the forward strand.
CATTGATAAGGTAAGGATCAAATAAATGATTGCCACTGTAATGTAAGGTTCCCATACACGGATATATTGCCCTTGCGCGGCACGCCCCCAATACATGAGCTCAGGTGCCGCAATGATCGCTGCCAGCGAAGTTTCCTTCAATAATGAGATGAATTCATTTCCGAGCGGCGGGATCATTCGTTTAAAGGCCTGCGGTAAAATAACAAGCTTCATTGCCTGCCTATGGGTCATCCCCAGAGAACGAGCTGCTTCCACTTGCCCTTTATCAATCGATTGAATGCCGGCCCTGAAAATTTCCGCCATATAGGCCGCAGAATTGAGAGCCAGAGCAATAATGGCAGAAACAATCGGGTTGGCAGGGCTCATAAACAAAGGCACAACGCCGAAATGAATAAGAAGGATTTGTACTAAAAATGGAGTTCCCCTAAAGAAGTTGATATACCAAATAAATGGCAGACGGACCCATAGCCTGTCGGCCATTTTTCCAAGCCCGATCAAAAGTCCAATAATCAGCCCAAGTGCTACCCCGGCAACTGTCAGTCCCAGCGTCAACAACGTTCCTTTTATAAATAAAGGCAAATAATCTAATATAATATCATACCGAATGTTCATTGGGTGTCACCTTTCCTTGTTTGCCTGTCCAATGTCAATAGCTAAAAAAACCGGCTATCCGCAGGTGAACACCATTATTGGACAGCCGTATTGATATTCTAAAAATAAGAAAGTGTAAAGTACATTAAGCCTTCTCTCCATAACGAGTGTGTCCAGCTCCAGCGCCTATCCCCGCAAGGATCAAGCCGCTTCCCTGTGGTGGCTGAAAAGCTGCCTCCTCGGGAAGCGTCTTGCTTGCCCGCGCTGAGCAAGGCGCTTGCGCTTTTCTTATTTCTCAGCCGCTTTCTTTAAAGCCTCGACATCCGGCTCTTTATCAAACCATTTTTTATAGATCTCAGCATATTTTCCGTTATCTATTACAGTGTTAAGTGCTGAGTTAAACTCATCTACTAGTCCGCTTCCTTTCGGAAAAACAATTCCGTAATATTCTGACTCGAATTCTTCATCATCCGTGACAGTTTGAATTCCTGCATCAGGGTTGTTTTTTTGATACTCCAATGCAACTGCAATGTCCGTTACGGCAGCTTGGACGTTGTCGCCTTGCAATGCCTGGAACATGAGAGCGGCAGTTTCGTATTTGGAAATGTCAGGAGAATTTTTTCCTGCCACTTTTTCAGCAGCGAATTGGCCGGTAGTACCGTTTTGAACTCCTAATTTTTTCCCTTTCAAGTCTTTCGCCGTTTTTATATCCACTTTACCTTCTTTGAAAGCGATCATTGTTTTTGATTCAAAATATGGGTCTGAGAAATCGTAAGATTCAACTCTCTCATCCGTAATGGTGACGCCTGCCATACCGATATCCAGCTGCTTGCTTTGAAGGCCTGCAAACATGGCATCCCAGCCAGTGTTATCAATTTTCACTTCATATCCGGCTTCTTCAGCTACCGCGTTCAACAAATCTACGTCGAACCCTGTCACTTCGCCCTTTTCCATAAATTCGAAAGGCGCAAATGTTGCTTCTGTACCAACATTCAATACTTTCTTTTCCTCAGTTTTTGCTCCGCCTTTATCTGCTGAATCTTTTTCAGCCCCGCCGCCTCCGCATGCTGATAAAACAAGAGCAGATCCTGCAATAATGGAGAATAATGTTTTCTTCATAGATGTTTTCAACTGTATGCCCCTCTTTCATTTGTGCAATTCGTATAATTGATTGAGATTTCGGTATTTCTTACTATTTAAGAATAGCTTGTAACGAACTTATAATCAATGATTTTTATGCATTTTTATACAAAAACTTTATTTTCATATAATTCCTTATTATCAAAAATAAAAATATGTTTTTTCTGTGAATGCAGCTGTCTTCTCTTTTCCTATTATTTACGGTTCGAAAGAGATATACTCTTCCAAAGATGTTAAAATAAAGAAAAGGAGGCGATTTTTTATGGATTTGTCTTACAAAAATATTCTAGTTGCTGTTGATGGATCAAAACAAGCGGAGTGGGCATTTAAAAAAGCCGTACAGGTTGCCAAAAGAAACAATGATGCAAAGCTGACTCTCATCCATGTTGTCGACACAAGATCATATGGTGCTGTTGAGGCGTACGATGTCACCATGGCTGAAAGGGCAAGAACATACGCTGAGGAGCTTCTGGCAGGATACAAGAAAGAAGCTGAAGCGGAAGGCCTGACGAATGTTGAGACGTTGATTGAACATGGCTCGCCGAAAGTCGTCATCTCCAAGCAGGCAGCCAAAGATTTGAATGCTGACTTGATCGTCTGTGGAGCTACAGGACTGAATGCTGTAGAGCGCCTGCTCATCGGAAGCGTATCCGAAAACATTACTCGTTCTGCCAAATGTGATGTCCTCGTTGTCAGAACGGAAGTTGAAGAGTAATCGCCATAGCGCCAGTCCCTGTTAGAGTTGGACAGGCCAACCCTATGAAAAGAGCGTTATCCCGTAAGGGAAACGCTCTTTTTTTATATAAGCTTTTTCGCTTGTTCCAATTGAATTTTGACCTGGTCAAATCCTGTTCCGCCGTATGAGTTTCTCCTTCTAACCGCTTCTGTCGGTGACAGCACGCCATAAACATCATCGGAGATTTCACCGCAGGCTTCCTTGAATTCTTCCAGAGTCAGATCCAACAAATAGCAGTTCTTGTTGATACAATACAACACAAGCTTCCCGACGATTTCATGCGCTTCACGGAACGGGATTCCTTTTGCCGCCAGATAGTCTGCCAGCTCGGTAGCATTAGAAAAGTCCTGATTGACCGCTTCTTCCATGACATCTGCCTTAACCGTCATCGTTTCAATCATTCCCGCAAAAATTTTCAATGAACCGACCATCGTATGGACTGTATCAAACATGCCCTCTTTGTCTTCTTGCATATCTTTGTTATAGGTCATAGGCAAACCTTTTAAAATCGTCAGCATGCTTAGGAGATTTCCAAAGACCCTTCCGCTTTTTCCACGAATCAGTTCTGCCATATCAGGGTTTTTCTTCTGCGGCATGATGCTGCTTCCGGTCGCATACGTATCGTCGAGTTCGATGAAGCTGAATTCTTTGCTTGACCATAGGATGATCTCTTCAGCCAGTCTCGTCAAATGAGTAATGGCCAAAGCTGAGTTGCTCAAAAATTCCACGATGAAATCTCGGTCGCTCACAGCATCCATGCTGTTTTCATATACACTGGAAAAACCGAGCAGCTCCGCTGAATATTGGCGGTCGATCGGGAAAGTTGTCCCTGCAAGAGCACTTGCACCCAGCGGAGAAATATCGATTCTTTTCAGGCTTTCCTCAAAGCGCTGTTTATCGCGTTCAAGCATCCAGAAATAAGCCAGAAGGTGATGGCCGAATGAAATAGGCTGCGCCCTTTGCAAATGTGTGTAGCCAGGCAGAATGGTTTCCACATGTTTCTCTGCCTGCCCAACAAGGGCAGCTTGCATTTCCTTGATATGAGCAATGATCACTTGCACCTGTTTTTTCAAATATAAATGCATGTCGGTGGCCACCTGGTCATTACGGCTTCTTCCTGTATGAAGCTTGCCGCCTGCCGGGCCGATTTCATCAATCAGCATCTTTTCCAGATTCAAGTGGATATCCTCTTCAGAAACGGAATACTCCAGTTCCCCTGCTTGCGCTTTTTCCTTCAGCTTCAAAAGGCCGGCTTGAATCAGCTCGCTTTCATCCTGTGTTAAAATGCCTGTCTTGCCGAGCATTTTCACATGAGCAAGCGAACCTTCGATATCTTCCAAGACTAACTGCTGGTCAAAGGAGATGGAGGCCCCAAACTCCTCGATCCATTGCTCTGGCGTCTTGGAAAAGCGGCCTCCCCATAATTTTTTCATTGTTTGACTGGATCCTTTTTATTCACAGAGCTGTGGACTTCAGTCGGCAATCCCCAGAGCTTAATGAAACCGACAGATGCAGATTGATCGAACTCGTCTTCTGATGTATATGTCGCAAGTTTTTCGTCATACAGTGAGTTCGGTGATTTTCTTCCTTCTACAATCGCATGGCCTTTAAACAGTTTCACACGGACAGTGCCGTTGACATACTGCTGTGTTTCTTGAAGGAATGCTTCAAGAGCTGGTGTCAGCGGCGAGAACCATAAGCCATCATAAATCATTTCCGTTAATTTTTTGCTGATGACAGGCTTGAAATGACCGATATCTTTTACAAGCGTCAAGTCTTCCAGCTCTTTATGCGCAGTCAGCAAAGTGATTGCTCCAGGGCATTCGTACACTTCACGGGATTTAATGCCGACAAGTCTGTTTTCGACATGGTCGATTCTTCCGACGCCGTGTTTTCCGGCAACGGAATTCAAGTGAAGTATCAGGTCGCTTAAAGTATATTTCTTGCCGTCGATCGCAACTGGAACACCTTTTTCGAATTCGATTTCGACCACATCAGGCTGATCCGGTGTATCTTCAAGGGCTGCTGTAAGATCATAGGCATCTTCCGGAGGAGCTGTCCAAGGATCTTCCAAGATTCCGCATTCGTTGCTTCTTCCCCATAGGTTTTGATCAATGGAGTATGGGCTGTCCAAATCGATTGGAATCGGAACACCTTTCTCTTTCGCATATTCAATTTCTTCTTCGCGTGACCAGCTCCAGTCACGGACAGGTGCCAAAACTTCCAAGTCAGGATTCAATGCTTTGATGGAAACCTCAAAACGCACTTGGTCGTTTCCTTTACCTGTACAGCCGTGGGCTACTGCATCCGCGTTTTCCTTTTCGGCCACTTCGACCAATTTTTTGGCAATCAATGGTCTGGACAAAGCGGAAACAAGCGGATATTTATTTTCATACATCGCATGTGCCTGCAACGCCGGAAGCACAAAGTCCTGGGCGAACTCTTCCTTCGCATCAATCATGTAGCTCTTTGTTGCTCCCATGTCCAAAGCTTTTTCTTTCACGAATTTCAAATCTTTGCCTTCCCCGACATCAAGACAGCATGCAATGACTTCATACCCTTTATCAATAAACCATTTAACTGCAACCGACGTATCCAACCCGCCGGAATAAGCAAGAACAACTTTCTTTTTCACAAAAAACCCTCCGTTTTGGAATGTATTATTATACATAAAAATTAATTTTTAATCATTTGATATATGGATAATAACATACAATTCCATGAGGTTCAATAGATATTCAGTAAAATGTATAAAAGGGGTCAGGCCCCCGTCACGTTAAAGTGGTAATGCATTAACGCAGCGGGGGCCTGACCCCTATTTTTTTAGTTCCCTGATCACATGTCCCAGTTCTTTTAGGATCAATTTTTCCATGGCTGTACGGACAGCGCCGCTTGATCCCGGTGTGACAAAGACAGCTTTGTTCCTGTATGTTCCCGCGGCCGCCCGTGACATAATGGCTGCCGACCCGATGTCCTCCAGGTAGCTGACCATCCGGAACAACTCTCCAAATCCGACAATCTCCTTTTCAAAGAAAGGGGAAATCGTTTCTATGGTAATATCCCGTTTGGCGATCCCTGTCCCGCCGTTGATCAAGACAGCCTGTACATCCGGACTGTCTGCCGCTTCACGGAACGCGGCAGTGATAGAATCTTTGTCATCCTTGACCATGGCATAATATCCGACTTCATGTCCGTTTTCCTGAAGCAGGCTCATCATAAGCTTACCGCTTTTATCTGTCTCTTCCGTCCTCGTGTCGCTCACAGTAATGACCGCACACGTAACCGATGACGGCGCTTCTTTTTTATGTTCACGCACACTCATTAAATTTCACCGCTTTTGATCAGCAAATGTTTATATTGGTAGTATTTTAATGTAAAATCTGTTATTTTTCTCGTAGTTTTATAATTGACGCCTGCACCAATAGCCATGGATGCAAGAGGAAGCCCCGAAACCTTCTTCCTTGACAGCTTTAAAATAAGGCTGGCCTTCAACAGATGCTTCAGGGGCTCGTCAATCCATGAGGAGTCCGTTATCCGCTCATGTTCATGATAATAGAATTGCTCGTCGCCCTTTTGCAGGTCATTGATCAAATCTTCCCAGCCGAACATTTTAAGCCGGTCAGGCATTGTGGCCGTATGGAAAACCTTAAGTGTCTCCAGCAATCCGGCCGGCGACTGGACATTATAGCCGAAAGACATGGCCATCAATTGGACAGCCCGCAGATTAATGACAGCCATTGCGACTAAATCGCTTCCAACCAGTAGCGTTTTACCTGAACCCGTCATGCCTCCCTGCGCGAATGAATAAAGCCTGTGCCTCGCCGCCTGCTGTTCGGCAAGGAATGTCAGTTGATCGATCGATAAGTAGTCCCTCAAATCCTCCAAAGTATTAATGTCACCATTCATGGAACGGGCTGTCCGCAAAATCCGCTCCTTTGCATCAGTTTGCAATTGCGATTCCCTGAGCAGCGAATTCAAATGGAACAGCCATCCGTCGAGCTTCTCAAAAAATTGGATTTGCAATGAATCAGGCAATAATGAAAAAGCTTGTTCCATCCACTTATCGTAGGCGTTCTCAATGTCTGTCGTTTCATATTCAAATAAAGTTTGGCGCCATTCCTGCAAATCTTCCAACATCTGTTCATCTCTTTTTGTCCAATCCATTGCCATCACCCTTCCGCATATTTATTTACTTAGTATAGAGAAGCAGACGGTAAAACACAAAGCAGTCACATCAGGCGAATATGAACCGCATGACATCGCGTGCAATCATGATTTCTTCATTCGTAGGGATCACAAGCACTTTTACAGGTGAATAGGAGTAATTAAGAAAAGCCTCTTTCCCTGTCACTTTATTCAAATCGGGATCCCAATACACTCCCATGAATTGAAGTCCTTTCAAAACTTTTGCCCGGATAAAGCTGCTGTTTTCCCCGATGCCGGCTGTGAAAATGATGGCATCCACTCCGGACATCCGCGCTGCATATGAACCGAGATACTTGTGAATCCGGTCGGCAAATATATCCAAAGCCAGCTCTGCCCGGTGGTTTCCCCGGGAGGCCTCAAGTTCAATATCCCGCAGATCGCTGGAGAAACCGGATACGCCGAGCATTCCGGATTTCTTATTCAAAATGTCCAGTACTTCATCGGCTGTCTTATCTGTTTTTTCCATTAAATAAGGTATGAGCGCCGGATCGATATTTCCCGATCTTGTCCCCATCGTTACGCCCGCAAGGGGCGTAAATCCCATGGACGTATCAATTGACTTTCCTCCCTTGATTGCGGCGATACTGGCGCCGTTTCCCAAATGGCAGGAAATAAGCCGCAGCTGCTCGATCGGGCGTCCAAGAATTTCCGCCGCCCTCTGTGTGACATATTTGTGTGATGTTCCATGGAAACCGTATTTGCGGATGCCGAATTTTTTATAGTAATCATACGGCAGGCTATACAGAAATGAACTTTCAGGCATTGTCTGATGGAATGCCGTATCAAAGACGGCCACCTGGGGAACATCGGGAAGCACCTTTTGAAATTCTTTAATCCCGGCAATATTGGCTGGATTATGAAGCGGCGCCAGCTCGACGAGGTCTTCAATCTCTTCCAAGGCCGTATCCGTAATCAACACCGAGTCATTGAACTTTTCTCCCCCATGGACAACCCTGTGGCCGATCCCGTCTAAATCTCCAAGAGACTGAATGGCGCCATTTGTTACCAGCCGGTCCAAAAGCAGCTTGATCGCCGTTTCGTGATTGGGAATTTCAAGCTTTTCTTTGAACCTTTTTTCATTTACCGACATGGACAATAAAGAACCCGGCAAGCCGATCCGCTCGATCAATCCCTTTGCAACGACTTTTTCATCAGGCATTTGAAAAAGCCGGAATTTAATGGACGAGCTCCCGGCATTGACCGCAATCACTTTTGCCAAACCAATCATCCCTTTTTATTTTCATCAAACCAATTCTCCATTTTTATAAGAATCCGATCCATCGCCTCTTTGTTGGACAGCTTCGGAATAGAAGCCAACAGAACTTCTCCCGGCGGTTTTACCCCCGGCTTTTTCTTCTGAAGGACCAAAATGCTTTTGGCAGCCCGGCCGCTTGCAAACATGGAAAGCGGAAGCTGTAATACTGCCTGAATATAGACCGTCTCTTTCAAGTATTCATGCAGTTTTGGAGCTTCTTCCGATTCAAACAGGCCATTTGGTATTAGGAAAAATAAATAACCGCCGGGTTTGGCATGTTTGATACTTTGTTCAATAAACAGGTGATGCGCGTATGAATGTCCTTCCTCTCTTCTCAGCGAGAAATTTGCCGCGTTGGCATCATCCGGATAGTATCCGACCGGCAAGTCGCAGACAACTACATCAACCGGATCGATAAAAAGAGGTTTCAGGGCGTCCTGGTTGAAAAATTCCACTGACTGCATCTGCAAATTCGCTCCGATATAGCCAAGCTTTAAAAGCAGATCGTCGACATCTACACCGTAAGCTTCCATCCTCACGTCCTGTTCTTTCCTATTTAAAATGGCAAATAACAGATTGCCTGTTCCGACGGCAGGATCAAGAATCGAAATATCTTTTTGGCCATCCGTGAATTTTCCGATTAAATAGCTTATAAAATAACCAAGTGTGTCAGGCGTCATTTGATGATTGGCCTGAACGTTGTCTTTCATTCCTTTTAAAATGGCAAATTGATATGCCCTTCGAATGTCATCGCTTTTGTATGCAGGCAATTGAATTTCCGAATATTTCTTTTCCAGCCTCTTTTTCGTAATTTCACTTACCTCAGGCTGCACAATTTGCTGCTGAAAAATATTCTCTCCCGTCTCTGCGAGAGCTTCCAAATAGGTACACTGCAATTCTTCCTGCAAAATTTCCGCTGTATCATTGAACAGTGAAAATAATTTTTCTACCGGCAATTTCTTCAATGAATTTCCACCCCGCAACAAACTTCTTCCTAATATTTTATCGATGTCCCCCATCATAAACAAGAAAAAAACCCCGGTGATACCGGGGGGAGAATTCTTTATCGGGCTTTTTTCGCTGCTTCAATGGCCGCCTCGTAGTTCGGATGGTTCGTTCCTTCACTTACATATTCCGCATAAGTGACCTGGCCATTGCTGTCGATGACAAATACACTTCGTGCAAGGAGCCTGAATTCCTTCATGATGACACCATATGCTTCACCGAAAGAAAGATCCCTGTGATCGGAAAAAATCTTTGCCTGGGTTAACCCGTTTTCTTCCGCCCAACGCTTTTGAGCGAACGGGAGGTCTACAGATATAGTCAATATTGTTGCATTTTCAAGGGCAGCCTCTTCATTGAACCGCTTTGTTTGCGCAGCACAGACACCGGTATCAACTGACGGAACTACGCTGATTACCCGCACACCGGTGAAATCACTTAGTTTGACTTCTGAAAGCTCTTGGTCCAAGACGGTAAAATCCGGAGCTTTATCCCCCGGTTTTACGGCATTCCCTGCCAACGTGACCGGATTTCCTATAAACGTAACTTCTGGCATACATCATTCCTCCTTGTCCATTTTCTCTTTTATCATCCAGGAATGCCCTTGAAATAGCAAGGAAAAAGCTGCCAGCGGCGAAGTCAAATATCATAGTCGAGCTGTTGCTTCTCTTCCGATTTCCGCTTATTTGATTGTCCAGACTGAGTGTTCTTCAGCATCATCTGGATTTTATCAAAGGCAACCGGCGCCATATCCACCATTTTTTCAAACAAGTGAGTGTTTTGTTCCAGACGCAGCATGTTCACTCCTTGGGAGTTGACGACCAAAAAAGCAATAGGCGTTATAGAAACTCCGCCTCCGCTTCCCCCTCCAAAAGGAAGTCCCGCCGATTCATCATCTGAAGAATCCATTGAGTAGGAGTCTCCTCCTGCTGAAAATTCACTGCCGCCCGTCGCAAAACCGAAGCCGACCTTGGATACTGTCAGGATCACTCCGCCGTCCGGAGTTTCAACCGGATCTCCAACGATCGTATTCACGTCGATCATTTCTTTCAAATTTTCCATCGCTGTCGTCATTAAACCCTTGATTGGATGTTCCATTATTTTCGATCCTCCTGTTATTCAGCTTCTTCCATTTCTTATATAGTCCAAGTATCGTCAATATAGCTTTTCCCGTCCGAATCGATACCATACAGGAAAGTTGGGATTCAAATCCAACAGCCTGGAAGAAAGGGGAAAAAGAAAGCTCGGGAGTTTTTTTCATCGGGATATACCGCTTCAGACATGCCTCAATGACCCCCTTTACGGACCAAGCAGCGCCTGCCAGCCTCCCCGTCACGGCTGCATCCCCGGTTCCCGCTCCGGTTCTCCATATAAAATAATGGATTGTCCATTTTTTAAGGGCTTCTAAAATGGGATCCTTTAAATGCTTAATCAAATCTTCATTCGTTTTACCTTCAAGCTTTCTTTGCCATTTATCAACGGCTTCCGCTGATTTTTCTTCATCATTAACCAGATTGTCAATCTGCTTTTTAATGTCCAGGGATCTTTTGATCCGGACAAGGCCATAGGCTGCTGACAAATGTATGGCCAGCGTACATTCGGATAAATTTTGCATCCTGAAAAAAACTTTCACTTTAATTCTGGATATGAATACGGCTGCCATGATCAATATTAAAATAGCCGAAGCAATTGCAAAAACGTTCCAAATCATTTCACGCCTCCGGTTACCAGTTTCACCGAAGCGATAAAAAAATAAACCCGCTTAAGAATAAGCGGGTTCAGCCGTCTGTGTGCGTTCATGAATAACGGCAGTGTCGGCAAACATATCATGCAATGCCTGTTTCTTTGGAGTAAATGCAGCGATGACATATAAAATCCAGATGGTGGCGGAAATATAGCGTCCGATCCACTCTCTGAAAATCACTGTACTCCAGCTCAGCCTTTCATCATTCAACGGAATGACCTTTAAGCCGAAGACCATTTTTCCAAGTGTCTGTCCGAAAAACTTTGTCATCAGGACAAAGTACAGGTAAAAAACCAGCGCACTGGCAATGTTGACATGCGTGAAAATTCCGCTGGCGGAAAGCTGAAGATCCAATGCCCGGAACAGCGGCTTTACAATAATTCCGCCCACTGCTGCTATGACAGCCAGGTCAAGCAGATAAGCCCAGAATCTCATCCAAAAACCGCCGTATTGGAAAGCAGGCTGCGGAACCGTTCTGCGGATTTCGGTCGTTTGCATTTCATCCATTAGTTGACACCTCCATCATTGGGCATATAAATACATTGCCCTAGGTGAATTCGGCTGTGATAACATGTTCACCAGCTCGCCCATTTCAGAGCCTCCGGAGAATTTTTGCGCGGTCATGGAAAAGAGCGATCCCAGACCGGGAGTTGAGGAATATTTGAACACTTCGGCATCCTTCAACTTGTAATCTTTTTTCATTGCCTCAATGACATCTTCCGTATAGCCGAAGTCATCAATCAAATTCAGTTCCTTTGCCTGGCGCCCGTCATAAACCCGTCCGTCAGCAATTTTGCGGACCTGATCTTCCTTCATATCGCGGCCTTCAGCAATAATCCTGACAAATTCGTTATAGGAATTTGTCAGCATGCTTTCCAGTATTTTCACTTCGTCCGCCGTCATCTTCCGGTGTCCGCTCATGATATCTTTATACTTTCCGCTTTTGATTGTCATAAAATCAATTCCGATTTTATCTGTTAAATCACTGTAGTTCACACCTTGCATAATGACGCCCAGTGATCCTGTCAGGGTTTCGGTGCTCGCAAAAATTTTATCTGCAGGGGCGGATATGTAATAACCGCCGGAAGCTGCCATCGACCCCATAGATACATATACCGGTTTTTTCGTTTCTTTTTGTATTTCTACGAGTTTATGGCGGATTTCAGCCGATTCATTCGTACCGCCTCCCGGTGAATTGACACGCAAAACAATTCCTTTGATGCTACTGTCCTCTTTCACTTGATTCAGCTGTTTCATGAAATCCCTGTGGGAATAACCGGGTGATGAAAGATAAGACCGTGCATCCCCCGTATCTTGAATCACTCCGTCCACCTCAAGGACAGCAATTCGTTTTAGCGTATTTCCTGAATCGATCACTTCTTCACTAAAAGCCTGGCCGGGCATCATATTTTCTTTGAACATTTTTGAGAAATCCCCAAAAATGAACGCACTCGCCATATTGACGATAATTGAAAAGAAAAATACACCTGCAGCTATGCCAAGTGCTGCCCATCTCTTTCCATTCACTAAAAACTCCTCCCTTCCTTTTTTCATACGGATGACATTTCAAAGAGTTTCATATTCATGTTAAACTTAAAAAACATAGTCAACATTGTAACAAAAAATAGAAGGCTAAGAAAGCATGACCGTTTTTATTGCGAGGAGCGTGACAAAATGAGCGACTTCAGAAAAAATATTTACTTTTTCTATAAACACATCTTTTATCAAAATGACAAAAAATTGGCAGAGAAAGTGACGTCTTTGCATGAAGCCGCCAAAAGTTACGGTTTTACAATTGTTGAGCAGCCGGAGAATGCAAATATCATTGCGAGCATCGGAGGGGATGGAACGTTCCTTCAGGCAGTCCGCAGGACAGGGTTTCGTCAGGATGTTGTCTATTTGGGGATTGACGATGATCAATTCCGCGGATTATATTGCGATTTTCAAATCGACAATTTGCCGGAAATGATCGAGGCCATGAAAATGGAGCAAGTGGAAGTAAGAAAATACCCGGTCATTCAAGTCGACATTGACCATGATGCTTCCTTTTATTGCCTGAACGAATTTACGATCCGCTCCGCCATCATCAAAACATTGGTCCTTGACGTATTCATTGACGGCCTCCATTTTGAAACATTTCGGGGAGACGGCATGGTCATTGCCACGCCGACAGGCAGTACAGCTTATAACAAATCGGTCCGGGGTGCGGTGGTCGATCCGCTGCTTCCGTGCCTCCAGGTAAATGAAATGGCCTCTTTGAACAGCAACCGCTACCGGACTCTCGGATCCCCGTTTTTATTAAGCAAAGAACGGACACTTACACTGAAAGTTGCCCAGGAAGGAAATGTTTTCCCCACAATGGGAATGGACAATGAAGCGATGAGCATCCAGCATGTAAAAGAAGTGAATATTCGACTGAGCGATAAAGTCATCAAAACCGTCAAGCTAAAAAATAATTCCTTTTGGGAAAAAGTGAAAAGAACGTTTTTATAAAGAAAAGCGCAAGCGCCCGTTTAGCGACGTACAAACTGGAGCACTCCGCAATGAGATAAAGGAAACACGGCGACGAAGGAGCCGATGTTGACTTATCGTAGTGGAGGAGTGCGAAGTTTGCTAGTCGCTGGGCGCTGGAGTTGGACAGAGAAAGGCTTCTTTCGAAAAAATTTTTCATATCAAGTTATACATTCTTTACTTTTGAAATAGAAAACCGGGTCAAACGCCCGGTTTTCTTATGCAATCTTATTCCGCTGTTTGGAATGCATGCCGGACCATTTGACGGTGGAAAGCGAAACGATCAACAAGGCAGCCCAAATAAAGGCGAAGGCAATGAGCCTGGCGGTCCCAAACGGCTCGTGGTATAAAAATACGCCGAGAAACAGCATGATGGTCGGTGCGATATATTGCAGGAAACCCATTAAATAGAGCGGGACCTTCCGGACCCCTTTGGCAAATAATAACAATGGCAAGGCGGTTGCAGCTCCGGAAGCAATCATGAAAATATCGGTTTTCAAGTCTCCCGAAAAAGAAACATGGGTGCCCTTTATCGTCATCAAAATAATATATATGAGGGCGATTGGCGTGACAACCATTGTCTCCAAAGTTAATCCGATGGAAGAATCAAACGGGAGCACTTTTTTGATCAGCCCGTACAAGCCGAATGTCAAAGCAAGTGCAAATGAAATCCACGGAAATTGCCCATAGGAAACCGTAAGAAAAAGCACACCGGCCAAAGCAAGAAAAAAGGCGACGATATGGGTGCGCACCAGTTTTTCTTTCAAAACAAACACACCCAGGACGATGCTGATAAGAGGATTAATATAATAGCCAAGACTTGTCTCAACTATTTTTCCTGCATGGACTGACCAGATAAAAATAAGCCAATTGATACTGATCAGGATGGAGACTGCAATAAGGGCAAATCTAGCTCTTGGGCTTTTTCCCATTTGCCTGAAGCTTTCCTTGAAGGAGGATGTCTTTTTGCCGATTATTATAAGGGCCAGCATAAACCAGAATGACCAGAATATCCGGTGTGCCAATACTTCACCAGGCGATACATGATCCAAGGCTTTCCAATAAATCGGCAGGAACCCCCACAGCAAATAAGCGGCAGCGCCATTCATGATCCCTTCATATCTATTTTTCATGCGACTGTCCTCCTGCTATTTAGATTCCCGAAATAATTCCATTATATAAAAAATGAATGAAAGTTACTACACATAATGAGCGAAAATCGTAATGAGATATAAAAACTTCCCTAAAATTAAATTTTCAGGGAAGTTTTCAGCGATTATTTATTTAGCCCTGACATTCTTTCCTGCTCCATTTTCCTCAGTTCCACGCGGCGAATTTTACCCGAAGCCGTTTTTGGCAATTCAGATACAAATTCGATTTCCCGCGGATATTTGTATGGAGCGGTCATTTGTTTGACGTGCTCCTGCAGTTCTTTCTTCAAGGATTCCCCATCATCCGGTTCGCTTTCCTTCAAAACAACAAAAGCCTTAACAATATTCCCCCTAATTTCATCGGGGGCGGCGACAACTGCGCATTCCTGTACGGAAGGATGCTTTACTAGGGCGTCTTCGACCTCGAAAGGACCAATGGTATATCCTGAACTGATGATAATGTCGTCGCGGCGTCCTTCAAACCAGAAATAACCGTCTTCATCCTTTTTTGCTTTGTCTCCTGTAATATAATAGTCTCCCCTGAATTGCATGGAAGTCCTTTCCGGATCTTTGTAATACTTTTTAAAAAGGGAAGGCGTGTCCTTATGGACAGCAATATCGCCAACCTCCCCGGCAGCGCAGACTTCCCCTTGTTCGTTAATAATTTCAACCGTATTTCCGGGAGTTGGTTTTCCCATGGAGCCTGGCCTCAATTCCATTTCCTTCGTAATACCGACAAGCAATGTGTTTTCTGTCTGGCCGTATCCATCCCGTACGTTTATCCCGAAATATTGTCTGAAAACATCGATGACTTCCCTGTTTAGCGGTTCGCCGGCTGAAACGGCGCTGTGCAGGTGATCGAGTTTAAAATGATCGAGATTATTGACTTTTGCCATCAGCCGGTATTCTGTAGGTGTGCAGCAAAGTACGTTCACCTTGTGTTTATCCATTAATGACAGGTACTTTTGGGCATCGAACTTTCCGTTGTATACAAAGCCTGTGGCTCCCATGCCAAGTACGGAAAGAAACGGGCTCCAGATCCATTTTTGCCAGCCTGGCCCCGCTGTCGCCCAAACAATATCGTTCTCTTCGATGCATAACCATTTTGCAGCTGCCGTCCTAAGATGGGCGTAACCCCAGCCATGTGTATGAACGACACCTTTCGGATTGCCTGTTGTTCCGGATGTATACGATAAAAACGCTGTATCCGTGCTTTTCGTTTCAGCTGTTTTCAACGAATCGGAGGCATCTTCCATCAATTTCTCCAAATGGCCCCAGCCCTCAGCTTCTCCGCCAACGGAGAACTTGATCAAACCTTCTGCATTTTGGGCCATGTCAACCTGTTTCACGTAAGGATGATAGGTGACGACTGCCTTGACATCGCCATGGCTGATCCGGTATTCCAAATCTTTTGTCTTGAGCATTTCGGAACTTGGGATGACAATAATTCCTGCTTTGAGAGCGGCGATATAAACTTCATAGGCTTCAATCAGCCTCGGAATCATGATTAGAATGGTATCCCCTTTTTCCAGGCCAAAATCATGGAATACATTTCCGATTTTATTTGCCTGCTTTAATAATCCCTCATATGTAATCTCTTTCGTTTCCCCGTTTTCGCCTTCCCAAATGATTGCCGGCCGGTCTGAATGGACAGTATACCTTTCAAACTCGTCGATGATATTATAATCATCCGGTGCAATTAAGTCTTCCCGTTTCATTTTTTTCATCCTCCCCTTGTGAAACTGTAGTACAAACTATTATACAAAATTATAAGAAAACTTAATATGTATAGATGGTAAAATTTTTTTATATTGTAAAATCGAAGAAGCGGGGACCAGTTCCCCGCTTTAAAGCCATTCATATTAAATTTGTTATCTTGCGTGTCCGCCCATTTGTTGTTGAGCCATTGCTACAAGGCGTTTGGTGATTTCACCACCTACAGATCCGTTAGCGCGTGAAGTAGTGTCTGCTCCAAGGTTAACTCCAAACTCTTGTGCAATTTCAACTTTCATTTGGTCGATCGCTTGCTCTGCTCCAGGAACAAGGATTTGGTTGCTGTTGTTGTTTGCCATGTGTTTTCACCTCCTTGTAAGCCTATATTGTGCGAAAACACATGGCATCATTCAATAAAATGTTGGTAATTCTTCCTAGCTTTTGGCAGCTGTTTATTTCATTTTAAAAAAGGTTGAGATGATTGTCATTTGCCTGCTCGTTTCCTTCACTTCTAATGACGAGTGTTTCGGTTTCTTCCACAGCTTTTTCCAATAGTGGGGCCCAATCAAACTTGCTTTCAAAAGCAACAATTTTATCCGTTTTTGGCCGGGTTTTTGGAGCCGGCGGTGTAAAAATAGTACAGCAGTCTTCATAGGGCCTGTTGGAAATCTCCAATGTATCTATTTCGGTTGCAATCTTAATGATTTCCACTTTATCCATGGCAATCAACGGGCGTAAGATAGGAGTGTTTGTAACTTCATTGATGGCAAGCATACTTTCCATCGTTTGGCTCGCCACCTGTCCAAGGCTTTCGCCGTTAAAAATGGCAAGCGCATCATTTTTCTTTCTTATTTCATCCGCAATCCGGAGCATCATTCTGCGGGTGGATGTCATCGTATAGCCTTCAGGTATTTTCTCGTGGATCTTTTCTTGGATCTCTGTAAACGGGACAATGTGGACTTTGATCCGGCCGGAAAATTCAGCAAGCTTTGAGGCAATATCGAGCACCTTTTGTTTCGCTCTTTCACTAGTATATGGCGGGCTGTGAAAATGCACGGCCTCAATGTCCACTCCCCGTTTCATCGCCAGGTACCCTGCAACAGGGCTGTCAATCCCGCCGGACAGCATCAACGTCCCTTTACCTGATGACCTTGCAGGAAAACCGCCCTGGCCCTGGACAACTTCCCCCGAAACAAACGCTCCTTCGCCTCTTATTTCTACAATCACATTGATATCAGGTTTTTTTACATCAACTGTAATATCCTCTACATTGATTAAAATATGCGAACCAATTTCGTAATTCAGTTGCTGGGTATCGTATTCAAATGATTTATCCGACCGGCGCGCTGATATTTTAAAAGTTCCCCCGGGAATATGGGCTTGTTTCACAATATGAAGGGCTGCGGCTTTGATCTGATCAAGATCTTTTTCTGTCCTGATTGCCGGGCTGAATGATTGAATACCAAACACTTTGGCAAGTCTTTCCTTCACCTGGTCATACGGCTCTCCATTCAACAGAACATACATCCTGTCATGCAATGTTTCAATTTGTGTCTGCGGGAACCTTCGAAGCATCATCCGAATGTTGGTTTTAAGCTTTCTGACAAAAAACTTCCGGTTCCTCCCCTTTAATGTCAGCTCTCCATATCTGATTAAAATTCTGTCATATTTCATTTATTTCGCCTCATTACTTTATTTAATCTGTCTATAACCTGTTTAAGCGCATGGACCATCTTTTCGGCTTCTTCCGGCGTGTTGTCATAGGAAAGACTGATTCTGACCGCCCCTGCTGCCTCTTCTTCTGACACTCCCATCGCTTTTAAAGTGCCGCTCGGGGTTTTGTCTTTTGATGAACAAGCGCTTGTTGTTGATATAAAAATTCCTTGCTCCTCAAGTGCATGGACAATGACTTCACCTTTTAAACCAACTGCTGAAACATTCACAATATGCGGTGCGGCATTGTCCCTGGGCGTATGGATAACAAGGCCCGGCACTTCTTCCAGCTGATTCATGATATAGTTGCGGAGTTCCAACAGATTTTCTGACAAGGATCTCCTTTTATCCTCCGCCATACGAAAAGCTTTCGCCATTGCAACGATACCGCCTGTGTTTTCTGTCCCGCTTCTTAAATTCTTCTCCTGATTCCCTCCTGAAATCAAAGGAAAGATTTTCACGCCTTTTTTTACAAAAAGAAAACCGCTGCCTTTCAATCCGTGAAATTTATGTGCGGAAAAGGTGCAAAAGTCAATATTGGATCTATAAATATCAAGAGGGACCTTGCATGCACCCTGAACATTGTCGACATGAAAAAGCACCTTTGGAAAATCTTTTAAACGCCGGCCGACTTCTTCGACAGGCTGGATTGTTCCGACTTCGTTATTGACATGGATCATCGAGACAAGAATCGTTTTGTCCGTTATTGCCCGGATCACATCATCGGCTGAGACATGGCCGTTTTGATCAACGTCGATATAAGTGATCTCAAACCCGAGCATGCGAAGCTGTTCACACGCTTCCTGAACAGACGGATGCTCGACACTTGTCGTGATAATATGGTTCCCCCTGCCGCGATGCATGAGTGCTGTCCCCTTTATCGCCAAGTTATTGCTTTCCGAACCGCCTGATGTAAAATAAATTTCATTTGCGTGAACTCTGGCCAATTGGGCAATCTGCTCCCGTGCAGTTTTAAGCAATTGTTCGGCCCTTCCCCCAAGGGCATGAAGCGATGAAGGATTTCCGAAAAAATCCCGATTCACCTGCGCAAATGCCTGGAGAACTTCTTCATATGGCTTCGTTGTCGCACTATTGTCAAAATATATCATTTAAGGCCACCTACTAACCTGATTCATTATTATAATCAATCATACATAATAACACATGAACGCTGTAAATTAAATATTAACTCATCGGGGACAGGCCCCCACTGCGTTAATTCGTTACCACTTTAATGTGGTGGGGTCCTGTCCCCAAAAAAAGAGCACTTCATCCGAAGCACTCTTTTCCCTAAGCTATCATTTTCACACATGGATTTCTTCGTTAAACATCTCTTCGATTTTTTTCAAAGCTCCGGGTTCCACTTTTTCAACCGCAGCAGCAGCCTGCTCAAGTGATGAGCGGTATTCATAATTGCGGAATGCCTTTTCAGCTTTGTCAAGGTCAGCCCTGAGTTGGGGATGCTGGCCCCTGTACCTGTTTCCGTATTGGATGACCTGTTCAGCGAGACGGGCGTTTTCAATATGTTCCTCCGTCCGGCTGTACAAATGGTCGACTGTGTCAGTTGCCTCGAATAAATGGCTTTGGACGGACTTCATATTCAGCGGTTTTTCCTGGAGGCTTCTGAAAACATCCTCAATTTGCTCGGAAGCTTGCTCATACAATGATTCGACATCGTTTGGAAGTCCGGGCATTCTGCTTTTTTGGACAATCCTGACGATATCGCTGACTTTCTTTTTTAAAAGGGCGATTTTTTCCCTGGCCTCCATTTCATCCTTGCGCAAGCTTTGCAGACGTTCCGCAAACAATTGCTGTTTTGTTTCCAATTTTTCCAGCCCGCTTTCGATTTCATTTAATTCCTCGCTTAACGAAGTAAAAGCTGATTGGTCTTCCTTGATCTTCCCTTCAAGCAGCTCATACCGTCTCGTAAGCTGACCCAAGCTTTTTTCAAGATCATGCGGTATATTCAGGTCGTTATCAAACAATTGATAACTTTCCTGAACCAGTTCTGTTTCAGATTTAAGCTGCTCGTTTGCTTCTTTCAATTTGTTTAAATATGCTTCGGTCTCTTCGTTCTTCTGAAGGACATAATGTCTTGCATAAACTTCCTTTTCCAGGAGATCATACAGGAGTTCAATCTGCTCCTTTAATTCTTCCAGTCCCTCAGCCACTTCATCGACTTCTGTCTGGATCAGGAACTCCCTGTACGCCTTCAGCTGCTTTTCCATTTTTTCCATAATGGCTTCCATTTGAATATGGTCCAGGACGTATCCCTGCTCCTGCATTTCTTTAAACCCTTGAAAAAGTTCGTCTTTTTGCGAAGGGATGATTGTTTGGCAGTCCGTAAGCAAATCAGGGATTTTTTCCATTCTGTAAATCAGGCTTTCAAGCTCCCCGGAAAGCGAAACAACTTCCTTGCGGGCTTCAATATAATCGCCTTCTTCAGTTAATGTCTCATAATTCGAGATTTTTTCGGCCGCTGACTTTAACTGATCTTCCAGTTTCTTCGCAGCTTCCCCAAACGTATGAGACTCAGTAAGCAGACGTTTTTTTGCCAAACCATATTTTTCTTTCAGGCTCCCAATATCCGTTCTGTTCCTTTCTTCGCTGTCTATCAACTCTTTTAATTCAGCAAGGATTTTTTGTATTTGTTCATTGATCTTGGCCAGTTCACTTTCAATCTGGATACGGGTATCTTTCACTTTCTTGAAATTGAACTTATCCGTGTACTCCTCGGCTTCGAAAAGGAGTTCATCGATGTGGGGAAGCTGAACGGTGATAATATCGTCCCATGCTTGGCGCCACTGTTCGAACATCTCTTCTGTTTTCCCCGTCATGTTCAATTTTTTTACTTTAGCCAGTTCCTCAACAACAGGCTGGTTCATCGTTTCCATTTTCCTTGCTTCCAGCTGGTCAATTTCTTTATAATATTTTTTCCTGATCATATATCCAATAATGAATATGATTATGATAAGAATGATTGCACTGATGACGAGTTCAACACCGTATTTCATTATCTGTCCCCTGCTCCTTCCATCATTCAGCAAAAACTATGTATATCAAGCGATTTTATTAGTTCAGTTATGTCCTTCTATGATACCACGACAGCGACAATTTTTGACGCATAAATGCAATTTTTCTATCGTTTTTTTCTTTTATTCTTAAGAAAAGCGCAAGGCGCCCGTTTATCGGCGACAAGCATAAGACGAGCGCTGAAGAAGGCGTAGTTTGCCTTCATCAGCGATTGGCTTATGACCTCGAGCCGATGGCGCCTGAAGCTGGACATTACGTTAATCTTGTTTGAAGAGAAAATTCGGTAAAATTTTATGCTTTCTTTAGCTTTCCAGAATAAAACAGGTTCTGCCCTAAAATTAGAAAAAGCCGCCCCAAAATTTGGTTGGCAGCATTTTTTTACACAGTCTTTACAACCGGGGAAGGGCGACGGGCCACATATAAAGCGCTCTTTTGAACGTTCACAGCCGCTTGAATCCAGTCTATGACCGATTCATAATATTTCTCTATAAAATAAGGGTCTTTCGGATGCATTCCCCAAACCTCGCTGACATACTGGCTGTTTAAAAAAGGAGTGGAAAGCATTCCCTTTAATTGGATGATCATCATGCTGACAGGGAGCGCAGAATGATTTTCGCCCAGCGCCGAGGATGTCAATGCTTTCAGGTAATACCTCTCTTTCATCAGATAGGAAGAAATGATCTCCCTTGACACTTGCGAATCAATCGTGATTTCCCTCCATACAAGCCGGGTCAGCAAATGATTGTCACTTTGGAAAACAAGGACTTTTCTTATGGCCCTGTGAAGGCAAACTTGCGGATCCTCCCAGTCGACTTTCTTTTTCTCTTCTTCCAACAGCGTTAAATAAGGTTCGAAAAAACTGACAAGGCACGCCTCCAGCAGCCCTTGTTTTCCCTGAAAATAATAGGAAATGTTCGCCGGATTCAATTTTGCCCTGGCTGCGATATCGCGGATTGTCGTCCCCTTAAACCCTTTGGTTGTAAACAATTCAATGGCCGCTTCGATAATGGCCTCCTTTGTTTTTCCTCCTTGGCCGGACATTGTGGACCCTCCCTTTTTAAAGCATTCTCTATAAACCATAAATCGTCTCATGATACGAAATAGGCGACTTGTACCTGGGCTTAAGTATAAATTCGGCTTCAATTTATATATATCCTCTGAAAATAACTCGACAGATTTTTGCGAAAACCGATAAAACCACTTCCAAGTCCTGCGGTAATCATTCACATTTCTTACTTAATGCTTTAAACTCGTTTAAAAGGATACAATTTGGAGGGCACAGAATGATTTTTCAATTTAAAGTAACGCTAATGCACATGAGCCCGCCTGTATGGAGAAGACTGCAGGTAGATAGCAGCATGACATTTTATCAAATGCATGAAATCATTCAAGCTGCTTTTGACTGGGATGATTATCACTTGCATGCCTTTATGATGAAAAAGTCCAGCGGAAGGAATATACACCAGATAGAAATAGGGTCGGATGATAACGATCCGTGGGGCTTTAATATGCATGATATTTATGATGAAAAAGAGGAAAAATTATCGGACTGGTTCTTAGTGGAAAAGGATAAAGCCGTTTATACTTATGATTTTGGCGATGATTGGAAACATGAAATTCTTTTGGAAAAAATCATTTCCCCAAAGGAAGGGGTATTGTACCCGCATTGTGTGAAAGCAGTCCAGTATGCTCCCGAAGAAGATAGCAGGGGTGAACTTTTGGAAGAGCTGTACGAAGTAGAAGAAGTGGACTCCAAAAAATTAACGGCAGCAGTAAATAAGGCATTATCCCCATTTGCCAAGCCTGTTGAAACAAATTCCGATCAGATGGATATCAACATGAAGGAATTATTCATAAAGGCAAAGGAATTTAACGCCCTGAAGCCATGGGATTTGTTTGATAACGATGAAATTTTTGTTGTCAAAGATCCTCTGACAAGCGAATATTTATTTTGCAGCATTTTGGGAGCGATGGGAGAAGAGTTTGGCATGGCGGTATATATCGGTCCCGATGGCTATCAGAATTTGTTAAAAACAATGAAAGAAGACATTGATACTTTTGAACTAATAACAGAACAGCGAAGCATACTTTTATCGTTTGTTAATCGGGATGAACTCGAAAACGAAGATTATCAGTTGATCAAGGATAACGGAATGGCCTTTAGAGGAAAGAAGCAATGGCAGCAATTCAGAAGCTTTAAACCTGGTTTTGTCCCATGGGTCATTGAGGCGGATGAGGCTCGTTTATTAACAATCGCAGTTGAGCAGGCGATTGAAGTGATAAAAGAAGTAGAGAATGGACTGGAAATTCCATACTTTACGGGAGATAACCCGGTTATAGGCAGAGTTCCGAAAACGCAAGGAGACAAAACGCAATGGAACACCACGCTGCTTTCGCCCGATAGATGGAAGTCACAGCAGCCCTCCCCCGAAGAACAGCAGCTGTTAGTGCCGGAAATGGATATTAGACGTTCACTGAAATATAAAAAATACGATACACCAATTGAAATTGATTTTTTCAGAGTTGATACACCGGTACAGGAAAAACCCGGAGAAAGACCATATTTCCCGTTAATGGCAGTAGCAATCGATCAACGAAGCGGCCAGGTTATATTTCAAGATTTGGCAGAAGGTCAGCCTGAAGTGGGCTATTACCAAAACTCATTTTTAATGATGATGAATCAGCTTGAAAGAAATCCGAGGGAGGTATGGCTGAAAAGCCAAACATTTCATATGCTTGAGCCGCTCCTGTATGAACTTGGGACAACAGTGATAGAAGCGGAACGCTTGCCGCTGACGGATGAGCTTAAGCAATATTTGGCGCAAATGATGTAAAAATACTAGAAATGCCATTAATCTGGAGCGAAGAAGCGAAAACCGGCATCTTGACTTTTCTTTCAGCGGGCCCTATAATGTTCTTTGTGTGTAAAATAATTGCAGCCTTGATGAATATTCTGTTGACCGTATTTTGTTCCTCGCGTTTTGAGGTGTATCGCGTAACCCGCTGCTGCTAGGGCGAAGGTACATGAAAACAAAATACCCAGCATTGTATTCTCGCAACGGTTTTTATTTTACAACAAAATAAAACCTAAGGAGGAGTCTTCTATGGCTCGTTATACCGGTCCAAGCTGGAAAATTTCCCGCCGTCTCGGAATCTCACTGAGCGGAACTGGAAAAGAATTAGAAAAGCGCCCTTATGCGCCAGGACAACATGGTCCAAACCAACGTAAAAAGCATTCTGAATATGGTCTTCAGTTGCAGGAAAAGCAAAAACTCCGTCATATGTACGGTGTTACTGAGCGCCAATTCAAAAACACATTCGTCAAAGCCGGCAAAATGCAAGGTAAACACGGTGTTAACTTCATGATTCTTCTTGAACAACGCCTTGACAACATCGTTTACCGCCTTGGCTTGGCACGCACCCGCCGTCAGGCACGCCAGCTTGTCAACCACGGGCATATCCTTGTTGATGGACGCCGCGTAGACATTCCATCTTACAAAGTAAACCCTGGCCAAGTTGTGAGCGTACGTGAAAAATCAAAAAACCTTGCGATCATCAAAGAATCAGTAGAAGCGACAAACTTCGTCCCTGACTATGTTTCTTTCGATGCAGACAAGCTTGAAGGATCTTTGACACGTCTTCCTGAGCGTTCAGAACTTCCACCAGAAATTAACGAATCGTTTATCGTTGAGTTCTACTCACGTTAATAGAATTGCTTTGTAGAACACAGTATTTAGAAAGCCCCAAACCCTTGGTATACAAAGGTTTTGGGGCTTTTTGTTTTATTTTAGGGTTGTAAACTAACGTAAAATAATGTATTGTTTTGGGGCACTTTTTGGGGCAAGTGGGGCAACTTTTGGGGCAAGTTTTTAATAAAAATTAGCGGACAATGCTGAAATTATATATTTTTTTTGATACCAAATTTACATAGTGAAACCACTAAAGATCTTGATAAAGGATTGGTTAACAATTCTTATCGAGATTTTTTTCAAGCCGGACTTAATCACAATTACCTTTTCCAGCCAGCCCAATAGTTTTTTTGCTGGTAAACTTCATCATTGAATCGTGCACTTATTTATCGCACTCACCTAGTTTGTATTCCGGCCCAATTGCTAATTTGTTGATAAAAGTCCTCTTCCAAACAGGATTGGGAATAGAAGGAACGGTTATGAAGGGTTATGTAACATTGAATGAATTTCCAAGTTATGGACGGGGTTATAGATGTTTGATTTTTGATATAAAATACTTAACATATAACAATAAAGTCGTTTAAATCTAAGGGTTTATACAACAATCGCGCCCGATTGTTGTATATGCAAAAATGGCCAGATATTAACACAAGCATCTATTGCTTAAGTTCATCATTTAGCTTATTTGAGGTTAACCTTAAATAATAACCATCCGGGTCTATAATTCGGAAATCCTTCATTCCCC
This sequence comes from Siminovitchia fortis, assembly GCF_003605365.2. GTDB lineage: Bacteria > Bacillota > Bacilli > Bacillales > Bacillaceae_C > Siminovitchia > Siminovitchia fortis. The sequence continues at coordinate 45,493 of NZ_QYTU02000029.1, forward strand.
AAGATTGTAGTTTAAGTTCAGATTCCATAGGATAGTTTTTTTCTAATACATGTTGGTATAATCCCTCAATATCATCAGAAACTAGGACAAGCTCCATACCTTTACCTTTCGGATTAAGACCTCCCTTTTTTAAATAATGATTTTCATTAAGAATAGCGTCATGAGTTAATAATAATGCAAAGTCCACATGTTTAATCATTGCACCAGTCTCATGTTTTTTATAGAATGTAAGGCCAAGGATTTCTTCATAAAACCTAATAGATTTTTGCAAATCTTTTACAAATAGTTCCAAGCGAAAATTCATTTTCATTCTCCTTATTGTAGTTTTATTAGTTTCAGCTTGTTTAATTTCTTTACTTCGTTAATTGAATTGTTTAGAGCTTCAACAACACTGGCATTTTCAAATTGACGTATAAATGTTACCGAATAAAATACATCATCTTTTTCAAATGACTTTAATATTGGGGTATTTTTAAGAAATCCTTTTGGCTCGACATTTTTTGACCGTGCCTTGACAGTATGGGAATCACCTTTGTTGTCATCCGGTTTACAATAGTCCATCGTCAATGATTAACTTTTTCACTAACGTCTTACACCTGCCCACTTTTAATAATATTAGGGTTCTCTCGACTCGTATGGAGAATGTACAATTCTCGAGTGGGATTTTCACGATGAAGTTCTTGATACACTCTTATTGCCTCAGGAGAATTTGAAAACTTTTTTAAAGGAGTAATTTCTTCTAAAATACGTTCGCTTTCATCGTTTGTGTATGCTTGTGCAACCTCTATCAATACCCATTGCTTTGGAAATGCTTGGCGTACATCTTCCCATTTCATTAATGACACCTCCAAATACTTTATCTCGGGTTCACAAAAATATTCCGTTTGCCGCGGCCTGCCATTCTTTAAAATTAGACAAATACCCATTTCATCCAAAAAAGGTTTCATGTTTTTTCTTGGGTCATATGGTGTATAGACCAATTTAAAAGAAGGTGATCAAATGCATCCTCATTTACATGGATATCATGCTTACCCTATGCACCATCATGTTTATCCAATGCACCATCACTTGCATCATCACGGATATGGACTGGATCAGCTCCAACTTCAGCATCAAGGAATCCACCCGTATTCAATGCATCATGTCCATCCTCACCACCACATGTATTATGGATACTGATGCGTAAAAGGAAGCTGAATATTATTTACGAGAGCGCTTTAACCAAGCGCTTTTCCTCTTTTTAACTTTTTATCTTGCTCTGATGCCATAGCTGATATTTTGCTTGGAAATGTATATCACCTTGAGATCCCCTTGCAACAAATTATCAACAAGGCTCATAGATAAGCTTTACAGCCTGCTCTGGAATAGTTAAATTCAGTTTATACGGGCCGCACTGTAATTTCATTGACATTCACATAATCAGGCTGAGTGACCGCATATACTACAGATTTTGCGATATCCTGCGCT